>NZ_LMKX01000014.1:0-51264 GCF_001421685.1 Sphingomonas sp. Leaf28 | reverse complement strand
TGACCGGATTGGGCGTCGGGGGCGTGATGGTCGCAGCGCTCGCGATCGGCATGGTTGGCGCGGAACTTCCGGCGACCGCCAGCCCTGCGGTGTCGCTTTCGCCGCTCGGGGGCGCATCACCACTGGCGCCATCGGTCTTGCTGATTGGTGAGCCATGACATCGACCAAGCGGCTTATCGTCTGCGTTGTACTGGCCTTCCTCGCGGCTATCGCAGGCGTATTTCTTGCGCGCGTGTTGCTGCCCCAGCCTAAGCAACCGGGCACCGCCTTGCACGAGGTCCTGCACCATAAGCTGGCGCTTGATGGCAATCAGCAGGCCCGGCTGAAAAGCCTAGAGGACCGGTTCGCGGTGCAACGCCACGCGCTGGAATTGGAAATGCGCGCGGACAATGCACGGCTAGCCGAGGCCATTGAGACCGAGCATGGCAACGGCCCCAAGGTGACCGCCGCGGTCGATCAGAGTCATGCGGCGATGGGCGAGTTACAGAAGGCAACGTTGGCGCATATCTTCGCCATGCGGCAGCTTTTGCGCCCGGATCAGACCCCCCAATTCGATGCTGCGGTGGTGAAGGCGCTCACCGACGACCAAGGGTGAGCCTCGATTGGACCACCCTGTCCGACGGCGAACTGGCGACGCTCAGCATCGCTGGCCGACAAGCGGCATTCTCCGAAATCATGCGTCGCTATCGTGAGCCTATATTCCGGCTCGCGCGCGCCTTTGTCGGCGAGGCCGACGAAGCGCTCGATTTGGTTCAAGAGACGTTTGTCGCGGCGCATCAGGCGATGCCGCGCTACGATACACAGCGGGCGATGAAAGCATGGCTTTCTACGATCGCCGTCAACAAATGCCGGGATTGGGCAAGGAAGCGCGCGGTCCGTCGGTTTTTCTCCTTTGCCGCACCGCTCGACGAACAGGCCGAGACGATCGCGGACGATCAGGTAGCAATCGATGACGCAGCAGCCGATCGGCAGGAACTTGCCAAAGTGACGCGCGCCATCGCGACCTTGCCGATGAATCTCAAAGAACCGTTGGTGCTCCGCACGATCGAGGGTTTGAGCCAGGCGGAAACGGCCGATGTATTGGGGATCAGCCAGAAGGCGGTCGAAACCAGGCTATATCGGGCTCGCGCGCGCCTCGCCGAAAATTTGAAAGAGAACCAAGGGGTAGGCGCACGGGACGCGTAAGAGGTGAGACGGGCCGGCAGCGGCTCAATCCCAAGGAGCTACCATGTCGCGCGTTCTAGACCGCCGCCAATTGCTGCGCGGTGCCACTCTTGCAGGAGGCGGTGTTGCGCTGTCGGCATATATGCCGGCATGGGCGCAGCCTGTTTCCGCTGGTATTGTGAAGCCGCTGCCTACTGTATCGGGTGATGAAATCCGGCTCCGGGTCGCGCACCAGATGATGATGATCGACGGACGGCAGAGCCACGCCATCGGCATTAACGGCACTGTGCCCGCACCGCTGATCCGGCTGCGGGAAGGTCAGACCGTGCGGCTGCATGTCGAGAACGGTCTTGATGAGCAGACCTCGTTGCACTGGCACGGCCTGATCGTGCCGTTCCAGATGGACGGCGTGCCGGGCGTTGCCTTCCCCGGCATCGATAAGCGCACGACCTTCACCTACGAGTTCCCGATCGTGCAGGCCGGCACCTATTGGTATCACAGCCATTCCGGGTTGCAGGAGCAGATGGGGCTCTACGGCCCCATCGTGATCGACCCCAAGGGCGTTGACCCGATCCAGTCGGATCGCGAGCACGTTATCGTGCTGTCCGACCACAGCCAGCTCCACCCGCATCGCATCTTCATGAAGCTCAAGAAGCAGTCGGGCTATTTCAACCGGCAGCAGCAGACGCTCGCCGGCCTGCTCAAGGGCGAGGACCAGCCGCTCAAGGATCGCCTCGATTGGGGCAAGATGCGGATGGACCCGACCGACGTCGCCGACGTGACGGGTTCAAACTACACCTATCTCGTCAACGGGCATGGGCCGCAGGACAATTGGACGGGGCTGTTCAGGCCGGGCGAGCGGGTGCGGCTGCGTGTCATCAATGCGTCCGCGATGACGACCTTCAACGTCCGGATTCCGGGGTTGAAGCTGAGCGTTGTCCAGGCGGACGGCCTCAACGTCCGTCCCGTTGAGGTCGACGAGTTCCAGATCGGCGTGGCCGAGACCTACGACGTGATCGTCACTCCATCGGACGAGCGCGCCTACACGCTGGTCGGTGAGAGCGTGGACAGGTCCGGCATGGCGCGCGCAACGCTAAGCCCCCGCGAAGGCATGGCCGCTGAAGTCCCTCCACTTCGCAAGCGCCCTGTCGCCACCATGAAGGACATGGGGATGGACATGAACATGGATATGTCGGGCGGCGGTTCGATGCAGGGCATGGACCATAGTGGCATGCCTGGAATGGATCACGGATCAATGGCCACGGCTGAAAAGCCCGCCGCTGCGATGGACCACGCGCAGATGGACCACGGTGCTGCCGGTGCCGGCGCGGGCGGAATGGCCGGGATGGATCACGGCGCGATGCAGTCGGGTGCTACGATGCCAGGCATGGCAGGTGCGCCCGACGCCGCAGGTGGTATGGCAATGGGCGGCATGGCGGGCATGGACATGAACATGCGCGACTTTTCGAAAGCGCCGGGCGTGAAGAAGGGGCCGGGTGTCCAGACCATCTCGCCGATGCCGATGGATCGTACCGGCGACCCCGGTCAGGGTCTGGAGAATGTCGGGCATCGTGTGCTGAATTACCGCGATCTGGTCGCGGTCGATCGCAATCCCGATCTGCGCGCGCCGTCGCGCGAGGTGCAGATCCACCTTACCGGCAACATGGAACGCTACATGTGGGCGCTCGACGGTGAAAAGCTGTCCGAGGTGAAGGCACCGATCCCATTTCTTGCTGGCGAGCGCGTCCGCGTCACGCTGGTCAACGACACGATGATGGGCCACCCGATCCACTTGCACGGCCACTTCTTCGAATTGGTGACGGGGCACGGCGCGTACAGCCCGAGAAAGCATACCGTCATGGTCCAACCGGGGGGCAAGGTCAGTTGGGACGTGACCGCCAACGAGGGCGATTGGGCATTCCACTGCCACATGCTCTACCACATGCACGCGGGCATGATGCAGGTCGTCCAGGTCCGTTCGGCGAAGGGAGAGGCGGCATGAAGGCGCTGCTTCTCGCCGGGATCGGCGCGCTGGTCGCCACGGCACCTGCCACGGCGCAGACGATGGACCATTCAATGATGCCGGGCATGAGCATGCCGGGCATGAAAATGCCGGCGAAAAAACCGACCGCTAGATCGAGACCGGCCACAAAGCGGGCCCCTGCCAAGAAGGCAGCGACTAGGAAGGTCCCGGCAAAGCGTCCCTCCAAGCCTGCAGCCGATCCACATGCCGAACACACGATGCCCGGCATGGACATGAGCGGTGCGAACGCGGCCGATCCGCACGCCGGCCACGACATGTCCCAAATGTCAGGCATGAACCCTGCTCCGGCTACCGCAACAGGCGAGCACACCGGCCATGATATGTCGGCGATGCCCGGCATGGATATGGCACCCGGCCAGCCAACGCAGCATGACATGTCTTCAATGCCGGGAATGGCGACCGTGCCTGTCGGTACAGACCTGAAGCCGGGCAATGCGCCCGCGCCTGCACCATCTCCGGTGCTGGCAGCGTCTCGCTATTACGGCGAGGCAGCCATGAGCGATGCCAACCGCGACCTGCGCCGCGAGCATGGCGGAATGACCTACTACCAAGTGCTCTTCAACCTTGCCGAGTATCAGGCGCGCAAAGGCGGGGACGGCTATCGATGGGATGGCGAGGCTTGGATCGGGGGAGACATCAACCGTCTCACCCTGAAGAGCGAAGGCGAGGGCACATTTGGCAAACCGCTCGAAGCGGCCGAGGTGCAGGCGCTCTACAGCCGTGCGCTCGATCCCTATTGGAACCTTCAGGCGGGCGTCCGCTACGACTTCAAGCCGAACCCTTCTCGCACCTACGCGACGGTCGGGATCGAGGGGCTTGCGCCCTATTGGTTCGACGTCGAGGGGGCACTGTTCCTTTCTGACAAGGGCGACGTGCTTGGCCGAGCCGAGGCATGGTACGACGAGCGAGTGACACAATTCTTCGTCCTTCAGCCTCGCGTGGAAGCCAACTTTGCAGCCCAAGACGTGCGCCAGGACGGCATCGGATCGGGGCTTACGGACCTCGAACTCGGGCTCAGGCTGCGCTACGAAAAGTCGCGTGAGTTTGCGCCCTACATCGGCGTGTCGTGGGAAAGGCAATTCGGCGACACGGCACGCTTCACGAGAGCACGCGGTGATGACACGGGCGGCTTCAGCTTCGTTGCCGGCGTGAGGACCTGGTTCTGAGGAGCGGCAGGCTCCGCCTTCATGTCGGTGCCAGCAAGCTTCATCGCTGGCTGGCACTGATTATCGGGGTGCAGCTACTGCTCTGGTTCTCCAGCGGCTTGTTGATGAGCATCCTGCCGATCGAGCGGGTACGAGGAGAACACCTCGTTGCACGCGAGAACACGGCGACGATCGATCCGGCTCAGGAGTTTGCTTCCCCGGCATCGGTGTTGGGCGCTGCCCCCGGCCCGGTGCGCGAACTGCGCTACACGACCTTGTTCGGACAACCCGTCGCCGAGTTGACGATGGCTAACGGCACGGTCCGGATGCACGACGCCCGGACCGGTTTGCCGATGCAGCGTATCGATGCGCCCTTTGCGCTACGAGTTGCACGCGCGGCATATCGCGGCCCCGGTGTCCCTGTTGCGTCCGTCATGTTTGCTCGAACAGCGAGCACGGAGTTTCGTGGCAAACTGCCGGTCTGGCGTGTGGAGTTCGAGGACGCCGAGACGACGCGCGTGTTCGTGTCACCGGAGAACGGTAGGATTGTCGGTGTCCGAACGGGTACGTGGCGGCTCTATGATTTTTTCTGGGGCCTCCACATCATGGACTGGAAAAACCATGAGAACTTCAACACCCCTTGGATGATGGCATTTGCAGCTGGGGGGCTAGCCCTTGCGGTGGCAGGCGTGGTGCTGCTCTACATGCGCTGGCCGCGCCGCAGGCAAAGAAAAGTCCAAGGGGTGCACGACGTTGCCGCGTAACTCTCTCTAGGTGGGGGATACCTCGGGAGAACGACTATGAAGACCATTACCACGATCGGCATGTTAGCCGCAGCGCTCGCCGCCAGTCCGCTTGCCGCACAGAGCAGCATGGCGGGCATGGATCATAGCCAGATGCAGGGAATGGATCATTCCAAGATGATGAATGATCCGGGCAATCCTTACGCCGCATCCGAGATGGACATGCATCAGAAGATGATGGCCGCGAAGCAGGGAGACGCATCGGAGATGTGGACCCGCAAGATGATCGAACATCATCGTGGAGCCGTTACCATGTCGCGCGTGGCGCTTCGGGACGCGAAGAGACGCATCGGAGATGTGGACCCGCAAGATGATCGAACATCATCGTGGAGCCGTTACCATGTCGCGCGTGGCGCTTCGGGACGCGAAGGATGCCGACACGAAGCGGATGGCGCAGATGACCATTACGAAGCAGGAAAAGGACATCGCCGAGCTTCAGGGCTGGCTCAAGTCGCATGGCAAGCGCGCCCAATAAGGCCGCTGGCAGGAACCCCGCCCCCGGGCGGGGCTTCACCAAAGGAGTTTAGCAATGAAGTTTACGATCCGGAGTGCGATCGTCGCCGCAGCGATGATGACCCCGGCTGTGGCCTTAGCGGCGAACAGCATTGCCATGCACCGCGATCCAGGGTGCGGCTGTTGCGAGCAGTGGGCCAAGCAGGTCCGTCAGCAGTTCGGGCGCAACGTGCAGATCATCGATGACGCTCACCGCGATGTGCTTCAGCGCAAGATGGGTGTCCCCGCCGACCTCAGTTCATGTCACACCGCGGTAGTCGACGGTATGGCATTTGAGGGCCATGTACCGATTGCCGACATGAAACGGGTGCTTGCCCAGCATCCCAAAGGCGTAAACGGGCTTGCCGTGCCGGGTATGCCGGTGGGATCACCTGGCATGGAAATGCCGGGCATGAACGCACAGCCCTATGAGGTGATCGCGTTCGGACCAACCGGACGCAAGGTGTTCGCCCGCCATTAAAAGAGGGAGGCGCGGACGCCTCCCTCCCATTTACTTTTCATGCCCGACATGTCGTGGCCGGCATGGTCTTTACGCCTGCCGCTTTCATGTCGGTGCAGGGCGTTGTCGGAATCGATAGTGGTTTGAAGATCGTGAGAGCTTTCATAACTTAACATATCCGCTATGCCGGATGCATGGATAACGATTCGGCTATCATTGCGCTTGGTGCGCTCGCGCAAGGCACACGCCTCGACGTGTTTCGCCTGCTGGTTCGCCACGAACCGGACGGCATGGCGGCGGGTGAAATTGCCCGTCAGCTCGACGTGCCGCAGAACACCATGTCCGCGCACCTCGGCATTCTCGCGCGCGCCGGCATCGTGCGCTCGGAACGGCATAGCCGGTCGATTATTTACCGTGCCGATCTAGACGGGCTGCGCGCGCTAACGCTGTTCCTCGTCAAGGATTGCTGTGCCGGCTCGCCTGAACTGTGTGCGCCGCTCCTGGCCGAACTCACCCCCTGCTGCTGAAAGGACGCCCCGTGGCCGTCGATATCGTGATCTATCACAACCCCGAGTGCGGCACGTCGCGCAACACGCTGGCGATGATCCGCAATGCTGGCATCGAGCCGCACGTCATCGAATATCTGAAAACCCCACCCTCGCGCGTGTTGCTGGTCGAGCTGATCGACCGCGCCGGGATCACGCCCCGCGATCTGCTACGCGAGAAGGGGACGCCCTATGCGGAGCTGGGCCTTGGTGACGATGCGCTGTCAGACGACACGCTGGTGGACGCGATGATGGCGCATCCGGTCCTCATTAACCGGCCGCTGGTCGTCTCGCCGCTCGGCGTGAAGCTGTGCCGACCGTCCGAAGCGGTCCTCGATCTGCTGCCTGATGCCCAACAGGGCGCGTTTGCCAAGGAAGACGGCGAACAGGTTGTGGATGCTTCGGGCCAGCGCATCGCCTGATGCTGCTCGCGTTCGCTATCTTCGTCGTCACGATCGCGCTCGTCATCTGGCAGCCCAAGGGCCTGGGCATCGGCTGGAGCGCGCTAGGCGGCGCGGCCGTCGCGCTACTCGTCGGGGTCGTTTCGCTCTCTGACGTGCCGGTGGTGTGGGGCATCGTCTGGAACGCGACCGCGACGTTCGTCGCGATCATCATCGTCAGCCTGTTGCTCGATGAAGCCGGGTTCTTCGAATGGGCGGCGCTCCACGTTGCGCGCTGGGGCGGGGGGCATGGTCGTCGGCTGTTCGTGCTGATCGTCCTGCTCGGGGCGGCGGTGTCGGCGCTGTTCGCCAATGACGGCGCCGCGCTGATCCTGACGCCGATCGTCATCGCGATGCTGAGGGCCCTGGGATACAAGGACAAGGCGACGCTGGCGTTCGTCATGGCGGCGGGGTTCATTGCCGATACCGCAAGCCTGCCGCTGATCGTCTCCAACCTCGTCAACATCGTGTCGGCCGACTTCTTCCGGATCGGCTTTGCCGATTATGCCTCGGTGATGGTGCCGGTCGATCTGGCGTCGATCGCCGCGACGCTGGTCGTGCTGCTGCTGTTCTTCCGGCGCGACATACCCGCCAGCTACGATGTGGCGCAGCTCCGCGCGCCCGCTGATGCGATCCGTGACCATGCCACATTCAAGGCGGGCTGGGTCGTCCTCGCCCTGCTGCTCGCCGGCTTCTTCTTGCTCGAACCTATCGGCGTGCCGGTCAGCGCCGTCGCTGCTGCCGGTGCCGTGCTCTTGCTGGTCATCGCCGCGCGCGGCCATGTCATCCAGACGCGCAAGGTGCTGGCCGGCGCGCCGTGGCAGGTCGTGATCTTCTCGCTCGGCATGTACCTGGTCGTCTATGGCCTGCGGAATGCCGGACTGACCGACCATCTTGCCGGCCTGCTCGATCGCACCGCGCAAGGCGGCGTTTGGGGTGCGGCGTTCGGCACCGGGATCATTGCCGCGCTGCTGTCGTCGGTGATGAACAACATGCCGACCGTTCTGGTGGGTGCGCTGTCGATCGACGCGACGCACGCCACGGGCGCGATCAAGGAAGCCATGATTTACGCCAACGTGATCGGGTGCGACCTTGGCCCGAAAATCACACCGATTGGCTCGCTCGCGACGCTGCTCTGGCTGCACGTCCTCGGGCAAAAGGGCATTCGGATCGGCTGGGGCTATTACTTCAAGGTCGGCGCGACGCTAACGATTCCGGTGCTGCTGGTAACGCTCGCGGCACTCGCGATCAGGATCAGCATGGGATGACGGCACTCGTATATCTGGCCGCGTCGCTCGCGGAAATCGCAGGCTGCTTTGCCTTTTGGGCATGGTTGCGGCTGGGCAAATCGCCCCTGTGGCTGGCTCCGGGCGTGGTATCGCTTGTGCTGTTCGCCTGGCTGCTGACACGCGTGGACAACGATGCAGCAGGGCGGGCCTATGCAGCCTATGGCGGCGTCTACATCTGTGCATCGCTGATCTGGCTGTGGGCTGTCGAAGGGGTGAGGCCCGACCGCTGGGACGCTGGTGGAGCGACACTCTGCCTGATCGGCACCTGTATCATTCTGCTTGGCCCAAGGACCGCCTGATGCCGCTTCGCGCCCTCTCTGACCCCGATCATCTACCCGCCCTTGATCGGCGCTATGCGCTCGATCGTCCTGCCCTTGGGCTGGGCGCTGGTGATCCACCTCCGCGCATACTGTTGCTCTACGGCTCTTTGCGGGAGCGGTCCTTTTCGCGGTTGTGCGTTGAGGAAGCCGCTCGCCTGCTGCAATTCTTCGGCTGCGAAACGCGAATCTTCGATCCTTCGACGTTGCCGCTGCCCGATCAGGTGACGGGGGACGATCACCTGGCCGTCCACGAGCTACGCGAACTGTCGATGTGGTCGGAGGGGCATGTGTGGTGCAGCCCCGAGCGCCACGGCCAGATCACCGGCATCATGAAGCTGCAAGTCGATCACCTGCCGCTGTCGATGGGTGGGATGCGCCCGACGCAGGGCCGCACGCTTGCCGTCATGCAGGTGTCGGCCGGATCGCAGTCGTTCAACAGCGTGAACACCCTGCGCGTCCTCGGCCGTTGGATGCGAATGGTGACGATCCCAAACCAATCGAGCGTCGCGAAGGCGTTTGCGGAGTTCGACGAAAGCGACCGAATGAAGCCTTCGGCCTACTATGATCGGATCGTGGATGTGATGGAGGAGCTGGTGCGCTTCACGGTCCTTCTACGCCCGCACACCACGCAGCTTGTTGATCGCTATTCCGAGCGAAAGGAGGCAGATGTGCCGATCGATAGCGCCACGGACCTTTCGAGCATCGCAACCTCGCCAACGTACCGGAAAGGCGAGTAAAGTTCTCTTAGTGTGGCGAACCGCTCCTCCGACATTGTGCATCACTGAGTGTGCTTCTAGATGCATCCAATGAAACGCCGGGCTCGCCCATTCTCCAAGATATTGCGTTCCATGGCGTTTTTCGTCCTGGCAGTGATGTTGCTGGTCCGGCTTGGCCCGCTCTGCGAGACGATGGCGATGGCCGCGCCTCCGGCTGCGTCCGCGATGATGGACTGCGCCAGCAAATCAGCAGGCGCTCCCATCAAAAAGGCACCTGCGTCGGCCTGCGCCATACCGTGCGTTGCGGTTGCCGGCGAAACCGTCGAGCATATCGGGCTGGTTCCGTCCTCCCATCTATCGCCTTGGCCAGCTCCACAGACGGGCCTTTTGGGCATGGCATACGCTCCGGCCACGCCCCCTCCGCAAACCGTGTGACGTCGAACACCATCACACGTAAATTTCGGAGAATATCATGACCAAGTTCAAGCTCATCAGCGCTGCCTTCGCCCTCACCCTGTCGACTGGCGCATTCGCCGCTGTCGCCAATTGCTGCGCCGACATGGCGTGCTGCAAGGACGGTGCGGACTGCTGCAAGGATGGCGCAAAAGCCAAGGCCGCGGACTGCTGCGATCATGCCAAGGGCGGCATGAAGCACGGCTAAAAGCTGGATAGGGGCGGGCAGCCGCCCCTATTTTCCTAGTCTACATCTACCCGCCGCGGCACGCCGTCGCGCCATGGTCGCTGTGACGAGCGGAGAGTTACCCGTAGGGTTGAGGCTCTTCCCCGAACCGCATCCATCGTTCGGCCCATCTCGCGTGCGATTACCGCCAGAGTCTGCCTGGCCTCGATACGCCGACGAAGCTCGACGTCATCATCATCGGTCCAAGACGTTCCACGTCGAGCGGTCAGCCCAAAAACTCCTCGATCAGGAGCAATCCCAAAAAGCCGATGAAAAACATGGCGCTGATAAGCGGGGTATCGGGCTTCTCGTGCGCCTCCACCAATAGCTCTTCCGTCACAAGGTAGAGCAGCGCCATCAAACCGAAACTGAGAAACCCGGCGATGACGACGGGCGGAAACGTCGCAACGGGAGTCGCTATCGCCGCACCGATCGGCAGCAACAACGCGATCCCCATCGTAATCGCGATGATCCGCGCCTTGGACTTGATCGTCTCGCCCAGCTCGGTCGTCACGGTCAGTCCGAGAAACAGCACCTCCAACGTCAACGCGATCGTCAGCAACATGCCAGCCTTCCCGCCAGCGACGAACGCCAACCCGAGAACAAGCCCGTCGATCAGGATGTCGACCGCGACCGCACCGAGCATGGCGATCGGTCCACTGGCGCGACCCTCAAGGGCTTTGAGCGACAGCATCACGAGAATGCCAAGCGCGCCGCCTGTGAATGTCGCGATCGGTGAACCTTCGTGCATCACGCCACTGGCGCGACCCTCAAGGGCTTTGAGCGACAGCATCACGAGAATGCCAAGCGCGCCGCCTGTGAATGTCGCGATCGGTGAACCTTCGTGCATCACCTGGGGCAGGATCTCGGCTGCCGCTGCGGCGAACACGACGCCTGCCGCCAAGTGCTGCATRGCGCTTACGAAGGCATCACTTGGCCGTCTCGATACCGCGAATAGCGAGCCGATCAGTACGGCGACGACGGGAATGAGCGTGAAGGCAACGGCCTGCATAGCTTAAGCCCTCACGCTGTCATGACTCAAAGGCGGCAGTTCGATGTGTCCCCCTGATGGGGCTGGCAGCTCGCGCCGTCCGAAACGAGCGTAGAGCGTCGGCAGCACGAACAAGGTGAGCAAGGTTGCGGATATCAGGCCNGGCAGTTCGATGTGTCCCCCTGATGGGGCTGGCAGCTCGCGCCGTCCGAAACGAGCGTAGAGCGTCGGCAGCACGAACAAGGTGAGCAAGGTTGCGGATATCAGGCCACCAATGACGACGGTCGCCAGCGGCTTTTGCACCTCGGCTCCAGCACCATGACCAAGTGCCATCGGCACGAAGCCAAGCGACGCAACGAGCGCCGTCATCGCAACTGGCCGGAGCCGCGCCAGAGCGCCTTGATGCGCCGCTACCGCACGACCCATGCCTTGCCGCATCAGATCATGGATGGACGACACCATGACCAGCCCGTTGAGAACCGCGACACCTGATAGCGCGATGAAGCCGACTGCCGCTGAAATGGAGAACGGCATGCCTCTTAGCACCAGCGCAAGGATGCCTCCGACCAGCGCCAGCGGAACGCCGGTAAACACGATCAACGCATCCCTGACGGAGCCAAGCGCGCCGTAGAGCAGGAACATGATGACCACGAAGCAGATCGGCACCACAACGCTAAGCCTATCGCGGGCAGATGCCAGGTTCTCGAACTGACCGCCCCATTCGAGATACGTGCCAGGCGGCAATTTCACCTGAGCGTCGATGGCTGACCGGGCATCAGCCACGACACCGGCCACGTCTCGATCGCGCACGTTGGCCTGCACCACGACACGCCGCTTGCCGTTNAATTTCACCTGAGCGTCGATGGCTGACCGGGCATCAGCCACGACACCGGCCACGTCTCGATCGCGCACGTTGGCCTGCACCACGACACGCCGCTTGCCGTTCTCGCGGCTGATCTGGTTGGGACCATCGACCACGGCGATATCCGCCACTGTCGATAGCGGTACGAAGCCGCCACTGCCGGTCGGCACCGGCACCTGAGCAACCGCCGTCAGATCGGATCGTGAGCTTTCGGCCATCCGGATCACGACGGGGAAGCGACGATCGCCTTCAAAGATCACGCCAGCCTGTCGGCCGCCAATGGCTGCGGCAACCGTGTCCTGCACGTCACCCGCCGTCACCCCGACGCGGGACATGGCAGTGCGGTTCGGCCGGATATCGAGCATCGGCAAGCCTTCGGTTTGTTCAACCCGCACGTCTGCTGCACCCCGCGTCTTTCGAAGGATGCCGGCTATCCGATCTGCGGTCGCGTTCATCTCGCCAAAGTCGTCGCCAAAGACCTTGATCGCGATGTCGCCGCGCACGCCTGCAATCAGCTCGTTGAACCGCATCTGGATCGGCTGAGTGATCTCATAGGCGTTGCCGGGCAGAGTGGAGAGCCGCTTTTCCAGCCGCTCGACCAGCTCTTCCTTGGACAGGCCGGGGTCGGGCCACTCCTTCTTCGGCTTCAGGATGACGAAGGTGTCGGTCGCGTTAGGCGGCATCGGGTCCGATGCGATTTCGGACGTGCCGGTGCGCACCCCGCCCTTTTTCATGCCGACCGGCGCTGTCCCCCTTCCCTTGCGTGGGGAGGGGGACGGGTTCGCCTAGAACTTGACGTTCGTGCTGACGAAGAACGGACCTGATCGCGTCGGTCGCGCTCCAGCTCTTCCTTGGACAGGCCGGGGTCGGGCCACTCCTTCTTCGGCTTCAGGATGACGAAGGTGTCGGTCGCGTTAGGCGGCATCGGGTCCGATGCGATTTCGGACGTGCCGGTGCGCGAGAAGGCGAAGCGGACCTCAGGGGCCTTGGCGAGTGCCTTTTCCACCTGGAATTGCATCGCCTGGCTCTGATCGACCGATGTGCCCGGGATGCGGACCGCCTGCACGAGGATGTTGCCCTCATCGAGCTGCGGCAAGAACTCCTGCCCCAATGTCGTAAAAGCGGCTCAGCGCGAGCACCGGAAGACCGCAGTACAGGATGCCGAGCGCAAGCTGCGGCTTCCTCGTCTAGCCAACTTCTTGTCTCTGTCGACTCCTTCTCGATATTCCTCGTCCACGTCATCTTCCTCAAAGAACGTCATGNTGCATCGCCTGGCTCTGATCGACCGATGTGCCCGGGATGCGGACCGCCTGCACGAGGATGTTGCCCTCATCGAGCTGCGGCAAGAACTCCTGCCCCAATGTCGTAAAAGCGGCCCCGGCGAGTGCCAGCGCACCGATCGCGACGCCGATGGTGAGGGTGGGTCGGCGCATTGCCGCATCAAGTCCCGGCTCATAACGTTTCCGGAGGAAGGTGACGACGCGGCTTTCCTTCTCCTCGACCCGCTTGCTGAGACAGATCGCAATCGCTGCCGGTATGAAGGTCAGCGATAGGATGAAGGCGAACACCAGAGCGATGATGACCGTGAGCGCCATCGGCTCGAACATCTTGCCTTCGACACCCGTGAAGGTGAGCAACGGCGCATAGACAAGGATGATGATAGCCTGCCCGTACACCGATGGCCGGATCATCTCGCGCGCCGACGCCGCGACAATCCCGAGACGTTGCTCGATGGTCAGCACGTCATCACGACCATGCTGCGCCTCGCCCAAACGCCGTAATGCGTTCTCCACAATAATGACCGCGCCATCTACGATCAGACCAAAGTCGAGCGCACCAAGGCTCATCAGATTTGCGGAAACGCCCGCCTCCAACATGCCGATGCTGGTCAGCAGCATCGTGATCGGAATGACGCAGGCCGCGATCAGCGCCGCGCGGAAATTGCCAAGCAGCGCAAACAGAACGACGATTACCAGCACCGCACCTTCGGCGAGGTTGCGGGCAACCGTCGAAATTGTGGAGTTCACCAGCTCGGTCCGGTTCATGACCGGCTTCACGACAACATCGACCGGCAAAGAGCGGCCGATCTGCGTCAGCCGTTCGGCAACGCCGGTCGATACCGTGCGGCTATTCTCCCCGATCCGCATAACCGCGGTGCCGACGACAACTTCATGGCCGTTTTCTGACGCCGATCCCATGCGTAGCGCCTGCCCGGTGCGAACGGTCGCGATCTGGTTAAGCAGGATCGGAACGCTCTCGCGGGTGGCAACGACGGTACGTGCCAGCTCGTCGGCGTTGCGAACACGCCCATCCGATCGAACCGCCAGCCCTTCTCCGTTGCGGTTGACCACGCCAGCGCCCGCGCTGGTATTGCTGCGCTGAAGGGCGGTGGTGAGATCCTGAAGCGTTAGCCGCATTGCCGCCATGCGCTGTATGTCCGGAATAACGAGATATTCCTTGGTGTAGCCACCAAGGGAGTCGACGCCAGCAAGCCCGGCCGTGCTTTTGAGCTGCGGCGTGACGATCCAATCCTGTACGGTGCGCAGATAGGTCGCCTTGTCGGCGTCGCTGACAAGGTGATCCCCCTCGGGGGTGATATAGCTGGCATCGCGCTGCAAGCCGGGTTCGCCGTTGCGGTGGTGAACTTGGTCCAGCTCGCGATATTCGACCGTCCACATGAAGATATCGCCGAGGCCCGTAGCGATCGGCCCCATCTCGGGGTTCACACCTTCGGGAAGGTCTTCCTCAGCGGTTCGCAGACGTTCCGCGACCTGCGCTCGCGCAAAGTAGATATCGGTCTTTTCACCGAAAACCGCTGTGATCTGGGCAAAGCCATTGCGACTTAGCGAGCGGGTATATTCAAGGCCAGGAATGCCCGCGAGCGCGGTTTCGACCGTGAACGCAACCTGCTTCTCGATCTGATCGGGGGAGAGGGCAGGAGCAACGACATTGATCTGCACCTGGTTATTGGTGATGTCGGGTACGGCGTCGATCGGAAGCTGACGCAGCGCGCCAATCCCGAGCAATGCAGCCGCGATGGTGAGAAGCAGGACGAGCCAGCGCTTCTCGACGGAGAGGGTGACGATGCGACCGATCATGGCTCAGTCCTCATCCCCGCCTGCACCCTTGCCGAGTTCGGCCTTGAGCGTGAAGCTGTTGGTGGAAGCGATGCGCTCCGAGCCGGTAAGGCCTGCCGTTACGGTGACTTGCCCGCCGTTGGTGCGACCAAGCGTCACGGGAATTGCCCGGAATCCTGTCGCAGTGCGGACGAACACGAACGACTTGTCCTCGATCATCTGCACTGCGGCCGATGGCACGGCGACGGTGCGGTCCCCGGTCGCAGGAACGAGGATCGATACGTTGACCGTTTCGCCGACGCGCCATGTGCTGCCGGCGTTGTCGAGGGTAGCGATCACCGGCACCAATCGGGTCGTCTCGTCCAGAATGGGGGATACGAACGTGACGCGCCCCTCCTGACGCCGCCCCGGTGCCGTCACTTCGACACGCACGCCGGGTTTCACCCGACCGGCATCGGTGGGGACGAGTGAGGTGGTTACAGTGACCTTCGACAGGTTGGCGACGCGGAACAGCTCTGCATCGGCCGCGACCGCCTGCCCGAGTGTAGCGGATCTCGCGATGACCTGGCCGGCGATCGGCGAGCGAACCGCGATGCGGTTGAGCGCGCCGCCTCCGCTGCCCGTCGCTGACAATTGCTGCTGCGCGAGGCGAAGGGCAATGCTGGCCTCCGTCGCTGCCGTCCGCGCTGCGACCAGATCCTGCTCTGGCGAAACACGTTCAGCGAACAGGCGCTGTTCGCGGCGAAGGTTTGATTGGGCGAGTGCGGAACGCGCGCGCGCGGCTTCTACCTCCGCTTTCAGTGATGCCGCTTCCCGGCTTTCGATGATAGCCAGCGGGTCTCCCCGGCTGACTGACTGCCCGAGATTGCTGGTGAGGGAAACGAGCCGACCGCCTACGGAGGTGGACACAACCTGCACACCCTGAGGATCGCCCTCGATCGTTGCCGATAGCTCGATCGCTCCGGCCACGCCGCCTCTGCACACCCTGAGGATCGCCCTCGATCGTTGCCGATAGCTCGATCGCTCCGGCCACGCCGCCTACTGTAGGACGCGTAACCTCTATCCCGGCATCCGCAATCTGCTGCGCGGACAGGGTGACGATATCCTTTGGACCCTCCTTGGCTTCGCTGGCCTCGGCACCTTCGGTCTTCTCGGCTCCGGCTTTCTCACCGGCCTCGCCGTTGCCACCCCCGCCGCATCCGGCAAGGAGGACAGCCAGGGTCACAGGTGCGAGCGCCCGCATGATGGTCTTCGTCATTGATTGGTTTCCTCGGTCGAGGGCGCTGCGGCAACGAGCCGTTCGAGGCGTGCCTTGGCGTCGTGATAGGTGGCGAGCGCATCGATCGCGGCGGTTCGTGTTTCGGACAGGGTACNACCAAGCTGTACACCGCCTCGGCAGGGATGGTCGTCAACTCGCGTTTCCTCGGKCGAGGGCGCTGCGGCAACGAGCCGTTCGAGGCGTGCCTTGGCGTCGTGATAGGTGGCGAGCGCATCGATCGCGGCGGTTCGTGTTTCGGACAGGGTACGTTCGGCATCGAGCAAATCGAGCTGACCGAACTTGCCCTCCCGGTAGCCGATCCGGGCGATCCGAGCGGCTTCGCTTGCCGACGCCAATGCCGGCCCGCTGGCGTTGCGAGCGGTCGTCGCGGCATTCGCGACGTTCGCCTGTGCGCTTGCGATATCCTGCGCGGTATCCAGCTCGGCCGCGCGACGTAGCGCCTGCGCCNGCCAATGCCGGCCCGCTGGCGTTGCGAGCGGTCGTCGCGGCATTCGCGACGTTCGCCTGTGCGCTTGCGATATCCTGCGCGGTATCCAGCTCGGCCGCGCGACGTAGCGCCTGCGCCTGATCAGTCTGCGCCCGCGCCTGCGCCACTGCCGCCTTGCCGTTGTTGAACAGTGGGAACGGGATCGACAGCCCGAACACCGCTGCCACGTCGTTCGTAGCCTCAAGCCGTCGTGCGCTGGCGCTGAGTGTCACGTCGGGAATGCGCTGCGACCTAGCAAGCCGCACCTGTGCCTCTGCCGTTGTCACGTCCGCGCGTGTCGCCGCCAATGCCAGCGTCCCGGCGGTCTCGATCGGCCGCGCTGGACCAAAGCCCTCGACACGGCCGAACCACACCAAGTCCAACGGTCCCGTGAGGGGTTGGCCGATCCGTCGGGCAAGATTGCTTCGGGCGACCTCGGCAAGCCGCTCTGCGCGCTCCACAGCCGTCTCCACGTTGATCCGCAATACATCGGCGCGCTGCTGTTCGAGCGGTGATGCTCGCCCCGCTTGAACGCGGACGCCGGCTGCGCGCGATGCTTCGCGGGCGATACCGGCCTGCTCGCGCGCGGTCACCAGTCGGCGTTCCGCTGCGGTCGCCTCGATGTAGAGCTGCGTGATGGCAAGCCGTAGATCAGCCTCGGCCAACGCCGTGCCTATCCTCGCTCGATTACCAATCGCATCTGCGACAGCGATCCGTGCCGATCGTTTGCCACCCAACTCGATCGGTAGTGCCAGACCTGCCGTTGTCTCGGCGCTTCGAAGACCGCGATATTGGCCGCTGCCGGCAATGTTCTCGGTCTCGGCGACGATCGACGGGTTCGGGCGGTAGCCGGCAACCGTGCGGCCTGCTTGTGCTGCCCGGACGCCAGCCGTGGCAGCCTCAAGGCTGGGGGCGCTGGCTCCGGCAAGCGAAAGCGCCTGCTCAAGGGTGAGCGGGGGACTGGTCGATGTTGGATCGGCTGACTGCGCCTGTGCGATCGACGCGCACGACGCCACGGCCAATAAGGCCGCAATAAAACGGTGCATGGGTAACGGACTCCTGACGAACCTTGGGCATCCGCACGGGCTTTCCCGGCGGAATTAGGCGTTGGTCAGGCTTGGGGAGGACGTAGGGCTGGGTCCGACGCTACCGGGGCCTTGGGCGCATTGCGCCACATCGATGCAGTCATACGAACGCTGCTGGCTGGTCCGGTTGAATCGGACGCGATCGGCACGCCGACATGATGGCCGTGGCAACCACCATGATGGTGAGGATAAGCCTTGTCGGCGTCTGCCGGCACTTGGTCGGCATCGCCGTCGCAATGATCGAGGGAGCTGACCGCTGTGGTATCAACGCACGTCACGCCTTCGGTCGCATGCGCGACTGATCCAAGCCCGAGCATAAGCACGAGCATGAAACTGAGGAACAGGGCGGAGAGGCGGTGCATCGGCCCGCGCCTTAGCAGCTTACCGACTGCCATGTAACGACTGCTGGTAAGTAGCGGGGGCGGGTGAGGGCTCGCTACGCATTTCGGCGCGTGCCTGCCGCATGATCTGAACACCGCCCGATATTCCCAACACAGCCATCAAGGTGGCGACGGCGAGATCAGGCCACGCGCTGTTGAGGCCGAACACTCCGCCTGCGGCCAGTACGACGGCGATGTTGCCAATCGCGTCGTTACGCGAGCAAATCCACACTGACCGCATGTTCGCATCACCGCTTCGAAAGCGGTACAGCATGACCGCGACTACAAGGTTCGCGATCAACGCGGCGATGCCGACCACGCCCATAATTTCGGCATGGGGCGTTGCGTCGTGGAGCGCCCCCCATCCCGCCGCGAACAAGACATAGACGCCTAGCAAAGCAAGCGTCGCCCCCTTCAACATCGCAGCGCGTGCGCGCCAGGCTATCGCCATTCCGGCAACGCCAAGGCTGATTGCGTAGTTCGCAGTATCCCCAAAAAAGTCGAGCGCGTCGGCTTGCAGCGCCTTCGATCCACCCGTGATGCCGGCAACGATCTCGATAACGAACATGCCGCCATTGATGGCGAGCGCAATCCATAGCGCGCGCCGCCACTTAGGGTCGTTGAGAGTGTCCGCCTTGTCGGACGCGCAGCTTGTGCAGGCCATATTCGCCACCTCGATAGAATCGATCTGACAGCCTATATGCACCCTCTAGTCGCTAGAGGGTCAAGCGCTGTGTCTGAGAAACTGACGATCGGAAAACTGGCTGGTGCGACCGGCACGAAAGTCGAGACGATCCGCTACTATGAGCAGATTGGCTTGCTGCCGGCTCCTGAGCGATCGGCGGGGAACTATCGGACCTATGAGGGCGCGCATCTACGCCGCCTGTCCTTCATCCGTCGCGCGCGTGATCTTGGCTTTTCAATCGATCAGGTGCGCGAGCTTATGGGGCTTGCCGATCGGCGCGATCAGTCCTGCATCGCCGTCGATGTCGTTGCCAACCAACACCGCGACGCGATTAGACGCAAAATTGCAGACCTCACCGCGCTTGCTGGTGAACTCGACGCGCTAATAGATTCCTGTAGCCGCAACACCGTCGCCGACTGCCGGATCATCGAAGCACTTGCCCCTTCCGCATAGCGCATCGCTGCTGTCCGGTGGAATGATCGGCTTGCACCGCTTGGGCACTTCAATCCGTGGAGCTGACGATCGCACTTCTTGCCGCCACGTCATCCCGACTGATCTCGATGGTACAGCGCACCGTCTTCTTAGTCCTCACAGCTATCTTGTAGCAGGCTTGCACAGCCTTGCGATTTGCGGTGATGATCCGATCGGCTGCCGCGATGTTGGCGAAAGCATCCGGCCCAGCAGCTCGCATGAGGCGCTGCCCGGCTTCCCATTTCGGTAGGTCAAGCGTGCGCGCTGCCATCCACTCGGGCACCTGCCACTTCCCCGGGAGCTCGCGCGCGATGATCCCCGGCACGATCGTCCATAGCAGCGCCCCGCCCAGGCACGCTCCCGCACCGACCTGCCACAAGGTACGGCGCTGCTCGTCCGCACGGCGGGCAGAACCGCCGATACCGTGCAAAGCGGTCGTCGCCTTGTCCATCTTCTCACCGGCGGTCGCGATCATGCGCCGATCCTCGTCGCGGGCATGGCCGCCAGCCGCGACGATCCGGTCGGCGACATAGCGCGGCGCGACATTGTCCTCGGCCGTTTTCGCCAGCACGCCGACATTTTGCATGGTCGCGTTGAGCGCCTTCGCCATTTTCCCCAGCGTCTCGCTGTAATCGGGTATCTCCGGCACCTCGGCGCGCTCCGCGGACAGCCGCTCGACGGCGCGGCGCAACAGCGCAAGCTCACCGCGGACACCTTCAAACGCCTCCGCTGCGGCGTCCGGTTCGTGATCGTCACTCATGCACTTCTTCCCCTTTACTGCATGAAACCACAAACCGGGGTCGGTACATAGAATGGACCCAGATATACGCTAAGCGCCGACAGGTCTGCTTGGGTGTCCGAAAACACCCGTTTGTCGCGCATCTGCGATGGCGACAGGGTTTTCCGTCATCCCTAGTACCTAGCGACGACTTTTGGGACAAAGCCGTCGTAGCAAGTCCAGCCACATCGCGACGATCTACGGGAAAGGCTGTCTGGCGCTCGGCGCCTTCGCGCGACGGCATAGTGATCGCTCCACCGCCGTCTAGAAAGGGATAAGCTATCGAAAGAGTCTGGGTGACATCGCCTAGCAAAACGATCGATTTCGCTATTGATTTCATCATGGTAGGCCGCTTGCATGACCGCATCCGATCGCGCCGAACAGAATCTGATCCTCCGCTGTCCGGAGCCGCTCAATGCGGAAACGCCTCCGGATAAACTGATCACGTCCTTCCTGACGCCGCAGGCGAATTTCTACATCCGCAGTCACGGACCTACGCCGGAGCTGGCCGACGATCATCGTATAGCGCTGGACGGCTTGGTCGACCGCCCGCGCTCCTACACGGTCGCCGAACTTCAAACGGCATTTGCGACCCGGACAGTGACCGCGACCATGCAGTGCGCCGGCAATCGTCGGGCACATCTTCAAGACGTGGAAAAGACTTCGGGCGATCCCTGGGACGTGGGCGCGATCGGCAATGCGGCTTGGACCGGCGTCGCACTGTGCGACGTACTCGCCGCGGCCGGCATCCAAGATGGCGCGTCGTTCGTCGGCACTACGGGGGCCGACGACGTGGATGTCGATGGTGAGACGGCGCCGTTCGGTGCCTCGATCTCGATCGCCAAGGCGCTAGAGCCGGACGTGCTCATCGCCTGGGGCATGAACGGCGAGGTGCTGGCCCCCGAACATGGCGCACCGCTGCGGCTCGTCGTGCCGGGCTATGCGGGCGTTCGTAGCGCCAAGTGGCTGACGCGCATCGAGGTGCGCGATCGCCCGTCCGATGCGCCGATCCAGGCCAAGGACTACAAGCTCTTTCCGGCGTCGGTAGCGAAGGAGGACGCGGATTGGGACCGGGGCCTGACGATCGAGGAGATGCCGCTCAACGCTGCGATCTGCGCCCCCGTGGACGGCGCGCATATCGGCGCCGGCGCATGCGAAATCGCGGGCTATGCGGTCGCCTTCGGCCGAGCGGTCTCGCGCGTCGAGGTCTCCGTCAATGACGGCACCGACTGGCTGCAGGCGGAACTGACCAGCCAACCGGATTCACCCTGGAGCTGGACGCAGTGGCACGTCACGGTCGATCTCTCGCCCGGGCTCCACGTCCTGGTCGTGCGCGCCGTCGACGGTGCCGGGCAGATGCAGCCCGAACGGCCCGAAGCGATCTGGAACTTCGCCGGCTATCTCTCGACGGCTTGGCATCGCATCACCGTCACCGCTGGCTGATGGACGCGCCGCACAACGCCGATCGGGCCCATGCGAAGCTCGCGGAGAGCGCGAGCTCGCTAAAGGACAGCGCAGTCCAGCAGGTGGACAGCGCTGATCGTCGCACGGAGCTTGCTGCAGACCGCACAATCCTCGCCGGCGAACGCACCTATGCCGCCTGGGTGCGTACCGGCCTGGCGGCGCTCGCTTCCGGGATCGGCGCGCGCGCGCTGCTCAAGGACGTCGTGTTCCCGTGGCTGGCGACGGCGACCGGGACGATGCTGATCCTGTTCAGCGCCTTTTGCTTCGTCGCCGCGGTGTGGCGAGAGATGGGTGCCGGCGCCCCGCCGCCACGACCGGACATAAAGCGCCTGCCCGCGGCGTTGCTCGTGGTGATGAACGGGTTTCTCATGCTCGTGTCGCTGGCCGCGCTCGTCGGCATCTGGACGGCACGCTCGTAGCGCAGCGACGCCAACCGCGCTGCGAGCCGATCAGCTCCAGCAGCGCATCGGCGGCTTTCGTGCGGTATAGCTCCTTGCGACGCAGCTCGAGAACGACGCGCGGGCCGAAACCGATTGGTCCCGCATGCAACGTAACCGGAGTCGGTACATATAACGGGCTCAGATAGACGCTAACGACCGGCCGGTCCGAGCATTTGCCCGACCAACATGCCCATTGACGGTTGGGGCAAACGTCTCATAGATCGACTTTGGCAATGGATTTCTGCCGGGCAATTTGGCCGAACCGCTCTGATAAGAGCTGATGATTCCTACTTGGCGCCTTCGGGCAGCAAGGAGGAATTGTGCGCGCTACCTTTCGCAATCTCGTCGGCACGCTGAACGTCGCGGCATTCATGCGCGATCGTCACGACCATGCGATCTCTGTCCTGCGCTGGGCGCTGATCTTGCTGCCCATGGCGGCACTCGTCGGGACGCTATGTGCGGCGTTCCTGTTGAGTCTTGATACCGTTACGCGACTGCGGTTCGCATCGCCCTGGCTGCTCTATCTGCTGCCGGTGGGCGGGTTCGTGGTCGGATTGCTCTACCATCTCACCGGGCGCTCGGTGGAGGGCGGCAACAACCTGATCGTCGAGCAGATCCACGAGCCGGGCGGCGGTGTGCCGCTGCGGATGGCGCCGCTCATCTTCTTCGGCACAGTGGTGACGCATCTTTTCGGTGGCTCGGCCGGACGTGAAGGCACCGCAGTCCAATTAGGCGGAAGCCTTGCCAGCGGTTTCGGCCGCGCGCTCCACCTCGATGCGGGCGGCACGCGCATCCTGTTGATGACGGGGATCGCAGCCGGGTTCGGCGCGGTCTTCGGCACGCCGATCGCAGGCGCGGTCTTCGCGCTCGAAGTGCTGGCGATCGGCCGCGTCGAATACTCCGCGCTAGTGCCTTGCCTCGTTGCAGCGCTAGTCGGCGATTGGACGTGCCTCGCCTGGGGTATCCATCACGGCGTCTACCCGATCGGCGCGTCGATACCGGTCGATGCGCTGCTCGTGACGAAGGCAGGTGTTGCGGGGATCATATTCGGACTGGTCGGTCTGGCCTTCGCCGAAGCCAACCACCTGGTCGGGGGATGGCTCAAGCGGATCGTTCCCTATGGTCCGCTACGTCCAGTGATCGGCGGGGTCTTCGTTATCTCACTCGTCTTCCTGTTCGGCACGCGCGACTATCTGGGCCTGGGTGTCCTGGCAGCGAGGCACGACAGCCTTACCATCGCCAGCTTCTTCGGACCGGACACGCATCCGTGGAGTTGGGCGATCAAGCTCCTGTTTACCGTCGTCACGCTCGGCGCAGGTTTCAAAGGCGGTGAAGTCACGCCGTTGTTCTTCATCGGCGCAGCGCTCGGTAACGCGCTGGCGCCTTTCTTGGGCGTGCCGACGGGCCTGTTCGCCGCGATCGGCTTTGTCGCGGTCTTTGCCGGGGCTGCCAATACCCCGCTCGCCTGCACCTTCATGGGGATTGAACTGTTTGGCGCCGGCTATGCGGTGCCGATCGCCGTCGCCTGTTTCGTGGCCTATCTCTGCTCGGGCCACAACGGCATCTACCTGTCGCAGCGCGTTGCGATACCCAAGGTGCCCGCGAACGGCCTCGCGCCCAATGCAACACTGCGCGAGACACGTACACGCCGCACAGCACTTCGCGCCCAGAACCGCGTGTCGTGAGTTGATGGCTTAGCCTGATCCCCCCGATACGTCGGGCGAAGCCTTCGGATCGGGGTCTTGCGCCTTGCCCTTCGCGGCGCCCGGCTGCTTTGCGCTCATGGCAGTCAGATAAGCGACGATCGCCGGTACGTCGGCCTGGGCCACAGGCGCCTTATAGACCTCGCGCATCTTGGTGACCTCCGCGGTCCACTGATCGGAGGAGAGTGGCGGCTGGTTCAGCGCCATGCTCGCCGAATGACACGAGGTGCAGTTCGCATTGATGACGTCGGCATGCGGGCCGGCGGGATATTGCCCTTCGTCGGTCGGGAGATCGACCGAGGTGGACGCCAGCGAGAAGCCGCGCGCCGAAACGCTTGGCGGCGGTGGTGCGGTCGGGGCGGCAGGCGGCGGGGCGATGCGGCTGTTCGGGGCACCGATCGCAAGAAGCAGAACGACGGTCGCGCCGACGAACCCGAACGACAGCGTGCCGATGGAAGGCGTTTTCATGGGGGAGCGCTCCTCAGCCGACGACGATGTTGGTGGTTTCAATGTTGCCGCGCATGAACCCGCCCGGGTTCCAGATCGGTGTCATCGGCTGCGCAACGCCGGCGGTGTTCCAGCAGCGCGACATCAGCCTGGTCGGGCCCGCATGGCTGAGCGGCACCTGCGCATCCCAGCGGCGGAAACTGTATTTGCCGTGATCGGGGCCGAGCGTTGTCTTGTACCAGCTCTTGCCGTTGTCGGTCGACACGTCGACCTTGGCGACGCCGCAGTCGCCTCCCATCGCAATGCCGCCCAGCGGGATCGACCGGTCGAACGCGATCGCCTGCCCTTCGTCGAGGCTCGTGACCCAACTGCGCGGGATCATCCTGTTGATCGGGACGGCCGGGAAATCCTTCTGGCCAGGCCGCACGTTCGCGCCTGGAGTGTCAGGGATTTTGTAAGCCTTGGCCATCCAGTAACCGTCGTCGGGTGCGGCGAGCACCTCGATGTCGTTCAGCATCTTGACCCAATAGGTCGAATACCAGCCGGGTACGATCAGCCGGACCGGGAAGCCGTTGAGGAGCGGCATCTGCTCGCCGTTCATTCCGAACGCCAGCATCACTTCGCCGTCGCGTGCGTGGTCGATCGACAGCGACTTGGCGAAATCCGGTGCGCCCGCAACCACCGGCTGGTCGAGCGCACCGAACCGTACCGCGACCGCGCCCGGCTTTACGCCGGCGATGTCGAGCACGTCGCGCAGGCGCACGCCTAGCCATTTGGCGTTGCCCATGGCCCCGTGGCGCCACTGCGCGCCCGCGACGGGCGGCTGGAACAGCGCACGCGAATTACCCGAGCATTGGTTGATTGCCGCCAGCTCGACGCGCGGCAGCTTCAGCAGTTGCGCGAGCGAGATCGACAGCGGCCGCGTGACCGCGCCGTGCACCTTGATCCGGAATGCCTCGACATCGATCGCGGTCGGAATGTCGGCCCAGTGCCAGCGGACGAAGAACTGGTCGTTCGGCGTAAAGACGTCGCCATTGAACACGCTCATCGGCGTTTCCAGCAGCGGCGGGTGGATCCGCTGGAGGATCATGCTGCCCTTGCCGGGGAACGCACTGGTCATCGGCCGTTCCGATGGGCCACCCGGCAGATGCAGGTCGACCATGCTCTGCGCCAGCGCGGGTGCGGCGATCAGCGCGCCGCTGCCGATCGCAGCCTCTGCGAGAAAGCGACGGCGGTTCGTCTCCTGCGCCAGTTTCATATCCAGGCTGTCCACCAACATTCTCCCGTTTCTGTCATGATCTGTATGCGCGACCTGTCCGCCGGTCTGCCCGGTACGGGTCGATCGGATGCGCCGGTTCGATCCGGCAGGACGATCAGTTCGGCCCTTTAATTGGCTTGGGCGATGCAGGGCGACACGAACAGGTTTCCGCGCCAGCCGCCTGCGACCGTCTTGGCGCCGACCAGCAGCCACATCGCGGCGAGTGCGATCGTGAGGACGGTGCCGACGATCCCGAAAAAGCCGAGCTGGAGCGTCGTGCTGAGCTTGAAGGTCGCGACCGTGTAGACGCCGAGCGGGAAGGTATAGCCCCACCACCCAAGGTTGAACGGAATGCCCGCGCGCCAGTAGCGGATCGTGATCAGCGTCGCGAGCGCCAGCCACCACAGGCCGAAGCCCCAGAGCAACAGCCCGGCGATCGTGCCGATTCCTTGCGCCACTGCGCCGATCTGGCCGAGGCCGTTGGCGGCGAGGATCGCGGGCGCGTCGCTACCGAGCACCAGCATCCCGAGCGCACCGGTGCCGATCGGACCGAGCGCGAGCCAGCTCGAGGCGGCCATGCTCTCGTGCGGCAGCTTGTGGAGAGCCATCCGCAGGATCAGGATCGCAAGAATGCCGAACGCGACCGGCACCGAATAGGCCCACAGGACATAGGAGGTCGCCAGCACAACGAACTGATGATGGGCGTCCGCCAGATGCGGTGCGAGCAGGCCTCCGCTCGCGCCTGCGACCTCGGCCGCGACCACTGGCAGGAGCCACACCGCGGTCATGCCGTCGAGCGAATGTTCGTGCCGGGTAAACATGAGGTAGGGGATCGCTACACCGCAGGCGAGCGACATCGCGACGTCGATCCACCACAATGTCTCGGCGATCGGGATCACGCCGGCGCCGAACCGCGGCAGGCCGAACGCCAGGAACCCGTTGATGATCGTCGCGAGGCCCATCGGGATCGTACCGATGAACATCGATACGGTGTTGTGCCCGAAGATCCGCCGCGCCTCGTGCCCGAACATGGTCCAGCGCGCGGTGTAGAGCCCGGCGAACAGCGTGAAGAGCGCGATGTTGAAATACCACAGTGCCTCGCCGACCGGGTGCAGCGATGCGCCGACCCCCGGAACCTGCGGCAAGGCCAGCGCGAGGATGCCGGTGCCCATCGTCGCGGCGAACCAGTTGGGGGTGAACTGCCGGATCATCTCGCGTGGAGAGTCGAGCCGGCTGAGCGGCTTCAGGCCATCGAGAACGGGTTTCAAATCGGCGGTCACTTGCCAGTCTCCTTGATGAGATCGGTCAGCGCATCGGCCGCCCGGGTACGATAGCGCTCTTTGTGCCTCAGCGCGTAGAACGGACGCCGCGGCAGACCGAGCGGCAGATCGTGCAACGTTCCGGCCGCGATTGCAGGTGCGACGACATGCTGCGACAGGACCGCGACGCCTGCGCCAGCCTCGACCGCGCTGCGGACCGCCTCGTTCGACGGCAGGGTCAGCGCGGTGGTGAGGTCCGACGGATCGACGCCGCGCTGGCGCAACACCTCCTCGAACGACGAGCGCGTGCCCGATCCCTGCTCGCGGATAATCCAGCGCGCGGCGCGGATCCAGTCCTCGTCGATCGTGTCGGCAGCGCGGTTGCTAACCAGCACCATGCGGTCGTTCGCGACCGTCCAATGCGCGAGCGCGGGCTCGTCGATCACACCTTCGACGAAGCCGAGCTCGACTGCGCCGTCGAGCACGCGCGCCGCGGCCCCTTCCGTGTTGTCGATCGCCAGTTCGATCGTGATCGCGGGGTAGCGCGCATGGAACGCCGCTAGCTGGCGGGGCAGCCAATAGCCCGCGATCGTCTGGCTTGCGACCAGCCGCAGTGTGCCGCGCTCCAGCCCGGCATATTCGGCCAGTGCAAGTTCCGCGCTCGCCGCACGGCCAAGGACGGCGCGCGCGTCGATCAGAAACATGCGGCCCGCTTCGGACAGTTCGATCCCGCGGCCGACCCGGTGGAACAGCGGCACGCCGTGCCGAGCTTCTAGCGCGGCGATGGCAGCGCTTGCGGCCGACTGCGTCACATTGAGCGCTTCGGCAGCGCGCGTCATGTGCTCGCGCTCTGCGACACCGACGAAAATCCTGAGTTGTTCGAGGGTCATGCCCGATCTCCTTGCCCCAATGATAGGGAAAGGAGATCAATCGAACCAACCAAAGATTACGGTCATTCCAATCAGATATACCGATTGGTCATTTCAGAATGTCGATAACCGCCTCACGTTCATCGACCAGTTCGGCAATCGTGCGATCGAGCATCGATCGCTGGAACGGATCGAAGGTAAGGCCTTCGATAAGCGCATACCCACCGCTCATGCAGTGCACCGGCACGCCGCACACCAGTCCTTGCGGGATACCGTAGGAGCCATCTGACACCACGCCCATCGACACCCAATTATCGCCTGCGCCGTGCACCCAGTCGCGCAGATGGTCGATCGCTGCATTTGCGGCCGACGCGGCCGAGGACGCACCCCGTGCTTCGATGATCGCGGTTCCGCGCTGCGCAACGGTGGGGATCAACGTTTCGCGGTACCAAGGCTCGTCTCCGATACGGTCGGCAAGCTTTTGGCCATCGAGTTCGGCATTCCCCCAGTCGGCAAACATCGTTGGCGAATGGTTTCCCCAGACGACGAGCTTCGTAATCGCATCGACACCGACACCCGCCTTGGCCGCAAGCTGTCCTTGCGCGCGGTTGTGATCGAGGCGGATCATCGACGTGATGTTTTCGGCAGGAAAACCCGGTGCGCTTTGCGCAAGGATCCAGGCATTTGTGTTGGCGGGATTGCCGACGACCAGGATCTTGGCGTCGCGTTTGGCCACTGCGTCCAGCGCTGCGCCCTGCGTCTTGAAGATCGCTGCGTTGGCAGCGAGCAAATCACGGCGCTCCATGCCCTTCGAGCGGGGACGAGACCCGACCAGCATGGCCGCATCGATGTCCTTGAAAGCCACCATCGGATCATCAGTAATGATCACATCTGCCAGCAGCGGGAACGCGCAATCCTCCAGTTCCATGACCACGCCGCGTACTGCGTCCATCGCCTGCGGCACGTCGAGCAGTTGAAGGATAACGGGCTGGTCCGGTCCGAACACGTCACCCTGCGCGACCCGGAAGAGCAGCGAATAGCAAATTTGTCCTGCGGCACCGCTGATCGCGATCCTGACGGGGGGCTTGGTCATTTTGGAAAGGGCTTTCGTTGGAAGATTACAGACGGTGTAAGACCGATCAACGCGCCGCCAGGGCAAGCGCCGCATCGCGCCCGGATGGCACCAGATTGGCGAGACCTTTTCCTGATCGCACGGCACCAGGAACGTAGATCAGGCTTTGCGCATCCGTACTGATCGGGATCGTCGACGCGGTGGTGTACGTCAGCGTGTCGATCCCAGCGACCTTGTTGGTTCCGGCCAGGCTGGCATAGATCCTCGTACCATCGCCCGACGGCCAAACCGCACTCGGAGCCGCTTGTAGCGGGACGGTTGCCACAGCCTCCAGGCTGTCGGTTCTATAGACCTTGATTGCAGGTTGATCGCCGCCAACGCTGACATAGGCAAAGGAATCGTCTGCGCGCTGGGCGAAGTTGACCGCGCCCGTTGCTGGACCAGTGTTTATCACTTCGCGTACCGCAAACGGCGGTTTGGCAGCAAAGACCGTGGTCGTGCCGCTCTCGCGGCGTGTTGCCCAGATCTGTTTGCCATCTGGCGAGACCGCGATTGCTCCCGCACCTGCACCGTTGCTGGCAACGTGTCCGACGACGCGCCGATGCTCGACGTCGACAACCAGGATGGACGGCCTTTCAGTAAGCGATACAAAGGCATAGCGTCCGTTTGGCGACAGGATGGTCGCGCCCGCTCCGCCACTTGCTGGTACGCGGGTGATCTCCCGCGCTGTCTTAGGATCCACGACCGCGATGGCATGTTCATCGCCGAGCGAAACCCAGAGTTCGTGCCCATTGGGCGTAAACGCGACGGCGGTAGGCGACGTCTGGAACACGGTCCGGCCTCGTTCCGTGTTCGTGGCCAGATCTACGAGCGTCACACTGTGCTGCGCTAATGCCGATACCGCCAGGGTCCGCCCGTCACGCGTTGCAGCCAGGTGCTGGACTTTGGGGCTGGAAAAGCTGGGCTCAGCTATCGCGCTTTTGGCGAGGTCGATCCGTCCCAGTTCGTTGCCCGCTGCAGGATCGATGACAACGATCTTCGTCGATGTAGGGTCAGACACATAGATCCGGTCATGATGGCTGAGGTCGATATCAGCCTTCGACCACGGTGCCTGAACCGCCTTGATATCGTAGGGAAAGTCGTCCGCCGCAGGTGCAGCCCAATAGGCCTGAGCGATCGCCGGGACTGGCGCTACGGAGGCCAACATCGCGGCAACCAGAACGATCGCAGCTTTCATCGTTTGATCCTTATCACGGACCCGGCGGGTGATCGTGCCGGTCCGATGCCGCTAGATCGACCGATATGTCCCTCGCGTCCAACGCATGGTCGCGATGATTTCAATACGAAAACGCGATTATAGATCGCCGACCGTTCCTGTTAAATGATTGGAATGACCGTGGTTATGCGTTGGACCGACCGCCCCGCCGCAATCATCTATCCTGTCACGCTCGGCATTCATCGAGACGCGCGGAGACTTCCTCATGGCAACACAGCCGATCTACGATCTCGCTACCGAGACACTCGTTGCTCCTAAGCCTGTGCGTCGACATCTCGCAATCGTGCCGGATGCAGGCAATTATGACGAGCTGGAAAGAACGGCTCCAGGCATCGCATCGCGCGGCGTCCATCCTGCCACGTTGGGCTTGCTCGTCGGCGTGTATGCAGCAATGTTGCTGACTTTCTGGACCTTCTTCGCACGTGATGCAGCTACGGCGCTCGTCCTGACGGTCGTGTCGGTCTTCATGATCCTGTATTTCGGTCTGATTGCTGGCGGCATCGTACTCAGCGATACTCCCGCCCCCGGCGAACCCCTCCGTTCGTTCTCGGAGTTCATCAAGGGCCCGGTCGATATCTTGACGGGCACGATCACAGGGCGCGAAGCGGCTATACAGATGCTCTTTCTCCCGGCCTGCATGGCCGTGCTAGCAACGATTATCGGCATCATCGCTCGCGTGTCGTAAACAGGAAAACTAGGGACAGGACGATGAGATCACGCATGACCTTGCTGATGGCGATAGGCTTGTCCGTATCGACCGCTGCTATCGCGCAAACGGACGGCTTCGCGTCCGCGATGGATGCGGCGATGACGCGGATGCACGGCGCGATGATGACTGGCTATTCAAACGATCCCGATCGCGACTTCGCAAGGATGATGATCCCGCATCATCAAGGTGCGATCGACATGGCTGAGATCGAGCTGCGTTACGGCAAGGACGAACGCCTGCGCCGGCTTGCGCAAGGGATCATCGTCGAACAGCGTCAGGAAATCGCGGTGATGCAGGGCATCCTATCCGAAGGCGGCGCGTTGTCACGTCACACCGGACCGACCGCGACTGGTCACCCCCATCACGGAGACCGTCCATGAAGCGTTTCACCCTAACCGCCTGCACCGCCTTGTGCTTTTCAGGCCCTGCGTTTGCCCAGCAAGTGCCCAATGCGACCCCCGACATCCCTGTCAGCGCGCAGGACCGGTTCTACACGTCGGACCAGTTCTCCAACACCGTGTCGGTGATCGACCCATCAACCAACACGCTGCTCGGCGTCATCAAGCTCGGCGACCAGACCCCCGCCAACCTCAGCCCGCTCTACAAGGGGCAGCTGCTTGTCCACGGCATGGGCTTCTCGCCCGATCGTAAGACGCTGGCGGCGATCTCGATCGGTTCGAACTCGGTGACGTTCATCGATACCGCGACCAATGCCGTGAAGCACACGACCTATGTCGGGCGCTCGCCGCATGAGGCGTTTTTCCGCCCCGACGGTCGCGAAGTCTGGGTCGCGGTGCGCGGCGAGGATTATATCCAGGTGCTCGACGGCAAGACCTTCGCGCCGACCACGCGCATCCCCGTTCCTAATGGCCCCGGCATGACGATCTTTTCGCCAAACGGGAAATACGGTTACGTCTGTTCGAGCTTCACGCTCAAGGACGTCGGCAAGGTCATGGTGTTCGACGCCAAGCCACCCTTCGCAGTGCTCAAGACGTTCGATACCGGCGCGATCACCAACCACGTCAATATCGCCCGCAATAAGAATGGCCAGTTCGCCTTTGTGACGGTCGGCACCGAGAATGTCGTGAAGGTGTTCCGCACCACTGACTTCGTGCAGGTGGCGAGCATCCCGGTCGGCGCGCTCCCGCACGGCCTATGGCCGTCGGGCGACGGCACGCGGATGTATGTCGGGCTGGAGAACGCCGATGCGGTCGCGGCGATCGACACAGCAAGCAACACCGTCATCGCGACGATTCCAATCGGTCAGGGGCCGCAAGGCGTGGCATATGTTCCCGGCGCGGTGCCGGTAGGCGATGGCCGTGCAAACCTGGTGCCGCTCGCGCAGGCCGGCATGAAGATCCAGCTGACTCTATCCGGGACTGGGCGCAGCCAGGTCACGCTGTTCGATCAAGGCCAGGTCCAGATTTTGCAGGCGGCGGTTGCGGGCCTCAGCCCAAAGATGCCCTATGTCCTTGGATTATCCTCCCACGCTGACGGCAGCGGCGTGATCCAGCCTCTGGCGAAGTTCATGACCAATCCGGCGGGCGGCGCGATAGTAAACACGCTCGGACCGCTCCGCCAGATCGTCAGCGACGCGAAAGGCGACATGCGCCGTTACCTCGTCATTGCTCCGGGCGACCCGATGATGCCGGGCGCTGTCGTTCAGGTGCAAAAATGAGGATTCCGGTGAAACCTGCGCCCCGCTGTCCGTGTCCGGTATATTCGGCATGACGCTGGGCTAGGTCGACACGACGTCTCGAGAGTGTCGGAAAGCACTTGTTTGTCGCACAATGGTGATTACGACTGGGTTTTCTACATATCGGGCCGCTGAATGCCGACAATGGGAAGGAAAGCGGACTGGCTGCTTTAGAGAGGGCAGGTGCGCTCCACTACCTGGTGCACTTCCATTTCGTCGCAGCAGGATGCCTTTACGCCTAGCTCATTACAGGCCCCGATCCGGCGCCGCATCGGCCTTCCGTGCCTGCCCGCCTGATAGTGCTGGGGGTCGCCGTCGTGATCCACTCGATCATGTCGCAGCTGCTCTACGCCGGGCTGTTCGTCGCCATATCCGTGCCGGTTGAACAGTTTCGCCGCGGTGCGGAGCTGATGTCAGTACATGGCGCCCAACTCGCCGGAATGGGTCTGCGATGCGGCATGTTCTGGGTCAAAATCGAAGCCCGGCTTAAGCGAGACCGGTAGGACGAAGCGTTTGCTGCGTGCCGGCTGGTCAGCTTTCTCCAAACAACTCACGTTGCGCCTTGTCCAATTCCTCTGCGTAGCGGCGTCGCGCATAGCTCTCGGAGAGGATGCCGAGAACTGCCCCGTCGCTTCCAACTACCGCCAGTTCGTCCGCACCTTCGGTATCGAACGTAGTCATGACGCTTCTGATGTCTGAATCCGGCGTAAGGGCGAGACCCGTGTGGATCGCCAGCGACCCGATCGGTGCCTTCTGATCGACCTCTTCGGCAAATGCACTGGCAGTCTGTACGATACCGCCATAATTTTCGTGGTCATCGACTAGTAGGACCCGACTTGTGGAACCAAGCGGAAACGCCCGACGAAACTCGGCGATCGTCGTGTTGCACGGCGTAGCCCTTTCGACACGTCGCATCATCTTGCCCGCTGTAAGCGTTCTGACCCAGCCGACATCGCGGGCGCTTTTGATGGTTTCGCCCCGGAGATGCAGGCGCCACGTAGAAAAGGAATAGCCGAACAGCTCGCGGACGATGGTGGACGAGACCAGCGATGCTGCAATGGCCGCGCCGGCAAGGGAGAAGTCGTGGGTCGCCTCAAGGACTAGCATCGCCATCGTCATCGGCCCGCCAACTACGGCGACCGCTAATGCGGCCATCCCCACCAGGGCCGCATTGTGCGGGTCGATCACAGGCGATCCGACAATCCATTCGAGTGAACCAGCAAACAGGTGACCCAGCAGGCTGCCCAAGAACAAGGATGCGAAGAACAGGCCACCGCGGAAGCCAAAGCCAAGTGAGATGATGGAGGCCGCGCACTTGACGACGAAGATGGCGGCGAGGAAGCGCAGCGATACCTCGGCTTCAAGATTGAGGTGGAGGGCGCCGTGACCAGCAGAGAGAATTTGCGGCGTGAGCATCGCCAGAGGGATGAGCAGAAGACCGCCCAATATCGGCCGGCAAATCGAGGGTATCGGCAGTTTGCGTGTAGCTGCTTCCATCTCCGCAACAGCCCGCATCAGCAGTATACCAGCGCCAGCGGCACAGGCCCCAAGACCGGCGTAGAGAAGGTAGTGGAACGTCTCGATCTGTTCGCCTGCATTAGCCGCAACCAGATACGGTTGAGCACCAAACGCCTGCGCCACAAGGACACTCGCCAGGCACGCCGCAGCGACAGGTGCCAGCGCTGATATCGTATAGGCCCCGATTACGATCTCAAAGGCATAGAAGGCCCCAGCTAATGGAGCCCCGAATGCACCTGCGATGGCGGCGCCCGTTCCGGCGCCGACCAAGATGCGCAGATCGGACCTGCGTAACGCAAACCAGTTGCCGCTGAGCGAGGCGACGAGCCCTCCCAACTGCGCATACGCCGCCTCAAGCCCCACAGACGCACCGAAGCCGTTGGAAAGGATCGTTTGCCCGGAGATAACGAGGCTGTCGGACCATGACATGCGACCACCATGAAGGGCGTTCGCCTCTACAGCGTCGACCATCCGGCGCCGGCGAGCATGAGTAACCCAAGAGAAGAGTGCGAGGACGGCTCCACCAGCCGGCAGGGCAAGTAGAGCAAGGTAAGGGATCGTCGTGGCCGCACTCAGCCTTTCATCCGGCGACAAGGCATAAAGCAGATGCTGCATCGCCTGTGCGAGCGTACCCTGGACGACACTGAGCAATCCGGCTGCACTGCCGATCATGATGGCCAGCACGATGAGTGCAGCTTCGCTGGATCGAAAAGCTTTACGGAGCCACGATGGCGCCACCCGACCAGATCCAGGTGGACTAGCTGCGCTATCGATCAGTGGCGCTGAAGCCATGTCAGTCGGCGTCCTGCATCAAGGTTGCAAACAGGGCTGCGGCGAGAACGGCGCTCGAAAGCCACATCACAATCGACAGCGTCCAAGACGTCGCCAGTCCAGCTGCCGTGATTGTTGCAAGCAGTAGGACGATGAGAACGGGCATGGCTGCCCGCGAGTGGAAAAAACGCATGAAGCCGCCTACGCCTGCTACATCTGCGGTGCCACAACCTTCCGAGCCGCCCGGTACGCTTCCTCGCCACGGACGCCATTCAGTATCTTCGAACGCCTGCGGCTTGGCCATGCTGCCCATCAACAGTACCCGGCGATCAGTGCAGTGGCCAAGTCCACATCACTAGAGGCGTACCAACCAAGACCACCAGAACCGATAGTGGTGCGCCCAGCCGGGCGTAATCGCTGAAGCGGTAGCCCCCAGGACCAAAAACCAAGGTGTTACACTGATGCCCAATCGGCGTCAGGAAATCGCATCCTGCCCCGATAGCGGTCCCGATGAGGAAGGCTTCGGGGCGATATCCGAGGTCATGCGCGAACACCGCCGCGATTGGCGCCATCACCAAGACCGTCGCGGCATTGTTGAGAAACGGCGTCACAGCCATCGCCGCTACGAGGATCAGGGCGACCGCGCCCCATGGCGGCAAGGAGGCCGCCAGATGGGCAAGCGAGGTCGCGAGTACATCCGACGCGCCGGTGGTGCGCAGGGTTTCACTGACCGGAATGAGCGCGCCCAGCATGATGAGAATTGGCCATTCGACGCCATCATAGGCATCTCGCAGCGGTAGCGCTCCGGTCGCCATCATTAGACCGGCAGCGGCGAAGAAGGCGACGGCCACAGGCACATAGCCGGTCGCGGTTACGGTCATCGCCACCGCGAGGATGATAAGTGGTAGGAAGCGACGCTTCGAACTTCCCAGACGCAGGGCACGCTCTGCCAGCGGCAGCGTACCGAGGTCACGCATGCGTTCCGGCAAGAGTGTGAGGGGTCCTTGAAGAACAATGACATCGCCGGCGCGCAAGACGGTCTCGCTGAGCTGCTTGGTCAGCCGTTTGCCGGCGCGCGATACCGCGATGAGATTGACGCCATAGCGTTGCTGAAGCCGCAGTCGTCCAGCGGACTGGCGGACCAACACGGAGCCGGTGGTGATGACCGCCTCAATGACGCCAACCTCATCATCTTCGCTGCCTTCCGGTAGGTCACGATGCTGTCCGGCAAGTGCTAGGTGGTCACCCGCAATGACACGCTCAAGCGTATCCGGGTCACCGCCCAAGATCAGCGTGTCGCCGGCAGCCAGAAGGAACTCGGCCGTAATGCTCGTGCGCACATCGTCACGGACAACATTGGCGATCGTCACCTCATTATCATGACGGTCGATGAAGGACTCAACCGTTTCGCCGACAGCGGGCGATCCGTCTTGGATGGTCGCCTCAGTGACATAGTCCGTGATGTTTAGAGCTTCGCCCATGGTCGGCGCTGCGCGGCGTTCCCTGGGCAGGAGGCGGTAGCCGAAACGCAGGAAAATGAGGCCGACCACAAGCAGGCCCAGCCCCGTTGGCAGATAATCGAACATGCCGAACGGCTCACCGGTCATCTGCTCTCGTACTCTGCTGACAATAATATTCGGCGACGTACCAACGAGGGTCATCAACCCGCCAAGGAGCGAAGCGAACGACATCGGCATCAGGAACACCGAGGGGCTAGTGTCCGATTTCTTCGCCGTCTGCACGGCTGCCGGCATCAGCATAGCCAAGGCACCGACGTTCTTTACGAGCCCGGACGATACCCCGACTGCCGTAGTCAGCACCACGAGTTGCGACCGGACGCGTGTCACGCGCCGCGCCAGTATCCCGAGCGCGCTCTCGATTAGGCCGGAACGCTGCATTGCCGATGAGATCACCAGCGCCGATCCAACGATGATAACGATGTCATCGGAAAAGCCAGTAAATGCCGCTTTGGGCTTCACCAATCCCAGCGACAGCCCGGCAAGCAGGGCGATGATGGCCGTGACATCATAGCGAAATCGGCCCCAAAGAAAGAGGCCCATCATGCCAATCAGCAGGCCAATCGACATAAGTTGCGGCGTGGTCATGCAAGCAGAATCCGTAAAATGGCGATAGTCACGCCGGTTATTGCAGCCAAATCCCGACGAGTGCCGCCAAGACGGCAATCGCTAGGAAGCCGTTCACAGAGATCAGCAACCAAGCCGGCAGTCGCTGAGTGTCGGGCCGCGGTGGGGCGATAGGAATCATTTCACGCCAGACCGCTGCAACGAAGCAGAAGCCGCTGAACAGGATCAGGACGGTTGCGGTCGCACCGGCAAGCCAGCCGGGCACGATGTTCTCAAGCAATGCGCGGGCGCCAATTCCTGCGGCTAGAGCGGCAAGCCCGGTACGGACCCAGGCTGCGTAGGTGCGCTCCGCTGCCATGACTGTTCGATCGGCAGCAAGCTCCGTGCGCCGATCGGCGCTATCTGCTTGCTGCTTGGCGCTATGCTCCAACCGGTCCGCACCGTGAACGAATGGGCCGTTGAAATCACGGGTCAATGACAGTCGTTCGTTGGCCATGGATGATCAACGATACCCACACGCTTTCAGCACATCGAATGTTAAAAAGGATCATGCCGAATAAGTTATCGAGGTTAGCAGATCCCCCGCCTTCACAGGTGTCAAAACCGGCTGGTTGCGGCACGAAACCTTTCTCGAAAACGATCCAGACCGTGCGAAAACTCCAACCCCGAATGTAGCGTACTAATATAGCTGCGTGTCGGTTGCCAGGTGATTGGCTATCTTGCGTCGCAGCCATATCTGGCGACGTTATGTTTCGAGCATCACGTCTGTATCGGGGGCGGCGGTGAGTTTTCGCACGGTCTGGATCGAATTTCGGGAATGTCCGGGTTGGGCAGGAAAGCGGAACGGCGGCTTTCGGGAAGGTGCTGGCGATGGCCGACATTCTGTGGCGCTGCCTCCTTTTACAGGAGTATCTATCGTTACATTCACACGCTCGGCGGTCTGCTACGATCGAACTCCATTTTGAAGATTCCGTCAGACCTCAAAACATAGGTGCAATGATGCCAATCTTCCTGACTCTCTTTAAGCATGTCACGCCTTAGGGCGGATAGAGCATCATTGACGGATCGGTTCATGGTTCTCTCACCTTCCACCCCCTCAACAAGCTTACCGTTGCACACGACATCGTAGCGCCTCTGTATCCAGTCGTCATGAACTTCTGCCACGATCCATACTTCGGATACAGAAGTCGCTAGCATCGGAGCAATTGCGAGGGCGATGCTCTCCAGCTGACGGCTACTTTCCATTTCTGCATTTACCTCCGATGCCAGATTATATCAGCGTAATCGCTTTTGCGATCCATTTTACCGCGCTTGCCCATTGGCCGTAACTAGACAGCTTTACCAATCCCGAGCGCCCCGATTGCAACTCATGTCTGGAAAGTTCCCCATAATCCCACTGAACGAATGACTACTACCGGGACTCCGAATTACTAACCCGAGCGTCCGGGTGTGGGCGTGAACGGCCCTGCCGTTTTTAAGCGCCGACTAGCCCCGCCAGTGTCGGAAAACACATGATAGCCGACACCCCTGACCTGGGCCTTCGCCGAACCACACGCGCCTCGGCCCATAACGATCGACAAACCCTGTCGCTTTGATAAAGTGTGCGACAACATGCTTTTGATGGTTTGTCGTACATGCTCGTCGGATATATGCGGGTATCGTCGGCTGACGATCGCCAAACGGTCGATCTCCAGCGGGACGCGCTAGTCGCAGCCGGCGTCGATCATCGGAATCTCCATACCGACAAGGCATCCGGCGCGCGCGACGATCGACCGGGCCTGAAAGCCTGCCTCGACTATCTGAACGCGGGCGACACGCTGATCGTGTGGAAGCTCGACCGGCTCGGGCGCTCGCTGCCGCACCTGCTGACGATCGTCACCGACCTGAAGGCGCGCGGCATCGCGTTCCGGTCGCTGACCGAGCAGATGGATACGACCACGCCGCACGGCGAGTTGCTGTTCTCGCTGTTCGGCGCATTGGCGCAATATGAGCGTGCGCTGACTCGCGAACGGGTGATGGCGGGACTGGCCGCTGCCAAACGCCGGGGACGCCAGGGCGGTCGCCCGCCGATGATCGACGCCGAAACGCTCGAGCGGATCACCGCCGCGCTGGATGGTGGGGCGAGCAAGGCGTCCGTCTGCCGGACCTTCAAGGTGCCGCGCTCGACCCTGCTCGGAACGCTGTCGCGGATCGGCTGGACCGCACCGGCCAAAGTCTGATTCGATGCCGCGTCGCGCCGTCCAGTCGGATGAGCAACGCGCGGCGTTGCTTGCGCTTCCCGACGACGAAACCCTGCTCGTCTAGCACTGGACATTGAGCCAGGACGATCTGGCTGTCATCGTGCGCCGGAGACGGCCGCATAACCGGCTCGGTTTCGCGATCTAGCTTTGCGCGCTGCGCTATCCCGGCCGCCTGCTTCGCCCCGGGGAACTGATTCCCGATACCCCGCTCGCATTCGTTGCCGAGCAATTGCAGGTCGAACCCGATGTGCTGGCCGACTACGCGACGCGCGGCCCGACCCGGTACGAACAGCTCGATGCGCTGCGCGACGCGTTCGGTTTCACGCCGCTCAGTCGGCCGCTGCGAACAACATTGCAGGAATGGCTCCTGCCGATCGCGCTAACGACCACCAGCGGGCCCCGGCTCGCGCGGGTGCTGCTGGATGAGTGCCGGCGACGGCGCATCATTGTGCCGGGCATCAGTTCCGTCGAGCGGATGGTCGCCCAGGCGTTGCTCGATGCCGAACGCCATGTTGCCGAGCATCTCACCCGAGGACTGATCGCCGCGCACTGGGACGACGTGTTGCGATTGGGAACCTCGATCCGCACCGGCGTCGTCAGCGCATCGATCATGCTCGAACGGCTCGGCGCCTATGCCCGATGGCTGCGGCTGCTGGTGAGCCAGGCCGTCACCGACATGGCGCGCTCCACCGCCCGCCCTGCCCGGCCCGTGCTGTTCCTGCTCGATGAGTTCGCCGCGCTCGGCCGCCTTGAACCGGTCGAGCGCGCGATGGGGCTGATGGCGGGCTACGGCCTTCAGCTCTGGCCGATCCTTCAGGACATGCATCAGCTCAAAGCCACCTATGGCGAACGCGCCGGCACGTTCATGTCCAACGCCGGCGTGATCCAGACGTTCGGGGTCAACGATCATGCGACCGCCGACATGCTCTCGCGCACGATCGGCGACACGACGATCGAATACGATACCGTCAGCACGTCACGCGGTACGGGCTGGGGCGAAAATCGCGCCGGGCCTTCGGAGAGCGTCAGCGGGCACGTTTCGGCCCGCCGGCTCGCCACGCCAGACGAAATCATGCGGATGCGGCCCGATCAACTCCTGCTGCTGCGCCAGGGTGAACATCCGCTCGCGGTCGAGAAAATCCGTTATTACGATCAACGCGAGTTCGTCGGCCTGTTTGATCCGGCCTGATTCAAGCCCGGTGGGGCCAATCGCGGCGCTCAACGCCCCGAACAGCCTGAAAGCCTGCTCCCTGCGCTCACAACGCCTCTAAGCGACTATAGCGAGCGGTTCCATCGCCACTTGCCTCACTTCTTTCTCGCCTAGCTAGCGGCGCTTGCGCCGCTTCTGTGACGCCGAAGGCGGCACGAAAGGAAAGAGCATCGGCCGTTAGGCCGATTCCATAAGCCGTCCTTTGGTTCGTCGAACGGTGCAGTGACATTAAGTGATTCTGTTAAATAGGAATCTTAAAAAGGTTAAGGGTCAAAAAGACCCTAGTTTCTGCCCTGTTTTCAGTACCTTACCGATATAGGCGGTGGGTGAAACCCCGTGATTCGGTGTGTGAAACCCCGATAGTGCGGTGGGTGATCCCCCGACGAAAAGGTGTGTGAAACCCCGACTCTGGCATGGCTTGAACGGCTCTTCCGTGCCAGTTATCCACAGCGCGAACGCTGCATGACGCTGGCCGGAGCTTGCCCGACTCTGCCCGGCAAACCAGCAGGTGTGTGAAACCCCGATAGTTGTGGGCTTTGGTGGGTGAAACCCCGATAGTTAGCGACGGCCGGCCAGCCGGTCCATTCGGGCGTCCACCTCTTCCGTACGCCGACGATCGGCGTCAAGGCGGGCTCGCCGCTCCTCCTCCACGCGCATCTTCTCGGCCAGTGCTAATGCTTCGGCCTCACCGCGGAGCCTGAACAGCACAGCCGGGCTTTTGTCGGTCGTTTCAGCTGCGTCCATCGTATAATCAGGCAGCTGGTCAGCCTCGATCACGCGCCGAAGCATCCGATTGAACTCTTTGGGCTGGGCATCACTGCCTGTCTTGTCGCGAAGCACCTCGACCCGGCACAACCACCCCCCGCGCTGCGTGCCTGCATGTTTGCGCGCGATGCGATACAGCGCCCGCTCTAAACCTCCGGACAGGAGGAAATAGTCAGGGTGCATGGTGAGCAACGACTTCTCGTTGACGATCCCCTCATAAACCCAATCCGAAAGGGTCAGCGTCATGCCCCGTGGCTGCTCGGTCTCGGCGTCGGTGTCGAAGGTCCAGCTATCGAGCCAGTTGAAGCCGGCCTTCTGCCGGCGCTTGGTCGCGCGGATTGAGGTGGTGATGGAGGTCGTCTGGAGCCTAAGCAGCGCCGCCTGCAACTCTTGATAATCCCTGCCGCCAGTGCCGCGTTTGATAGCTCGCAACAGGTCATAAGGCGTCGTGGTCAGCGTGCGCGGCAAGTCGTTCAAGCCCTGCTGCTTCATGCGATTAAGGGTAGATGCCGCCCATATCAGAATGTCGGCATCCCAAATCGTCGCCATTCCGTAGTCGGGGATCGCCTGCACGCGCACCCACGCCTCGCCATCGGGGCTGCGATACTCGATGGGCTTGAGGCGCTTGCGCTTCTGCAACGAGAAAAACGGACGCTCCATAACTTCCCGCTGGTCCTTGAGCGGGAGGTCCCCAAGCGCCGGGATGAACAGGTCGAACTCGGGATTGGGATCACGCCGCTTGCTCACGGGGCGAACCTAGTGTGGCCCCGCTTGACCAAATACTGGCGGAGCAAGCGCTCGGTGATGACGGTGAGGGGTTCCCCGCCCTCCTCCACGCTGAGCTGGCGAAGCGCGCGGTGCATGTCCTCGGGAATGTGGATCAGCACCGGCTTCTTGCCCGGGTGGCTGCTGCGCCGTTCCGGCGCTGGCGATGCTGGCGTGTCGGCCGAACGCCGCGATCGGCGTGGCGCTGCCGCCCGCTGCGGCTCGGGTGCTGACTGAGGAGCGAGAGCGGGATTCGGCGCTAGTTCCTCGACCTCCTCATCGAAGATGCCGGCAAGCGCGGAAGGCTTCTTCGCCATTATGCCGCCTCGCTTACTGGCTTAGTCGTAAAGCCGCTTAGTCGCTTAGCTTCGTCATAGGCTGCGCGCAGTTCTGCCGCCGCCTTGCTGTCCGGTTCCGTTTCCGCTGCGGTACGTCCAAGCGGCGTCGCCTTGTAGAAGTCCTTGCGGAAGTGAAGGCGGCTGTCGAACATCGTCACGCCCTTGGCCGCGAACCCGGCATGGGCCTCCTGCCCCTCCCCGCCCTGGTGCGGAACCTGGGTCAGAATGACGGCGAAGGGAGTGCCGGCCTGCTGCACTTGCTTGACGGTCTGCAACACCGAATGAACGTCCAGCCCGCGCGGCGCGACGGGGATGATGACGAAATCTGCCTGCTCGGCCGCAAGCATCGCAATATCTTTGGAGTTCGCCGGCGTGTCGATGATGATAAGGTCGATCTTGCCGCTACCGCGTCCGCGCGAGACGTGAAGCGGCAGGCCGGCGACGCTGCTGTCCTTCACCGTCACGTCGTCGTCGTCGCGACGCTCCGACCAGTAGAGCGCTGATCCCTGACGATCGTCGGCATCCAAGATCACGACTGACGCGCCTTCGCGCGCGGCTTCGACGGCAAACCCTGTAGAAAGGGTGGTCTTGGATTGACCGCCTTTTTGCGCGATCACGGCCCATACTTTCATCGCTGCTACCCCTACTAATCGGCTGAGCTACTTATGCCGCTTAACCGCTTAGTCGTAAATAGCATTAATCGCTTAGCCTAACCTCACTAACTTGGCCCCTCGATCGGTCATAGCGGGGCGTCTGAAGTTCCAGCATGCAAATGATATTGACCCTACATCCCCAAGGTACGCGCTTAGGTTTGAACATCTGCGTTGGCGGCTTTTGGCTGGCATAGCACCGCCGGTATCACGCACGACACTCTCTCCTCGCGAGGCGCTTGAAACAGCGTACACACTTCATCGCGTGACGTACCGCGCGACCGATCGGCGATGAGATTTCCTTGATATGGTCCGGTGTTCTTGAACACCTTGAAACCCTTGTTTTCCTTAATTTCCTTGATGACCTTGATGGGTGCGTTTTGACATGCTAAGGCCGCATTATGTTAGACTCGGGAACTGTAGCTATGGACGACAGTGAGGCCGAAAAGCGGGTTCGTGGAAAGGGGCGGGGAAGCAACTTTTTCGCGCTCGGGCATGAGGTTAAGGATCAGCTCTGGTCGATGCCGACGACCAATCGGCTTAATCTGGTGATCGCTTATCTTGTTCTCTTGGCCGGCACGGGTAGCGATCATCGCCTCACTAAATGGTCAGCTAAGGCGTGTGAGGAATATACGGGGCTGGGGAAGCCGCGGGCCAAGCACGCTATAGGCGAGCTCGTGGCCTCGGGTCTCGTCAAGCGCACTGACGCTTCCTCACGAATGATGCCGCAATACGAACTGCCGCCACTGGCAATTGACGCAGAGCCAGTCTTTCTACCGGTTGCTCTAGTTACAGGCTTATCGGGCGAAGCCTCCATGCTCCGACGCGTTCGCGAGACTGGCGACGCAATGGCACTTAGGATGCTGATCGATCTTTACGGGCTGATCTCTCTCGATGCTACTCACGGCATACCGCTCGAACACCTCCGAGGCGGCCTTAGTCAAAACGATGAGCCTAACGCGCGGAAGCTGGCTGACGTTGGCGCGCATGGCGTATGGGGTATTACGCGGGGCAGCTATCGCGGTGGAGGTGGAGAGTGGGCGTCTTTCCACCGCGCGAAGGCCAAGGACAGTTCCGTTGCCTGGAAGCCGTTCTGGGAAAGGCTCGATCTGCTTAAGCAAATCGGAGCAGTCTGGTATGAGCCCTGGCTATTTGACAGCGCCGCGACCGATGCCGAACCTATCATTCCGCTCGATCCGTCCGGTTATTACCCGGTTGCGGAACCAGACGACGAAGCCCGGCTAACACGATCGGCGCTGGATGCGGCGCGAACGCTAGTTGGTGAGGAACGCGAGTATCTGTTTGAGCGTGCCGACTTCTACGTTCCCCTGACGTTGCATCGGCAAACGCCAGCTTATCGAGAGGTTGCTCGACTGCGGGTTGAAGCGGACACACCTGGTCGTCGGCTGTCGTGGAAGAGGCGGCGCATCATCATCGAACAATATCAGCAAGCATTCGACCAGCTCCGTCACGATGCTCTAGAGGGGCGGTTTGATCGGCCAATGCGACTCGGTTCTACGCTGGAACCTGCACTGTGATCCAGGTAGCGGTCGATGCTGCCGGCTTCGCTGGCGCGTGCGGCGGGATTGCCGCGATCATCGGCGCGACTGCTACGCTCGTTTGGGCATGCCGGCGTGATCCCAAGAGCGGCGAGCGAACCATTGCGCGTTTGCCGCCACCTGCTGAGTAGATCCGTGCCAGGGCAAATTACGCGGTCTCAAGAGAGGTAGGTTGAGGACCCACATTAACGCAAGCGCGATGAAATCGCTTAATCGCTTAATCGCTTAATCGCTTAATCGCTTAATCGCTTAGCACTAATGATATTACTGAATCAAAGTGGTTTCTGCTTTCGTTTCGCTCCCGGCTGACTCATAGAATGGTATGCCAATCGCGCGCGAACATCGCTGGCTATATCCGATCGATTGGCGCGAGTTGTCCGCCCTTATTCGCTTCGGTCGCGCCAAGGGTCGCTGCGAGCATTGTCAGCGTCCGCACGGTTGCGACGTGCTACATCTCGGCAACGGCGTGTGGTGGGACGAAGATGCGCGCCGTTGGCGGGATGGGCAGGGCAGGAGAGTTCGCCGCCTAGCCAGTCCTGCGGACCTTGCCTTAGTGCAACCGGGGTTCGTCGGCATCGCTCCGCCTAGCGCACTACATGTTACGCGCGTAATCCTCGCCAGCGCGCATCTGAACCATGATCCTGGCGACAACAGGCCGCACAATCTCGCCGCGCTTTGTCAGCGGTGCCACATGCGTCATGATGCGAGCGAACATCGCCGACGCCGCTGGCTCAATGCCTTTCGCCTGCGTGCGATCGGTGACCTATTCGCCTGATCAAGATTTCGCCCGCGGGGCTCGATTTCAAGATAGGTGGGCAAAACAGACAACGCGACGGTATGATCAGGGACTTCGCTCTCACTAAGGCTTCCGCAACCTGTCCACGTCATGGTCTGCTTAGAAGCCCACATCCGGCATTCTCCCGATGCCAGGTTGAATATCGCGAGAAGGTCCACTAGTTAGATCGTATAAAGCGAATTGAAATTAGCGATTTGAGAGGTGGGAAGCGCCGCCCCACACACCAGACTCTTTGGGGTAAGGTAGAGGCTTCGGCCGAGAGATCACGGTTGGCAACGTGCTCAAATCGCTTTGGGGAGGGCTCACGCTCTCCCCTTTTTCGTTATAACGCCACCACACGACCCGCCTTCACGCGACTGGTGAACTGATACGCCTTTAAGCCATAAGCGCTCTTTACCTGATAGGTGCCGCCGGGTGACAAGCTGAAGCCGATCGCAACCATCGCAAAAGAGCCGACTGCTGTTTGCAGCGCGTCCAGCAAGTAAAAAGCGTGCGGGTGCTTGGGGTCTTGGCCGATGAACGCTGGATTGGCGATTAGACCAGGAAGGGCGGCCATTATGTCCGCGTACTCCAATGGATGATCGATCGCGATATGAGCATGCGCTGCTTTGCTCACCGTGACCGAGCCGGGCACGAGGTTAGTTCCCAGCCGGGCGTTGATGCGTCCGACAGGCAGCGGCCCAAGCGTTAAACCAGGGTAGTGGGGTGGAGCTGCGGCCATGCCTTAGCTTGCCTGCATGCTCAGCAAAACTGCGTCGGCCGTTTCCTGACGCGCTCTATAATCGCGTAACACGCGCTGCACTGTCGAGCGCGATACGCGGAACAGGCTCGCGAGCTGGGCGGGGGAGCCCTGGCCGGATTCCACCTTGGCGATGATCTCAGCGCGCTGCGGCCCTGTTAGGCTTGGCCGGCGTCCAAGGCGCCGCCCGGCGCTGCGCGCGTGCGCCAGCCCGTTCATGGTCCGCTCGCGGATCATGGCGCGCTCGAACTCGGCGAACGCGCCAAGCATCTGCGTCATCAGCCGGCCGGGTGCGGTGGTGGTGTCAATCGCCTCGGTCAGCGACCGGAAACCCGCACCGGCTGCGGTGATCGCTTCCAGCGTGAACAAAAGGTCGCGGAGGGATCGGGACAGCCGGTCGAGTTTCCACACCACCAGTACGTCGCCGGCCTCCAACGCACCGATCGCGCGCGCCAGCTCGCGGCGGTCGGCCTGCCCACCCGATGCCTCCTCGCTATAGATCGCATCGCACCCAGCATCGCGGAGCGCGCGAAGCTGCGGGTCTATGTCCTGGGAGTCACCTCGGGACACGCGGGCATAGCCGATTTCCATGCATTTATTCTGGCACGGGGTTGTGACACCTGCAAACCCTTGAAAACGCTAGGGCAGGGTGGCGGTGTCAAAACCGTTCGGTTTTGACACAAAGCTTCCTCGAAAACGATGGTCTTTTGGGAACGATAGATCTTTCCCAAAAGCCGTTTTCACACGAGAAGGGAGAACACTAGAACCGCTTGCGAACGCCCACAGGCGGTAGAGCGCGGCACGCTAAGCGCCGCGCTCGATCGGATTATTCAGCGAGGCTTTCGATAATTGGGCACTCCGGGCGATCATCGCCGTGACAGCGCTCAACCAAGTCGATCAGCGCCAATTGCATAGCTTTCAACGCGCGCGCCTTGCGGCCCAGCTCGGCAGCGCGCGCTTTCGCCAGCGCCTTAACTTCGGCGCTCGACCGATCCCGATCCGACCACAAGCCGAGTAGCGTGCGGATCTCCTCGATTGGAAACCCAAGGTCTCGCGCGTTGGCGATGAACCGCAGCCGATGAATGTCCACTTCCGAATAATCCCGGTAGCTCCCGCGCCGGAGCGGTGCGGGCACAAGGTCGATCTTCTCGTAGTGGCGGATCATGCGTTGCGAGACGCCGCTGGCCTCCGACGCCGCCCCGATGTTCATAGTTTCACCGTGTTCAGACGCAGCGCGTTGAGCACGACGGTGAAGGAAGAGAGGGCCATCGCAGCGCCAGCCAGCATTGGTGACAGAAGGATGCCGGCAACGGGGTAGAGCACGCCGGCCGCGACGGGCACGCCGACCCCGTTGAACAGGAATGAGAAGAACAGGTTCTGCCGAATGTTCCGCATCGTCGCACGGGCGAGCTTGCGCGCGCGCACGATCGCCGAAAGATCGCCGCGTGTGAGCGTCATGCCCGCGCTTTCTATCGCTACGTCGGTTCCCGTCCCCATCGCGAGCCCAACGTCGGCAGCGGCCAGCGCCGGGGCGTCGTTGATACCGTCGCCGGCCATTGCAACCTTGGCACCATCAGCTTTCAATTCGCCGATGATCCGCGCCTTATCTTCCGGTCGCAGATCGGCGCGTACATCGTCCAGGCCGCCCACGGCGCGCGCAACCGCATCGGCCGTCCCGCGATTGTCGCCCGTCAGCATGATAACGCGCAGACCTTCCTTGCGAAGAGCCGCGATGGCGTCGCGCGCCGAAGGGCGCACCGGGTCAGCAACCGCGAGCAAGCCCGCGAGTGCGCCGTCGATCGCGATCAGGATGACGCCGGCTCCCTCGCTCCGATGGCGATCGGCCGAAGCGTCGAGTGACTGGGGATCGGCACCGACCCGGCTCATTTGTGCGGCATTGCCGATCACCACCGATCGGCCGCCAACCGTGGCACTGACACCCATGCCGGTCTGCGAAGCGAAGTCTGCGACCGTGGCGAGTTGCAATCCGCGTTCCTTGGCGGCGACGACGATCGCGTGGGCTAGCGGGTGTTCGGACTGTCCTTCGACAGCCGCAGCGAGCGCGAGCATGTCGTTCTCTCCAACGGTGCCGGTTGCCTCGATCGCGACCAGCGACGGCTTGCCTTCCGTTAGCGTGCCCGTCTTGTCGATGACCAGCGTATCGACCTTATCGAGTGCCTGTAGGCTTTCGGCATTCTTGACGAGCACGCCGGCCTGCGCGCCGCGGCCGGTGCCAACCATAATCGACATAGGGGTCGCGAGCCCGAGCGCGCACGGGCAGGCGATCACCAGCACGGCGATCGCATTAAGAAGGGCGTGACCCATGCGTGGCTCGGGACCGACCAGCGACCACACCACGAAGGTCGCGACCGAGATCAGCACGACCAAAGGTACGAACCAGCCCGATACCCGGTCGGCGACCGCCTGGATCGGGGCACGGCTGCGCTGCGCTTCCGCGACCATGCGGACGATGCGCGCCAGCATCGTGTCCGAACCGACCGCGCCGGCTTCCATAACGAGGCTGCCCGTGCCGTTCACCGTCCCCCCCGTGACTGCGGCATCGACTTCCTTGAGGACGGGGGCCGGCTCGCCGGTGAGCATGGATTCATCGACCGAGGAGCGACCCTCGACCACCACGCCATCGACCGGGATCGCATCGCCGGGGCGGACCCGCAACCGATCTCCGGTTGCCACGTCGGCAAGGCTGACTTCTTCCTCTGACCCGTCAGACCGCAACCGTCGCGCTGTCTTGGGAGCGAGGTCCATGAGGGCGCGTATCGCGCGGCCAGTCGCCGCTCTGGCGCGCAATTCGAGAACCTGTCCGAGCAACACCAGTGTCACGACGACGCCGGCAGCTTCGTAATAGACTGGGACCATGCCCCCGTGCATCCGGAACGTCGCAGGGAAGATGCTGGGCGCGAGTGTTGCGACCAGGCTGTAGAGGAATGCCGCACCGACGCCGATCGCGATCAGCGTGAACATATTCAGATGGCGGGTGCGAAGCGACATCCACCCCCGCTCGAAAAACGGCCATCCCGCCCACAGCACAATTGGCGCAGTGAGTGCGAGTTGGACCCAAGGCGAAGCGGTAGGGCTAACAACATGGAGCCCAAACATCTCGGCGAACATCGAAACAATGAGCAGCGGAACGGTGAGCGCTCCTGCTACCCACAAACGCCGGGTGAAATCGACTAGTTCTGGATTGGGACCGTCATCGAGCGACGGCTCTTCCGGTTCGAGGGCCATGCCGCAAATGGGGCACGTTCCCGGCCCTTCCCGACGAATCTCAGGGTGCATGGGGCACGTCCACATCGCTCCCGGGGTTGCCACCGGCTCGGGCTTTGGCTTGGCCCCAAGGTAGGCATCAGGGTCAGCGACGAACTTGGTTCGACACCCTGCACTACAGAAATGATACTCGTGCCCGGCATGCTCGGCATGGTGCGCTGTTTTTGCCAGATCAACGGTCATGCCGCATACCGGGTCGGTCACTGTGGCAGAAGGTTCTCCGCCCGCTTTCCCTGAGCAGCATCCTTCCTTGGCAGCTTGTGGAACAGCCGGAGATTTGGAGGACGAGCAGCAGGACGCGCCCGCCTCGCGCTCGATCGCAGCAGCTTTATCAGCTTGCTTGTTCGAGCACCCGCAGCCCCCGGCCAAATGGGCGTGGAAATCAGGGTCGTTCATAGAAAAACTCCTTCAACCCGAGAGCATGTAGGGTCTGACACCGTGTCAGGGTCAAGCCCCCCTTCCAACGACTCACGGCACCTAATTAAATTACGTCGCAAAGCTCGATTGCCCTCAAACCAATAGCTACATGGCCGACGCAGGGGGTTCGAGCGTGCCGAGCCAACCTACCAGCACGAGGATCGCGACCACGCACGAAGCCTCGACTGCAAGACTTGTTCGCAAGGTTCGCAGCGCGCCTTTATAATCGCCTGCTGACACCGATCGTTCGAATGCCGGTGTAAAGCGGAAGCGGTTAAGCGAAGCGAGTCCGAGCATCCCACCCAACAGCACAAGCTTGGCGATCAAGAGCCTGCCGTAGACCGTCGTGCCGAGGGTCGGGAGATTGCCAAGGCCAACCAACAGCCAAGCGTTGATGAGGCCGGTGATGACGATCGTACCGACGACAATCGTGCCGGTCAGACCGAACCCGTGCAGCGCTCGATAGGTCAGTGCGAGGTGGGCGGCATCGGTGCGCCGCGCTGGTCGTGTCACCAGCAGCCCAAGCCCGAGCAGCGCTCCCACCCACGCACCAGCGCTCAGGAGATGGAGGATATCGGCCGCCAGATGCACCCACCCGGTCGCGCCTTCGTCCATCGCCCCGTGCCCCGTCCAGGCGAGCGTTGCGAGAGCGACGCCGGAAAAGATGGCGACCAAGCCAAGCGGCATCGTGCGCCGCGCCGCTATTAGGGCAGCGATAGACGCCACCAAGAGCGCGATCATGCGTACTTTCCATGCCGTGCCCGTTGCGGAGTCAGAGAGCAGCATTCCGACTGCTTCCCGATCGATCGGCCACGGAGGTGCACCTGCCATCGCGGCTGCGAGCAGCGCGACCGCTATGCCGGAGAATAGCAGGGCGAGAAGCCCGGTCCCGAACAGCCAAGGGCGGAAGGCAAGCGCGTTGCCGCGCTCACCGACCTTCAACCCGTAGAGGCCGAATGCCGAGAGGCCGAACAGCCCGCTCAGCGTCACGTAAAGCGCGAAGCGAACCGCGATCAGCGGCCAGTCGGCTTCCACCTTACTTCACCGTGAAGGCGTAGTTTCCGGTGATGCGGTGTGTGTCGGTCGAGACCACATGCCAGGCAAGCTTATAGCTACCCGCGCCGAGCGGCGACTTGGGCGTGACGACGAGGGTGCGACCGTCCGAGCCGACAGTTGCGGTCCCGACGACTTTCATTGGTGCGTGCGTCATGCCGCCATGCCCGGTCATCATCAGATCCGCACCGGAAAACTTGGGCATCAGCTTCTCGCTGAAGCGCAGTGTGACATTGGCGGGCTTCGCGACCATCGCATTCGGTGCCGGGGATGCGGATACGAGTTTGGGATGGGCCTGGGCGGCTCCGGCAAGGCCGAGAAGGACGACAGCGGTAGGAAGGAAGACGCGACGCATGGGAATACTCCGATCAGGTTCGTGCCTGTTCTACGCGGCCCGGCCGCTCGCCCCTCATGACGGAAGTCGAGGGGTGATGGGCATCGCTGCGTAACAAGTGGTAGAGGCGCGGAGTGGACAGCATGGACGATCTAGACAGAACATTGGCGAGGCTCGCGGGCGCACCCGTGCCGGCATCGCTGGACGGGATCGAAGCGCAGGTGTTCGCACGCATCGGTGCGCAGCCCGTCGCACGGTTGACCGGATTGGGCGTCGGGGGCGTGATGGTCGCAGCGCTCGCGATCGGCATGGTTGGCGCGGAACTTCCGGCGACCGCCAGCCCTGCGGTGTCGCTTTCGCCGCTCGGGGGCGCATC
>NZ_LMKX01000013.1:0-70444 GCF_001421685.1 Sphingomonas sp. Leaf28 | reverse complement strand
GCGATATCCAGACCGATCGTTGTGACGTTTCCCATCGCTGCTCTCCTTCGACTCTCCGCAGGACATTCTGCTGGAGGGTTGGAGAGCCGTCCACGTCATCACAAGCGGACACTCACGAGCAATTTCCTCTTTCCCCATCTCTGCCGTTCGTTCATCTTCAGCCTGCACGAAATGTCGCCGATTTTCGAACTCAAAGAGGCTTTGTACGTGCAAGCCATGCCGCCCAATGCTCATGGCTCAGTGAGACGAACTCAATCTATCAGCGGTGGGGGATCAGCGTCGAAAGCGAGCCCCTGCTGCTAGCGAAGCAACTGACTGCAACCATTTGCAAAATGTCGGTCAGGGAAGGGTTCCGATCGGCGCCGATCTAGCCCCTACCATGTAGGTTTTCGAGGTAGTTCCAATAAATTAGCGATACTCTGCCATGGCAGAGCTTTCGGCGCCGATCCACAGCCGGCGCCATCGAATGATGGGAGCACAAATTTGGTTCTCGCTCGGTAAAATCGTGACGGAAATATCGCGGCCATGCATCTATGCTGTGGTCAGGAGTAAAATGAGGCACGTAACTACTGAACTCGTAAACTGGGTTGCCCGGCAGATTCTGCCGCACGAGCCCGAGTTGCGACGGTGGCTCCGGGCCGGATTTCCCGGCATTGATGTAGATGATGTCGTCCAGGAATCCTATTGCCGGTTGGCCGCGTTGGCAGATTTCAAGCGTGTAGAGGATCCGCGTCGTTATCTGTTTCAGACAGCACGCAATGTGGTCCTGACCGAGCTACGCCGGGCTCGCGTCGTGCGTATCGAGGCCGTTGGAACCATTGCCGATCTCGAACTTGCGCTAGCTGCCGACCATCTGTCACCTGAACGTATCGTCGCAGGGCGGGGACTATTAGCGAAAGTCGAACATCTTCTAGCCGCGCTTCCAGAGCGAAGCCGAACCATTTTTCGCATGCGAAAGGTCGAAGGACTATCGCAGCGCCATATCGCAGAAGCATTGGGCGTGACTGAGATGATCGTCGAAAACGATCTGGCACGGGGATTAAAAATTATCCTTGGTGGCCTTTCAACAGATGACAGGGCAGACTTGCCATCGCGAAACGAAAGGAACCGCAATGCGCGACCATCCTGACGCTATCGACGTCGCTGCAGCGCGGTGGGTCGCGCGGCTGGATCGCGCACCAGACGATGCGAACTTGGCATTCGAGGTCGACCGTTGGTGTGCAGAACATCCGCGCCACGTTGGTGCCTTGCTGCGTGCCCGTGCTGTTTGGAGTGGGTTGGACGCGGCCGATGCCCGCATAGTAGCGAGACCGTTATTCTCGCGTCGGCGAGTACTGACGGTCAGCGGGGCCTTAGCGGTTGCTGCCGCGGCCGTAGGCGGGGTCTGGCTAGAAACGCACGGCAGCATGGGGATAGAAACGGCTGTCGGCGAGCGCCGTCTAGCCAAGCTTGAAGACGGATCAACCATCGTTCTCAACACCGCTAGCCGCACTCGCGTTCGAATGACGCCGGAGCAGCGGTCGGTAGCGCTTGACGATGGCGAGGCTTGGTTCGCGGTAGCAAAGGATCATGCTCGACCGTTTGTGGTCTCTGCGGGCGACGTCCGGGTTCGTGCGGTTGGGACGGCCTTCGCGGTTCGCCGTTATCTGGGCCGCGCTGAGGTAACAGTAACGGAAGGGCGTGTTCGAGTCTGGTCGGTTGGTGCCCCGGAACGCTTCGTCATGTTAAGCGCTGGCAAGCAGGCAAGCGTAGCAGATGTGTCCGGTACCGCCGAAACCGTTGTCGCAAATGCGAAGCCCGCCGAGTCATTAGCATGGCGACAGGGTGAAATCATACTCGATGGTATGACTTTTGGCGACGCTGCAGCCGAGTTCAACCGGTACAATAGGCGACAATTATCCGTCGATACACAACTAGCCGATCGCAGGATCGTGGGTTGGTTTCGCACCGATGATCTGGACGGGTTCGCCCGCGCGGCTGCGATGATGACGGGTGCGAAGATCGAGAGAGACGGCACTGATTTACGGATCGTAAAATAAATCTCGCAAATCCTGACGGAAACGGGAGCGCGACGCATCTTCTCCTGCAGACGCGCCAAAGACGCGGTCGGCAGCACGTAAGGGGAGGATTATAATGCGTTCGCAGTTCTATATGGGCCTTATGTTGACCAGCGTCGCGGTTGCCGCATCGCCAGCAGTTGCTTTCGGACAGACCCGAAACTTTGATGTCGCCGCGCAGTCTGCATCGACCGGTATCGTCGCATTCGCACGTCAGGCGGGCATTCAGATCATTGCGCCTGAAGACGCTACGCGCGGTCGACGGATCGTCGCAGTCAAGGGCAATCTTGCAGTCGCCGACGGCCTCCGCCGGATCGCTAGCGCTTCCGGTCTGAAGATCGTGTCATTCAATGGCCGCACGGCCGTGCTCGCGACTGGGGTTATGGTGGCACCCCGCTCGACAACTCAAGTATCAACTGCAGTTGCGCAGGATACAACCGCCCCAACTGGGGTAAGCGCATCTGATGAGAACGCGGACATAGTCGTCACGGGGCAAACGACCCGTAATCGAGCTCTAATAACATCGTCAGCTGATATTACGCTAGCGTCGCGTGCCGATATCGACCGCAAGGCTCCGCGGTCGACCGCGGACATGCTCGAACTGATCCCCGGCATCTTCGTCGAGTCGACCGCGGGCGCCGTATCGAACAATTATTCGGTGCGCGGCCTGCAAGGTGGCGGCCAGCGCTTCATCCAGCTGGAAGAAGACGGCATGCCGATCCTGTACAGCGGCGGCGGTGCCGATTTCTTCTTCGACCAGGACCTGACCATCGATCGCCTCGAAGCGGTGAAGGGCGGCTCGTCGGGCGTGCTGACCGTCAACGGTGCGGGCGCGACGATCAACTTCATCTCAAAGACACCGAACTTCACGCGTACCGAAGCGATGGCGCGCGGCAGCTACTACAATTACGGCCAGAAGCGCGGCGAACTGTACCTGTCGTCGCCTATCACCGACAAGCTGGCGTTCAACGTCGGCGGCTATTTCCAGTCGAGCCCCGGCGTGCGTGACAACCCGTTCGACTATCGCGGCTGGCGCATCAAGGGCGCGCTGGAATATCGCCCCGAGGCCGGTGGCTATATCCGGATCTCGGCCAAGGGCGGCGATATCGAGAATGCCTATTACGCGGATCAGCCGTACCGCTTCACCGATGGCGAGCCGAGCGGTATCCCAAGCCTCAGCACTCAGTTCGGCAATGTGGGCGGTGATGCATTCAAGAGCATCCAGGTCCCGGTCTCGACCTTTGCGCATCCAAGCGGCTTCCGCGAATTCCGTTATCAGGATGGCATCAAGTCGAAGACTGCTCAGTTCCGCATCGACATGGAAACGCCGGTCAGCGACAGCGTCAACCTGTTTCTGCACAGTCGCTACCTAAAATACTCGTACGACTTCAACGGCCTGTTCCCCGGCTCGGGCACCGGAAACGCCGGTCTGACCAGCGCCGTCAATTATCTGACGCCCGGCGCCGGTTCGCCGATCAACGACCTTTTGACCGCGGGTCGAACGGCGTTCCCGACCGCGACGCGCTTCGGCATCCGCAACCTGCGGACCGGCACCGTGCTGGGTAGCAACCAGACTGCGGATCTGAATGCGCTGAACGGCAATGGCTTCCTCCAGCGCACGACGCTCAACCACGATTATATCGACGGCAAGGATTTTGGTCTCAACGGCGGCGGCACGTGGGAATATGAGAGCGGCGGCTTCAAGAACTCGCTGACCGTCGGCGCGATGTACTACGACGTGACACGCGAGCAGGACCAGTCGGCGACGGCGAGCGTCGTCAACGACGTGCGGTCGAACAGCGACATCTACGATATCGTCGCGCTGAACGCGGCAAACGGCGTCGTCGGCACGCTGTCCGACAACGGCTTGGTTTCATATGGTGACTGGGGCGCGGGCATCCGCACGCGCAAGGATTCGACCGTCTCGTTTTATGCCAATGACGAGCTGTCGATCGGCGACCTGCATCTCGACGGCGGCATCCGCTGGGAGCGCGACTCCGCGACGTTCCTGGACGGCCAGGCAGCGGCGGTGAACCAGGCGGTGCAGCCGGGCGTACCCGGCCTTATCCGCACGGTCGGATCGACCTTCGACGGGACCTTTGCACGGACGCAACGGACGCAGTCCAAGGCAGCGTACACCGCCGGCGCGAACTATCAGTTCACGCCGAACCTCGCGATCTACGCACGCTATGCGAACGGTTTCCAGACCAACAACACCGATCCGATCACGACGATCGAGCTGTATGAGGCGGGCGTCCGCTATCAATACCAGCGCTTCATCAGCGGCTCGGCGACTGTTTTCCAGACCAACTTCAAGAACCAGAACTACAATTTTGCCAACCCGACCAACCCGTCGCAACAGCAGAACATCAACGCCGACCTGCGCACCCGTGGCGTCGAAGTGGATGTGAACGTCCGTCCGATCACGTGGTTCTCGGTGGATTTCCAGGGCGTGTTCCAGCAACCCAAGCTGCTCAACCTCGAGATCGACGGCGTTAGCCAGGGTGCTCAGTACGAAGGCAACCGCCCCGAACGCACGCCCGCCAAGCTGTTCACGATCACGCCAGCGATCAAGCTGCCGAATGGCTTGGGCGAAGTGTACGGCCGCTACAAATATGTCGGGCGGATCTTCGCGGATGCCGGCAACGGGGTCGCTCTCCCCAGCTACGGCGTGACCAGCGCGGGGATCACGATCAACGTCAACGAACGGATCCAGGCGAACTTCAACGCCGACAACATCTTCAATGTCGTTGGCCTGACCGAGGGCAATCCGCGGCAGGGCCAGACACAGGCGGTAACCGATGGCTATTTCTATGCCCGCGGCATTGTCGGCACGACCTATGGCGGATCGGTTACGCTGAAATTCTGAACGACTGACGATTTGGGGGTTCAAACGGGGCGGCGAGCAGGCAACTGTTCTGCCGCCCCTTTTCGCGGAGTGACAATCATGAAGACGATAGCGCGCATGGCGATGGCGGGTGGCCTCGTACTCCTCACTTGCGCCGCGGCGCCGATCACGGCTCGACCGGAGCTTGCGTATCAGTTGACCGAGGGGAAGAACCTCAACGCCTTCGTCCGCGACAAGGCGGTGGCGGCGCATGTCCTGCTGCGCAACGGTAACGATCCGCGCATCCTGGTAGCGTTTCCGGCGGGCAACAGCGGTGTCGGCCTGTGGTTCGCGAACACCGCACGCCCCGTGACCTGGCGGCTGGACCAGGCACCGCTACCGTTGAACCGCGGGAGCCTGCACGGCATCGTTGCGGTCGCGACCGTCGATGCGCCGCGGCTGGTTCCAAAGCAGGCGGTGTTGTCCAACATCCGCTTCCTGCGCGACTATCAGGCAGTTGGGACGTTCCCCGTGGAACTCGCCGCGACGCCGGCAATCGCCGGGGATGTAATCACGTGGCACCGCAAGCGCCTCGACGGGGCGGCAGGCTATGAACTGACGCTGCGGGTTGTCGAGGGGCGGATCGACCGGGGCGCCATCGTTGCCGGCCCGAACGGGCAGATCCGGTTGGAGATCACTGCGCTGACCGGCGACGCACCGTTGACCCCTATCCCGGCGGCGGAGTTGCTCAATGCGACGGCGGCCGCCGATCCCGCCGCGCGCAATGCACTGGCGTTTCTCAGCTATCGGGAAAAGTTCCTGGCGGGTTCCTGGCGCTTCGATACGTATTTCGGGCGCGACACGCTGATGTCGTTGCGGCTGCTGATGCCGGCGCTCAAACCCGTCGCGATCGAAGCTGGCCTCAATGCCGTCATCGCGCGACTGTCGGCTGGCGGCGAAGTCGCGCATGAAGAAGGGATTGGCGAATTCGCGATCCTCGCCAATCGCAAAACGAGCCGCAGCGGTGACGCCGCCGAACTCGATTATGGCATGGTCGACGACGATTACATGCTCGGACCGGTCGCCGCTGACTATCTGCTCGGGGCGGACAAAGCACGTGCGTCCGCCTATCTGGCCGCGCCGCTAGCAAGCGAGAGCCAGCCGGGGCGCGGCGAGACGGTCGGTGCAGCGCTGGTCCGCAATCTCCGCTTCGTGCTGGCGCAGGCGAGTGCGTTCGCCGCAGCCCCATCGGCCCGCAACCTCGTCGCGATCAAGCCCGGGCGGATGACCGGCGAGTGGCGCGACAGCAATGAAGGCCTTGGCCGCGGCATTTACGCGTATGACGTGAACGCCGCCCTAGTCCCCGCGGCGATCGAAGCGGCAGATCGCCTCGCGCAGGCCGGACTGCTCGACAGATATCTGTCGGCGGGCGATCGCGCGGCGTTTGGGCGGGCCGGCACGATGGCCGAAGTCTGGCGGACAAAGGCACCCGCGCTGTTCCGCGTCGAAATTCCTGCTGCAACGGCCGCGGCGGGCGTGCGGCGCTATGCAGCGACCCTTGGCCTGCCCGCAGCACCGGCGCTGGCGGCACTGGGCAAGGCCCCGGTCGTATTTCATGCGCTATCTTTGGGCGCCGATGGCGCGCCGGTTAAGATCGTCAATTCGGACGAGGGCTTTGCGCTGTTGTTCGGGCGACCGTCCTCAAACGATCTCGATACCTTTGTGGGCGGGATCATGCAGCCCTTCCCGGCGGGTCTGATGACCGACATCGGCTTGCTGGTAGCTAATCCGGCGTTCGCCGATGGGGCGGCACAGGCGCGCTTTACGCCCGCGGCATATCACGGCGCAGTCGTCTGGTCGTGGCAGCAGGCGTTGCTGGCGGCGGGGCTTGAACGCCAGTTGCAGCGGACTGACCTGCCCGCGGCGACCCGGACGCGGCTCAGGACGGCACAGGCGGCGTTGTGGCGCGCGATAGCGGCAGGCAGGACGATCCGCGGATCGGAACTCTGGTCGTGGACGTACAAAGACGGCGGCTACCGCATCGTCGCCTTCGGTGCAGGCAAGGCCGATGTCGACGAATCAAACGCGGCGCAATTGTGGAGCACGGTCTATCTCGCCGTGCAGCCGCCGGAGGCTCGCTAACCGGCGAAGAAGCCAGTGATCGTCAGGCGTCCGGTTTGCGGGTCGGACGCCAGCGACGTGCCGTCCGCGATCTCACCCGAATGCAGCAGGCTGCTGCGATACAGCAGCGCCCGATTGTACACGCCGTCGATGCGCGCGATCCGTTCGAACAGCGGCGTGTCGCCGGCGATATAGGACTCGGGTGCGCCGTGCTTCGCCAGATCCCGGTTGAGCGCGGCGAAGTAAGGATCGCGGCGACTGGCGTCGATCGTCTCGAACCCGGTCGAACGATGCCGGTAGAACGCGGTACCGCCGGTTTCGTCGGGCACGAGATAATGGATCAGCGCCAGCCGTCCGGGCTCCACCGCATCAACGTGCGGCAGGCGTTGCTCGATCGACAGCGCGGACGGCGCCATCGTCACGATCGAGAAGCGCGCCTCCAGCAGCGACAGCCCGGCCGACATCCCAAAAACCTGCTTCGCGATCGTCGCGATGAGCGCCCCTTGATCGCGCATATAGCTATCGGGAAGCGACGCGGCGATTCCGGGGTAATGTCGTCCTGCCGGGCCATAATCCTGCGTCGCGGCAAAAACTCGCAGCGCGTGGGGATCGGGGACGAAGTGGTCGATGACGACCACCGGCTCCCCTTCCGTACCGATACGGCGCGCCCGCACGTCGGGCGTCGTCATCTCCCGGCGACCTGCGGGGCAACGAGCGCTGCGATGGCCGCGTCATGCAAGGGCAGCGTGGGCGTCGCGCGCGCGATGACAGTCTCGATCTGGTTGAGCTGGCGGCGGTTTGTCGCCGCATCGAGGGTATCGGCCAACGGCGCATGGCCCAAGGCGCCCACCCCCTGCCCCTCCAGCACCGCGAGCCAGCTTGCCTCGCGGAACAGATCGTCGGCACTCAACATCAGACGTCCGGCGCGCGTATATTGCGCGATCTTGTCGACCAGCGTGGGAGGCGGCGTCATATGGCGAGTGTGTTGCCAGAGCGGCGCGTCATGGCCCTGCGTGGCGTGATAGTGCAGGATCAGAAAGTCGCGGATGCCGTCCATATCACGTGCGAACAGCGTGTTGAACTGACGCGCCAGTACGGGGTCGCAATCGGCATCCGGGAACAGCGTGATAAGCTTCGCGATACCGCTCTGGATCAGGTGGATACTGGTCGACTCGAGCGGCTCGAGGAACCCCGATGACAGCCCGATCGCGACAACATTGCCGCGCCATGCCTCGCGCCGGAACCCTGCGGTAAAGCGCAGCATCCGTGGATCTGCCAGCGCTTCGCCGTCTAGGTTGGAGAGCAGGGTCGCCACCGCCTCGTCGTCCGACACGAAACTGCTTGCATAGACATAGCCGTTGCCGGTGCGGTGCTGGAGCGGGATCCGCCACTGCCAGCCGGCGGGGCGCAGCGTCGACCGCGTGAACGGCGTCGTTGCCGCGATGCGCGCGCACGGCACGGCGACTGCGCGATCGCAGGGCAGCCAATGCGACCAGTCCTCGAACCGAGCGCCCATCGTCTCGCCGATAAGCAGCGCACGAAACCCCGAGCAGTCGATGAAGAGCTCGCCCTCCAGCCGCTCGCCCCGGTCGCTCGTCAAGGCGGTGACGAAGCCGGTTTTGGGATGACGCTCGATATCGCGCAGCAGGCCCTCGTGCCGGACGACGCCGCGTTTCTCTGCAAGTTGGCGCAGGTGGCGGGCGTAGAGGCCGGCGTCGAAATGATAGGCATAGCCGAGCGTCGACAGGATCGACCGCGGATCGTCCACGGGCTTCGCGAAGCGGCCGGCGGCGGCAAGCTGCGCGGCCAGCGAATAAACCGAAAGCGGCCGATCGAGTCCGTCTCCCTTCCCGCGCAACCAGTGCTGGTGGAACGGCACGAGTCCAAGATCGACGCCGTAGCGACCAAACGGGTGGAAATACCGCGTGCCGGGTCGCGCCCAATCGACGAATTCGATGCCGAGCTTGAAACTCGCTTTCGTCGCCGCGACGAATGCCTCCTCGTCCAGTCCGATCAACTGGTTGAACCAGTGGATCGTCGGGATAGTCGCTTCGCCGACACCGATGGTGCCGATTGCGTCAGATTCGAGGATGCTAATGTTGACCAGGTCGCCGAACGTGGCGCTCATGGCCGCGGCGGTCATCCACCCCGCGGTTCCTCCGCCAAGGATTACAAGACGTTGCACGCGCTTCATGCCACGCAGTCCTGCGCAATTTCTCTTGGATAGCAAGCTGCTTCCTTACTCATGCCGGCGCGACGGTTAGCGTCGATAGGTACCCATTGGCCTGCAGTCCCGGTTGGCCAGCGGCGTTCTGCCGGCGCGTGGTCAATCACTCGCGTAGACTGGCAGCGCGCACGCAGCGGGTCAGTCATTCGGGCCCGTGAACAGACCCAGAACCCGACGTTCACGCCCCTCCCCTCGCTCCCCAACTTCGGACGCTGGGTCATATTTACGAGTAACCGATTTTCAAGCCCGGCTATCCGCTCGCAAATGTCGTGATTGGAAAGGAAAGCGGACAGCCGGCTTATTCGAAAGGCTGTCGTTTCGACGCCCGAGCTACCGCGCTCGATCTTTGTCGTTTCAGCACGTCAGGTATCTGACGAAGAAGGGCGGGAAGGCCCACGAAGATCAACAAAAGGAGTGACCACATTTCGAGATGCCTGTCGCGTTCGGTTACTTCGACGCAGTAAGGTCCCGAATTCACACGCCCGCAAAGCCAATCGGCAGGAATGGCCGTGAAATGAGAACCTACGGACACCACCGGACGGTTTTCCATGAGATAGATGTTAGTCGCGAACGGCGCGAATATCATCGAAGTACAAGCGGCCAAAATAAATCGACGCTTCACGACAATCTCCCTGCGCCTCCCGGTGCGCGTCTCCGGATACACGATCCAACGTCCGTTATCGGGAAGTTAGAAGTGCGGTGTCAACGTCCGCAAGTGGCGATCACCCCCTGGCCTACGGCTTCCGGCCAGACCCATGAGCGGACATCCGAGCGCAAAATTGCGGCGCCCACAAACGGACGTTCGTTCAGGTCCGGCTTACGCCTCAGATTATCGAAGGCCAGCGAAGCGATAGGTAAAGACTGAAAGCCCCGCGCCCGCTAGATATCGCGTCGGGCGCGCTTTGGGATCGGCAATGCACAGATCGACGATCGGCTGGACATCGTGGAAAGCTTGCTCGTAGCTAGCGGTCCCCGGGGTCGAAGCAAGAATGCGGTCAACCATCCTTGGTGCCTTTTGCATGATACAGATATACCCCGTCGAATTGACAGAACGTGCAATGTTTCGACCCATAAGTTGAAAACGGGCCTGTCGTAGGTAAAAGCGCGCAGCGGCACCGGTGTAATAGACGAAGTTGTCAGGGCCAGGAGCGGTGTAAGGACAGGCCCGACGTGCTGCTATGAAGGCGCGGAACGCACGCGCCGTCTCGGTCGATTGCGGCGCCGCCAGGAACTTGTGCATTTCAACCGGATATGTTTTTGCCAAGCACTGCGCAAATGCATCAAGCCTCAGCATTGCCGCTGGAGACGGCTCGACTAACTGTACAGCGGCCTCGGTCGGCGCGACCGCGATTATTCCAAGACCCATCGCGATGAAGGAAGAGGTTGCCCCAACATCCAGCCAGCGAACAAACGTTCCTGCACGTATTGTTCTACGATCCTAAAACCGAGCCACCTCGGCATCAACGAGTGGACTTCTATATGGGAGGGTCAGCTCGGCTAAAACTAAATTCTTCACTGCGCCGACGAACGTGGAGGAATCGGAGGGGAAGCTCGACTCAAAAGCGGACGCTCAGCGCGTACTCGCCTCAGCCCACTTTCGAACATCCATTCAGGTTCAAACTCGGCTAGCTGGGCCGTTTGCCGACTGGTGGGCGTGAGGCCGTGTAGGATGCGTTGGCGGAGCTGGGTCCTCCGCCGTGACGAAAGGGGCGCCAAAGCGGTTGGGATTACCTCGAAGCCCAGTCTGAAGCGGAAACCCTCCGGACCGAAGATGCCCGATCCACCCCAACTCCCGCGCAGCGGGCGCGCACACGGGACGGCGTCGCCGCATCCCGTCCGCCAACCCTCAGAGGAGGCTTGGATAGGGGATCGGGCGGTTCGTAGCCGCGGCGGCCTCGTTCAGCTTCGCCTTCAGCACGAAGAGTTCGTCCGCAAGCTTCGCGATGTCGCCCGGACCAGTGCCGACCGCCGTGTCGTATTCGCGCTGCTTCGTTGCCACGGCCGCGAGCGCGGTAGCGTATCCGGTATCGGACGCTGCCCACTCGGACTTCGGTGTAAGGGCGGTGGTTGCCGCCTTGCCCGCGGCCTCAGCCTGCCCCTTGAGCGCCTTTGCGATCGCCAGGCCGAACGCGTTCTCGTCGCGGACGACGACGAACCTGACCTTCGCGTTGGTCGCACCCGCGGAAACCGACTCGAGGCCGTCCCTAGAGGCATTCGCGCTGGCCAAGTCGCTCGTCGCATCCACCTGCGCCAGTCGGGCCGCCTCCAAGGCCTCCCGGGTCTCGGCAGTCGACTTCACCCTATCTTTTCGGATCATCGAAGCGAGGGTACGGTCTGCGGTGATGAGTTCCTTCTTCTTCGTCCCCACCAGAGCGTAGGCGGTGTTCATCGAAGCCAGTCGGGTCTCCACAAAACCGGTCGTCGGCCGGCCGCCGAACACCACCGACGTGGTCGACCTGAGGGACTTCCAGTCGAGTGCGTCTCCAGGCGAGAGCTTTGGAAGAAGCAACCGGGCGTTGGCGAAGCTGGTTCCAAGGTCCGCCGCGCCGGGAACGGCTAGGTTCACATGCAGCTCGGCGGCCGTCTTCGACGAGGGCGCTCGGTCAAGGCGTTCGCGGTACCAGACAAGGACGGGGCGTATGACGATACCTTCGCGGATCGGTATGACCCGCGCCTCCACGTAGAGTGAAGGCAGAACCTCGATCCCAGCATCCCTTAGCAAATCGACCACGGTGGTGGTGCCATCGTAAATTGGCAGCGACACCCCGTCGGCCGTCGCTGCCCGCGTCAGCGCCGCCTTAAGCTGTGGGTCGGAGGCAAAGCCTTTGACGTCGCCGGCGCCGTCCGCATACAACACTAGGCAGGTCGGCATGGAGGTGATCTTTGCGGTCTTCGAAGAGTCGTTGCGGACGTTGATGCGCGACATGAAGAATGGCGTCGTTGCCTCCTTGACGATACCTTTCTCTTTGGAGGCGTTCTCTAGCGCGTCGCCCACGGCCGTTTGCCCGACCTTGACGAGTTCGCCCACCAAGCCGGCGACGACGCCCGCGAGAAGCACCGACTCCTTGGTCGCATCCGCCCACTCGGGGTCGGTCACTTCGTCGGGAGTGATGGGGCAGCTCGGTGTCGCGAACATCCTAGCCTGGCGGACAATTTCCGTCCGCTCGGCGTGTACTGGCTGCATTGAGAGGATGAGCCCGGATGCGACCGCCAAGGAAGCTCTTCTAATTGTGCTCACCAGTTCTCTCCTTGAAGGCAGCAGTGCTAATCGATCTGACCGGATGCGACGGCCAAGGTCGCGCCGATCAAGGCCGGCGGGCACTTCGCCTGCGCCGAATAATCTTGGCTTATAAACCCCACGACCTGGGGTTTTCCGTCAGCGCCGGCCGAGGGCAGGAATACCGGCGCACCCGAGAAACCGCGCACCGTCTGGCAAGCGATCTGAAGGCAGCCGCGGACTGCCTGTACGGACTGGCACAGGCCATCGCGCGGAAAGCGCAAACCCTTCTTCCAACCCGGCAGCGTCTCGTCCTAGTAGTCTACATTTTTGAAATGCGCGAAGTGACCGACGACCGTCACCGCTCCGGCGAACGGCATTGCGGCGAATGTCGAAGCGGGCACGGCGAAGTCCGGTGCGGATGCTACATTAAGGACGACCCAGTCGTCGGCTGCGGCATCGGTATCGACTGCCGGTTTGGACTTCACCCCGACGATGCTCCACGGACCCGCGAGGCCGGACGCGGGTCTGACCGTCACCGAATGCGCTTCAAACGCAGAGCGGTGCTTGTCGTAGCAGTGACGGGCCGTGACAATGGTGCGGTCAGGCCGGATCAGCGAGCCACAGATCGGATTTCCGTCCCGTTCCAGGATACCAATCATGGCCATGATGCCGTTAGCTGGATCGCGGAGGCCGGCGGATATGATGGGTGGCGCCGTCTTAGGTTTCTCGACCCCTGCTCCCTCGCGCCGTGGCTGGATGCTACCAAGGCATGCCATGTCGTAGTTTCGGGATATCGCTTCGGGAGGATCCGCGGATCGATAGTGCGGCGCGAACGCCTTTGCGGCAGTGTCGCAGTCGGGGGCGGCGACGATCCCGGCGAGCAGGGAGGCTGCTGCCCCGAACAGGGCGTCCCGCTGCTTGCAGGCTAGCAGCGTCGAGGATGTGCAACTGATCGAAAGCTCCTTGGCGCGTGCCTCAAGGGTCGCCGCGATCACCTCTGGCTGGGAAGGCCGCTGAACCTGCTGGTTCTTTCGGATCCAGGCCGCAAGCGGCGTCTCGCCATCCTTGTGCGGGAACCAATCTACGTCCAACGTTCGGCCGTCCCGAGGAGCATTCGGCAGATCGAAGCCGGGAAGGCCCTCCCGCGGCACAGGTACGCCTGAAATACTTGGAATTCCGGGAAACTGCTTCGCCGGAGTGAACACCCGCCCGGTGTCATTCTGGGCTAGGACCGGGCCCGCGCTTGCGCCGGACAAGAACATCACCACCGCCCAGAAGATTATCCGCCCCATCGCACGCCCCCACGTCTTGGTTACTGAAGGTTTCACCTTTGTCCTGATAAGTCAACTTGCCGACTTGATGCACATACCAATTTGAGGTGGACATACCACACCCTTCGCGGCACGGGCGGTCACGCCCATTCGGGTCAATCCCACGCTAGACGGGTGAATAGCAATTCCGAGGTTGGCTCCTTACCCGGCGTTCAACGGCTCCGGCTAAATGGGTCGATCTGCCCCGCCGCCTGATAACAACGCTGCTGCCGGAAGAGTTCTCTTATCAATCGCGCCGGCCGGTTCCGGAAGACAAGCCGCAGCGCGGACCTTCTTAGTTTCAAGGTCGGTGCATTTGGCGTCGACTCCGTTCCGGTAACCATGCAATTATCAAAATCTTCCCGGTCATGGAACTGGGAGGGCATATTCGTATTTCAATTTGGGGAAGGGTATTGTATGCGAGTATTGCATCTTGGACTGACGTCCATTTTGTTGGTGTTCGCGTTGCCAGGATGTGCCGGATTCCACACCCTTCCGCCGAGCTCCTATTCGCAGGCGGCACCGGCCAAGGTGGAACGCATAGCCTTCGATCAGGACGGAGATCCGTATCCCCGGTCAAACGGTGCGGATGGATTGGAGCTGCCTCCACAGCCGCCCAACAGAAATGTCGCCTTCGCGCTGCGCACCTTCTACGCAACTTCGCAACCGCCCTATGACAGGGAGGCGCTGCTCGATAAGGCCGCTGACCGAATCGTAACCAATATGCGGGCATCGAAGGCGCGGCGGGTGGTATTCCTGATCAAGGGCTTCAACAACAGCTACGCTGAATTCGAAAACGAGTACGCTTGGATCCGCGACGAAGTCATCTTGGCCAACCAACCGGAACCGCTCTACTTTGTGCAGGTCTATTGGGACGCTATCCACAGGGGGCGGCGGACATTCCCGGCTCCTCTAGCCTACTTCGCCGACTCGCTGACCTATTCAAACCACGCGGGGGACTGCGGCTTGCGGGACGTTCTGCGGCGGCTGCCGCCAGGTACCGATGTGACCTTCCTGACGCACAGTAGGGGCGCCGCCGTGGCCTTGGCAGCTATCTCCGATCCGAAATACGACGAGGGGATAACCAACGCCTGTCAGTCGTCCATGCCGGGTCATTCCCTTCCTAAACAGTTGGGCGATGTACGGCTGGTAGCGTTCGCGCCCGCTATCGGAGATGGCCACGTACGCGCAGGCGTGGACGAAGCGCGTGCCGACATCTTCGCCCAGCTCGACCGGTTCTACGTTGGTTACAATCCTAACGATCCGGCGGTGACTAAAAAATATTTCGGCATCAACATCCCGGACCGGTTCGGCGGCGACACGCGGCTAGGTGGCAACGAGGGCTATGTCCGGCATGTTGACGAACTGTTTGAAAAGGAGAAGCTCAGAGACTCTTTTCAGGTTGTACGCTTCGATCGCAGGTCGCACGACTGGCGGGACTATATAGCCCTGCAGGACAGTGCCAACTGCCTCCTTTGGGCGGGAAAGCTAGTTGCCGGTCCTTCACCGGGCTGCACCTTATCACGATGACGTCGGAATGCCCGAAAGGCGATCCGGCTGCGCGGCACTCCGAACAATTGCAGGAGTTGCCGCGCGCATCGGCGATCAGGGTTCCGATCCCGGCGACTAGCTCCCGGCATGCGTTCTCTGTTGAGCGTCCGGCCCGACTTCGTCTGCGATGACCCACTTCCAGACACTGGCGGGGAATCCTCGGCTCTCCAACTTCAGTCATCCATTCATGTTCGCGGAAGGCAATGCAGCATCTCCTTCCCGCCCGACGGCAAGGCGGCCTTCTCGACCGCGACGGGCAACTTTTCGCCACACCGAGCTAAAAGCTGCCGCTTCCCAATCTGGCGACTGCTAGCTGCATGGCGTATCGAGAGGCATGCTTGTGCGATCAACACGGATAGGCCGCGCAGTCGCGGTGCTGCTCCTTGCCAGCGCGGCCGTGGCAATCGCGCAGGACAGTCCGCCCCGGCCACCCGACTTCGTAGCTCCCTCGCCGCCGCCAGAGCCCCCGACGCCCGTCACGGCAGCGACAAAGCTGCCGGCTGGTTACCTCGACGAGATAGGAACGCAGCTCGGCCTCAACCCCTGCGACTATAGTGTCCCTCGCCGTGCCGGCAGGCCGATCAATGCGGTGGCGCTGGTCGAGGCACCGGGGAGCGGTTGCGTGGTGTGGGACAGTTCATCCACGGCCAAGATCAATAGCTTTCTTGGATCGATGAATGTTGATGGCATTCGCGTTCCCGTGATCGCGTATGCGAAGAAGCTATTCCGGCCAATTACACCATCTGTGCTTGTTCTTGACCTTGTTGGAGGGCCGGCCGGTGACATATCTCCCGGCTTGAACGACTCCATGCAAGAAGCGCTGGCTCAACGTGGCGCTATCGTCGTAAAGCCCGCTTACGCTGGCACGCGGCATCGATCGCGCTATCCCGCTCCCGACCTTGACGGTGCCGTGCGGGAGGTCGTGGAGATCGTCAGGCAGTTGCGAAGAGCAAATCCGCACTCCAGGCTCATAGTCATGGGAGAAAGCTTGGGTGGATACATCGCTGCGAAGGCAGTTTCTTCACAGGACGACATTCCCGTGGACGGATTATCGCTGATTGTTCCCCTCGTTTATAGTCCGGACCAAGCGATTGAAAATTTTAGGCGCCTGGCTCGCGTTTCCGGAAAGCAGTTCACGCCCCTTTGGATACGTTCAGACCCTTCACGTAGCCCTGTGCAGCCAGTCGATAGATCAACGCGCCTGCGCGTCAGCGAGTACAGGGCTGTTTCAAGTATGGATCTGTTTGAGGGCTATTTTCCACCCGAGGCTCGTACAACCGGGCTGTTGGCCTACCTGACCGGAAAGACCCGCCCTCCTACTCTTATTGCTTATGGTGCGACCGACGAGCGTGTTGGCATCGAGGCTCTTCAGGCCGCAACATCGCTCCCAGGCAATATCCATCTCCTAAAGCTCGATCATAGCGGACATGCGATCAACGCTGCCGCCGCCGAGCGCGTAGCAACCATGATGTGGTCTACTTTTTCCCTCTCAAGCCATAAGGGTCGGAGCAACTGAACGTCCCCTTTCGGGTATCTGCATCAGCAAGAGGACCGTCCGCAAATTGGCGTTCGCTGTTAGAATGCTCGCGACTGGCGAGACCCACTTCCAGTCATTCCGCAGCCGGAATGCGCGTCCCAACTTCAGACATTCGTTCATTTCAATGAATTGCGACTGCCGGAGCTGTAGTTCCGAGGAAGCTACCCGCGGACGTGTTGAACCGTTTGAGATGAATAGACGGCAAGGCTCATCTGCCTGATGTCCTAACAAGAGCGCAGTCAGCCGCCGCCTTGCGACATAAGCGATTTATACCAACTGGGCGCTCATCAGGAACCTTGCGCGGCTCGCGGCGGACTTCAGCTTGAGCGCCTGGGCTTCGCGCTGTTCGGTCGCATCCAGCATCGCCTCTAACAAGCGACTGAAATGCTGGCGCATCGCCGCGCGCGCTGCGACAGAGTCCCGTCGCCGCAGGGCGTCTACGATCGCAGCATGCTCCCGGTGACGTACGCTTGCGTCATGATGGCACACCGATTTGTGCGTATCGCGGACATCCTGAATTTCGGTCCGCATGCGCCATAAAGTCTCCACCGTGTGCGTGATCGCCCGGTTGCCTGATGCCGAGGCTATGGTCAGATGGAACGCACGGTCGATTTCGGTGATGCGATCATCATCCGCACCTTCCTCGGCCATGTCCTTCAACAACGCGTCCAGCACTTCGATCTGGTCGTCGGAGATGATCGGCGCCGCCAAAGCCGCCGCCTCGGACTCGAACAGCGAGCGTGCCTCGGTCAATTCGAACGCGCTGACCGCAGGAAGCTCGCCGGGCTTTGCCGCTGGCGTATCCGACACGTAAACGCCCGATCCGGTCTTGATGCGGATGACCCCGGTCGCCTGCAGCGCAATCTCCGCTTCGCGGATCGTGACGCGACTGACGTCGAATTGCTCGGCGAGTTCGCGTTCGCCAGGAAGACGCGTACCTGGCGGGAAAACGCCCTCCGCGATCATCCCTGCAATGCGATCCGCAACTTCCTGAAACAGACGACGCTCGGCCATGGCGCTGCAAAATCCTTTAATCCTTCGGTTGTCCTACCAATTTCACACGCCAATGAAAAGCCGCCAGTCGCCGAGCCTAAGCGCCCCTCAAAGTCGGACGCGCACCCCTACAAAATATTTGGCGCCGTAATAGTGATACTGGCGACTGCTTCCCTCGACCGGCATGTCGGTCACCTTGGGCTCGTTCAACACGTTCAGCGCTTCCAGCCTCAAGGAGACATTGCGATTGATGTTGTAGGAGGCACGCAGATCGAGCGTATCGGAACCCCGGACATATCGAAGTTGCGAATTGCCACCGACGAAATCCTGATAATATTTCGATCGGTAATTGTAGATGCCCTGGAGCGAAACCGGACCCAGCTGATAATAGAGCTGGCCCGAGACGACATGTTTGGAATAGCCGCTGAGATTTGCAGGAGGAACGATCCCGGGCGTGACGACCCCGGTCGACGGATCAGTTACGTCACCCAGACGGATATCGTAATTCTTGAAATTCGAATCCGAGTAATTGTAGCTCACCTTACCGCCCAGGCCATCGAACGGTTTGGGCAGCCACGAAAATCGATTGGAAAGCGTCACTTCCAGTCCATAGACGCGGCTTTTCTCGTCGCTGTTCTGACGTTGCGTCACCGGCACGGTCACCGTTTGCCCGTCGATCTCGAACTCTTCATCTATCGTCACCGGCACAAAGCCGCCCGCGAATTGCTTGTAGTAGACCGTCCCCGAGACGATCGTGTCGCGGTTCGGATACCATTCGAGCGCCACATCGCCGTTCCACGACATGATCGGTTTCAACCGCGGGCTGCCGTTGGCGATTATCTGGCCGAGCGCATCCTCGATCGACCCGAACCCCGTGCCATCTTCGAGCCGCACGGTCCGCCCGCCTGCTAGATCGCTCGGCGCTGGTCGCGACATCGCACGGTACGCCGCAAGGCGCAGTATGACGTCGCTCGCCAGGTCGAAATTGGCGTTGACGCTGGGCAATGCGCGGAAATAGCTGTTCTTGATCGACACCTCGTCGAACGCACCGGTGCCGACAAGCGAGATCGAACCATCGGCGCCCGTCACGACGTCAAGGCCGCTTCGCAATCCGACGGACGTTAGCCTCGTATCGACGAGGCGGACGCCGAAATTGCCGCGGACCGGCAGGTCGCCGAGATTACCCTTGTACGATCCCATCAAATATCCCGACCAAACCGTTTCCTTCACATCCGCATTGGCGACCGAGCGAGTGTCCGCATTGCCGCCCGGATCTTCGGTGCCGAGATAATTCTGGAATTGGCAAAGCGTATCGAATGTAGCCCAACTGGTGATGGACTGCGTCGGCGCATCGGAAAGGAAGCCTTGTTGCGGGAAGGCCGTACGGCATTTTTCGCTGACGGCACGATCCACTGTGCGATCATCCTGCAGCGTTTCGACCAGATCGTCATAGGCGGTATAGCGCCGATGCGAATAGCGGGCACCTGCGTCGATCCGGCTTAGAAATCCGTCGAACGTGTACGCGACGTCGAAACGGCCGGCGAGGATTTCGTCAGTCTTGTACTCGTCCGCGCGACGAATGCGGGCGTCGTCGCTGAACAGCTTCCAGTCGTTCACGTTGAACCGTGGATCGAGCGTGACGGTGGGGGCGAACCCGTTCCGCGCGTCATAGATGTACGGCACACGCTGGTTGTTCAGCGGCGTCCGTACGCCGTTGACGTCCAGCGGATCGGTCCGCAGGCGCACGCTACGTTCGAGCGTCCGCCGTTCCGTGCGCGAATAGGAGGCATCCGCCGTGATCGTCAGCCGGTCAGTAGGTGTCCAGGCGATATTGCCGCCCCCGCCGATATATTTCTCGTCGCGCGTCAGCAGGTTGCCGGTCGACTCCACGGAGGTCAGGCCCTCGGCATAGAGCAGGCGATGTTGGTCGTCATACTGGACGTTCTTCAAGCCGTAGCGCGTCTCGGACAGGGTCAGATCATGACGGTCCTCGCTGTAATCCCGCTTCGAGTACTGGAAATCCAAGTTGATATCGAGCGTATCGGAGGGCTGCCACTGGAGCGAACCGATGAAGGCGTTGCGCTTATCCTTCTCCGTGATCTGTCGGAAAATCGTCGAGTTCGGCGTAAGATAGAACGGTGTTCCCCCAGCCCCCTGCTCGCGGGTCACCTCAGAGCAGTTGCCTGCCGCAACGACGACGTTGGGATTGCACGCGACCCAAGTACTGCTGCCGGCGTAAGTCTCCTCGGGATTGTTCACCGAGTTGCGCTGGAAGCCGAGAGCGATGCCGACCCTGCCGAGTGAGCCGAGATCATATTGATCGATGTAACTTGCGGTACCACGCCAGCCCCAGGCGCTCTCGCCGCGAATACGGTCCTGATAGGGGTTGTAGTTAGCCTTTGCCTCGACTTGCAGCGCGCGTTTGCCATAGTCGAGCGGCCGGATCGTCTGGAGTTCGATCGAACCGGCGACGCCGCCTTCGAGCAGGTTCGCCTGCTGCGATTTGTAGATCTTGATGCCGTTGACCAGTTCGGACGGGAACTGGTTGAAATTCACCGCGCGGTCGCCGCTGCCGTTCGTCGCTTCACGTCCGTTGAACGTCGTGTTGCTCAGGAAGCTACCAAGCCCTCGCAGCGAGATTTCGGACGCGCCGCCCTTCTCGCGGTGCGTCGTCGCGCCGGTAATCGTCTGGATCGCCTCGCCGATCGACAAGGCCGGCAGGTCGCCGATATCCTGCGACGATAGCGCATCGACGATCGCAGTCTCGTTGCGCTTCACGTTGATCGAGTTCTGCAATGTCTGCCGAATGCCGGTCACGACTATGTCGGCATCGCTCGAGGGTGCGGATGGCGGAACAGCGGGGTCGGCTGTCGCGCTATCAGATTCAGCGGGTGCAGGAACCGATGGGACTGCCGACTGCGGATCCGGCGCAGGTGTCTGCGCGCCCGGAAGCACTTGTCCAACCGCAGGCGTACCGACGACGAGTACCGCTAGTGCGGCGCCTGCCAACAGGGCGGCCCGCCGCTTGCGCGCGGCTGCGACCTTAATGGTGCGTGACGATATCCTCACCCTCGACTCCTATTTTGTTTTGCCGGTCAATGCCGAGTCATCAGGCACTGTGTCAATGAGGTTCGATAAATGTGTGGATACCAGTTTGTCATACCTATAGGGCAGTCCTCTACTAGGAGATCGGATGTGATGAAGCCCGAACGGTATTTACGCGCGGACATCGTGTGTTTTGGCGAAGTGCTGATGCGACTTACCGCCCCCGTCGGGTCGCTACTGGCTCAGGCGGATACGCTCGGCGTGCGGATCGGAGGGGCGGAGGCCAATGTCGCGGTCGCCCTGGCTGCGCTCGAGTGGCGCAGCGCGGTTGCAAGCGTCGTGCCGAGCGGACCGCTGGGCAGGCGCGCGCGGACGTTTCTCCGTGGCGCCAGCGTGGACACGACGCGGATCGCCGAAGCGCCGGGGCGGCTCGGGCTGTATTTCTTGACGCAAGGAGCGTCGTTACGCGCGAGCGACGTAACCTACGACCGTGCCGGCAGCGCGTTCGCCACGACAGATTGGCGCGCAGTCGACTGGGATGCGATGCTGGACGGCGCCCGCTGGTTGCACGTCTCGGGCATCACGCCTGCGCTCGGCCCAGAGATGGCCGACGCGACGATGACAGCGATGCGGACAGCGCGCGCTCGCGGCATGCGGATATCTTTCGACGCGAACTACCGCGCTCGCCTGTGGGAAAGTTGGGACAGCGATCCCCGCGCCATCCTGCGCGAACTCGTGGCACACGCCGATCTTTTCTTTGCCAATCACCGCGACATGGCGCTGCTGCTGGATGCGCCGTTTTCAGGCGATGGGCCCGAACGGCGCCGCGAAGCGGCCGAGGCCGCCTTCGCCGCCTTCCCCAATCTCCGCTGGATCGCATCCACCGCGCGCGTCATCGCGCATGTCGACTGCCACCGGATCACCGCCCGGCTCGATACCCCGTCGGACTCCTGGCAGACGCGCGAAGTCGAAGTGGCGGGGATCGTCGATCGGATCGGTGCAGGCGATGCCTTTGCGGCGGGTGTCCTGCACGGTCTGATGGGGAACGATGACGAGGACGGTCGAGAAGCCCTGGCGATTGAATACGGCCTCGCACTGACCTGCCTCAAGCACAGCCTCGCCGGCGATGCCGCGCTGTTCGACCAGCACGACATCGACAGGTATCTGGCGGGCGGCCTCGACGTCCGCAGATAGGCGCCTCAGGGCACCAGCTGACCTTGCAAGGCAGGCACCGCCGCTGCCAGATCCTGCGTCACCATCCGGGCGAAGACCTGCGCGCCGGCCGCCCCGACATGCGTGTGATCGAACTTCAGCCCGAACTGGCCACGTGGACCGTTGGGCTTGGCGGGCGCCTCGGGCAGTTTCGCCTCCTCCGCCGTCCGCGCCTTGAGCGTGGTGCCTGACTGTGCCGCCGCCAGTTCGGCCGGCAGTGGTTCGGCCATCGCGAGCTTCGCCGCATCCACCGCGCCGAGTTGCTGCACCAGCGCGGCGCTATGCGCGTTAAGATCGACCAGAGGCACCTTCATCACCGTCGCCACTTTCCGCACCTCGTCGGACCATTCCGCCAACGTATTCTGCAAGCTGCCGTCCTTGAAGTCGCGTCGCGTCAACGGCGTCACCAGCACCGGGATGGCCCCCGCCCCCCGAACCTCCTCGACATAGCGCTTCAGGTTCGCGGGGAACTCCGTCGTCCGGTCGGTCCACCGTTCCGATTTTTCCGACTGGTCGTTGTGCGCGAACTGGATCAGCACATAGGTCGCCTTGTAGCCGCGCACCTTCGCCTCATCGAGCGCGATCGCCCACGACCCTTCCGCGCGATAGCTGCGCGTGCTGCGACCGCCCCGCCCCAGGTTGAGGCAGGCGATCGACGATTTCACATGGCTTGCGCAGAACGCGGACGCCCAGCCGCTGCCAGGCGCCATCGTCGAGTCCCCCACCAGGATAATCTTGTACGCCTGGATCAGCGGCGCGTCGGTACGCGGCTTGGGCACGCCTTGCGCCCAAGCTCCACTAGCCAGTGAAAGCGCTGCGAACGTTACGGCCGTCTTGCGCATCATTCCTCTCCCTTTCTTGCGGACGTCCGGTCTTACGAGAAGAACAACCCGCCATTGATATCGACGTTCGTGCCGGTCAGGAACGACGCGTCGTCGGACGCCAGGAACGCGACCGCGGAGGCGACTTCGTCCGGATGCCCCTCGCGCCGCAACGGGGTGTTGCCAGCGGTCGCCTTGCGCCCCTCAGGCTTGGAGAAGATATCGTGGAAGCTGGTGCCGATAAGACCCGGGCACAGCGCGTTCACCCGGATACCCTGCGGGCCCAGCTCCTTCGCCAGACCGCGCGTCAGCGACATCAGCGCACCCTTCGACGTCGCATAAATCGTTGCGCCCGGCCCCCCGCCATCGCGTCCGGCGAGCGAGGCGATGTTGACGATCGACCCACCGCTCGGGATGTACGGCAGCGCCGCCTTGGTCACCAGGAATGCCGATTTCAGGTTCAGGTCCATGACCGTGTCGAAGAACGCCTCGTCCATCTCGGCAATGGTTTTCCGCGCGATCATCCCACCGGCGAGGTTGACGACAATGTCGATCGTCCCGCCGAATGCCGCCACCGTCGCCTCGACCATCGCCGTGACCTCGGCCGCCTTCGTCACGTCCGCCCGGAACAGCACGGCCGTGCCGCCCGCGGCGGCAATCTCGTCGACGGTCGCCTGTGCTGCGGCCTCGTCGCTGCGATAGTTGACGAGGACCTTGGCGCCTTCGCTGGCGAGCCGCAGCGAGACCGACTTGCCGATATCGCGCCCGCCACCCGTGACGATGGCCGTTTTGTTCGTGAACCTCATGGACGTAACCCTTTGTGCTTGGTGGTGATGCCGCCCTCGGGTGCGACTGGAGCGTGCGAGCCGCCCAGCAGCCAGAGGGCGGCGATGGAAACCGGAACGATCGCCGCGCTGAGCGCGAAGATCGGTGCGTAGCTTTGCGCGGTCATGCTCGGCACAAGCCAAGTCGTGATCAGCGTGCCGGCAACCGCTGCGGTGCCGCTGATCCCGGCAAGACTGCCGACCGCACCGCCGGCGAAATAGTCGCTCGGCAGCGTCTGGATGTTGTTGATGGCCACCTGGAAACCGAACAGGACGACGGCGATCAGCAGCACGGCGGCCAGCGGCGTCGCCGCGCCCATCGTCAGCAGCAGCGCCGGCAGCATGATCGCCCCGCCCCCGGTGATGACCACCTTACGCGCACGCAGCACCGGCCAGCCCGCCTGAATCAGACGCCCCGACAGCCAGCCGCCGCTCAGGCTGCCGAGCATCGCGCCGACATAGGGCACCCAGGCGAACAGCCCGATCTGCTTGACGTCGAACCCGAACGTCTCCGCGAGATAGATCGGCAGCCACGAGACGAACAGCCACCAGACCGGATCGAGGAAGAAGCGGCTGACGATGATCGCCCAGCTCTGGCGATGCCGCAGCAGCCCGCGCATCGTCGGCGCGTAACCGGTCGACGCCGCGGCGCCGTCCTCGTGCGCGCCGTTGATATGAGCCCGTTCGGCCTCAGTCAGCCAGGGATGCGCGTCGGGATCGCCGCGGTACAGCCACAGCCACGGCAACAGCCAGAGGAAGCCGAGGATACCGACCATGAGGAACGTGGCGCGCCAGCCGATCTGGACATAGAGCAATGCCACGAGCGGCGCCGAGATGATCGCGCCGATCGCCGCGCCGGAATTGAAGATGCCTTGTGCCAGTGCGCGTTCGCGCGGCGGAAACCACGTCGCGTTCGCCTTCACCGCGCCGGGCCAATTGCCCGCCTCGCTCGTCCCCAGCGTGACGCGCAGCACCGCCAGCATTCCGAGCGAGCGGACGGCCGCGTGCAAGGCGATCGACAGCGACCACACCGCGATCGACACCACGAAGCCGAGCCGCGTGCCGATCACGTCGAGAATGCGCCCGAACAGCGACTGCCCGACCGCATAGGCCAGCATGAACACCGTCACGAGCAGCGCGTAATCGGCCTTGTCCGCACCGATGTCCTTCGACACTGCGGGCCACATCACCGCCAGCGCGTTGCGATCGATATAGTTGATGACGGTCGCCAGCCCGATCAGCCCGATCACGCACCACCGCAGCCCCTGGATTTTCCGCCCCGGCCCGTCGACCTGAGGAGTCTTCGACGTCGCGACCATGTTATTTCACCGCCTTGGGCGTGTCGAAGCGTGCGAACGGCCCCTTCCAGCTGACCGCCCGCCCCTCGATCGCGACGCTGTGTGCGGCCGCCGGATCGGCGTTCTCGGCGATGCCGAGCGTGACGGCGCCGCCGTTACCGAGATCGAGCACCACGACATCGCCGTCTTTGCCGCGGACATGGTGCAGGGCAACGATCCGTGACTTCGCGCCCACCGTCGTTTCGGCGGATGGATCATAGGCGCCATGCGGCTCGAGTACGCCGACGAAGTCCGTCGTGGTCGCGCCCGTCACGCGCTGGATCAGCATCGGCTCGCGACGCAGGTTGAACCGCGGATCGTTGGCGCCGCTCTCGCCGAGGATCATCGTCGCTCCCTGCGGAGGCAGCACGCGATAGGTGTAGAACCGGCCACCCTTGAGCCATGTGACAGTCGCGTTGGTCGGATCTGGCGTACCGACGGCATCGACCCAGATGTGCTGATACCCGTTCGCCGTCCCAAGCACTGGCCGCGCCTTGCCGTTCGACTGCACCGGGAATCCGACGTCGGTGATATGGCCGCTATAATGCAACGGCAGGTCATAGGTGGCCGGCGTGCCGCCGGCCGCATGGAGCAGGTCGACCACCACCGGCGTCGCACCGCCGGGGATCGGCAGTTGCACCAGCGTCCGGCGGAAGACGACGCCGGGATAGGCACCGGTCATTTCCGCGATGCTGACCTTGGTCGCGCCGTCGCCGGAGAAATAGATCTGCTTCGGCGCCAGCGTCTGGCCGACCTTCCACTTGCCGCCGAAATGACTGGCTTGGTCGACCACCAAGGTGTTGTGCGCGACGGTCTGCTTTGCCCAGCTCTCGTTTTCCTTGAGGTATCGCCCGCCGTCCTTGCTCTCGACGTTCAGGAAGCGCGCGGCGCCGTAATCGGTCACGACCGCGTTGCCATTTTCGTAGAACAGCCAGTTCAGCTTGTCGAAATGGCCATGCCCTAGGCCCATCGCGGTGTTTTTCGCGACCACCACTTCGTCTCGGTCGCCGGGTCCGGCACGCATGACCGCGATGCCGCCCTGCTTGCCGTCGGGTCCGTCGCTGAATAGCTGCGAGGTATAGACGAACGGCTGGGCCTTGCCTGCCGCCAGATCCTGCGACACGAGCAGTCCGTCGGGGGTCAGCACGGTCTGCCCCTGCCACTGCGCGATCGACAGGAACGTCGGGTCCCTGGTCACGCCATACCCGATCGCCACCGCCTGATAGAGCTCGTCGGTTTTCAGGCTCTTGTCCGGCATCGCGTCGTTCAGCGGAAAGAAATAGCCGTCATAGGTCAATTGGATCGATGTACGGATCGCCTTCACCAGCACGCCGTCGCGGTGCGCGAAGATGCGCTGGCCAGGATCGTTGGTCTCGATCGCCTTGGCGAACAGCACGAACGGCAGCATCGCATAGCGCTGGTAATAGGGCCCTTCGGTGTAATAGCCGGCGGGCGAGAACAGCTGGTCGACCTGCGCGATGAAGCCCGATTTGCCGCTGAGGTCCGATCCCTTCAGCGCCTTGTCGACCAGCGCCCGGTCGCGCAGCACGTACCCGGTCATACCGACCGCCGCGACCGCCCAGGTGGCGTGGTTGTGGATCAGGTTGAAGATCTTCGGCTGGCCCTCCGAGAGGAACGTCGCCATGCGCCGGAACACATTATCGTCGATCGTCTTGCGGTCCGCTGCCGACAGCGTGTCGCGGATCGCATCATAGCCCTGCACCGCATAGACCAGCCAGACGCTGTCATTGAGGCTTTGCCAGAACAGCCGCCCCGCCGCCTCGTTCGCGGCCGCCGGATGCGCCCCGAGCGTTGGATATAGCCGGGCATATTCGAGCAGCATGCGCCGCGCGTAATCGGCGTAGATGCGGTCCCCGGTGATCCGGTACAGGATCCCAGCCCCATAGAGCGCGATGTAGTTGCGCTTGTGCTGCTCGTGGGTCGCCCCGCCGCCGGGGTCCTTGGGCACCGGAACGTTGATCCCCGCCTTGATCGCGGCATCGACCGTGCGGCGAACCCGGCGCAGCTCTTCGCCGAACAGCGGAGACTTGGCGCCCGATCCGGTCATGGTCGCCATCGCGGCAGGCTTGAATAGTACGGGCGCAGCGACCGGATCGGGGGCGACCACCGACTGTGCAGAGGCCATCGATGCGACGATGGCGAGGCCGGCGGCCATACTGGGGAAAAGGCGCGATACGCGCATTACTGGGATCCTCTCACGGTGTTTGCGGCGATCAGGGCTCGTGGCGGCCCCTTGTGGAACAGTTCGCGGACGACGGGCGTCGCGGTGTCGACGAAGACGTTGTCGGCGACCCGGGTCAGCGGCGACCCGACGCTATGCGCCGCGACGATTCCACCGCTGCGCGCGAACCGGTTGTCGCTGATGTCCGTCTCCTGCACGCCCGACAGCAGGATCGATCCCGCCGGCTTGCCGCTGTCCGTGATGGTCGACCCCGTCAGCCGAAAATGGGGACCATAGGTGCTCTCATCGGCACCCCCGCGGAACACGTCTGCGATCGTCCCGACGCGCGTGAACCGGGAGTTGGCGATCAGCACGTGCTCAGCGCTGTAAAGGCCCTTCGTGCCTGTCTCCGCATGCGCCGCGATCACGGCCCCCGATATGTCCGCGAAGTCGCTGCCGCGGATTGCGATCCGTTCGGCAAGCGACGCCTCGGCGGTCGCGACGACATCGAAACCGGACGCCTGTGCCATGCCGGAAAAGCCGCTGTCGTCGATCTCGATCGCGTAATTGGACAGCATAGGCGCTGCGCGGATGACCGCATTGCCCGACAAGCTTGGGGTCGCGACCCCGGAGATCGCAAGACGGTCGAGCCGCAACCGCCCACCGTCGCGGACGACGAACAGCGTTGCCGGCGTGTAGCTGATCACCGCCGTGCGGCCGACCGGCCCGGCAAGCGTCAACGTCCGATCCACCACCAGCGGCGCGGTAAGCCGATAACGTCCGGGCGACAGCGCGATCGTGTCACCGGTCTCGGCCGTCGCCACCGCCTTGGCCAGCTCGACGGCGTTACGCACCACGGGCCGCACGTGCCCGCTCCCGAACGCGACCACCATGCTCGCCGGCTTTGGGTACCAGGCCACGCCCACGTCAGACTTCGCGATGGGTTTCAGCGCGCGCGATGCACCAAGTTCGGCAAAGGCCTTGTCGGTCGGATACAACAGGCCATTGGCGGCACGCGCGAGGTTTACCGCCCTGCGATCGATCGGAAGCGCCAGCGAACCGGTCGTCGTGCGGACATTCCCCTCGAACCGAATACCGGCGATGGACGCCTCCGCGCGAAAAGGATCGGCCCCGCCGGTATTGACGATGAGGTTGTCCGTGAACTGCGTTGCCGTCGGCGCCACGGATCGCTCGTCGCTCGCGCCTGCGCCAAACGTGATCCGCGAACCATCGATGACGCTGTTGCGCTCGATCAGCGCGTCGCTGACGGGTACGTAGCGGTTGATCGGCGAGTTCGGTACGCCGTTCATCACCGTGACCGCGCTGGTGAACTCAGTTCCGGCGAGCCCCTCCATGTAATTACCCCGGACAATCTGGCCGCGATTAATCACGCGTACGCCGCCGGTATGTGCGATGCCGCCGCCAAGAAAGACGTTGTCCTCGACCAGATTGCCATCGCCGTGGCGCAAGACCACCGAACCCTGCGACTGGAGGAACACGTTACGCCGGACTATGTTGCCACCCGACTTTACCGAGACGATCTCGACCTCCCCGTCGCAGCGCTCGAAGATATTGTCTTCGACGATGGTATGCGAGGCGCTTGCCGATTCCGTGCTCGTACCGATGCGGATCGTCTCGCCGCCGTTCGATCCCAGCACGGGTCGCGGTCCGAAATAGTTATGGTCGATCCGGTGACGATTATCGAGCGGCCGCGCAGCATCGCGTACCACGACCATCATCGCCCCGCCGTTCGCCTTGCCCTCGAAGTGCGCGTGATCAACGCGGTTATCGCGGCCGTATAGTGCAACCCAATGGTCCTCCTTGCGGCGATCGGGGTGATTGAACCGATCGACGACGACATCGGTCAGCCGGGAATGTTCCGCCCATTCCTTGGAGCCGTTGCGGAAAGCGATCACCTCACCGTTCGGCGCATAGCCATCTCGGAATACCAAGCCCGCCACGACCATATGACGGCCGGCGATCTTAAGGCTCGAGCGGCCTGTGATAACAACTTTGCCAGGATGTTCGGCGCGCAATGTGATGGGATGTCCTGCAGTCCCCCGTCCCGCCATCACGATGGCGATATCGGACCAAGTACCATTTGCCATGACTATCGTGTCGCCGGGCTTCGCATTGCGAATAGCGGCAGCGAGGGACCCTGCGGCGTTGGCCGTTACGATCTTGGCGTTAACGCTGATCGGGGCCGCCGCGGCAGTCACGATCGCCAACAGCACCCCACAACCCCTCATTCCCGCTCCCATCGCAATTGCCTGACGGCTAATTGATCATGAGCATACCTATTTACAAACCAGAATCAAACCCCTGTCTATACCAATTAGCTTATTGGGTTTTGCGACGTTTGCACTGAATGCTGCCAATTGGGGCTTTGAGGACCGAAGCGGACAGAAGGTAGATCGTCCGTCGCGGCCGGACGATCACCGTTCGATGCCGTCGCTGTGAACGCACCAAGGCTTGGGTAAGCCATCAAAGCGAGCGGAGGGCCATACGTGCATCAGCCAATGTCAACGTCGTGTTAGATGGTGAATGAAGCATCCCTAACGCTTTGAGGGCTGCCAAAGCACGGCATCTGCTTCCAGACCCACTTCCGGCCGCACAGAGACTGCGCGGCGCCGCCCGAAACCGACAGCTCGTTCAGCATCATCGACGGCTGATCAACCACATTTCTAAACCGACGGTTTACTGCGCATGCGTCTACTCGATCGACCGATGTGGGCCGATGGAGATGATCGATGGGTCACTCGTCAATGGACCCCGCCTTTCACGAACTTCGGCCTTGGAACGAAGGCCGGCTGATTGGTGCGAAGCGGGCGCTGAAACAGCAACAGGTCTGGGCCATTCGCTTCTGGCTCGACCAGCAGAGGCGACTGCGCGACCGAGCGCTGTTCGACTTCGCCATCGACAGCAAGCTGCGCGGCTGTGACGTTGTCAGGGTGCGGATCGGCGATGTAGTTTCCGGCGGGCGCGTCCGTGATCGCGCCGTCGTGGTTCAGCAAAAAACCAAACGTCCGGTTCAGTTCGAGATAATGGACACGGCGCGAAAGACGATGCGGGCATGGTTGGAGCGACGTGGGGGGACACTGAACGACTTCGTTTTCCCGAGCCGCAACGACTACATGGACCACATGAGCACGCGGCAATATGCCCGCCTTGTGCGCGAGTGGGTGGTCGGCATCGGCCTTCCAGCGCAGGATTATGGGACGCATTCGCTACGGCGCACGAAAGCATCGATCATCTACAAGGCGACTGGTAACCTCCGCGCTGTTCAGATCCTTCTCGGCCATGCCAAGATCGACAGCACGGTGCGCTACTTGGGCGTTGACGTGGAGGACGCTTTGGAATTGGCAGAACGCACCGAGGTTTGAGAGACCCATACCCGGACATTCGCGCGCCCTTCCCCGCTTCCCAACTCCAGACATTCGTTCATCCCCGCGTTGACTGAGCTTGGCGAATGATCGTTCGTTATGGGAAGGAAAGCGGACCGGCCGCTTCCGGCACCATGGGTTGGATAACTACGTCCGGATTGATTGGTTATCTCAAAGCGATCCACATCACGCCGATAATGGAAGCGCTAAGCGTGATGCACGAAGCCGGAATTGCCAAAAACGCATATAGTGCGTTCGAGGGCTTTCTGACCGATTCTGTTAAAAACCCGGCCTTAGCTTGTTCTAAGATTATCAGTATATCACGGGGATCACACTCATAGTCCTCGGCCAATATGACTAGCTTGCCGCCACTGTGTTGAGGTAATACTATCGAGCGCGCCGCACTTTTACTATTCGAAAGTTGCAATACGGGTTTTCCCAAGGCGGACCAAGAATGGTAAAGCCTCGTGCCATTCACGGTCAGTTCCACCCCGTCTATAGTCACGCTGAGCAAATCAGGATCAGCTAACCGACGAAGCGTGCGCACTAAAAGGCACGTGAAGATGAGCGGTATAGCTACCATAATCGCAAAAATAGCAATATCGGCTAGTTCTACGTGATGTTTACCGGCCAGGGCGTAACCGGAAATAATAGCTAGGAGCAAGAATGGAAGCAAAAATGCTGCAAGCACAATCGCTTGCGGCAGAATCTTCAGCCTGCTTGCCCTCAGTGTCACGGTGCGGTTTTCGGCGCTCATGAGCGACCCCTACCTAATAGTGGTTGCCGAAACCTTCTCTTGAGGACCTTGCTGATGGATGAGGGTTTACTCCATTTGCCGAGTCAAATGAACGAATGGCTTATATCGGGAACCCGGATCGCCGGCATGAACGTCTGGAGATGGGCGTAAGCGGAATGGCCGCTTTTGGTGGTTAGCTGCCCTTCGCGAACGCCTTGGTGGCGACCCACACGACCGCCATAACCACTGCTAGATCGGCGAGCACGTAGGGCACATACTCGTAAGAGGGTCGAGCCTCGATTTCGGGCGCCTGTATCACGGCGAAGGCATGAAGGACGGCTACCCCGGCGAATAGAGGCCAAAACCAACGTTCATGACGCATTGGCCAACTCATTCGCATTCCTAGAAGAACGACCAGCAGCGACGCGGCAGCGCAAGAGCCCGCGCTTTCATAGCCCGCCAGCGCAAACGCGAGGAATACAGCGCCAGAGGTCAGGCCGATGACCGCACCAACTTTTCGGCTTACTACGCCGAAGCGGGTATCGTTGGCAGTGTGGTTAGTCTCCATGTCCTGCACTCTGGATCAGAGAAGCAATGTCCGCAATTAGGCGGAACTGCCCGGCCGCTTGGGGCCGGCGAGACCCAGAAGCAGTCGTTGAAGCTTGAAAAGGCACTTCCCGAAATTGGCCATTCGTTCATGCCCGAAGTCAGATGCCCGAAAGTCGAGTGCCCGATCACGAAGCCATCCAGCTCGAACGCATGAAAGGCACGCGTATGGCGGTTCGGAATGCCCGCTTGCACCGTAGTCGATCAGGCGCGACGATGCGCCATGCTGTATCTCCTGCCACTTCTGCTCCTCCAAGCCGCGACCACCCAGACCCCGCCGCTCACTCCGGCGAGCAAGTCTGCGCCATCGGTTTCCAAGTGGCCGGCGCGCGACGCGCAGTTCACGGTCCGTGATTTCCGCCTTCGTTCCGGTGAAACTATTCCCGAGTTGCGCATCAATTACACGACGCTCGGATCGCCTCACCGGAACGCCAAGGGTGAGATTGATAATGCTGTGATGGTCCTACACGGCACCGGCGGCACCGGCCGCCAGTTCCTCGCCCCACAGTTCGCCGACGAGCTCTACGGCCCTGGCCAGCCGCTCGACATCAAGCGCTACTGGATCATTCTCCCGGACGGGATCGGCCACGGCAAGTCTTCCAAACCTTCCGACGGCCTGCACATGCGCTTTCCGCACTATGACTACGACGACATGGTCGAGGCGCAATACCGCTTGCTGAACGATGGGCTTGGCATCAGGCGCATGCGCCTTATCATGGGAACCTCAATGGGCTGCATGCACAGCCTAATCTGGGGCGAGACGCACCCCGACTTTTCCCGTGCGCTGATGCCGCTAGCCTGCGAGCCGGTCGAGATCGCCGGCCTCAACCGGATGTGGCGCAAGCTCGCGATCGATGGGATCGAAGCGGACCCGGCATGGGCGGGTGGAGAGTACCGCACGCCACCCACGCAAGGACTTCGCACCGCCGCCAGCCTGCTCTTCGTCGCCGGTGCCGCACCCCTTTACTTCCAAGCGCAATACGCCGAGCGCGAAGCGGCCGAGGCGTTTGCCCGGGAGCGGGTTACAGCGTCCATCAAGGGCACGGACGCGAACGACCTAATCTACCAAGTGGACGCATCGCGCACCTACAACCCCTGGCCAGAGCTAGAGGCGATCACGGCGCCCACGACTTGGGTGAACTCGGCCGACGACTTCATCAACCCGCGCAACCTCGACTACCCTCAGCGTGCGGTGGCGCGCATGAGAGATGCCAGATTTCGCCTCGTCCCCGAGACGGCTGACACTCGCGGTCACGGCACGCACACCTCTGCCCGGTTTTGGAAGCAGGACCTGGTCGACCTGCTCCGTCGCACGGAATAGACTTCATCCGCCTACTGGTGGGAGGAGATCATATGAGGCTGATTGGTTCAGTCAAAGCATGGATCGTCATAGCATCGACTGTGCTGCTGGCGGCGAATGGAGGGCATGCGCAGTTCGTACCCCCGTCAGGCTTTAGCGGACAGGGAGACAGGCCTGGAGTTGCCACTCCGACCGATTCTACGGCGCCAGCGCTGACGCGCCTTCCGAACAATGCGTTGGCTGATCGCTTCGCCATCGTGCCAGGTTACAAGCGCGGAGCAAGCACGGGCCACGTCAAGGTCGTAGGAGCCTTTGAGATCCAGGAGACGGATAAGGGACATCTTATCGCGGCATGGTCTAGTGGCTTTCTCCCAATCACGCTCTCGTTCGATGATGGCGAGTGCTATTCTCTACAGGCGGACTATTTCGGGGGCACACTCTTGAACGGCCGTATGTCCCCGATCGACTGCAACGAGCGGCAGGTAGCAAGTGAGGCACTTCCTCCTTCTCCTGCTGGTGGTAGCGGCCTAGCATTCATTGATAGCGCTTGGAGCTACGCGGCATGGTCGGACAAGCAAGCAGGGATGACGATTGTTACGGCTCCGTACACGGACTCCTTCAAACCTCTATTCACCGCGAAGATGGCAACTATCGCAATCATGGCGATGAACGGACCGGACTATCCGGGCGGGAATGTCACTCTGGTCGGTAGGGTCGACGGCCGCCTTACGGTCGTAACGCTGGAGGTGGGTTACTGAGGCAAATCCGCGCCTAGGGGAACCCAAGTTGAACGACCCACATACGTTCGTTCGCGATCGACCGTACCGTGCCCGAAAGCGGACGGACATTAATCCGACGATACGAACCAGTTCACAGAGTTTTCGAGCCACGAACCAGCACCTGAACCGATTGTAGCGTTTTGGCCGCTATTTGAGACGACTAGACTATCCGTCCCGATTCTACTTCGCTAACTTGGACACATCGGAGAGGGGTGACCGCGTGAAACTCATTATCCCGCTGCTCGGACTCGCGGCAGCTTCGCTCGCTGCGGCTCCCACTTTGCCTGTTCCCTCCCAACTGCCGTACCAATGGAACAATGTCGTAATCGGTGGCGGCGGATTCTCGCCCGCCATCGTGTTCAGCGTCGCCGAAAGGAACCTCGCATATTTGCGCACCGATGTGGGTGGCGCCTATCGCTGGGATGCCCTTACGCAGCGCTGGATTGCGCTTCAGGACGGCCAAGCGCAGAACAGCTACATGGGCGTCGAAAGCATCGCGCCGGACCCGGTAGACCCAGACATCATTTACCTCGCCGCAGGCATGTACTTCGGCCAGCCTGCGGCGATCATGCGGAGCGCCGATCGCGGCGCTTCCTGGCAGATAACGCCCGTTCCCTTCAGCATGGGCGGCAACGAGGACGGTCGCGGTCTGGGCGAGCGCCTCGCGATCAACCCGGATCGGCGGACGCACCTGTTCTTTGGATCGCGGCACGACGGTCTTTGGGACAGTGAGGACAGCGGCCGGACGTGGCACAAGGTCGAGAGCTTCCCGTGGAAGGGGCTTGGCCGTCCCGCCGCGAACCACACCCATGGCGGCGTCTCCTTCGTGGTCTTCGGCCCGCCGAGCGAAACTGCCCTTGGCCGGTCGCGCGCCATGTATGCCAGCGTTTCAGACGCCGCGGCGCAACACCTGTACCGCTCGAACGACGCCGGCCGGAACTGGACCGCCGTCACCGGCGGTCCAGCCGCGCCCATGCTGCCCGTCAAGGCGGCAGTAGACCAACAGGGCGTGCTCTACATCGATTACTGCTCCGACATCGGTCCGAACGGGATCGCACAAGGCGAGGTTTGGAAGCTCGACCCGAGATCGGACGGATGGACGAACATCACGCCTGCGCGCGGTGACGAGGCCGAGGGCGGCTACATGGGGCTCAGCCTCGATCGGCTCCATCCCGGCCGGCTGGCGGTGTCGACGGTCGATCGCTGGAACCATCGCGATACCGTCTGGCTGTCGTCCGATGGGGGCGCGCACTGGACGAGCCTACGGGAGCGGAGTTCACGCAATCTCGCGCGCGCACCTTGGCTCCTGCTCGATAAGGGCGGGTTCGGCGGCTGGATCGCGGGTCTGGCGTTCGATCCGTTCGATGGTGCCACGCTTGCCTATACCACCGGGCTGACGGTGTTCCGGACCGAGCACGCGGACAAGGCCGACATGGTTTGGCGGCCCTGGGTCGCCGGGATCGAAGAGGCGGTACCGCTCAGCCTCGTCAGCCCGCCTGAGGGACCCCACCTGATTTCCGGCATCGGCGACACGCATGGCTTCGTCCACGATCGGCTCGACCGCGCCCCCGAGCGGGCCTTTGCCGATCCCGACCTGCCGCAGACTAACAATGTCGATTATGCCGGTGTGGCGCCTAGAATCATGGTGCGAAGCGCATCAGGCTATACCCCCAACCCTGAGGGGGGGGCGCTCGGCTGGTCGGAGGATGGAGGCCGCAGCTGGCACGAGATGCTGGCGCCGCCAATCACGATCGGGTCCGCCGCGCCACGCCGGATCGACGCCGATGGCCAGGCACCGATCACTGTTTCGGCGGATGGGAACACCTTTCTGGTGTCTGGGCTAGTGACGCTCGCCACGGCCGATAGGGGGCGGATATGGTGGCGACCCAAGGGTTTGCCGGGACGCACCTATGCGGTCGCCGACAAGGTCGCCCCCCTCGCCTGGTACGCGATCGACTATGCCGGTGCGCGTATCTTCGTCAGCCGTGATGGAGCGAAGACGTTCACGCAGGCACTCGCGCAGGGATTGCCGGCCAACATCGCCAACTCCCGCCCGGCGGCACGTGAGTTCCAGCCGATGGCGGCGGCAACGCCGGGGACGGCCGGCGAGCTTTGGCTGATCCTGAAAGGCCGCTTCTTCCACACCAGCGACGATGCCCGCACGTTCGTGGCGTCCACGCCAGTTGATCCGGTATTGCGTCGTATGTATTTCGTGAGCTTCGGTCTCGGCAAGGCGGCACCCGACGTGCACGTGCCGACTCTCTACGCCTTCGGGGTCACGAAGACATTCGGCGGGCTGTGGCGCTCGACCGACGCGGGCGCGCGCTGGCTCCGGATTAACGACGACGCGCACCAATGGGGTCTTAGATACCGAGTCATCACGGGCGATCCTCGCCTCTTCGGCCGTATCTACTTGGCGACCGATGGCCGGGGCATCTTCTACGGAGATCCTTTGCCGCAGCCCATGGGTGCCGGTGTGCATTGACCCAGTTCCGGAGATCCGCATGGCTATTTGCATTTCCCAGGTTAGGACATTCGTTCACGTCGTCGTGCATTAGACAAAACGCGATCGAGCTGTCTTGTCACCAACGGTGGCCCATTGCGTGACGATCGGCGCACGGTCGCGGTCGAGGAGCTATTCGAAATCGTTCACGCGTAGCTGACTGGCCCCTCCCTACGCCGCGAACTCCTCGGGTAGATAGCGATCGGCGACGATCTCGAACCGGTCGCCATCGACCAGAATCTGCGGGCTGAACGCGCGGCAATTGTAGGTCGAGGCCATCGCCGCGCCATACGCGCCGGTGGCGTGCAGCACAGCGAGGTCGCCGCGGCGGACCCGGTCGATGTCGCGCGCGACCGCGAACACGTCGCCGCTTTCGCAGACCGGACCGGCAATATTTGCGACCATCCGCTCGCCGTCCGGCGCGACCGCCTCGAAGCGATGAAAGGCATCGTACAGAGCCGGCCGCGCTAGGTCGTTCATCGCGGCATCGACGATCACGAACGGATGGTCCGCACCCGGTTTCACCCAGATCACTCGCGTCATCAGCACGCCGGCGAGCCCCGCGACCACCCGCCCCGGCTCGAACGTGAGTTCGACATCCCAGTCGCGTGTGACCCTGCCGACCATCGCCGCATAGGCGTCGAGCGTCGGAACCACGTCATCGGCATGGTAGGGTATGCCGAGACCGCCGCCGAGGTCGACGCGGCTGATGACATGGCCGCGCGCGCGCAAGTCCGCCACGAGGCAGCCGATCCGATCATAGGCCTCTTCCAGCGGCGCGAGATCGCGCAACTGACTGCCGATGTGCAACGCGACCCCGACCAGGTCGAGACCCTCGAGCCGCGACAGTCGATCGTACATCGCGGGGACATCGGCGATCGCAACCCCGAACTTGTTGCCGCGCCGTCCGGTCGAAATCTTGGCATGCGTGCGGCCATCGACGTCGGGATTGACGCGCAGCACCGCGGTCGCTCGCCTGCCCCGCGCGCGCGCCAGCGAAGCGAGCACTTGGCCCTCCTCTTCCAGCTCGAGGTTGAACTGGCCGATACCGGCAGCGAGCGCGTCGGCGAGTTCGCGGTCGGTCTTGCCGACGCCCGAGAAGACGATGTCCGACGCCGCGATCCCCGCGTCGAGCGCGCGCCCCATCTCGCCGCCCGAGACGATGTCGGCGCCGAAGCCGCACCCGGCTAGCAGGTGCAGCACCGCGCCGTTCGGGTTCGCCTTGACGGCAAACGCGACGCGTACCCTTGGGAGAACCGCCAGCGCCGACTTGAAACGGTGCGCGGCATCGCGCAGCGCGGCGGCGGAATAGACGTGGACGGGCGTTCCCACCGCCTCGGCGATGACGGGCAGCGGCACGCCTTCGGCGCACAGGACGCCGGCCCGCGAACTGAAATAGGTCATGAGCGTTCCGTGTCCGGTAATCAGGAATAGGGCGGATCGACGCGCCGGCGGGAGCGACGGAGGCGCACGGCGTGGATCGCTTCGGCGGTATGCCCGTGACCATGACGTTCGGCCCGCAGCACGACCACCACGCGCTTGCCGTTGATCATCAGCGTCAGGCCCAGCAGCGCGATCGGAAACACGAGCATCGCCATCGCCGACCCGTTCACCGCCGCGGCCACGCCACAGGCTCCGATGGCCAGCACCACGCCTATGCCGCGCCAGAGGATATCGCGCCGGGTCATGCAGCGATTCCCTGGACATGGCATGCGGCATCATCGGCGATGACGATCCGCCCGGCGTTCCGGACTGCCCGCGCTGCCTCCGGCCGCTGATCCCGTGTGACATCGTGGCAGATCACGATATCGGCCGGCAGGTCCTGCTCGTCGCGCAAGGCGCCGACGATGTCCGCCACCTCGAAGTCCACGCCGAGCGCCGGGTCGGCAGCACGCCTCGCTGCCGATCGCGCGCGGCCGATCGACAACCACGATCGATCGATCCCGTGTCCCTCGACGGCGGTGAATCCCAGCTGCCTCGCATGTCCCAGCGCATGCAGCAGTAGCGTTCCGGCACCGCAGTCGGCATCGACGATGCGGACCGCATGCCGTCCGCTGGACCGTAATGCCAACAAGGCGGCCTCGATACGGGGCCAGCGCGGATCATGGACCGCCGCTTCCGAGCCGGGTTGCGCAGTACAGGTCCGCTTGACCGCGCCGACGACAGTACGCGACGAGATAGATAGAGTGTGGATGTTCATCGCCATTCCTCCCGTCACGCCGCGCGCGGCAAGGCGCGCTCGTCGCGACCGACGGGCGCAAAGGACACGAGTGGCGTTAGCGGCAGTTCGGCGATCTCGACGCTGGCGTGGTAGATGTCCCGCTCGGCCTGCGCATATCCCATCGCGGCAGCGTAGGAAATGAAGCGGCCTTCGAGAGTGCGCCGGCTGTCCTGGACCAGCCAATGGCCTGCGCGGTCCTGACCGACATAGATGACGAGCCCGGTAGGATCGGGCTCCGAGATGGGTTCGGACGACATTTCGCCTGAGTGCCTTTCGTATCACGAGCGTCCCGCCCGCCCCCGGTATGTACGGGTCACGGCATAGTGCTTCGAGATCGATGCAAGCGGATCGCATAGTGCGCGCATAGTATTGCGCTTGATTCACCGCCTTTTCGACACTCAAAGGCCTCGCTTCTCGCGATACTAGCGTTCACCGCCCAAAGCGTTAAGCAGAGAAACGCAACGGACCCAAACCCGGACATTCGCGCGCCCTTCCGCGCTTCTCAACTGCAGACATTCGTTCATCTCCGCGCGGACAATTTTTGATGCATGATTGCCCGCCATTAATGATCACCCCACCTGACCTTAAGTTGCACATGGCTTAATGCGGCGATGCTCGGTCAGGCAGAGCGCTAATGCGACCAACGCGCTCGATTGGCTGAAGAGGGGACGCCGGTTTGGCGAAGCCAACCTGATTAACTGCTACCCGCGGCGGAACTTGGAGGGGCGCTGGCGGGATAACGAGCAGTAGCACCAAAGCGAGCAATCCGATCGCCAAATGGGGCATGAAAACGTGCGGCCACCGCATCAGCGATGAAATCCGATTATAGCCGCCCGCGGCTTTGAAAGCGGCTTCCCAAGCCGCTCCGATCTGCAACGGCTTTCGCCGCTCACCTCCCGAGAAGTGGGTCTCGATCTCGCCGATACGATGGTAATACGCTTGCTGGTTCGCCTTCAGAAGTGCTTCCATCACCCAAAATGCGAGCGAGGATGCCAAGGCTACCACTAGAATGACACGCTCGTGCTTATCGTAGGCGAAGCCGATGGCCGTGGCGCTGAAGGTCACGCTCCATGCCTTCACCGTAAGTGTCTTGGTGTCATAGTCCTCTATGACCTTCTGAAGATGAAAGTATTCCTGGCCGAGAAGATCCTCATCGGAAGCCACGCAACACCCCCTCGTTAAGCCGGAAATCTACCCAGCGCGACAATCGATATGGCAACCGGTCAATTCATGCAACGTTAGCCTCCTTCCTGTCGGAAAACCCATGGCTGAGCAAAGACCTTTGGTGGGATACCGATAGTAATTGCTCCGGTAGCTTGACCCAGAACGCGACATTCAGACCGCCAGCCTGGCTCCCCGGAAGCGGACAGCTGTTAATGTGATCCTTCGGTGCTCACAGCGACCAGATATTTTACTCCGAACGGCGAGATGCGGGACTAAGCGGCCGTTCCCGACGGCTGTGGCGAAGGGCAGCTTGCGGCAGGAGCGGACGACGCCCGGCCGGCGCCCCGGACGCTGGCTCCAATGAGCAGGCATCGGCGCTCGACGGCGCGATCAGAGCATCCGCGACGCGACTATCTCACCATTTTCGAGGCGCAGGTCCATCGAGATCGACTGCTCGCGCCTAGTCGTTAGGCGCTCGACATCCCGCAAATCAGTTCGGATCTGCTGCGCTTCGTCGGCCAATCTCTTGCAGAAGCTCTGCTCGCTTTGGAGCAGCGGAAGTTTGGTCGTGGCCGCAGAGATGCCTTGGATCTTTTCGCGCATCAGTCAGTCCATCGCTGCGGTAAGGTCGCCGATCGGCGCAAACCTATCGAGCGCAGCGTTTATGTCGTTGAGCCTCGATTCCTTGCGCCTCTCGCGACCCGGATAGGCGTGGAGCAGCTGCCAGCCACAAGCTCGAGCCCGGATGCACAGCATCACGTCGCGATAGAGTGCTTCGAGCAATTTCTGATGGTCCTGGATCGTCTGCGCGAACTTGCCCGAACTGAACCAAGCCTCGTCCTTCAAGGCTCGGATGGCCTCGACCTGGACTCCGATATCCTTGGCGATGTGTTCCTGGAGTTTTATTAACGCGGCCTCGTGCTGCTCGATGACATGCAGCACCTCGTCCGAATACTCGCCGGTCAGAACCGCTTCGGCGATCTGCTGGAAGTAGCGGATCGACCCGGTGAGGACGGAACGGCGCTCGTCGGTCTGAAACATCGCGACGCGCTCGACCGCGAGCTTTATCTCGGTGAGCTTGCGATTGATCTCCTCAAGTTTCTTCTGCTCGGCCATCGCAGTGGCGAAGGTCAGCAGCACGGCCGGCGTCGCGATGCTCGCTAGATTGACCGGATCGAGGAGTATGGTCGCGAACTTGTTATCGGCCCCGCGAGCGACGCCGATGAACGAGTTGAACTTGTCGCTGAAGACGAGGTCGGCGCCGGGTGGCAGGGTGATTCGCGCATAATTGCCGCTGCTCAGCAATCGCTCGGCCGAGAGCAGGGGCTGCGCCGCTTTGAGGATCGGCGTGAGCAGGTCGCTCGACGACCTATCGTTGCGGACATCGCGCCAATTATCGCCCTCGCTTGCTTGAAGCGTCGCAAGTGTGAGGACCGGACTGCCGCTTTTGGTGCTGATGGTGAGGGCACTTTCTCCTTCGCTCAATGCTGCGGGATCGGCCAACGTCGGTTCGGAAAGCGAGCGTCCGGTTATCCGCCCGTCGGCGGTTAATTTGTCCCTCAGATAGCCGATCTGCAGAATGCACGACGCTAGCGGCGGCCAGGCGTCCGAGGTCCAAAATCCGCCAACTGCCGCCGACGCGGCGGTGCGCGCATCATCGACAGCCGATTGCTGATCTTGAATAGGGACCGAAAGCAGTGTGCGCTTCGAGAAGAGGTTGAGTAGGTTGGCCTCCGCTGCGTCGACCTCCTTCGCCGCCGCGATCCCAAGTTTCTTGCAGAGGCCGGCGACGATCCTCTCATAGGCAGCGCGTTCCCCATCGCCGCGTCCGAGCGCGACAAAGCTCAGTCGGTAAATTTCGTCTCCAATTTGGTCGGTATATTGGTAGTGATCGGGAGAATGGCGCTCAAACGTCCGACTGACCCTCAGCGTGCTTGCCCCCGATTTGGTGAGCGCTTCGACGATGGGGGTCAATTCGTCATTGGTGCAGGTCTCGAGAAGGTCGTATAATTCCGTGCTTTTGAAAGATTTCCCGGACTCGCTCATAAACGACCTTTATCCTAAATTGCGAGCGGGCTGGCGCGTACCAGCCTAGCATCCAGTCGGAGCGTAAGGCGAGCGATTCCCAATCGCGGGCGAGCAAGCGACACATCGATGGCGCGAGTGTGTCGGCCCGTCTTATCTTTGCTTGTGACGAGTCCGTATCGTCGGCCTTACAAACCAAGGGCTCGCAGCGCCGTGACGACTTGGGGGCGCATCTGCCACTCGAAATGGAGGTCGTCGAAGTTGCCCGCGAGCGCGTCGAGCATCGAGGTGTCGGGATAGTCGGTGTCGAGCGATGGGTCGCGCGCAATCGCGCAGGTCCAGATCTTTGTGCCATCCTCGCGCCGGGGCGGATCGAAGTCGATCTCATCGGCAATTCGCTGGCCGAGCTTGCCGTAGTGCAGATTGGCGCCCTCATGGCCGGTGTAGCCTGCGGCTTGGGCGAGGCGGGTTGCCGAAATCAAGTGATCGGTCGCCGCGAGATGCGCGCGCAGCATTGCCATGTAGCTGTCTGGCATATCGGGTATAAGGAGCGCAAAGGCCGCCTCGTACACCGACGCGGACGGTGCGCCTTCTTCGTCGCGTACAGCACTCTCAGCGCGACCAAGGCGGTCGAGATTGGCCTTTACCGCCGCGATCGCGTCTTCGCGCGAAGCGCCGACAGCCTTAGCGACGAGGAGTTTGCGGCAAAAGGCATTCGCCGCCCAGGTCCCGCCGAGCGGGCCAGACTTGATCTCAAACCGTCCATGTTGCTCGGTTTCGAATGCCATTTCGCCTCTTCCCCTCCGCCTGCGTATCAGCCCCCAACGGCCCAAGCGAGCCGGATCGTCGAAACCGTGCCGTTTGCGTCATCGGCAAGGGCCGAAATGAAGCCAGCATGCTCGGCGATCTTGATGCAGCCGCGGTCGAGATAGCAGCGGGTCCCGTCGCGAGTCTCGAAGTCGACCGGAATGTCGCCGCTTTTTAGTGCCGAGGCGATCGAGATAAGGTTGCGATAAAAGACCGCTTGGCGATCGGTGAGCCCTGCCGCCTCGTCGCGAAACGCGGCGGCGGGCTTGCGCGCATAGTCGCGGCCAGCCATGCGCACCACCGGAGACCCCTCCCAATGTTCCAAATCGACCAGAATCTGCATGCTGATGTTGTTCCGTATTCGATAGCGCATTCCACCCGTCGGATGAGGCGGTGGCTTGCTGCAAGCAGATCTCCAGCATCCGATCGTGGTGACTTCTTCTCTGAACCAACGTCCGTTTCGTGAAAGCTTTGACGAACCCCGAACGACCAAAAACGGGCGCACAGCTGTCGAACTCCTCGATGGCAAGCAAATGACCGGTTCGAACAAATGCGGCCGTTCACGCTGTGATCGGCGAACGTCCTGATCTGGTCGCAAGCTGCCATGCGTGCCCCTCTTCCGGCCTGACCCAGTTGCGGACGTTCGCGGCCGCTTTCGACCTTCCGAACTTCGGACATTCATTCATGTCCATCCGAAGTCCGGCGTATTTGAGTGATCTGCCACTATCTCAGCAGGCGAGCAGGATTTCCCGCCACGGTCGCACCAGCGCGAACATCGCGCGTCACGACACTGCCTGCGCCGACGATCGCATTGTCGCCGACGGTGATGCCGGGCAGGATCAGCGCACCACCGCCTATCCAGACATTGCGTCCGATGATGACCGGCCGACCGAACTCAAGCATCCGGTCACGCTGGACCGGATCGCGCGGATGATCGGCCGTTAGAATTTGCACACCCGGACCGACTTGCGTGCCCGCACCGATCCGCACTGACACGACATCGAGTACCGTGCATCCGAAATTGAGGAACGCGCCCTCGCCCAGATCGATGTTGAAGCCATAGTCGCAGTGGAAGGGCGGCCGGATCGTCGCACCGCATCCGGCGTGCCCGAGACCTTCTACCAAAAGTGCATGGCGCTCCTGCGCGGTGGCGGTCGCGGCGCGGTTGTAGCGATCGCACCACGCAGCGGCGCGCGCCGCATCCTCGACGAGTTCCGGGTCGTCGGCGATGTAGAGCTCGCCCGCCAGCATCCGTTCCTTCTGGGTCATCATGATCAACTCAAGTCGTGAAGGTCCTTACCGAGCGGCGCGGTGATGCTGAGGTCGGAGAACAGTACTTCCAGTCCGGCGCGTTCGGGCGTGCAGGCCATCGGCCCGACCTGATAGGAGGACGCGATCGGAAAAGGCGCGAGCCTGACCAGCGGCCAGGTCTTGCCGTCCGCCGAGACCTGCAAACGCAGGACGCCCTTGGCGACGGTCGCGCGCATCCAGAAATCCTGCGCGTCATGCTCGTAGGGGCCGGTTGCCCAATCGGACTTTCCATCGGTCAGCACGCTGCTCAGCATGGCGCGCCCGTCGGACAATTCGATCCCCGCCTTGACCCAGCGTCGTTCGTCGACCCGCACCATTATGCCGGCCTGATCGTAGAGTTTCTGATACTGGCCGCGAATGCGCAGTTGGGCGGTAAACGCGGCAGGCGCGGTGAAGCCGAGGAAATGACCGCTGTCCCGGGTGAAGCCGTAATGCGTCTCGCGCCAGAAATCGCTGCCCTTGTCGGTGACGAGCGTCAGGTCTCCGCCGGGTGCGGCCTTCCAGGCCTTGGGCGCATTCAGCCAGCGACCGTCACGGCGCCCAAGCGCCGAGATAGCCGGGCGCTGCGCGGTCGCGGCGCCGGCATTTCCCGCGATCGCAAGCGCCGCAGCACCACCGATCACCGCCCGCCTGCTCACCCGATCGTCCGTCATAGCCGCTGCCTTCCAATTACCTTCGATGTTGTGTACATATGTACACATGTCAAGATCGAGGTAAAGAGGCGATGACCCAACAGTCCCGGCGCAACGATCCGGCACGGCGACAGCGCATCATCGATGCGACTCTGGCGGTCATTGCCGATCACGGAACCGCGGCAACGACCCATCGTCGCATCGCCGAGGCGGCGCAGGTGCCGCTCGGCTCCGTGACCTATTATTTCGCGACCCTGGAGGACTTGCTCAAGGCGGCCTTCCTGCAACTGGCGGCGGACTCCTCCACTGCCTTCCGCGCGCGCCTAGAGGCCGCAACGGACCGCGCAGAGGCGTGTACGGCAGTCATCGACATCATCGCGAACCAGGTCTGGGCGGAACCGCGCACGTTGTTGTTGAGCTACGAACTCTACGCCTTCGCGGCCCGGCACCCACCGGTCAGCGCGGTCATGCAAAATTGGATGGACAGCAGCCGAGGCGCCCTGGGCCGCTTCTTCGACCCGCTAACGGCGCGCGCGCTTGACGCGCTGATCGAGGGCATCGGCATCCACAATTCGATCGATCGCGCCCCCCTCGAGCGCGATGCGATCAAGACCATCGTCGAGCGGATTGCCGGGTGTTAGCCGGTCCGATCCATCAGGGTACCCCAGCGCAAATGGCGCGACGGTCAGGGTCAAGCCGATGCATGAGGTATCACTGCCGCATTACCGCAATCTATGCCCCTTTCATGCGCGCGCCGCGCCCGGCTAAGGCGCGGTGCGCAGGAGATTATTTATGAAAACAGCGCCTGTCGCCCTTCTCTATCAAGCGCTTCCGCCACCGTTGATCGCCGGACTGCGAAAGGATGCGAAGCCGGGCGGATATTCAGATGGCGGCGCCGACATCGCTTTCGCATTGCGGACAGCAGGCGTGAATGTGGTCACTCCGACCGCCTTGCCAGACCCTTCCAAGGCACTCGACTGGGTATTCCCGGACACGGCCGAGGGCATCCGTGGCGCAGGCGCAGCCGGCGCTACGGTCCTGTGGGCGAACACGGTCCTGTTCGAAGGACATCCGCTCGAGACGGCAATGGCCGATTTCGAGATCGTCGGGCAGCTTCCCGCGGCGATGCAGGCGTTCGACGACAAGTTCGAGACCAACCAACTCCTGGCCGAGGCTGGCCTGCCGGTAGCGCGGTCGTTTCTGCTGTCCGGCACGGCGAAGGAGAACGTCTGCGCGCTGGCCGATGTCGAGGACGCGGGTGCTTTGCGCGGCATGTCCTTTCCGATGATCGTCAAACCGGTGCGCGGACGTGGCAGCCAAGGCGTCACCCTGGTAGAAAGCCTCGGTGCCCTGCGCGATGCCGCGACGACGTTGATCGCAGCCGCAACCTTCGGCGACATGCTGATGGTGGAGGAGTTTCTCGGCGGTGACGAGATGACCGTCACCCTCATGCCGCCCGCGTCCCCGCGCCCAGACGGTTCGCGGGCACCGACGCACTGGGCGTTGCCGCCCGTGTACCGCTTCGATCAGCGCAGCGGTGTAGCTCCGTATAACGGCGACGTTCCCGTCACCGCCAACAGCATCGCAATCGCTCCCGAGCGGCTGCTCGATCCCTCCATCGTAGCGATGATCGACAGTTGCGTCTCGGCGGCCGCGCTGGTCGACGCCCGCACCGCGATCCGGATCGATTGCCGCGCCGATCGTCATGGTCTGTTCAAATTGTTCGACCTCAACATGAAACCCAACATGACGGGGCCAGGCCGCCCGGGGCGCGAAGATCAGGATTGTCTCTCAGCGATCGCCGCCCGCGGCAAGGGTTGGAGCTACGTTGACCTTTTGCAGTCGATGCTTGCTGCCAAATGGAGGCTCGAGCCGCTGGAGGGAGCTTAGCCAAGAACGTCAGCTACGGGGCAGGAGTACCTGCCCATGCTGCCGGTCCGACCCATAGTCTGACGCTCACGCCACTTCCCTCGCTTCCCAACTTCGGACGCTGGTTCATCTTTGCGAATGACCGATTTTGAAGGCTGGCTATCCGCTCGCGAAGGTCGTGATGGAGAGGTTAGCGGCCGTTACCGCGAACTGCCTATCGCGCCAGTGCATTCGCCTGTTTCCAAGCATCAGTTCGAAGCGCGTCAAACCGCTCGTTGTCTTCTGCCGGGGTAACTCCACCGGATTGCAGAATCACGTCGTTTAGCGATCCCATTCCACCGTAAAGACAAAAAAATCAGTCGACCCCGTGATAGTCGGATTGTGCGATACTAGATCTACATCGCTCGACTTGCTCGGCCCATCTGTTGTCACCGTGCAGCTTCAGCAATGTCGTCATTGCCTCGAGTGTTTCAGCAAGCCGAGCAACATCAGGATGCAATGTCATTTCACTAACTTATCGGTTCAATCGGAATGATCGCAAGTGGGCGAACACGCCCTGCCCTACGGCTTCCGTCAGACCCACATCCGGACGCTTACGCCCCTTCCCTCGCTTCCTAAATTCGGACGCTGGTTCATCTTCGCGAATGATCGATTTTGACGCCCAGCTATCCGCTCGCAAATGTCGTGATGGGATCGGAGAGCGGACCTTCCGCTTTTAAAAAGGTGGGTGGCGATAGGCGACTTTGAACATATGCCGCCTTTCCCAGAAAGCATGGGCAATTGAAATCGTTATAGCTTAAACGATCGCTAGTGACAGGTTACCGACGTGGCGAAGCGAAGTCGCCGAATATCAAAGAAATTTAAGGCGCGATAAGCGGTTATCGCGCTGATGCGTTAGACCTCAATGACCGACACCCCGCAGCAACCGCTTCTCATCGTCGAAGACGAGATGTTCATCCGGATGATCGCCGCTGATGCTCTGGAGGACCGGGGGTTCTCCATCATCGAAGCCGGTGACGCACGCGAGGCGTTGGAGATACTGGAGCGTTCGTCGGAGATCGCCCTGATTTTTACCGACATCAACATGCCGGGTGATCTCGACGGACTTGATCTGGCAGAGGAGGTGACAAAGCGCTGGCCGCACATCGAGATCATCGTCACCTCTGGTGGGGTTCGCTTGGACTCGGCCGAAGTTCCAGATTCCGGTAAGTTTTTGCCCAAGCCGTATGCGACGGATCAGCTCGTTAAACTGGTGCAAGAGCAATTGGCGAGGCGGGACGCTGGATCGCCGACGGACCACAGGTAGAGCGGGGACGGCTCACCAGTTTTGGCAAGGCATTGGCGCGAACTATCGGATTACGTTAGAAGAAGTCGTTCGCCGAGATGGACGGATGCGGCGGTCAGCTTGACCACACGGGGCTCTTGTCGGGTTCATGGTTTGAAAAACGAAGCACTCATTGTCGCGCCACACGCTGTCAGCGGTCTTTCGTCCGTCGCGCTCGCATCGGTCCTCGATCAGAGCGTGGATTGCGTGAAGCTGATCGGTCTCGACGGCAACATCCGGTACATGAACGGCAACGGCATTTGCGCGATGGAGATCGACGATTTTTGCGCCGTCGAAGGTCAGCCATGGGCAGATCTGTGGCCGGACGAAGCGCGACAGGCGATAATCGGATCGTATCCGCAGGCAGCGACCGGGCAAACCGTACGGTTCAGGGCATTTTGCCCGACCGCAAAGGGATCGCCCAGGTGGTGGGACGTAACTGTCTCACCGGTGACGGACAATGCCGGCGACCACGCCGGCTACCTCTCTGTGTCTCGCGATATCACCGAGACGGAGACCGCGCGCGAGGCACTCGAGATCGCGGCAGCTGAGATGAAACATCGGTTGAAGAATACCTATTCCATGATCGGCAGCCTGTTGATCGGGTTCGCCAAGGGCAATGCGGACAACGAAGCCTTCGCGCACGAGATGGCCGAGCGAATGGGTGCGCTCAGTACCGCGCAGGCGCTATTTGTTTCTGATGAGGTGCCGCTGGAGTTGGATCGCCTCATACCCGCACTTGTGACGCCATTCGATCAACCGGCGTGTCCTGTGACGATCGAGCGGCTTTCCTCATCCATCGTCGACCAGGGCCAAGCGAACGCCATTGCGTTGGTAATAGGCGAACTGGCGGTAAACAGCGCCAAGCACGGCGCCTTGCATCATGGCGGGAATGTGCATGTGAGCGCAGTTGAAGAGCTCGAAAGCTTGACGATCCTATGGGTCGAGCGTTCTAACCAGCCGGTCCTAGCGCGTGATCGGACCGGCGGACAGGGCTTGCGATTGATGGAACGGATCGTGCGCGCCCGTCGCGGGATCATTGCCTACGACTGGGATGACAGCGGCTTGTCGGTCAGGCTGACCTTCCGGCGCTGACGAGCGAAGTCTTAAGGTCGTGGAAGGGACCTGTTTCAGTCGCCGCGCGGACGTCTGGTGGGCCGAGAACACGTCACGATCCTAGGCATCAAACCTCCCGCAGCGCCTTGGACAATGCGTCAATCGAGTTCGGCCTGTGCTGTAGTCCGAAACCAAGTTTTCCTGCGGAACCTGCGTCCCGGTCGGGATGAACAATCAGGAAGGCACACGGCACTAAGAACTTGTTTTCAGAGGCGCGGTACCGATCGCTGATCACCCAAGATCGTCGGCGACGATGGCGATCTCGTACAGCTTCCTTGCTGAGGCGCTTTGTTCGTTCTGTGCAAAGCCGATCAGAAAAGCTGTGGCCTCGATGCCCTCCGGGGTTTCGCGTGGAAGCGTCATCGACCAGTTCCCGAACATTGGCTGCTTTATTTCGCGGTCGCAAATGATCTCGATATCCGTGTGGCGCTCATCGGCGTTAATCCGGTCCATAGTTTCGATAATTGCTGCTCGATCACCCTCGAGAACTTGTGCGAAGTTATTCTTGTCGAACCACAACACCCCGGTGATGCCGGCGCAGGCGTTGCGAACGGCTGAGGTTTTCACAATCGCGTCAAGATCGCTACGATCGGTCCCGATCAACGATTTGCTGATATAGATTAGTCGGTGCATCTAATCGTAACCGTCTGGTTTGGATCGCGTTCCCAGGCCAAGGCAATCGGGGTACCATATTGATCAGGGACGCCTGCGGCGTCCCAATCTGGCGTCTCCATACGCAGTAGCATCGGCCTGCTCAGCAGTAGGGGTTTGCCTAAAGCTTTTCGCCGACTTGCCGGATCGTAGGCACAGCCTGTAGGTTTGACCTGCTAGCGCCGGCGCCATCCACTGGATCGACATGATTTCTGACGTGTTTCGTACCCCCGCCTCCCTCCCAGCAGGGCTGCAGTTTCTTGCGGGGGGCGGCGAAGCCAGTCGTCTCATCGTTGATCGCGACTGGTCGAACCACCCTCTGGGTCCTCCCGAGGGCTGGCCCGACATTCTGAAGTCGACCCTAAGTACAGTGCTCAACTCACCAGAATCTATGATTCTGGCCTGGGGTCGCGAAGAGCTGACCTTCTTTTTCAACGAAACCTATTTCCCGCTTCTCGGGCCTAGGCTTCCGTGGTCGATGGGGGCGCCTTTCAGGGATGTGTGGGCGGACGCCTGGACGCAGGCTAAGCCGATCATCGACGATGCCTTCGAGGGCAAGAGCCAACGCTTTACGGACCTGCCATGGAAGCTCGCGACCGACCGAGGGCCCGCGGATACGTGGTTTACCTTCTCCTATTCACGCATCCTTGATGCAGAGGGCGAGGTCGCCGGCCTCTTCATCCTCACCAACGAAACGACTGATCGTGTCCTTGGCGATGCTGCCCTACGCCAAAGTGAAGAACGCCTTCGCCTCGTTATCGAAGGCGCCAAGGATCATGTGATCGTGACCGTTGATACTGGCGGTATCATTACCTCCTGGTCAGCCGGTGCGACTGCCGTGCTTGGCTGGTCTGGCGACGAAGCCGTTGGACAATCAATCTCAATGATCTTCACCGATGAGGATCGTGCTAGCGGTGCCGATGTTCGCGAGCTTGCTGGCGCCGCGCGGGACGGCTCCGCTACCGATGAACGCTGGCATATAAAGAAAAATGGCCATCCTGTTTTCCTAAGCGGATCGATGCATCCACTCATCGCGGACGTTCAGGGCCATGACCAGGGCTTCATCAAAATCGCTCGTGATGAGACAGAGCGCCAGAAGGCCCGGCAGGATCTTGAGCGGTGGAACGCCACCCTGGAACAACAGGTCGCCGAACGGACAGCTGATCGAAACCGGCTCTGGCAGCTTTCGTCCGATTTGATGCTGGTAGCGAGCTTCGACGGCGACATCGAAGCCGTAAATCCTGCATGGACGCGTATTCTCGGATGGTCGGAAGCCGAGTTGATCGGTGTCTCGCTATTTTCCCTCATTCATCCAGAGGATCTCGATCACACGATCACCGGCGCCTCCGGCATCGCGAGCGGGCAGACCTATGCCCGGTTCGAGAACCGCTACCGACACAAGAATGGCAGCTATCGTGATATCGTCTGGGCCGCTGGGCCGGGGGATGAAAAGATTATCGCGGTAGGCCGCGACTCCACCGAAGAACGCGCTGCCGCAAAAGCGCTTACGGTCGCCGAGGACCAGCTTCGGCAAGCACAAAAAATGGAAGCGGTTGGCCAGCTCACCGGTGGGCTGGCGCACGATTTCAACAATCTGCTGACCGGTATGATGGGCAATCTGGAATTGCTCCAGCTACGCCTTGCACGGGGCAGGCTCGACGACGCGGAACGTTTCATCCTCGCGGCGCAAGGGGCCGGCCGACGTGCGGCATCGCTCACCCAGAGGCTGCTTGCCTTCTCCCGCCGTCAGACGCTCGATCCCAAGGCCACTGACGTAAACCGTTTGATCGTCGGTATGGAGGATCTGCTGCGCCGAACGGTCGGCCCTACAAACAACATCGAGGTTATCGGAGCCGCTGGTTTGTGGACCGCCATGATCGACGCCACGCAGCTCGAAAGCGCCATACTGAACCTGTGCATCAACGCCCGTGATGCGATGCCGGATGGAGGCCGGCTGACGATCGAAACTGGCAACAAATGGCTTGATGACCATGCTGCGCGCGAGCGGGACCTTCCCGCTGGCCAGTACCTCTCGATCTGCGTGACCGACACGGGGACAGGTATGACACCCGAGACGATCGAAAGGGCGTTCGAGCCTTTCTACACGACAAAGCCGATCGGCCAGGGAACCGGCCTTGGTCTGTCGATGATCTATGGCTTTGCCCGTCAGTCGAACGGACAGGTCCGCATCTACTCAGAGGTGGGCGAAGGAACGACGATCTGTGTCTATCTGCCACGCTACATGGGGGAGGCCCTACTTCCCGAAGAGGAAGAGGCTCTGGCGGCAGCGGCATCCGCAAGCGGCGAAACCATTCTGGTCGTCGATGATGAAGCAAGCATCCGCCATCTCATCGACGAGGTCCTCGACGAGATCGGTTACACGGTCATAGGTGCCGCGGACGGCGCGTCCGGGATCAAGGTTCTTCAGTCCGGTGCCAAGATAGAGCTGCTGATTACCGATGTCGGCTTGCCGAACGGTATGAACGGACGACAGGTCGCCGACGCGGCACGGACCCTGCGACCGGGGCTGAAAGTGCTCTTCATCACAGGATACGCAGAGAATGCCGCGGTCGGTAATGGTCATCTCGAACCTGGCATGGAGCTGTTGACGAAGCCGTTCACCATGCAGGCGTTGGCATTGAAGGTGGCGGACATGATGAAGACCACCACCCAGAGGTCGGATCGTACATCAACCGCTTCACCCCGACGCAGCGACCGAGAGGGCAGTCGATGAAAGTGAAGGCGATCGATCACGTCGTGTTCAACGTGCGCGACGTGGATGCTTCAGCGGAGTGGTACGAGAAGGCGCTCGACATGGAGCGGCATGTTTCATCCTCGGATGACGGTCCAATTCGCATGAGCATGATATTTGGCCCCAACAAGATCAACCTTCGCCCGATATCCGCCTCGCAGGAGGCGTGGTTTACCGCGCGTACGCCGACCTCGGCAGCGATGATCTTTGCTTCCTGACCGATACGCCCCCCGCCGAAGTCGCTGGCCACTTCCGCAACCTCGGCATTGCGATCGAAACCGGCCCCGGCATCAAAAAGGGCGCGCGGGGGCCGATATGTTCGGTCTATGTGCGTGATCCCGACGACAACCTTATAAAGGTCTCGTCGTACCAACTATGACGGGACCGTCAGTTAACATATCGCTAAATAACCAATATGGCCAATAACAACCGTCTATAAAGCATGTTTGGCGTTAGCTCTACCCTGTAATTACGCTATAGTTATGCATTTACGTTTCTAGTACATGATAATTTCCTTGCACGTGCTTTATGAAACCATTCTATATCTGTGCGACGGTAATGTGTGGAGATGGATGTGTACGGGGCACACGTCGGTTCATGGTTGGACGTTTTTTCTAATGAGAAGAAGCGACAGCTTGCCGTAGATCAGAGCGGAGCGTTAGCAATGCGCGGCAGCGAGGAGCTTGAGCGCATTGTGGACGTCGTTCGCGATTACTATCGGACGCAGTATGCGGCGATCTCAATCATCGACAAACGCATGCAAACTTTGTTGGCGGAACGTGGACTGGGTGTCACCGAAACCCCGCGAAACACGGCCTTCTGCGCCGTCACGGTTCGGCAGGGCGGGCAGATGCTGGTCATCCCCGATGCGCGCAGCGATCCGCGTTTCGAAGAGTTCGACAGTGTTATAAATGATCCATTCGTCCGCTTCTATGCTGGCGCGCCTATTACTGATCCCGCGGGACTGGCGCTTGGCGCGATATGCGTTGCGGACAGTGAGCCGCTGGCGGGGGACTTTGATCAGTCCCTTCTTGTCATAATGGCTCGCGAAGTCGAACGCGAACTTGCCAGCCGAATGAAGGCGGTAGTTACTCCATTAACGTAAGACCTCAGACGGTATCGGCGAGCCGTTCGGTTACGTCGTTCGACGGCCACCAGCACTCTATGGCCTGTAGCACCTGATAGTCGGACGCGGCAGGCGGGATCGACCCAAACCCGGACATTCGCGCCCCCTCCCCCGCTCCCCAACTTCAGACATTCGTTCATCTCCGCGCTGAATGCCCTTGGCGCATGATCGGCCGTCATGGATGTCGTGAAGGGGAAGGAAAGCGGACCGGCCGCTTTGGGCATCTAGGCAACGATCGTTCGCAACTAACCCCCGACCTGCCCAGCCAGCCGCCATACCGACAATTAGCGCCAGCAAAATGATGAGCACGATACGGCGGTCATCTCGGCAAGCTGCCGGGTAGATGGAGAATGGTCAATGTCCGCTGTGGGGAAGGAAAGCGGACCGTCCGCTATTGGGAAGTCAAACGGCGTTAGCGGACGTCCCTGACGCCGCCGCCCTTTCACAAAAGGGATTGATTCCGAGAAGGTCTGGACCGCTCGCTTGCAGTCGGACGAGAGCCGCTGCATCGTCCGCGCCAGATCGGCAAATCTCGCGTGAGGCGACAGTAATGGAAACGCGAGCAGCTTTGACAGATGATGCTGAGGGAATGGCGCAGGTGCTTCGGGAAATCATCGAACATACCGGCCACCAGCGGCCGAGCGACGCTGAATTTGTCATCGGCCGCTATATTGCTGATCCGACAAGCATACGCTGTACCGTCGCCGTTGATAAATCGGGGCGCATTGCCGGATTTCAGTCTTTAAAGAAGGCTACTGCCGGCAACCCGTATGACACGCCGGAAGGATGGGGCATCATTGGAACCCATATCAGCCCAAGGGTGCATCGGCAGGGTGTTGGAAAGCTCTTGTTTTTAGCGACTACGAAAGCCGCCCGCCAAGCAGGTCTAGATAAGATCGACGCCTACATCGGCGCGGACAATCCGTCGGGTTTGAACTATTATGAAGCAATGGGTTTTCGCACCTACCGAACGCCCGATGGGATCGTGCAAAAGGTCTGGGACCTGTAGTCTAATCGATCCTGCCGCTTGCCGTGGGCCGTTCCCATTTCCCGATCGAATTTCGGGAGCGTCCGGATTGAGGAAGTAAGCGTCCATTAACAGCTTGCTGCGAACATCCGATCAGGGGCTTTGAGTACAGAATATGCAGATCAGAACCTCTCGTTGGCCGTTTTTGCCTCTAGCCATCGTTTTGGCAACACCCGGCCTATTCTTCCCTTGCCTCGCCTTTGTGGCCGTGATTCGCGGTTGGGGGATTTCTATGGTCGGTGCCCTTTTAGTCGTCGCCGCTGCTTTTTGTGCTCTATGGCTGAGCACGGTTATTCCACTCTTTCGTCCGCGCACGCTTACTTTCTCGACTAAGGGGGTTCGTTTCAGAGGAATATTGGTCGACCGGCATTGGACGTGGGATCAATTTGACCGCGCTTCGGGTAGCATGAAGGTGATACTTCACGTTCGCTCGCAACGATCCGCAGAAGCTAAGCGAATGTTCATTGGCCCATTCTGGCCTGGCGGGAGCGACGAGATCATGAAGCTTGCGAACCTGTGGCGTTCATAACTCATGAATATCGACATCACCACTGTCCGCTATTGGGGACTTCTACTGATTCCGGTCTTCCCAAATATGAACGGCCAGCGAGCCGGAACGGCGTTCTCGGAATCGATGCCCAAGCGGGAATCACTGCTTGGCAGCGGTCGCCGCATCCGGCGATAGGATGCTGTCATGATCGTTGTCGTCGAAGGTATCAGTGCGAGCGGTAAAAGCACCTGGTGCGCCCGGCATGGCGGTTCGCATGTCGTTCCAGAGAACGGCAGAATTGCCGGAGCGCCCGATCGCGTCGCCAATTCAACAGGCGCAGCTGCATTTTGGGCGGAGCGCAACGTCGATCGATGGCAGGCGGCCTTGGCCGTGGAGCGTGCGACGGGCCATGCCCTGTGCGACACCGACCCTCTCAAGCTGCATTATGTCTGGTGCCTATGGCGGATCGCTGAGGCGTCCGAACGCCACTGGTCGCTCGAACTGGCCGCAACCCGCCAAACGATTGCCGATGGCCGGATCGGGTTCGCTGACCGCTATCTCGTCGCAGATACCGATGTGGAGACGGCACGACGACAGGCGATGACCGACGCTAGCCGGCGCAGGCGCAATTTTGATCTTCATGCGCGGCTGCGTCCCGCACTACTCGAATGGTACACGGTGCTCGACGTGGTACTGCCCGGCCGCGTCCAGTTCGGTCTGCCGGCGAATCTGCCTGTCGGGAGGGCGGCCGGACAACGCCATGACCTTGCAGCCTTCGATGCGATGGTCGCACGCCTGCCGCAGTCAAAATAATCCGCGTTGCTGTGTGTTGAGTCGGCTTTCTCGATTGGGAACGTGGAGCGGGACAGCAGTCCGGGCGATCGCGCCGAGATCCGTCCGCGGCACCCCGTCTCCCAAAATCTGTTCCCGATTGCTCATTCGCGAAATGGCCTGTCGGAGATGGAAAAATGAGAACGATCGCGCTTAACGAATGGCCGTTATCGGGAGCCTGGATCGTCAGCCCGAACGTCCGGGTGTGCGCGGAACTGCCCGGCAGCGTGGGCCGATAGGATCCATTAGCCGCCATTCAGCACTCCCCTGCTCTACCCAATTGCGGACGTTCATTCACGTCAGATCATCGAGGTCGGAGGGACAACTGGCGAAGCTTAAAACGGCAATAAGTGGGACTTTACGGCTATTCCATCAGGCGGATCGTACGGCAGCTTCTGATGATTATGTCCAAATCGCGCCGCTAAACGAGTGTCACTGGCCGCTAGCCGCCTACCCCCCGCTGTTCCGTCAAAAGCCAGCGGCACCCGGATCAGAAAATGAAGGCCTTTATCATGTCGATGAATGCGCGAAGACCAGCCGGAATATGCCGGTTGCCCGGATAATAGAGGCACAGACCAGGGATCGCGGGGGACCAATCCTCCAGCACGATCGCCAACTTTTTGCTGTCCAGCCCCGCACGTGCAACGTGTTCGGGGACAAACGCGATGCCGAGGCCGTCGATCGCCGCCTCCACCATCAGGCCGCTGTGATCGAGCGTCAGCACCCCCGGCACGTCGATTGTAATCTCCTGGGCATGTCTGGCGAACTCCCAGCGATAGAGCTTACCGCTCGGTAATCGCTGCCGGATGCAGCGGTGCTGACGAAGATCGTCAGGGTGGACCGGAGGCGAGTTCGCCGCGAGATAGGCAGGCGACGCTACCGCGACAAAGCGCATGTCGCCACCAATGCGCACTGCGATCATGTCCTGCGGCACTGATTCTCCGAGCCGTATGCCCGCATCGAACTTTTGCTCAACGATATCGATCAAGCGCCCTTCGCTTACCAAATCGATCGACATCTGCGGGTAGCGCGCGAGAAAGAGCGGAACAACCGTTCCAAGCAGCAGGCGGGCCGCGGTCTCGTTGCCATTGATGCGGAGCGTACCGCTCGGCTGACCGCTGTCGTCAGACACGCCATCCAGCGCCTCGTCGAGGTCCCGAAGAACCGGCGCAAGGCGTTTCAACAGACGCTCCCCCGCTTCGGTCGGCGCGACGCTGCGAGTCGTACGATGAAGCAGCCGCACACCTAGGGTACCCTCGAGCGTGCGCATTAAGTGGCTGAGCGATGATCGCGACACGCCCAGCGCATCGGCAGCGCGGCGAAAACTGCGATGCTCGGCGATGCTGGCGAAGGCCGTAAGGTCGGCCAGGTTTGGCTTGGGCATTGGTGCAGATCTTTCACTAGGGCATGCCGATTGGCCTCGCTACTCGGATCAATCACGCTGGCCTATCTCTGCCCGCAGTTGCTCAGGAGTTACTTAGATGCAGAGGACATGGTTCATTACAGGCGCTTCGGCCGGTCTTGGCCGTTTAATGACGGAAAAATTGCTCGAGCGGGGCGACCGTGTGGTCGGCACGTTGCGCCGCGCCGGGGCGCTTAACGATCTCGTGGAGCGCTACGGCGATCATCTGCGGATCGTGACACTCGACGTGACCGACACCGCTGCGGTGCGGGCTACGATCGAAGGCGCGTTCCGTGCGATGGGACGGATCGACGTCATCGTCAGCAATGCCGGTTATGGCTTGTTTGGAGCAGCAGAGGAGGTCAGCGACGCCCAGATCGATCGACAAATTGCCACCAATCTTACCGGATCGATCCAAGTTATCCGCGCAAGCCTGCCCCACCTGCGCGACCAGGGCGGGGGCCGCATTATGCAGGTTTCGTCGGAAGGTGGACAGATCGCCTATCCCAATTTCAGCGTCTATCACGCAACGAAATGGGGTATCGAGGGCTTTGTCGAAGCGGTGGCCCAAGAAGTGACTCCGTTCGGGATCGACTTCATCCTGGTCGAACCGGGCCCCACTGCTACGAGCTTCGCCAGCACGATGGATGATGCCGTGCCAATGCAGATTTACGACGATACGCCCGCTGGCGCCGTTCGGCGCGGCGTTTTTGACGGCAGCTTCGCGATCAAGGGCGACGCCGCGAAATGCGCCGATGCCATGATCGCCGCCGCCGATGCCGAACGGCCAGCACTCCGGCTTGCGTTGGGCAGCACCGCTTACGCTTCGATTACCACCGCTCTGGCGGATCGGCTTCAGAAGATCGAGCAGCAGCGCGAGGTGGCGATGTCTGCCGATCGAAGCGGGGACTGAGTTCGCAGACCCGGAACCGTCGATCTCGAAGGGGGTGAGATGGCTTCCGGGAATGCCACCCTAAGATCTACGGCCCAATTTCCTTGCGCGTCGCTGCCCGGCGGCTCGATATACGGGGAACGGCGAATTTCGGCTGGAGCGACGATTCACATGTCTGTCGGTCAATGGCTTGGGGTGGTCGACTTCTAGCGTAGCCGTGGCGGGTGCTAGAACCCAAACCCGGACGCTTGCCCGCCCTTCCCCGCTACCCAACTTCGGACGCCAGTTCATCTCCGCGCTGACTAAGCTTGGGAATTCGTTGCTGCCGCCCAGCACCTCCGCAAAATGGCCAAGCTGATCCCAATGCCGACGCAGATGGCACCCGCCTGAGGCATCGCCTGGGCCCAACTGTTCGAAACCATGGGCTTGCCCGATGCCGACCCCGGCTTTTGCGACAGACTCGGGCGAAAACTGAAGGGTCGGACGGCACGCCAACGCCAGTACCAATTGCCAGGACATCTAGGGGCGTTAGCACTCAGACACAGCCTGCGCAGGAGCGATCATGTCGTCCTCGCATATCCTTATCCCGCCATAACGCCTTGTGCCAGGTCATGAACGGTGGGTTTGGCTTGGCCACTTCCATTCAACGAAGGGACAGAACAGCCTTTCAAGAACGCGACGAAGGCCCGCAACGCCGCTGATTGATGACGGCGGCTCGGGAAATAGAGGAAAACCGGTTCCATCGGGGAAGACCATGAGGGAAGCACACGCTCCAGCTTGCCGGCACCGACGAGGCTGGACACGTACGCCGCCGGCGCGTTGACGATCCCGAGCCCTCTGACGGTGAGGTCGATTTGAGACGCGAGGTCGTGGACGATCGTTGGCGCAGGCGGGGCGATCTGCACGCTATCGCCGCCCGACTCCAGGTTCCACGGCAGGACAAGGCCCGTGATCTGACTGCGGCACATCACCGCGCGGTGGTCGAGCAGATCGCCGGGAACACGCGGTTTCGGTCGATCGCGAAGATACTCGGGCGACGCGACGAGAACCGCTTCCGACCTGGGCGCGACCTGGACGGCGACCATGTCCTTCTCGATGCAATTCCCATAGCGCAGCCCCGCATCATAGCCCTGCTTGACGATGTCGATCAGACGCGCCTCGACGGCGATCTCGAGTTCGACGTCGGGATAGCTGTTCTGGAAGTCCACCAGCGCCCCGGCAATCAGCAGATCGAAGGGCGCGCGCGGCATCGTGAGGCGCAAGGGACCCGCAGGCCGTCCCGCGCGACCCGATGCTTCCTCTGCGGCCTGACGCAGTTGCGACAGGGCGGGCGCGGCGGCGAGCAGATAGTCGTTGCCGACATCCGTCAGACTCAGGCTGCGGGTCGATCGGCGAAACAGCGAGGTACCGAGCCGTTCCTCGAGGCTACCGATCGATTGGCTGACCGCGGAGGGCGAGATGCCGAGACGCCGCGCGGCCTCGGAAAAGCTGCCGGCTTCCGCTGCCGCCACGAACACGGCCACGCCGTCGACGATGTCCTTCTGCCGCATCCCGCACCTGTAAGTTTCGCTTGAAGCCTCATCCGCGATTATCAGGATAATGAAGTGAAAGCGATTCCCGTATGATGCGGCATGACCTTGATCCCGAACACCGCCGCCACCCCGCTCCACTCCCCAGCGTCCGCTGATGCGCCACCGATTAGTCGGCGCTCCATTCTCGCGGGAATGGGCGCGGCCTCTATGTTGAGCGCCGTGTCGGTTCCGGGCACCGCCTGGGGAACGCCCGCCCCGGTGCCGACGCTGGCGTCGCGCACGTTCCGTACACCCCGTCATACGACGCACTATCTCGAGTCCGGGCCGGCGAACGGACCGCTGATGATGTTTCTCCACGGATGGCCGGAACTCAGCCTGATCTGGCGCGCCCAGATGGCGGCGTTCGCTGCCGAAGGCTGGCACTGCGTCGCGCCCGACATGCGCGGATATGGCGGCTCGTCTGCGCCCGCTGCCAACCACGCCTATACACTGGAAGCGATCGTGGCGGACATGGCGGAGTTGCATGACCATCTCGGCGGCAAGCCCGCGATCTGGGTCGGTCACGACTGGGGCAGCGTCGTCGCTGGCGAGCTGGTCGCGCATCAGCCTGACCGTAGCCGCGGCTTGGTGCTGATTTCCGTACCCTATTTCCCCACCACCAACGCTCTGCCGACCCTCGTCCCGCTGGTCGATCGGACGATCTATCCGACCGACACATACCCCGACGGCCAGTGGGACTATTATCGCTACTACACGAAGCATTTCGACTCCGCCGTCGCCGACCTCGATGCGGACAAGACTGCCTCGCTGGCATCGATCTACCGGCGCGGCGATCCCGCCAGCATCGGCAAGCCGACGCCGAATGCCATGGTCACGCAAAAGGGCGGGCGGTTCGGGACTGCGCACCGTGCCCCGCCGACCAAGCCCGATCCTGCACTCTGGCCGACAGCCGATTTCGAGATGCTCGTGAAGACGTATGAGGCGCACGGCTTTCGCGCGCCCTGTGCGTGGTACATGAACGACGCTGCGAACGTGGCCTATGCACGCCGGTCACCCAATGCGGGTCGCATCTCGAAACCGGTGCTGTTCGTCAACGGCAATTGGGACGCGATCAATACCATCCACGGCAACCGCTCGGGCGACCCGATGCGCGCCGCCTGCGCCGACCTTAGCGTGACCAGTCTGAAAGGCGCGCACTGGCTCCCGGTCGAGAGCAAAGTCGAACTTGCCCAGGCAATCCGTACCTGGCTTCAAGACAAGAAGCTCTGATGTCGGTAGGCCGCTGATCATTCGCCCGGCCGATGGTACCGAGAGCTGTCTGTGGCACCAGCTTTCCCGTAATCTGTTCCCAATTGCTCTTTCCCGAACTGGCCAATCGGAGACGGAGAAACGCAAGAGATCGCGCTTAGAGAATGGCCGTTTTGCCGCTGGCCCCTGTCGAAAGCACGCGATAGTCGCCAATCGGGATTGGCGACGGGTTTTCCGGCGATCGAGATGTTGCCATCGGAAAACACCTGTTTGTCGTGCAGTCGTGATTCAACTGGGGTTTTACATATCGGACCGCTGAACGGCGATAATTGGGAGGGAAACGGAAGCACCGCTCTTGGGCTCTTTATGTTGTTCGCCATTAATTATTGCGCGTTTTTAACCGTTTGGCGGATGGTATCAGCACTTCCTTAAGCGTAAACGCCGATATCGCGGCCATGCTAAGGTATCCAACCGTCCCGTCGGCCGGATCAGTCGCCACCGATCCCCCCGCGCTGTCCATATCTGACGCGTATCGTGAACGAGCCACCTCCGCGACACGGTTGGCCTGCGACTGTATTATGCTCGCCTGCGTTACGTCGCCGGGGCTCTCGGCGGAGCTGATTGACCGAGCGATCGTCCACTACCGCAATGCCGCACGTGCGATCGCAGCAATCGCACATGACCGAACGACTTAGTGTCCGGTAAGGGAAGGAAAGCGGACCGTCCGCTTTAGGGACCGGATCCGAGGAAAGCGGACCCCCGCTTATCTCTTTGGCGGCCAATCTGCGGTATCAAAATCAGGGTGCTGGAATGATATAATTCCGGCCAAGTGCGCGGCGGCTCGCGGCTCATCTATTGGGTGTTCCGGAAGATTTGCCAACGCCTCAAAGTCCGCGATGCGCTCAGGAGAAGCAAGCTGCTCGCACAGCTTGACTAAGTTCGGTTTATCCATGGCACCGAGCGCGAAACTGATGTTCCCCTCACCGTACTCGAAGGTGAGGGGCGTGCCACAATCCCGGCAAAATCCACGACGCACCTTATTTGAACTCTGAAAATAACCGGGCCGGCCACGGGTCCAGCTCACTGCACTGAAGGGAGCTCCGACGTAGGGTCCGAACAGTCCGCCAGTTGCCTTCTGGCACATTCGACAATGGCAGATGGAGGCTTCTTCGAGTTCGCCCTCAACCCGGAACCGCACCGCTCCGCACTGACATCCGCCGGTACTGATCATCATGGCTTGATGATTTCATATTAGCTAAACATTCGCAACGGTGCAGCAGCGGAACGGCCGAGATGGGCAGGAAAGCGGAATGTCCGCTTACGGGAACGGCGATGGCGATAGCCGACATAGCGTGGCACCGCCTTTGGCAAAAACGATGGTGTTTCCGGGATGCCGATCGGGTCGTATCATGGCGACCATAATAGAATAGGAGAGGAGCCATCATGACTAGTAAAGGACGCGCGCACATCTTCGTTTCTGCAAGTTTATACCTGATTCTTTCCGGGCCGGTACACGCACACGCCGATGCTTCCCCAGCGGCTTTAATACAAGCGGAGCAGGTGCGTATCAAATCCGAACCGGGGGTCATGCTTGCTGGCGAATTGCATGTCCCGCGTTCTGGCGAGACGCGCAAGCCTGCGGTGTTGCTGCTAGGCGGAGGCGGCGCTTCACCTCACGGCATTTATCCGCTGTTGGAAGCAAGGCTACATGCGAAGGGGATAGTGACGCTCAGCTTCGACAAACGAGGTGTAGGGCAATCTACGGGTACATTCGATGATGCTATGGAACCCGCGCAACGCGATGCCCGTGCGGCGCTTGCCTATCTGCGATCGCGCGGTGACCTCATCGACAAAGATCGCATTGCGATATTGGGGTTGAGCCAAGGGGCAGTGATCGGGCCGGCGCTTGCTGTCGAGAACCCGCCTATTGCCGCTGTTGTCGCGCTGGCCGCCCCGGCGGGAGAGCGCGGGGTGATGTTCCTCGATGCGATGCGGCTAAAACTGGCGACTTCTGGGATGGAATCGAAGGCTGTCGAGGACGTCGTCGGTGCTACGCGCTTCTATCTCAATGCACTTACGACAACTGCGTCCCGTGAAACTATCGCTGGTGGTCGTATGTCGTTGGTCCAGTCGTTTGTCGCCGGTGGATGGAAGCGGGATCAGGCCGAAGGTGCGGTGAAAACATTGGCCGATCCGGCAACGTCATCCCTATACACCGTTGCCGCCAGTCAGATTCTTTCGCAGGTTCGTGCCCCAGTTCTGGCGATTTATGCGGCAGACGACACGGTCGTATCCAGCGCGCTTAGCATACCGGAGGCGAGGCGCGCCTTGAGCAAGAACAACGATGCTACGATCGTCGAGATGCCCAACGTCGAACACGGTTTCAAACCGCTTGTTTTAACGGCATCCGGAAAGAGGGACTATCAAGGATGGCCTATATCTGATCCTGCCACTCTTGATCTAATAAACGATTGGCTCCCCCAACGCCTTCTCAAACAGTAAAGGCGAAATAGATACGTACTCGGCAACATGCCTCGCGCACGCATGATAGTCCGACAATAGTCGTGTTTCTAAATGCCATGTGAGCTTACCGAAAAGGAAGGTAGAACGGGAAAACGGAGATTGATGTTGTTGCCACAACCGCTGAACGAGCCATTTTCTCGAAATCTGTTCCCGATTTAGTTTTCCGAAATTGCCTACCAGGCACGGGAAAACGGGAATTGCCTTGGCGGCTAGCATTGGGCGAACAGTCCCCTGCCCTACGGCGGTCGGCCAGACCCACAAGACGACACTCAAGCCGCATTTTTCGTCTCCCAGCTACGGCCGTTCGTTCATCGGCTGAAGCAGGACCCACGTTGCTTCACAGCTGGTTTGTGAAGGACCGCCGTTGAAGTGTTCAAGCATGGTGCTGGTGTGATCTGTCGTCCTTCGCTGCACCCATCGGCGGCTACCTCATTGAAACCGCGCGGCGCGTGCGCCGGCAACGTCGATGCTGGCCTGATAGCCGTGCTTCTCAAGCAGGTGCAGCACGTTAGCGCCGTTAAGCAGTGCCAGCGGCTTGTCGCTGGCGAAGCGGTAGGCATCGGGGCCATAATCGGAGGTGGTGACCAAGATGCCGCGCGACGCGCCCTCGTTCATCACCGTGCCGTAGAGGTCGCGGACCGCGGCGACGCCAACCGTGCGGGTGTAGCGCTTGGCCTGGATGACGATCTTGCCGCCGCTGATCGGGTCGGGGTCGAAGGCGATGGCGTCGACGCCGCCGTCGCTGGAGGACTGGGTGACCTTCACCTCGCCGCCGCGGCTCAGAAATTCCTTCTCGAACAGCTCGCGGACGAGGTGCTCGAAGTCATCCCACGATATGGAGGCGAGATTGGTTCCCTGGTTGAGGGTGGAGCCGACCTCGCGGGCTTCGATGAAGCGGCGGTCCTCGCGGTCCATCTCAATGACAGGTGGGACGGGCGCGAGCGCGGAGAGGCTGGCGGCAGAGACGCCCTTAAGCGCCTTGAAGCACGCCTTGGGATCGACGCGGGCGAGGTCGATGCGGCAGAAATCGTCGCGCTTGGCGAGGACCGACAGGATGCATGATCGCCGCTGGAGCCCGGTGGCCGGATCCACGGACTCGACCATGCCGTTGAAAAGAACCGCATCGACATTGCCGTCGACGTCGGCCTCGAACAGCTCGTGGATGGTTCTGAGACATATCTGGTGGCAGGCGCTGTCGAAGTTGGCCTTGCGGTCGCGCTCGGCGATCTTCGTCTCGACCAGCTCGCCGGTGGCCTTCACGAATTTAACCGACTTCGTTTGCGGCAGCCGGTCTGGGGCGGGAAGGTCGTAGGCCAGCAGCAGCAGGCGGTCGTCCGACCGATATTGAACCTCGTAGGACTTCTCGAACAGGCCACCGTAGTCCGAGTTCTCCAACACCAGCGATGCGTGTTCGATGACAGCATCGGGATCGCGGTCGGCGACCGCGTCGCGCAGCGCGTCGACCTTGGAGTGGGAAGCGGCCTGCGCGGATAGGTGCTCGGCCTTGGCGCCGTGGTGCTCGGCCCAGAAAGCGGCCTCCCGCGCTTCCCAGTTCGTCATCGCGACCGCGTGCAGCGCCTCGCGCTCCGTTTCCGACCGCCGCCACTCCTCGCCGGCGCGGGCGTTGCGCGTCTCGGCCTGCTCCTCGAGATGGCGGCGCTTGCCGAGCAACCGATCAACCAAGCCGATCTGCAACGCCTCGTAGGCGGGTTCCGGGCGGGGTACTGTGGTAGGCTGCGGTTCCGGGAAGCGGGACGGCATCGGGTATTCGCTGCGGTCCTTCAGCGTCTCCCAGTCAATGGCGTCATCGATGGTCAGCGTGTGAGCGAGGATGCGGCTTATGCGTTCCTGGTCGCGGATGGCATCGGCGGTCATGTCGTCGGCCGCGCCCTTGCCGGTCTGGAAAAGCCTTTTCGTCTCGAACGCGACCAGCTTCTCGTCCCAGTCGGCTAACAGGGCGTCAACTTTGCTCTGGAGAATGAACAGCTCCGGCGCACCAAGCTCGCGGTGCAGGTTCATCGTCTTGTGCCGAATGTCGATATAGTAGCGCAGGATCCGGTCGCCGCGAGCGCTAAACTTGGCGCTGAGATTGCCGATTTCGAGCTTATCTAGGTTCGGCGAATGCAATGTGATGTCGGTCATTTCGGCAGTTCCCCTCGGCGTCTCCGCGCTGTCCTTGAGAGTCGAGCACGACGCGCGGTCGGCGGCAAGTCGGCTCGCAATTAATGAGCGGAAAGGCCGTTCATTTCGGTCGGCCCCCACGCTACGCTGCCCCTAAGTTACCTCGGTGCTTGCCGTGCTGCTCACCGTGAGTCAGCCTCACAGCAGACTGACAATGCGTTGCCTGATGATCGATCGGCCAGCCGCATCTGCAGTTGGTCGAGCAGGTGGTGGTCGGCAGCACGCCACCGGTCCATCACCTTTCCCGAGAGCATCGACGAGGCGGTCTGGCCTTTTGGCAGCTACTCACCTGGCCCCCTCCCGCAGTGAGACCCAGAAGCGGACGCTCATGCCCTTTCCCTGGCTTCCCAACATCGGACGCTCGTTCATCCTCGCGATATGAACGCACCTTGGCGATCAATGACGGTAGCGGGTACAGGACTGACAACGCGTCGTGGTCGACGCACCTGCATGAGGGACAACCGATGAAGATTAGCGCTCGCAACCAGATCTCCGGCACCATCGTCGGTATCACGCCCGGCGCCGTCAACGGATCAATCAAGGTCGACATTGGCAGCGGGACGATCGTCACGGCCAACATTACCGAAGAGGCAATCAAGGAGCTCGGGCTCGCGGAAGGCGAGACGGTCACGGTTATCGTCAAGGCCAGTGACGTGATGATCGGCAAGTAAGATGAAACTCGGCCAGCTTTGGCTGAAGGTACAGATCGCCTGCGGCGACACGCCAGCCATTGGTCCGGGTAAGGTGGATCTGCTCGAGGCGATCGTCGCCCATGAATCAATCACTGCTGCGGGCCACGCTCTAGGCATGAGCTATCGCCGCGCCTGGGTGCTTGTGGACGAGATGAACCGGTGCTTCGATCCGCCGCTCGTCGAAACTCTTCGCGGCGGTGGGCGGGAGCGTGGTGCGCGGGTGACGCCAACCGGTGCCGAGGTCATTGCCGCCTATCGCGAGATGGAGCAGCACGCCGCTGCGATCAATGAGCAGCCGGCCTATGCACGCCTGCGTTCTTTCCTGCGGCCGCAGCCGCTCCCACCCGCCTGAACAACTTTACGCCACGGAGCTCAAATTCTTAAACCGCTCTATATACGAGCGAATACAGCCTCGATATACGCCCGGACATAATGAGCGGGCAAGCCCCGCGCGAAGGGGGTTTCATCGATGTCCAAGCGTATCACAGTTTTGCTCTGTGCTGCCGCAATGCCTGTCTCCGTCACGCCAGCGCTTGCGCAGTCGGCGACGGCGCCGATCGATACAGCCCAAGGCAAACCTGTTGAGAGCGCGACCGTCGACGGCTTGCCTGACGTCATCGTCACCGCGCGTCGCCGGACTGAAAACGCCCAAACGGTGCCCGCGTCGCTGTCCGTGGTGGGCGGCGACCTCATCGATCAGAGCTATACGTTCAACACGCAGAGCCTGACGACGCTTATCCCGAGCCTCAATTACAGCTCCGCCAATCCCCGCAACACCGCGTTCACGATCCGCGGCCTAGGTTCGAGTGTGGTCGCGGTTAGCCAGGCGAACGACGGGCTGGAGCCAGGCGTCGGCTTCTATGTTGATCAGGTCTATCATGCGCGGCCGGCAACTGCAGCGTTCGACTTCGCTGACATCGAGCAGGTCGAGGAGCTGCGTGGGCCACAAGGCACGCTGTTCGGCAAGAACACGACGGCCGGCGCGCTGAACATCACGACGCGCGCACCGACTTTCACACAGGAAGGCTTTGCCGAACTGTCCTATGGCGAGCTCAATTTCGTGCAGGCGAAAGGATGGGTCTCCGGCCCTATCACCGATACCATCGCCTATCGCATCTCGGGCGTATCGACGCGGCGCGATGGGGTTATCGACAACATTCGCACCGGTCGCGATACCAACACGCTTGGCACGCAGGCGGTACGCGGCCAGTTGCTGTTCAAGCCCGACGACACGATCCAGATGCGGGTGATTGCCGATTTCGCCAACTTTCAGGCCTATTGCTGCGGGCAGGTCTATCTGCGCGCCGGGCAAAGTCTCCGCGCTGCCAACCGCCAGTTCGGTGGGCCGGCCGGACTTGCCGCCCAATTCGGCTATGCACCGGCCAGCACCAATCCGTATGATCGCGTCACCGACATCGATGGGCCGCTCGGCGTCGATACGAACGAGGGCGGCGTTAGCGCGATCACCGATTGGAACCTGGGCTTTGCGACGTTGACCTCGGTCAGCGCGTGGCGGTTCTGGAACTGGGATGCGGAAAATGACCGCGACTATACCGGTATCCCCGTCCAGCTATCGCAGCACATTCCCTCGCGACAGGACCAGTATAGCCAGGAACTGCGTCTGGCCTCGAATGGCTCCGGGCCGATCTCCTATGTCGCGGGCCTGTATGGTTTCCGACAGAGGCTCGTCGGACGCCCGATCAGCATCTATGGGCCGGCCGCGGCGCGCTATCTAATCGGCACGACGACGGGCGCAAACGCTACGCCGGTGCCATCCAACCTGCTTGACGGTTACGGGCAGGACGGCCGTACAGACTTCCGAAGCCTCAGTTACGCCGCGTTCGGCGAGGTCAACTGGCGGATCGTGCCGACCGTCACCGCCACGCTCGGCCTGCGCTATACGCAGGAAGAAAAGGACGGCTATTACAACACCACCGTCTCCGGCGGTCCCGCGACGACCAACGCCGCGCTCGTTACCGCGCGGTTCGGCGTACTCCGACCGCAAAGCTACGAGGCGCACGATAGCGACGGCAGCCTGTCGGGGCGCGGCAACATCGCGTGGCAGGCGACCGAGAACACGATGGCCTATGCGAGCTATGCGCGTGGCTTCAAGTCGGGCGGGATCAACATGTCCGGCCTCCCGCTCGACAACGCCAATCGTCCGGTGTTGGCGACCGCCGTGGTACGACCGGAACGCAACGAGACCTATGAGATCGGCATCAAGAACACGCTGTTCGACCGCCGCCTAATCTTCAACATCGACGGCTTCTACACCAAGGTTCACGACTTCCAGGCTACCGTTGTCGAAAATTCGCTGACCCAGACGGTGCAGCTGCGCGGCTATCTTTCGAACATTTCCGAGGTGACCGTAAAGGGGATCGAGGCTGATATCTCCGCGATCCTCCTGCCGGGGCTGAGCGCGCGCACCAGCTTCGCCTATTCGGACGGGAAATATAGCGATTATCCCGCCGGCCCTTGTCCGCTTGAGGTGCAAACGGCGGCCACGACGCAGTGCAGCCTCACCGGTCGCCGGCTCGCCTCGCTGCCGCGCTTCGCGCTCACGGCTGGACTAGATTACATACGACCGGTCGGGAACGGTGAGGCGTTCGTCCATGTCGATACCGCATCGCGCAGCGGCTTTAACGGTGATCCGAGCCTGTCACGCTTCACCTACATCCGCGGGTATAATCTCACCAACGCCAACATTGGCTACCGCTTTGCCGATGGCCTTGAGGTGATCATTTGGGCGCGCAATCTGCTCGACGCCGATTACATTCAGAACCTGACGATCCAAGCGGGCAACTCTGGCCTCATTCTCGGCTCCCCGAGCGATCCGCGCACGATCGGGGGAACGGTTCGCTTTCGGATATAATCGTTCTCCCGGTTTCCGATTGCTTTTTCTGAATTGCCAGTCGGGGATAAAAAGCTGGAACACCCCCTATTAATGAATGACTGCTTTTGGGCTCTCAACAAGCCAAGCTGAGCGTCGGACATTGGGCGATCACCCCCTGCCGTACGGCTTCCGGCCAGACCCATGTGTGGACGGCCCTCCGTTGGCAAGCTTGAACAGTAGCGTTGCAATGCTGGTTGGTGCGGCCATGTGTCCGACCTGTTAGTGCGGCTCATAGCGCCGCTGGCCATAATGCCATTCGCGCGGTTCGGGTCCCGATCACAAACACGCACTCGAGGTGCTTGGGTCTTTGTGGGTTTTCCCGATCCGGCGGTTCAACCGGCTTGATGCATTAGCTCCTATCCGCCCTTCCCAACCTCGTCCGGTGCGGTCGCCCGCACCGTATCCTGTTACGCGATCTGCGGCTCGCGATAGCGCTCGCCGCTGGCCATCATCGCCCAGATCATGCGGGCGTTCTTGTTAGCGAGCGCGACCGCGGCGACCTTGGTCTTCCGCCTGGCAAGCAGTTGCACAAGCCAGGGCCGCTTAGCCCCGTNGCCGCGGGTGATTTCGTGGCGATCCTTGATCTCGGCGACATCATCGCCCAGATCATGCGGGCGTTCTTGTTAGCGAGCGCGACCGCGGCGACCTTGGTCTTCCGCCTGGCAAGCAGTTGCACAAGCCAGGGCCGCTTAGCCCCGTGCCGCTCGGCATAGCGCACGACTGCCATAGCGCCGACGATCAGCATCTGACGCAGATATTGGTGGCCCGCCTTCGTGATGCTGCCCAGCCGCTCCTTTCCGCCGCTCGAGTTCTGCCGCGGCACCAAGCCTATCCAGGCAGCCAGGTTGCGGCCCGAGCAGAAGATCGCGGGGTCAGGAACCGTGGCGACGATGGCGCTGGCGAGCAGCGGGCCCACACCGGGTATCTCCATCAGTCGGCGACCAAGCTCGGTCTCGCGTGCGCTCGCCAGGATGCGACGATCGTTCTCGAGGATCTGCTCCTTTACGATGCGCAACTGGGCTGCCAGCATCTCCAGGCAGAACCGCGCATCGGCCGGTACGCGTTCATCGGTAGGATCAGCGATCACGTCGAGGAGCTGCTCGATGCCGTTTCTGCCAATCGGCGCTGCAATCCCGAATTCGGCCAAGTGCGCCCGCATCGCGT
>NZ_LMKX01000012.1:0-110825 GCF_001421685.1 Sphingomonas sp. Leaf28 | reverse complement strand
ACGGCTTCCGCTGCCGCGAGCCCCTCCATCATGCGCAAGAAGACACCCCTCTCGCCCCACCGCTTCCAGCGATTGTAGAGCGTCTTGTGCGGCCCATAGTCCTTCGGCACATCACACCAGCGTAGCCCGTTGCGATTGACGAAAACGATGCCGCTGGAGCACCCGCCGATCATCGACCCGAGGCTTGCCATGGCTTTTAGGAAAGAACGGTTGCAGACGCGCCATCTGCTCATCCGTCAGCCAGTACAGGTGGCTCATCCACGCTCTCCTCACAGAGCCTGAATCAGATCGCGCCTCTCATATCAATGGGTCCTGACCCTAGCCTTGTTCAAATTGTGGAAGGCATCGCAGCCGGCGCGGATATTGACGGCATCGAACATACGGTCGACGGTCGACTTGCAATACGCCGCCCCGCCGATGTTGTAAGCGAGAGCCCGGCTGCGACGAGTTGCCCGCCACCGATCGACGGTGTTCACTGCTTTACTTCGCTGATGTGTATGATCGCCTGTTGCTCCAGGCGCGCCCGACATTCGGTGTCGCTGTAGAACTTGCCGACGACTCCGTTATTCGTATCGCCCATGCAGGCCGTCGGGATGCCGACGATGTCGAAATATCCGACGTTTTTCTTGCCTTCCCATTGGGTAAGCCCATCTAATAGATGCCAGCGCAGCCGACCCCATAACGCCTGCGAGAGTAGTCTTTGCGGGAGTCGAAAGCTTGGCACGCGCGCTAGTATTCGCCGCAGCCGAGATTGGCTGCGGCGGCTTTAATTCCGTTATGTTTCTTCCTTCATGTATGAGCCTATTCGGCTGGTGAAATGTTTAAAGCGTGCCAGGGAACGCTCCCACGTGCTCGGGCCGGCCCGCCCCGCGTTTCACACGGCGCTCGAGGCGGGCCGTTACACCGGAAACTTTTGCAGGGCAGGGCGTTCACCGGCCACCGGGATGCCCCCAACGTAAACCGGTCGGCTCGCTTTCGCCCCCCTGGCAAAGCGTGCCGCTATGTTGCCGATTTGTCGGTATCGACCCCGAATACGGCACCAGCTTTCTGCAAGTACCTCTCGACGATCTTAAAGATGCCCTCGCCAAGTATGCCGAGGCTGGCACCGTACATGAGTGCGCTCAAGGGTTTGGGGCGCTGCGAGATGACGATCGCGGCCGACACCGCTAGCGCCATGCCGCTGACGGGTATGTCACGGCTCCATCGGTGCTCTTTACGAACAGCTTGCGCGGCACCGATCCAGAACCGCGCAGCGAAGCACCCGAACAATGCCGCGAACATGCCGGCGGCTTCAAACGGGTAGCCTAAGAAATGCCAGATTACGGGTACCGACGTCGCTACCGTAGCCCCTTTGGCTGCCATCGCGGTTGCGGCGACAGGTAGTATAGCCGCCATCGTTGCGCCCCCTTTGTAGATGCCCCGACCGCCGATCATCGCGTAAAGACCAGGCCGATCGCGGCAATGAATGTAAAAATCGCCAGCCAGAGCATTCGCCGGACCATCGGCCAGGCGAGCTACATATCGAGCGGGAAAGGCTCCTTACGCTGCTGCTCGATCATGCCAGGTTCCAAGAGGACGTATGTCATCAATGCCGTGATCCCGCACGCAACCGCGATCGGATCGATCATCCGCTTCGGCGTTAGGTAAACGCCGGTGGCAATCGGATCGTTTGGATTCCAGCCCCATAGGCTGACCGCTTCAGCGCTACACCGCAACGTGATACCGAACGCAAATAGGATACCGAGCAGGCGGTAGATGCTGGCAGGCGATAACCAGACGTCCTGCCGGCGATGCTTGATCGAGTCGCCGGCCAGTTTCACGATCACCATGATGCCGATCAAGGTCGCGATCGTCATCACGGCGAGGTTTATGACGACAAGCCAGCCCGTGCCGTTGAAGCTGGGCGGCGCAAGCGTCTGCGGTCCTTCCGCGACCGCCTAGGCCGCGAAGCTACTATCGTTCATGATAATCTCCGGGAAAGGTCCAGGCGACAGGCGCCGTAAAGAGGCGCGTAATCGACAGGCCTCGGCAGAACGCCGTGGCGGTATATCCCGCCGATGTCGGACTGACACCGGCGGGGTTAGAGGTCAGTCAGGCAATGCGCTCGACGGATAGCCGCGCACCGGCGAGGATAGTGGCACCCCCGGCGCCGCCCCCGAAGCCAATGGAGAGCTGGCTGCCCGTGCTGATGAACGTGAAGTCCATATTGAACTCGCGAACGTCACCCGCGTTTGCATCGAGTAAAATGGTGTCAGAAGTGGTGACGTAGATGCCAGCAGCGTTTTGCATCTGGATCGGGCCATAGCCGCTTGCAAAAATCGAACCCGAAGCTGGCAGAATGTAGAATGCGAGCTTGGCAGACCCTCCATCCTTCCGCATCTTGCCAGCCATCGTGACGCGGTATTCGCGACCCGCCACGGTCGTGAAGCGAGCCTGCGGCAGTGTCGTGCCTGTTCCGACGACATTGTATCCCGATGCCAAGGGAACAGGCGCTTTATAGACATAGGCAACAGTCTGGCCAATGCCGATCGGCGCGTAGACCTCGTTCGCGGTCACGATCACCGTGGTAGGCGAAATGTAAAGGGTGTCGCCTGCGCCAATGTTCACGATCAGGCTGGTGATCGTTACGGTGCCGCCAAAGACACGAACAAGGCCACCTTGGGGATTGTAGACGCTCCCTGTCGCAGCAGGGTTGCTGTCTACGATTACGTCAACATCGATCGAATCGAGACGCGCTGCTGCATAGACGATGAAGTTCTCCTGGCTAAAGCTCTTCCAGCGCCCGCCGCGCATCGTGACCTGACCCACGCTTATGATGGCCGGTACACCTGCCTTGGTGCGGTCGGCGTACTCGACACCGCTGTCGACGAGCGCGACGCGGCCGACGGGCAGATTGTTGAAGTTTGCGATCTGCATGCCGAGCTTGCCGTCCGTGTTGACCGACTGACAGTCCTCGAAACGGATGTTGTCGATCAGGCCGCCCTTGGGATCGCTGTTCGTGTCGTTGGCGATGATCAGAAACGCGATGCCCCCGCCCGTGTGGCGGCCGTGCCGGAAGGTGATGTCGCGGCTGGCGAGCAGGCAGTGCCAGACCGCCTCGACGCCAAGCGGATTGTCGCCATCGCCGTCTCCCGAAACAGTGTTCTCGAACAGGATGCCATAGGCCTGTGTCGTCTCGAAATGGACATTCGCGTTAAAGGACTGGATGTCTCGAAACACTCCGCGCTCGGCATATTCGTGTGCCCAGAAAGCGTAGCCGCAGTTATAAGTGGCCACTCGCTCGACGCAGAAATCCTTTGCGCCGTACATCCATACGCCTTGGACCTTATCGCCGACCTTGGGTGAAACAAGGGTGAGATCGCTGACGCGTATGCCGGTCGCAGACTGTGCCGAACGGATCAGCGCCTTGTCGAAATAGTCGCTTGACGAGATGTTGTCCGTGCGGATGAGCCGCGTGGCACCAATGCCGGCGCCGACAAGGAATTTGCCCGAGGGGATGATGATCGCGTGATCGAGCACAAGATCAAGCGCTGGCAAGACGACGCCGGAGAATGTGGGATCAGCTAGGGCGGCGTTGATCGCTACGGAGTTGTCCGCAGCCGGATCGGACGGATTGTAATAAAGTGGTTTCAATTATATTCTCCAAGATAAGAGACTGAGAATGAGCTAAGCCCCGTTGCTAGTGTAGCATGCACGGACAAAGCGAACCGCGGCTTTTAACTCAATCGTTTCGATCGTTAAGCGCCCCCCGGCGAGGAGCGTCGCGCCACCTTCACCACCGCCAAAGTTAACCGATACTTGATTGCCAGTGCCAACGAACGTCAGGTGCATATTGAATGCGCGGATGTTGCGGGCTGATGCAGCCAGCGACTTTGCGTCGGATGTTGGTTGATACGTGCCACCAGCATCCTGCATCTCGACGCGTCCGAAGCCCGTTGAGGCGATTGGGCCGGATGCTGCATCGATGTAGAAAGCAAGCAACTCGTCAGCGCCATCCTTGCGTTGCTTGCCGGCGAGCATGACCCGGTAGCTCCGCCCGGCTGTGGTTCCGAACCGTGCAAGCATGCCATCGTATCCGGATGCCTTGGCGATGTCGGCCGGGTAGACGAACAACACTCGCTGCCCAACGCGACCGGTTCGTAGGTTGCCGGTCTTTGTGGTCGGCGACACGTAGAGCGTCCCACCAGCGCCAATGGTCATCGATGCGGTCGTCATCGTGATCTTGCCGCCAACGATGCGGGTCGGTCCCTCGCTGTTGTAGACGATACCGGTTGCGGCCGGGTTAGCGTCCACGTTCACCTCGACATCGACCGCATCAAGCGAGGCAGGCCCGTATATGATGAAGTTCTCCTGGCTGAAGCTCTTCCACCGCCCCCCTCGTATCGAGACCTTCCCAAGGCTGATGATCGCCGGGATGCCTGCCTTGGCCGCGCTGGCATATTCGACACCGCTATCGATCAGGGAAACGCGCCCTACTGGCAGATTGTTGATGTTGTCGATCTGCATGCCGAGCTTGCCGTCGGTGTTGATGGCTTGGCAGTCGTCATAACGGATGTCGTCGATCAAGCCGCCTTGCGTGTCGCCGTTCGTATCGTTGGCGATGATGAGGAACGGGCAGCCTGACCCCGTATGTCGCGCGCGACGGAAGGTGATGTTGCGGCTGGCAAGCAGGCAGTGCCAGACCGCCTCGAACCCGAGCGGGTTGTCCCCGTCGCCGTCACTCGACACCAAGTCTTCGAACAGGATCCGGTAAGCCTGCGTCGTCTCGAAATGTACGTTAGCGTTGTAAGAGGCGAGATTGCGAAAGATGCCGTCTTCGGACCGTTCGTGTGCCCAGAAAGCATAGCCGCAGTTTTAGGCCTCGACGTTCTTGACGACCCATTTCTTCGCGTTGCGCATCTAGGCGCCTTGGACCTTGTCGCCATGCACCCCCGTCGATTTCGGTGCGACCACCGTCAGGTTGCCGATCCGGACACCGATCGTCCCGTTGAAGATGATCACGCCCTTGCCGACATTCGCCAGCGCGGCGATGTTGGCCGTCGCGACTAGCTGGCAGGCGCGTTAGTGGCCCGATATCCAATGCGAAAACTGCCGCATGACCGCGCCGCGGGCGCGTATTCTGAAGCGCACCAGGACTCGTTTCGCACATCTGACTGGCGCAAAATCGAGCGATACGGGACGCGTGAAACTCAGGATTGTGGTTGTGAGGCAGCGGCCCTGCCCCACCTATCCGCCTGTCTCCATCGCCGTTCCGTTTTGGAAATGGCGACACCATCGTCTGCAATGACCGCGGCACGATTCAATCGGAGATCATGGACATGGTGCGCGCGCATAGGGCAGGCACGAAAACGGCGGGTCGAACTGCGTGATCGATTAGGCCGATGCCAGGGGCACGTCTCAAATGACCGTTGGCGAAGCACTTGCGTCCAGCGTTCGTGTCGTCGGGGTCTGCACCGTGCGAGCCGGCTATGGTTGTGCCCTGCCGAAACAAAAATGGCCGACGCGATGGGTATCGCGCCGGCCATTCCTGTTTGTCGCGCGGCGATCAGGACGTGGTGAACGCTCCGTCGCTGGTCGTGCGGGTGCCGGTTTCTGCGGCGCCTGCCGCGATCTTCTGGACCGCGGGGCGGACCCAAGGCTTGCGGGTCGTCGACGTCGTGCTGGTCTTGGTCATGTGTAGCTCCCCTGTAGTGATTACGACTGTAGTGATTACGGCAGAATAACGGAAGGCGGCGTCAGGTCGCTGACCGCTGCCAGATGCAGAACAAGATCGGTGCCAGCCTGATACCCGGCAACACCGTCGGTGTTAAGGACCATGAAGGTTTCGCCTGCATAATTACCCGAGGTTGCAGTGAACGTCACTGCCGCATTGCCGCCAATGTTGCCAAAGGCTGCCGCGAGGTCATCGTTGAACGTGGCATCGTCCAGTCGACCGTTCTGACCAGCGGTGAACACGTCATAGCTCTGACCATTGACCTGGATCGTGTCTTCCCCGCCCGTGAAGCCGAACAGCGTATCGTAGTTCAGGACTGCGGCACCGTTGCTGCCGACCGTGACGTTCGAGTCCGCCGCGGAGTTGAACAGATAGGCATCGTTGCCGGCCCCGCCCGACAGCAGGTCGCGACCGAGGCCACCGAACAGCGTGTCATTGCCCGTGCCGCCGAACAGCGTGTCGTTCCCGGATCCTGCGATAAGGCGCAGCATCCCGTTGGTTTCCTGGCTGCCGTCGATGACGAGGTTGGCCGCGACCGGGCCCATCTGGTCCTGGAAGCTGGTTACCGCGGTGATCGTCTTGGTGGCACCCGCGGCCACCCAGCTGTCATCGACGAAGATGGTGCCATAGGTGTTGGTCGTGCCGTTCGCGCCGCGCAGCAGCGCCACGATCTCGACATCGGCATTGGTGCCGCTCAGCGTCAGGTTGCCGGCAAAGCCGTCGAGCCCGAGCTGGTCGATCCCCGCGCCACCGACCACGACGTCACCCGACCCGAACCGCTCGGGCCCGAAGAAGAACGCATCGCTGCCAGCGCCGCCCGTCAGCGTGTCCGTGCCGGCACCGCCGAACATCAGGAACGAACCGTCGGTTTCCGCCGAACCGTTAAAGGTCAGGCTGTCGGCCTGGGCGAGATTGCCCCCGAACACCGTGAACACCTGACCCGCGCCGACCCCGGCATCGTTCCAGGCGATGTCGTAGTTGCCGCCTGCCAGCGTCGCGAGAACCTCGACGTTGTTGAGCGTCCCCGCCTCCAGGACGAGCCGGTTGGCACCGGTATAGTTGCCCTGGAGCCCAACCTGGTCGGTGCCTTCGCCGGCATCGATCCGGTCGGCGCCGGTCAGCATCGCGCCTGCCAGGATCGCGTCGTTCCCCGCGCCCGTCGACAGCGTCACGGCACCCGTCTTCCCCGACAGGTCGAAGAAGTCGGAACCACCCGTGCCCAGCGTCAGCACGACGCCGTTGGCGAAGCGATAGCGCTCGACATTGTCGAACAGGCCAACCTCGTCGGACCCGTCGGTGCGCAGGAAGGTGGCCGACGTCGCCCCCGGCTGCGTGATGCTATAGTCGTTGTAATTGCCCAGCAGCACCGCGGTGTCGGTACCTGCACCGCCATTGACGGTGTTGATGCCGGCCCCGCCTGCCAGCGTGTCGTCGCCATCGCCGCCATTGAGGATATTGGCGCCTGCATCGCCGGTCAGCGTGTCGTTAAACGCGGACCCGGTCAGGTTCTCGATGCCGCTAAGCGTGTCGGAGCCCGCTCCGGTCGCCTGTGCTGCGGTCAGGCCGAGGTTCACCGTCACGCCGGCCGTCGCATCGCTGTAGCTGGCCGTGTCGTTCCCGACGCCGCCGATCAGGATGTCGTCGCCCGCACCACCGCGCAGCACGTCATTGCCATCCCCGCCGTCCAGCGTGTCGTTGCCAGCCAGGCCGATCAGCACATCGTTGCCGCCTGCGCCGCTGAGAACGTCGTTACCCGTGGCACCGGTGAGCGTTTCGTCCTCGGCAAAGCCCGTCAACGTCAGCGCGCTGATGAAGCCATCGAAGTTGAACGCCGTGAACCCACCCGTATAGCCGTTGGTGATCGTGAAGACCGTCACGAAGCCGTTGGTCACGCCCGCGCCGTCGCGATCGGTCTGCATCAGCAGGTCGCGTCCCGACTGAACGAGGCGCAGATGGCCGCTGGCAAACGCGTTGCTGTTGGCGGTGTAGCCGGTCAGCCCCAGATTGAGGAAGCTGGTCAGCTCAAACTTGTCACCGGTGTTGCCGCGTTCGAAGTCGGTGACGCGGTTGCTACGGGCGGTGGTCGCCACATCCGTCGACGCCCCCGCCGAGGCACCCACGCCGAGCTGGATGATGTCGGCGCCGGTGCCCAGCGTCAGCACATAATTGTTGACGGTGGTCGCACCGCGCATGCTGATGCTCACGATGTCGTCGCCGGAGCCGGCGTTGATCGTGGCACCGGCGACGCCGGTCAGGACGATACGGTCGTTGCCCGCACCGCCATCGACGGTAACGACATCGATGTTGCGATCGTTGGAGGTCGCCCCCAGCGCGAGGTAGGTCGACCCCGACAGGCCGGCAACGTTCGTCGCCAGCGCGGTCGACAGCGTGCCGCCGCGCAGTTCGATGAAGTCGTTGCCATCGCCGCCGTCCATGTCGATGTTGGTCGCCGCGTTCACGGTGCCGGCGGTGGTCGTGTTGGCGCGGGTCACCAGGATGCTGTCGTTGCCGCCATAGCCGAACAGCGAGTCCGTCTGCGTCAGCGTGCCCGTGGTGGTGGCGACCGCATTGTCGGTGATCAGGTTGAAGTCGTCATTGCCGCGCAGCGTGTCGCCATAGCCCGAGCCGGTCAGATACTCGATCCCGACCAGCGTATCGATGCCTTCGCCACCCGTATCCTGTGCTACGCCCTGGATCCGGAGATCGACGGTCACGCCCGAGATCGAGTTCGCGTAGGTCGCGGTATCCAGCCCTTCACCGCCGATCAGCGTATCGTTGCCGAGCCCGCCCGATAGCGTGTCGTTGCCGTACCAGCCATCGAGGACATCGTCGCCCGCATTGCCGACCAGCGTGTCGAGCGTGCCGCCGCCGCGCACGACGTCGTTGCCGATGCCACCACGGAAGATCACGCGCTCGACGCTGGTGAACGACCCCGCCGCCACGCCATCGATCGTAATCGCGCTGTTGCCGGCCAGGTTGCCGAGGTCGAAGCTGACGCCGCCTGCACGGTCCGTATAATAGGCATAAGCGAGATCGGTGCCGTCGCCACCGTCGAACGTGTCGTTGCCGCCATCGTTGGTAAAGACGGCGCTCAGCCCGGCGCTGCTGCCATTGCCGATGCCGCCGACCAGCGTGTCGTCGCCATCGCCGCCGCGCAGGATGTCGTTGCCCATGCCGCCGACGAGGACGTCGTTGCCGGCACCGCCTTCGAGCACGTCGTTGCCGTCGGCCGCGGTCGCCCCGGTGTTGAACGTGTTGACATAGTCGCCGAACAGCACGTCGTTGCCGGCACCGCCGATCAGGACGTCCGAGAGACCGCCGCCGACCATGAAGTCAGCGACCGCGCCGCCAACCAGGCGGTTGGCCGACGTGTTGCCGCCGATAAGGGTGTTAGTGAAGGTCGACGCGCCGATGACGACTTCGATGTCACGCAGCGAGTCGCTGCCGCCAGAGATGCCGATCATCTGCGCGGCGGTGATGTTGAGGTTGACCGAGACGCTCGAGGTCGAGGCGGAATAGTCGACCGTGTCGAAACCGCCAGAACCATCATAGCTGTCGTTGCCGCCGCCATCGAAGAAGACGTTGCTAATGGCATCGCCCGTGATCGTGTCGTTGCCCGAACCGGTGCGGACATTCTCGAAGCCGCTGATGGTGTCGTTGCCGACGCCTGTATTCTGGGCGGTCAGCGTGGCGAGGTTGACCGTTACCCCGGTCGCCCCGCTGAACGCCAGCGTATCGACGCCCGCCCCACCGACGAGGACGTCATCGCCGAGGCCGCCTTCGATGACGTTGGCGTTGACGTCGCCGGTCAGAATGTCGTTACCTGCGCCGCCGGTCAGGTTCTCAATGCTACGCAGCGATGCAATCGCTGCCCCGCCGATGCTGGCGGCCCCGTCTGCCGTACCGTTCAGGCTGGCCGTAACAGCCTCGGTGTACCCAGTGAAGGACGCGGTGTCCGACCCGGTGCCACCGTCGAGCACGTCGACGGTGCCGCCCGCATTTGCGCCCGGATTGAGCGTGTCGTCGCCCGCGCCACCGGTCAGGATGTTCTCGCTGGCATCGCCCGTCAGGCTGTCATTGAACGCGGAGCCCAGCAGGTCCTGGAACCCGGTGAGCGTGTCCATCCCGGCGCTGCCGGTGTCCTGCGCTGCGCCCTGCAGCGCGAGGCTGACCGTCACGCCGGCCGCGGACCCCGCATAGGAGGCGGTGTCGTCGCCCGCTCCGCCGCTCAGCGTGTCGTTGCCAAGGCCGCCTTCGATGACGTTGGCGTTGCCGTCGCCGATCAGCGTGTCGTTATATTGCGACCCGATCAGGTTCTCGATGCCGGACAGCGTGTCCGACCCTGCCGCCACCGTGTTCTGCATGCTGCCCTGTGCGTTCAGGTCGACCGTCACACCCGTGGTGGAGCCGCCGCTGAACGCGGTTGCGAACGACGCGGTGTCGTTGCCCACGCCGCCGTTCAGTATGTCGTTGGCGATGGTGCCCTGCAGGAAGTCGTTGCCCTCGCCGCCGTCCGCCACGAGGCTGCTGGTGTTGGTGGCGGTGACCGTGGTCGTCACCACCGCCGCGTTCTGCAGCGAGACGTTGAGCTGATAAGTCTGCCCGGCGGTCAGCGGCTGGGCAGTGGCTGCACCATTCCAAAGCCCGACGCGGATGTAATAGGTACCTGCTGCGGCGAAGGTGTAGGTCAGATAGGCGTCGTCGTGACCGGGATAGCTCGCGTCACCAGACCCGGTGTCGTTGCTCGCCAGCACGGTCCCTGCGGCGTTGACCAGCTCGATGAAGCTGTCGTCGAGCGTGCCGGGGCCGTCGATGTCGAAGATCGCCTGCGATCCCGCGACCGTCACGTCGATCCGGTAATATTCCAGCGCGCCGCCTGCTGCGGTGGCATTGATGGTCGCGTGCGGGAGGCTGGTCGCGCTCGTGATGTCGGCATTGGCATCGACATCATAGGCACCGGCGGTCGCCACGGCCGTGGCGATGCTGCCGTTGTTGGTCGACTGCGGCTTGGTGATGTCGGCCTGCGACGGTGCCGAATAGGTCGTGGTGGTCGTGAAACCGCCACCGATCAGACGGTCGTCGCCGCCACCGCCCGACAGCATGTCCGCGCCGCTGGCACCACCGCTCAGCGTGTTGTTCTGGCTGTTGCCGATCAAGACGTCGTTGCCGATCGTGCCCTGGATGTTTTCGATGCTGCGCAGCGTGTCGGTTTCACCGTCATGGCTGACGATGACGTCCGCGCCGGTGTCGTTCAGCGTGACGTTGACGCCCGTGACGCCGGTGAAGATCACCGTGTCGCTGCCCGCGCCGCCGTCGAGGATGTTGTTGGCGATGTTGCCGACGAACACGTCATTGCCCTCGCCGCCCTTCGCGTTCTCAATCAGCGACCGCGCGTCGTTGTTGTAGAGCAGCGACATCGCGATGTTGCCCGGCGCCAGCGACGTTAGCCCCTGATAGGCCAGGCTATTGGCGAGCTGCGACTGGTCGACCGTGGAGAATTCACCCGGCCGCAGGTCGATGGTGACGCCGTTCGAATAGTTGCTGGCGTCGATCGTGTCGTTGCCGCCGCCGTCCCAGACGGTGAGGAAGATCTTGTTGCCCGACGGTGCGCCCTGGCCCACGCCGTTGATGAACATCTCGCCGGTCGTCTGGCTGAAGGTGTAGACGCTGTCGCCAGCATTGGTGGTGTAGTTGGCGCCGTACATGTACTGGAGCGCGGCCAGATCATATTGCATGTAGGTCTGCGGCTGGTTGATCTTTTCGCCAGCGAAGTTGCTGTTTGTGAACGGCGCTGGCGTATAGGTCATCAGCGACCAGGCCTGGCCGTCGCGATCCGGGGTCAGTGACTGCGTGCCGTAGCGCGGCGCGCCGCCGAAATAGAAGGACAGATCGCTGTTGGTATAGTCCTGATGCCCGTGCTTCAGCCCCATGGTGTGGCCGATCTCGTGCATCATGGTGGCGTACCCCCATGTGCCCTTGAAGGCGAGATCGTAATAAGGCTGGCTGGTGCGCCCGAACCAGATGTCGCCCGAGAGACCGCGCGTGTCGGACGGGAAGTTGCCGTAGGCGGATGCCACGTCCTGGTCGGCGCTCTGCGAGATGCGGATGTTGGCGTGGACGGTGTCGGTGTCGGTGATCTCGGTGAAGGTCAGCCCCGTCGCGGCCGAGAGCTGCGCGAACGAGGCGCGCGCCGCGGCCTGCTGCTGCGCACCCAGGTCGATGTGATAGAGGCTGACGCCGTTGGTGTCGTAGCCGCTGCCGTTATAGTTCGAGCCCGAGGTGGGGAAGCTGTAGGTCAGGTTCAGCGTGCCCCATTTGGAGCCGATCAGCGTCGCGTCGACGTTGCGGTTGCCCGTGAAGAAGTGGCTTCCGTCGGAATTGGTGCCGAGCGGCAGCAGCGTGCCGATATTATTACCTTCGGGATTGGCATCGGTCGGGCTGGGGGCGTTCGCCTTGGCGTATTTCGGGTTGTCATCGTCGTGCGAATCGTCCGCGATCGTCGGGTGGTCAATGTCCGACAGCATGTCGAGCGCACCGGGCCCCATATCGCCATCGAACGCGCCGCGCGTCTCGCCCATCGGTGTGGCCGTGCTGTAGAAGCCGGCGTCGGTCCCATGCTCGTTTTCCGCCTGCGGGTCCCAGGAGCCGATGATTACATTGTCGACAGGCACGCTGTTGTCGAGGTCGGAAGTATTCATCAATGGTCCCCCTGAATGACACGATCACATAGTCGTGCGGTGGCAGGCGCATCATCCAACCAGACTCGCGCCCAACCCGCACTAATTATTACATATGTTTCATCATATGTTCACGTGGGTCAAGGGCAAGCGTGTTGGGTTTGGCTGTAACTGAAGATCGGTACAAAACAGCGCTTGGCCGTCATCTTTGCTTGCGTGAAGCGATAGTCGCAATCGCATCCCGCATCAGAGCAGCACGGCTGGCTTCAGGCTGATCGCGAGTATCGTAATGATCGTTCAGCGCTCGCGTCGCAGCTGTCTTTTTGGCATCCGGCGCATTCGTAAGGGTCTGCCGTAATCGTACCGCCTCAAGCGCCCATCGCTGGGTGTGAAGGTAATCAAGGTTCGCATCGATGCCGCTGCGGAAAAGCTCCAGCTCCGTCATTTGAGGGGCTCTCCGCCGATCGGGATAGGCGTCACCCAGTTCGCGAACGCTGATAAACCGGCGGGCATGGGAGGCGCGGCCCCCGCGATCGACCCACCGCGCACGCAATCCCACCTCGACGGCACCAACGATATCGTTGTTCCAAGTGTCGCCCACCAGCAACAGCTCACTGGCCTCGCATCCCAGGCGTGCCGTCAGGCCAGCGTAGAATGCCCTTTCAGGCTTGATCGCGCCTGCATCGAAGGAGAAGTGCCAGATATCCACCAGGTCCCCCAGGAGGGCCTTCAGTGGAGCCGCATAGGGCAGGGCCAAGTTGGAAGCGACGGCGATCCTCACACCCTGCTCCCGGATCCGCCGCAACGCATCCAGCGTGTCGGGGTACCGCGCGATCGTCGCCAGTTCCTCGTCCAGCATCGCCAGCTCGTCGTCCGGGTGCGGCAACTCCAGCGCAGCGGCATAGTCGGCGAGCCCGATCGGCTGGACCATCGGCGAGGGCAGAGCCTCCGCCCGGTCACGGGCCTGCCGGATCAGCCGCTCGAATGGATGCCGCTTGCGACCGATATGGACCAGCGTACCAAACGCATCGAATGCGACTGCACGGGTGACCGGCGGTGGAGCATAGAGGCGATCGGCAGCGGCAAGCAGGCGGGCGTACAGCTCATCGCTGACGTTGCCGGCGCGGATCATGGCATCGGCGACCACCGCCGCGTCCGGGTCGGTCGGTTCGCGGAAGATCATGACCGCCTCGTTTCCCCGATCGCGGCTGGCGAGGTCAGCTAGGACGGCAGCGTAGGCGGTTTGCTCGGCCAGTGTGCGGAAACTCGGAAGGGGATCGCTCATGGCAGGATCGTCCTGGCTCGATGGGGAATGATCGTCAAAACGCCCGTCTCTGCTGCAGCTGCTTGTCCGAAGCGTCCCCTTCTGCGACCATAGACCTGCGGTTCGGTCAATCCCGGCCGTGGGGCGTAGGAACCCCGATGATCACAAGTCCGGTCGAGAGCTTCTTGGCCGGGTGGCTGTCACGCATGTCCAAGGCTTGCCCAAAGGTGGCAGCGCCTTGTGCTTGTGCAGGGTTCCTAACACCCGGCTTTTCAGCCGGGTTATGCCTCTATTCCAAGCGAGGAGGCATCGCGGTGGACGATCTAAAACAGAAAATGCGGGAATTGCTGGGCGGGCTGGGTGAATACCGACAGCCTGGATCGGCTCCATGCGAGCTTGAAAATCTGCTTTGTCTGCGCATGACAGAGATCGCTTTGAACAGGCCAACCGGCATGAGCTGTCCCAAGGATGTTTATGCCGAATGGATGGCCGAGGAAGCTGAGCAGTTTGTGTCATTAGCGAGAACGTTAATGCTGGAAATACGTGACGGGTTTTCGAGCCATCAGCGATTGCTGTTCGGAGGAATCATTTACGACCTGAACCAGAATATAGAGAGGTTTATCAACGATACCCTTTTGATTATGGGAGACAGGCAGGAGATACGCCGGCGTCTCGAAGCTAGCTAGAGCGATCACCCCTGGGTACCGTAAGCCAGATCGACATTTGGCGTCCGTTTTGCGTCCCTGCTGCCTCCTTGGGGCGTTCCTGGTGCATCCTTTTTGCGTTCTTTCTGCATCCCTTTTGCGTCCCGTGCCCCTAATTTGCACCCTTCCTGCACCCTTCCTGCACCCTATCCGCACCCTAATTGCACCCCAGTCCTTCTGCAGGGCGTTCCTTGCGCAAGAATGCATCATAATTGCATCATATCTGCGCTATAAACGCATCACATTTGCATCATTGGGCGAGCTTGCCTGCTGAGCTGCGCTCATCAGGGTAGTTTGGACCCCCTTAAAGCTCGGCCGGCCCGTTTCGGACCTGTCAGAGCTTCATTTCTAACCCTTAAAACCGTGATTTCGGGTCGTACACCATACGCACCTTCCGGTGCTGATGAGTCATTGATAAATAACGAAATTCATTCAACGTTTGCGTTTAGGCTGGACCCTACGCGGACCCTATCTCAGTGCAACCACCTATAAAGATTGTAGTTTATCATGCATAATAGGGTCCACCCTGTGGTTGGAGGCAATATGGCGCTGTCAGATTCCATCAAGGTCCGGTTGAGGGAGGGACAGGCGCTTGTTTATGCCGCCCAGGCCGAACAACGGGGGGTCGGTATCGCGGCCTTCATACGTGACCGCCTTGATCAGATCGATCGGGTCGAGGAAGAACTGGCGAGTATCCGTGCGGCCATGATCGACATGGGCGAGACGCTGGACGAGCTGCGTGATCAGTTCGCCGGTACCGGTAATAGCGCAAGCGCCCAAGTGCAGCCGGAGCTGGTAATACCGAACGCCGCTCAGATCGAAACGCTGATGCTGTTGCGGGCAATTGCATCGCCTGAAAAAACGCGAATGATCCGAGCCGAGCTTGACCGCCAGGGAATAGAACCGTGGCGTGGAGAAGTGCGATAAGACCGGCGATCGGACAGGCCAAAGGCATATAAGCCGGCTACAGCAACGCAGATTGAAAGGGAGCGACCAAATGCACCTCGATTGGAAGTTCCATATCTCGCCGGGCCGGTTGATAGGAATGGGTGTGCGCATGATCGCCCTAGCTGGACTTTCGGCTCAGGCAGATGCCGCTGTTGCGACCCCGTTGGCCTAGCCCAACCCTACCCAGTCCACCGCTGTCGATAAGGCGTTCGGTTCTGCACCGGCATCGTTGAAAGCTGACCTGACAGCCGCTCTTCCAACGTTGCGGCCTTACCTCGTCCCGCTGATGTGCGTGCAGAACGTATCGGGACCGCCACAGGGCCATTGGAACCGGGTGCATGCGGGACGGGCGGTGTCGAAATCACCCGCGGCACCCGCCCGCGGACCCGGAAAACGACCCTACACCCATGTCGATCCTCGGCTTGCCCGTCTGCCCAAGGCGCCCTTGCCATCGTCGGCCGGTCCCTTCGCATCCGCCAAGGTTGCGGAGGAGCTGGAGGAGCTGCGCGCTCAGACATTGAAGGCAATCGGCCGGCCCGCCTCTGCTGCGAGGATCACGCTTCCGCATCCGGCGATCCGGATGTTGCTTGCCCAGGATGGAAAAACAGCGAGCCAAGGCGGCTGAGGTCCGATGGCATACGACCGACGTCCTTTATGACAGTCCATTCGAGAAACGACGTCTCCGTATCCTCAACGCGCTGTTTCTGACGCTAAATCGTCAAGCGTATGACGCAGACTCGATCATCCTAATAAAGGTTGGGGGATAAGAGCGATTAAGCCATTTAAAAAATATCAAACTGTTGCCGCTGTGTACGCCCGCTTCCCCGTGTTTTCCCTCCGCGCCGCATCCAGCCCCCCTGCGTGACTTAAGCGCGCAGTTCGCGTATCGAGAGCTGTGTTCAAGCCGATGGAGAACGCGATGCCTCGCATCCTGCTGCCCTTCTCCGCGGCGCTTGCAGCTTGCACGCCTTCACCTCAGGATGCCGCCATGCGCAGTTCCAGCCTCGTTCCAGGAACCACCGTCCGAGGTTCGGGTGAGGCAAGGTCCAGCGGCCAGGATCTTGCGGTCCCGAATTTGCCCGCTTCGAATCTGACCGCCCCCGATGTCCGCGCGCCTGCGCAAGCCGCCCAGGCACCGGTTCCAGAGCCGGCATCGGTTGCCGAGAACCTTGCCGTGCCCATGCCCGCTGACCCGCCCGCTGTGCCCTCCGCCGCCCCGCCGACGGACTCGCCGGCAGAGGCGCGGGGACGGAAAACCCTGTCCACGGCCTTTGTCCGGGTCGGCCCCGACGGGCATTTGACGGTGGAACTGCGCGGCGGGCATGTGGTGGTGCTGCGCGACGTGGTCCTGCGCGCGAGGAAATATTGCGGCATGCCCGTGACGGGCGGCCCGCGCGAAGGCACGTCCGCGGGTCAGTATTGCGGCGGATATGCCGATGTCGTGGCGGCCCGCCCCGGTGGCGCGCCGACGCCGATGATCGCCGACCCGGGCACGCCGGCGCCCGGCGCAGCGAAGGGCGCATAGCCATCACGTCCTCAGTCGGGCCGGTGGCGTCTGGTGGGGGGCGCGCGCCGGACGACGCGGCGATCGACCGATCGGCGCCTGCCCCAGCCTCTGCCCATCCCGATCGATCCACGCCCGCCGATCGCGCGCTGGCGCTCGTCGCCGCCTGCGCGCGGCCGCTCGCCGATCCCGGCCGGGTCGCGGCGATCACCCGCGCCGCGGCTTCGCCGCTCGACGCGGACGCGGTCGCCACGCTCGCGCATCGCCACCGCGTCGAGGGGTTCGTCGAGCAGGGCCTCGCCGCCGCGGGCATCGTGCTTGCCGGGGCGGCCGCGGCGCGGCTGACGGCGGGCGCGGGCGCGGCGCGGCTGCAGGCGTTGCGCAACGCCGGCGAGGAACTCCGCGTCGGGCGCGCGCTCGCCGCGGCGGGGATCGACACGGTGTTCGTCAAGGGCGCGACGTTGGGGATGCGCGCGCATGGGATGCTGACGCTCAAATCGTCCTGGGACATCGACGTGCTCATCGCGCGCGCGCACCTCGACGACGCGGGCCTGGTGCTGCGTGATCTCGGCTATCGCCTGTCGATCTTCGGGGGGATCGACGATCCCGTCCAGGTCCGCCGCTTTCTCGCCGGGAACAAGGAGACCGAGTGGCACCATGCGGGCCGCGGCACCACGGTCGAGCTGCATACCGCGCTTAACGACAACCCCGTCGCGCTGCCCTCGGTCGGTCTGGGCTCGCCACGCCAGACCGTGGCGCTGATGCCCGGCCAGGCGCTGTCGACGCTCGCGACCGTGCCGCTCTTTGCCTATCTCGCCTATCACGGCACCGCGCATTTATGGTCGCGGCTGAAATGGCTCGCCGACGTCGCCGCGGTGTTGCGCGACGAGGACGTGGTGGCGCTGCATGCGCATGCCGTGGCGCTGGGCGCGGGGCGGACGCCGGGTGTCGCGATCGTGCTCGCGCACGAGATCCTCGGCCTCGACGTGCCGCCTGCGCTGCTTGCCACGATCCGTGCCGACCGCGTGACGCAGCGGCTCATCGCCTATTCGCATGCCGCGATCGTCGCGGCGCAGGATGCAGAGGGGCGTCTGATGCGGCCGTTCGGCGAACACCTCGCTTATGCACGCGCGCAAGGCTGGCTCATGCCCGGCGCCGCGCATCGCTGGTACGCGGCGCGACGGTTCGTGACCCGGCCCTATATCGCCGCGCATCTGCGCGTGCCGCACTGGGCGCTGCCCTTCGCCATTCTGGGCGCGCTGCCGGGCAGGTTGCTGCTGCGCCCGATCCGCCTGCGGCAGGAGCGCCGTCAGGCGGGCGGAAACACCGCCAGCAGGCCGTAACGCTCCGCGCCCTCGCACCCGATCACGTCGACCGCGGCTGAGCGGACCCAGACATGCGCGATCAACTGCCCCGTCTCGTCGCGCGCAGCGCCGTAATATAGCGCTGCCGCCAATCCGCGCCGCCGCAGCATCAACTGTGCGGCAAGCCCTTGCTGGAAGCATACCGCGCGCCACGGCACGCGCCGGCCCCAGGCGGCAACCGCGCGTTCGATCGCGCGCGCCTGCGCCGGCGTCGCCGCGGTTGCCGAGCGTCGCACCGCGGCTATGGCGGCGATCCGCCGGAACGACAGGATCGCGATCAGCAACGACGCCAGCGCCAGCATCGCCAGCGCCTCGATCAGCAAGGGCAGTCGGCGGATCAGTTGGTGCGCGCCGCCCGGCGCAGGAAATGCCCCGCCGCGACGCCGCGCAGCAGCATGGAGCGGTAACGGTCGACGATCGCCGGCTGGTTCCAGCGCGGGTCGTCCGCGGCAAAGTCCGGCCAGTCGCGGACCAGTGCGCGCAACTGCGCGACATCGACCAGCGCCTCGCCCGGCCGGCAGCGTTCGATCCCGTCCAGTTCGGCGACCATCTCGCCCAGCGCGCCGGACACGCCGATGTGCCAGTCGGCCGCCTGATAGCCGCGCCGCTGCTCACCGACGAGTTCGGGCGGCAGCCGGTCCGCAAATGCGCGCCGCGCCAGCGACCGGGGTTCGCCGCCCAGGATATATTGCTCGTCGGGGACGCTCAGCGCCCACTCGATCAGCCGGCGATCGGCGGTCGGGTCGCGCAGGTCGATGCCCCAGCCGGCGAGCGTTCCCTTGTTGTAGGATCCCATGTCGACCCGATCGAGCCCCCAGAGCCGCATCGCCCGCCCGTCGCGCCATGGGCGATAGGACAGATCGGTGCCGGTCATCGCGGCACGGGCGTCCAGGTCGGCGATCGCGTCCTGGCGCAGCGCGCTGTAGCTGTGCAGCGCGAGCGAGCGGCCGAACCGGTCGGTCAGCCAGCTCCAGGCGGCGGGCGACAGGAACGGGCCCAGCATCGCGGCGCCGATCCGTCGCCGGCGCCAGCCGCGCGTGCGCAGCTGCCGCGCCAGCCGGGCGAGCGCGACGAGCCGCCCGGCGCCGAGCAGCTGCGCGAGGTGCGGGATACCGTCGTGGCTCAGCGTGAAATTGCCGAGCTGTCCGGTCAGCAGGACGCTCACGCCGCGGCTGCGCGCGGCATCGTTGATCGTCTCGGCCCATATCGCGTTGCACGGATTCATGACCGGCCTCTGGTAGAGATCGAAATGCCTGTCGAGCAACGGCAGCGGCGATCGTCCGTCGCCCTGCACGCGGACATGGACGATATTGGCGTGCATCGCGGCGACGCGCGCGGCGATCGGCCCCTCGTCGGCGATCGCGCCGGCGGGGGCGGGGGCGCCGGGCCCCGGCACCGCGGTGAAGGCATGGAGCGGCTCGGACGCCATCATCCGGGCGGCCGTGGCGGCAACGCTGGCGCTGTCGAGCCCGGCGGACAGATGTGCGCCCACCGCGCCGTGGTGCCGGCGCAACCGGACTGCGACCGCGCGGTCGAGCTCGGCGCGCAGCCCTTCGGCATAGTCCGCGGGCTTGAGCCGCAGCACCGTGCGCACCGGCGTCCACAGCCGGGTCTCGGTGAGGCCGTCGGCGTCGATCGTGACCGCATGGCCCGGCCGGACGCGCGCAAGACCCGCGAAGAAGCTTTCCTCGCCTTCGGGCAGCACCGCCAGGAAGTCGGCGGTCGCGGTCGTGCTGGGTGCGTAGGGAATGTCGGGATGCGCGTGCAGCCCGCGCGGCATCGAGGCGGTCGCGACGAAGCCGTCGCCGCGATGGTAGAAGAGCGGCCGCTCGCCCATCGGATCGCGCGCCAGCGTCAGCGCCTGCCGACGCCGGTCCCACAGGATCACCGCGAACGCGCCGACGACGCGGGCGAGACCGGCGATACCCCATCGCTCCACCACCGCCATCACCAGCTGCGGCTCGGCCATGCGCGCCAGTTCGGCGGACGACAGGCCGAGCGCGGTGGCGATCTCGTCGCGATTGTCGATCCGCGCATCCGCGGCCAGCAGCAGCGTGCCGTCGCCGCCCGGCACCGGACCGCGGTCGAAATCATCCTCGGGAACCAGCGCATACAGCCGTCGCCCAAGCGTCGCGCTATCCAGCGTGCGGCGGATCGCGGCGTCGGGCCCGAACGCGGCCTGCGCGTCGAGCATCCGCCCGACCGTCGTTTCGGTTGCTGCGTCGCGCCGGCTCCACAGGCCGGCGAGCGCGGTCATGCCGGCGTCAGGCCGACGAGTTGTTCGCTCTCCAGCGACGCAAGCAGGTCGTGGAGGTCGGCGCGGCATTCGGCCTCGTCCACCTCATGCTCGGCGAGCAGGTCGGCGACCAGTTGATCGACGGTGCGCGGCTGTTCCAGCAGCTGCCACACGCGCGTCGCGGTCGCGTTGAACCCGTAGCAGGTGCCGCGCTCGACGTGCAGGCCGACCAGTTCGCCGGCCGCGTCGGCCTCGATCATTCCCGGCTGCCTCGATACCAGCGTCATTCCGTCCACGTGTCTCTCCAGCTGCAGGGCCGCCCTTGGCGGGTCGGGAAGCGCGCGGTAAGCCGGGGTCATGTCACCCTGGTCTCCGTCATCCTCTTCGTCGCGGTGTTATCGGGCGTTCGGCCTCCGGTTGCAATCGACGTTGCCGCTGCCCGAACTGCACCTCGTCGACGAAGCAGGCGACGATGGGCACGAAGCGACATCCGGGGCCATCGACGTCGTCGTCCGCATGGCTGCGGCCCCGCCCCCCGACGCGCCCGAAATCCTTCCCGATGTTCGGTGCGACGCGGATCATTTCTGGATGGACGTCCCGCGCGTCGGCCGCTTCCTGGTCCGCCACGGGCGCGAGATGGTGGTGGAGCCCTGCCCCGACGTGCCCGACGGCGACGTGCGCGCCTATCTGCTCGGGTCGGCGATGGGGGCGCTCCTGCATCAGCGCGGGCTGCTGCCGCTCCACGCCTCGGCGGTGGAGGTGAATGGACGCGCCATCGTCTTCATCGCGCCTGCGGGAAGCGGCAAGTCGACCATGGCGATGCATCTCCAGCATCGTGGCCACCGGGTGATCTGCGACGATATCTGCGCGGTCGCGATCGAAAGCGGGGGCGGGTCGGCGCGGCTGTGGTCAGGGTTGCGCAACCTCAAGCTGTGGCGTGCGTCGCTCGGCGCGATCGCGCGGACGCCCGACGGGCTCGAGCCGGTGCTTGTCGACATGGACAAATATCGCGTCCCCGTCGACGCGCCCGCCGATGACCGTGCGGTCGATCTCGCCGCGGTCGTGCTGCTCGACTGGGGCGAGGATTTTGCGATTTCGCCGCTGCCCGGTGCCGAGGCGGTCGGCGCGCTGGTCGCCAACACCTTCCGCGGTCAGCTGGTGGTGCCGATGGGGCGGCAGGCGGCGCATTGGCGGCAGTGTCTCGACCTGTTCGGCGCGGCGGGTGTCTACCGCATCGTCCGCCCGCGTGCGCTGGACCAGCTCGACCGGGCGTCGATCCTTATCGAACGCCTGTCCCTCACGCCGACGCGATGACGCCGCTCAGCCGCGCTTACGGCGCATGCCGTTCAGCAGCTGTACCCGGCGTCGCCTGAGCGGCCTTGGGGTGCGGGGCAGTAGCTGTTGGCGACGATCGCGTTCATCGATCTGTGGCGGCGGGGATAAGCCTGCGTCAGTAATTCATCACCCCGTTGCCGTACGCACCATATTTGAACGCGAGATAGCCGGTGCCGTTAGGTGCGCTTCCGTTCACTTGGATCGGCGCATCACCGATCGTCCCCGACGAATTGGCGACTGCGGGCGTGCCGGGCTGTTCACTCCCGACGATCGGCATTTTCATAGTCGCCGGCGCGGTCGCTGCCATCAGCGCCTGGCGCGCTCGGTTGTGCGCGACCGAGACGATCTGCGCGGTTACGGGGCTGGCGAGGGCGAGTGCGATATCGCGAACGCCACGATTCTGGTCACGCGCGGTTCCTTGACGAGAGGACGTTGGGAAGCATCCGCTCAACAAAACTGCAGGCGCGCCGATCGTTGATCTTTGTCGCGCGTTTAATACGCCGGCGTCGGGCATTTGATACGAACACCCGATCGTCCCATTCCGGCCTACCCTTGCCGCAGATGCCACTCTGTCGGTAGATGCGTCGACGTGTCGACACGTCGACGAGTTGATATACTAACCAAATTCTTCTCTGCACACGGCGCTCGTCGATCCGCCCAAGTCGCGCGTGAACTGCCCGGCTGAGAGCGCCAGCCAGTCCGCGCAACCGAACGCGCCCGCCCCCGGCGCGATCAGCACTACGATGGCCTCGTCGAACGCGCCGAGCTGGTCAAGCAGCCTCGCCACAACGGCGTAGACTGAGGATTGCGCGGGACCACAGTGCGCGCGATCTCGCACTCTTGGCGCTCAGCCTTGGCGGGCTCGGGACGTATCTACATCCGGTCGGCCCTCCCCTCCTGTTGCGAACCGCCATCCCGACGACGGGCTCGCACACGACGAATGCGCAACCCCATCGCCATGATTTTGTGATGGTGGAATCGTCTTCGGGCAACGGAATAGCGAATTGAATCGACGGTAGATGCAATAGTGGCGGCGTGCGGCCGATGTGATCGGGCATGCCGTCATTCAGCCACGCCGCCGGCAAGCATTCCTGCCGCCGCACAACGTCCAGCATCGTTCGTTAACTATTATTTCCTAGGTCCCGTTCGTCGCGGAATCGCCTGCGTCGCAACGAGAAAGCGGGCATATGGCTGGCCGTCGACCGAACCCAGTTGTGGGCCACCCGCTCAACAAGCCGTTCCTGCTCTACGGCGTGCTCTGCTTCGTCGTCGGCATGGCGATGTACGTGACCGGCGTGCTGCTGGTGTTTCCGCGCTATCTGCTGAACCTGCACGCGCTGCTCGATCCCGTCGCCGAATGGCTGGTCTGGTATAGCGGCGTGCCGATCATGATCGGCATCGTGCTCGCGTTGTTCGACCTGCTCTACATGCTGCAGCACAAGAAGCCCGATGTGCCGGTGCGGTATATCCCGGTCCAGCGGCGTCGCGTGACCGTGGCGCTGACCGCGTATAACGACGAGGACAGCATCGCCGGCGCGGTCGAGGATTTCCTCGCGCATCCGCTGGTCGAGCGCGTCATCGTCGTCAGCAACAACAGCCGCGACGCGACCTTTGCCCGCGCCCAGGCGGCTGGTGCGCTTACCTTCAACGAACCGGCGCCGGGCTATGGCCGCTGCGTCCATCGCTGCCTGAGCGAGGCGGTGCGGTTCGACGATACCGAATTCGTCGTGCTGTGCGAAGGCGACAGCACGTTCCGCGCCTATGACGTGGAGAAGCTGCTCGCTTATGCGCCGCATGCCGATATCGTGAACGGATCGCGCATCGTCGAGCCGCTCCGCCAGTATCTGACTCAGCTGACGGTCTTCATGTATTACGGCAACCTGTTCGTCGGAAAGCTGCTGGAGGCCAAATATCTTGGCCGCGGGACGATCACCGATGTCGGCACGACCTACAAATTGTGTCGCCGCGATGCGCTGGTCGGGCTGCTCCCGCATCTCAATCCGGGCGTGAATCTCGAATTCAACGCCCATTTCCTCGATACCGCGCTCAGCCGGGGCTTGCTGCTGCTCGAATGCCCGATCACCTTCCATGCGCGCATCGGGCTCAGCAAGGGCGGCAACATCAACAATTGGCGAGGCTTCACCGTCGGTGCGCGGATGATCTACGGCCTGCTGTCGGATTGGAAGCGCTACGCATGAACGGCGACTATCACGCATCGCGTCTGACAGAAGATCACCGGCGCGGCGCGGTGTGGGTGGCGCTGTGGCGCTACGTCTTCCGCCGCCGCATCGCCGCGGACGCGTGCGTGCTCGATCTCGGCGCGGGCTATGGCGATTTCATCAACAGCGTCACCGCCCGGCGTCGGATCGCGGTCGACACCTGGGCCGGGCTCGCCGACCATGTCGCGCCGGGTGTCGAGGCGCTCGTCACGCCCGTCACCGATCTCGGGGCGATCGCCGATGACAGCGTCGATTTCGCCTTCGCTTCGAACCTGTTCGAACATCTGCCGCAGGACGCGTTCGTCCTGGCCCTGCGCGAGATCGCGCGCACGCTGTCGCCGCGTGGCACGCTGACCATCCTGCAGCCCAATTACCGTTATGCCTTCCGCGAATATTTCGACGATTACACGCATGTCGCGGTCTATTCGCATATCAGCCTGGCGGACCTGCTGACGGCGCATGGCTGGGACGTGACGGAGGTGCGGCCGCGGTTCCTGCCGCTGACGGTCAAGTCGCGCCTGCCCGTCTGGCCATGGCTGATCGCCGCCTATCTCGCCTCGCCGTTCAAGCCGATGGGCAAGCAGATGCTGGTCGTGGCGCGCCCCCGATGATCCGGACGGCCCTGACCCGGACGGCCCTGCGCCATGACTGGCGGGTATGGGCATTGCGGCTGGGCGTGGGCCTCGCGGTCGCGTTGCTCGCGATCGATCTGATCCGGCTGGTCGACACGGGACGGGGGGCGGTCACCTATCCCTATGATCTCGATTATGGCGAGGGGATCGTCTGGCAGCAGATGATCAACATCGCGGCCGGCTCGGGCTACGCACCGATCGGGGTATTTCCGGCGATCGTCTATCATTATCCGCCGGTCTATCATCTCGTGGTAAGCGCCGTGGCCTGGATCTTCGGCAGCGACGGGCTGGCGACCGGCCGCATGGTGTCGCTGCTGTCGACGCTTGCCGCGATCGGGCTCGTCGTCCGTCTCGCCTATGCGGCGATACCCCAGAATCCGACAATGGATCAGACTTTGCAGAAGTCGCGCCGCGTGCCCCTATTGGCCGCGTTGATCGCTGGCGGATGCGTCGCCGTCTCACCGACGATCATCTACTGGGCCAGCCTCATGCGGGTCGACATGCTCGCCTGTGCGCTGTCGCTGGCAGGGCTCGCGCTGACGCTCGATGCGACGCAACGCCCCGCGCGGATCGCGCTGGCGGCGCTGTGCTTCGTGCTGGCGATCTATACCAAGCAGACGTCGATCGCGGCACCCGCCGCGGCGTTCATCGCCTTGTGGCTCGCCCGTCCCCGCGCGGCCTGGACGCTGTTCGGCTGGTGCGCGGCGCTAGGCCTGTGCATTTTGGCAGGCCTCAGCCTCACGAGCGATGGCGGCTTTCTGCGTCATACTCTGCTCTACAATCTGAACCGGCTCGACCTGTCGCGCGCGCTGCTCCTGCCGTTCGTCATCCTCCCCCAGATCAGCACCGTGGCGATCGCGCTGCTGGGAGTCATAGCGACCTGGCGGCGCCTGCAGCCGACCGCGCTTGCGGCCTTGCGTACCAAGCTCGCCGCAGATCCGGGAGCGTTCGCGGCGCTTCTGGCGCTGGCCTTTCTGGTCATCAAGACGGCGATGCTGCCGGCGATCCTGAAATCCGGCGCCAGCGACAATTACCTGATCGAATGGCTGTTCGCGGTCGCGGTGTTCGTCGGTATTGGCGCAGCGCCCGTGATCGAGGCGGCGATGGGGAGCGCACGTTGGCCGTCTGCGGTGCTGGTCGCGCTGGTCACGATCGGCGTGCCGATCCAGGCCTATTTCGTGTTTGCGGCCGAGACTGGCCTCCCCGCGACCAAACCCTATGCCGAGATCGTCGCGCGCATCGCACGATCGCCCCGCCCGGTAGTGTCCGATGCGATGGTCTTGCTGATCCGGGGCGGCCAGCCCGTGCTGTGGGAGCCCGCGATCGCGGCCGAGCTCGGCCATGCCGGCCTCTATGACGAGAGGGGTTTTGCACGGCTGGTGCGCGCGGGGCATTTCGGATTCTTCATCACCACCGGCGATCGCGGCGATCGGCTGTATGACGAACGCTACAACCACGTCGTCGCCGATGCGATCGACACGGCGTATCCGCGTCGTGAGCGACAGGGCCATCTGGTGCTGCACCTGCCGCGCTGACACCGATAGCTTAGCGCGCGAATCCGGTCACACCGGGCTTGCGAGCTTCATGTCGCGCATCTTTGTCAGCAGGCTGGTCACCGCGGTCGTGCAATCCTTGGGGGCGACGTTAAAAATACTCGAGCAGCGTCGCTTCGACTGCCTCTTACGTCTGCGGTGTCTCCGGAACGTCCCAGATCGCGTTGCCGGTAGCGTTTATCGGATCAGATGCAATTGCCGGAACGCTGCGGTCTGGTCCGGCAAGCAAATGCCCCGATGAACAGGAAGTAGAGGCCGTCTTGCCCAATGTATCGAATGCGATACATTGGTGCCATTAAGCCTATCGCGTTCCTGCGTGACAGCCTCGACCGGCTACGCGATTTTACCGAGAACGCGCGATCGCAAGCCGGCCACCAGCTTAAGGAGGTCCAGAACGGCACAGATCCGGACGAGGGGAAACCGATGAAGACGGTTGGGCCCGGCGTCCGCGAAATCAGGACCCGGGAGGATTCCGGGGCGTCCCGGGTGATCTGCGGGGCGACGTTGCCCGATGCGGTGCTGATGCTGCACGCCTCCCAGACGAAGACGCAGGCCACGCCCCGACGCGATATCGATCTGGCGGCAAGCATAGAAAGGATGACGAGAGTGGACGTCCAGATGTTTGATAGCGTGTTCGACGCGCTGGCCGACACCCCGGCCGAAGCCGCCAATATGAAGGCGCGATCCGAGCTGCTGTCGGTGCTCAAGGCGCGCATCCGATCCTGGGAGATGTCGCAGGAGGCGGCTGCCGGCCGGCTCGGCATCACCCGCCCGCGCCTCAACGACCTGCTACAAGGCAAGATAGCGAAATTCTCACTCGACGCACTGGTAAACCTCGCTACCGCCTCTGGTCTGACCGTGCACGTCCACGTCGCGGAAGCGGCTTGATCCTGCTGCCGTCACCCCCCGCCCGCGGCCGGACCAGGCGGATGGCGACCGGTATGTCTCGGCGATGCGAGGGGCGGGGTGGCTCGTCTCGCCGGGGAACGCCATGTCGCTACGCCGCAAGCTGCGCACCGCGTCGCACCTGACCTGGGCCGACCGGCGCCTGATCGTCGAGGCGATCGCGGCGCTGCTGGTCGCACGGTTGCGCAGCCTGTTGCCGTTCCGGGTGCTTGCCCGGCACATGGGCGCTATCGTCGCGCCACATAGCCGATATCCGCCCCCTGCCCCGCTATCGTCCGCGCAGGCGGAAAGGGTCTTCGCGATCCGCTAGGCGATTAGCGTGGTGGCGCCGTGGATGCCGTTCCGCACGCTGTGCCTCCAACAGGCGATCGCCGCGCGGACGATGCTGGCGCGGCGCGGGATCAACAGCGTGCTCCATTTAGGCGTGCGCGATCCGACCGACACCGCGCTGGAGACGCATGCCTGGCTCGATGTCGGCGGGCTCAACGTCACCGGCTATCCGATCGATCCGGCGCTGATCGAGGTTGGGCACTTCGTCTGACCCACTGCCCGCCCCCCGCATCCTTTGCGTGTGTTACCGACGGACCGGGTGCCGCTAGGCTCACGCCGCGGTGGTCTGCGCGGCTTCCAGCAGGATCACGCGGTCGCAGGCGCGCAGCGTCTCTTCGCGGTGAGCAATGATCAGGATCGTCGCCTGCGGCAGCGCGCGGCGCAGATTAGCGATCAAGACCTGTTCGGCCCCGACATCGATCGCGTTGGTCGCCTCGTCGAGGATCAAGAGCCCGGGATCGCGCAGTAGCGCGCGGGCGAGCGCGATCCGCTGGCGCTCGCCGCCCGACAGCCGCGTGCCGCGATCGTCCATCTGCGTGTCGAGCCCCTGCGGCATCGCCCCGACCATCCCGGCCGCCCCCGCCTGCGCCAGCGCATGCCAGAGGTCCGGATCGGGCCGCACGTCGCTGCCCCAGGTCAGGTTGCAGCGGATGCTGTCGTTGATGAGGTAGGAATCCTGCGCGACATAAGCGAGCCGACGCCGCCATCCCGACAGTATGGCCGGGCCCAGCGCCTGCGAGTGATCGCCCTCGCCGATCACGATCCGGCCCTGGCTCGGCTCGAGCAGCCCGGTCAACAGGTCGACGAAGCTCGTCTTGCCGGTCCCCGAGGCGCCCGACAGCCCGACCAGCTCACCCGCGGCGATCGCGAGATCGAGCCCTTCGAACACCGGCGCGGCCGCGCCCGGATAGCGGAAGGTCACGCGCTCGAAGCGGATCGTGCCGTGGCGCACCGCCTGTGCGCCGGCGCCGGTGGTGACCGGCACGGTCGCGCCGAGATCGGCCTTCAGGTCGCGCAACGCGGTGAAGGCAGGCAGGACGCCGAATAATTGCTGTACGCTTTGCTGCAGCGACCGGACCGGGCCGCTCATCCGCACCAGCACGACTAGCGCGGCGAGCAGCGTGACGGTCGGGATGTCGAGCAGCACTGCGGCGAAGATCATCATCGCGCCGGCCAGCGAGGCGATGGTCGCCGACGCGATCGCGACGCGCGACTGGAAGCGTTGCTGCAGGGCCAGTTGCGCGCGCAGCTTGGTGCCCTCCTCGCCGATCTGCGCGACGAACGCGTCCGCCATGTCGTGCGCGACCGCAATCTTGAGACCGCCGAGGAAATGCGCGGTCTCGCCCGCGATGCGGAAGGCGAAGCGTGCGCTCGACCGGCCGACCGCACCCGCGCGCCGCGACAGCGGCACCAGCACGACTAGGCCGAGCAGCGCGAACCCGATCACCACCAGCGCGACGACCGGCGACAGCAGGATCATCAGGATCGCCTGGACCACGAGCATGATGCCCGCCGCCATGATCTGCAGCAGGACCGAACAGGCAAAGGCGAGCCGGGTGATCTCGCTCGACAGGATATGCGCGATCCGCGCATGCTGCAGCCGCGCCAGCGACGACCAGCGCGCATGCGACAGATCGGTGACGACCATCAGCCGGCGATGGTCGACGAACCCCAGCGTCAGGTCCGACACCAGCCAGTCGCGCGTCGACAGCACGATCGCGCGCACCCCGACGAGCAGGCAGAACGCGATCAGCACCGCCGCGAGTTGCTCGAGCTGCGTGACCAGTCCGACCGACGCCAGCGTCTCGACGACCATCGCGCGCCACCGCCCGCCGGTCTGCGGCGCCAGCAGCGAGAAGATCGGCACGAGCAGCGCCAGCCCGACGCCTTCGAGAATACCGCCGGCCAGCATCAACCCGACCGCGGCCCCCAGTCGTCGCCCGCCATGCCGGACGAAATCCCCGACCAGCGCCGCGCCATCCGTAGCAAGCGATCCGGCGGGCATGTCGGGCGCGGCGCGGTCGGACCCGGACCGGTCGGGCGAAGGGCGGAAGAGCGGCATGAAACCAAGCATGCGGGCCCGGGGCGCCGGGGGCAAGCTGGCGCTGTACGTCGGATCGCGCGTCCGGACTCGAACGATCCCCCGCACGGCGATCGCCGGATTCTAGATCAGCGCCCCCTCCCCCTCCCCCTCCCCCTGCCCCTGCCCCTGCCGGTGCCCCCGCGACGCCGGAATACGCAGATGGCGTTCATGCGTCAGGCGCGGATCCTCGTACAGGTCGCGCAGCGCGCGTAGGCGGAACGCGTTCCACCAGCGTTGCCAGCGATGCTCGGCCGCATCGTGGAGCATGTGGCAGCGCTGGCACAGTGCGGCGAGATTGCCCGGCATGTTGTGCCCCGGATCATGATCGAGATGCGCACAGGCCAGGACCACATAGGTCGCGCGGACGCTGGCGAGGTCGACGCGATCGCGGACCGCGACCCGCCGGCCCCGCGCCGACCGCCAGCACCCAGCGCCTGCATCCCACCAACGCCCATCGCCGAGATGCGCGACGAAGCGCCGGTGCGGCCGCGCGCAGCGTTCGCAGCGCGCGCCGGCGCGACCGAAGCGGATCGCGTCCGACACTTGCGGCCAGTCGATCGGATACAACCAGCGGTTTTCGGGGCGGATCGGCATCGCGATTCTATGAGTCACGCGCGAGTCGAAGAAAAGCGAAATCTTCGCCTTTCGTTGCCGTCCTGTTCCGGGCGTGTTCGGTCCGCGGGCGCAACGGCACCGATCGCGGCGATCACTGGCGTCGACCATGCATGATGTCGACATGTCGGCGATACGACATGTCGATTATAGATCCGCGCGGCGGATCACGGCGCCCTGCCCCGCCCGCAGGCGCATGCCCAGCAGCCGACCAGCGTGAACCCATGTCCATTGCCCGACGTGTCGACACGTCGACCGCCAACCCCGGTGCGGCATGCCGGCGATCCCCGACGGCGTATCGGTGGGGGCGAAGTGGGCAGGCAAACCTGGGCCGGGAAGCGGCCTCGCTGCGGCATCGGGTGCGGGGATCGTCTGTAATGCATGGGTGGCAGAACCGATCCCGTCCGCTACAGGGTATCGTCACAGGCCCTGTCGCGTATTCGAGAGATATCATGAAAGTTGTTTTGTCGTTGATCACGATCCTCGGATTGTCCGGTTGCATCGCGATCGGTCCGAGCGGTCCGACCGGGCTCGCCAGCGGATCCGATGGCGCGATGTGGTCGGTCAGGCCGACGGCCGACGTCGCGGCGTGCCTGGCCGCCAAGACGCAAGAGTCCGACGCCGTCACCTATCGCGCCGACCCGGTCGATAACGACAAGGTGATCTACCGGACTCGCGTATCGATCTTCGGCGCCCGCGACAGCCATAGCCATGAGGCGGCCGTTAGCTGCCTGTGATGCGGGGGGCCGGCCAGTAGCGGCTGGCCAGTAACGGGCTGGCCAGTAACGGGCTGGGCGCTCAACGCCTAGGCGCGGCCGATGTGTCGCGCTGTATGCATGTCGACATGATGCCTAGGCAGGCCTAGGCAGGCCTAGGCAGGGCGACCCCTAATAGGCGTTGCGGTGCCAGAGCACGCGGACGGTCAGGAAGATGATCTTCAGATCGCGCCAGATCGTCCAGTCGGTCAGATATTCGAGATCGGCATCGACTCGGTTGCGCAGATCGTCCTCGAACAACGTCGCGCCGCGATAACCACGGATCTGCGCGAGGCCGGTCAGGCCGGGCTTGGCGGCGTGGCGGTCCCAATAGCGGTCGTCGACCTCCCAGAACAGCTTGTCGTTGGCGCGGGACCCCAGTGCGTGCGGGCGCGGTCCGACGATGCTCATGCTGCCACCGAGCACGTTGAAGAGCTGGGGGAGTTCGTCGAGCGACGTCCGGCGGATGAAACGCCCGCACCGCGTGACGCGATCATCGTCGCGCGCGGTGGAACGATGGCCGCTATGGTCGTCCGTTTTCATGCTGCGGAACTTGAACATCCGGAACATGCGGTTGGCGCGGCCTATCCGGATCTGTTCGAACAGCACCGGCCCGGGGCTGTCGGAGCGCACCCACAACGCGATCGCCGCCATCACCGGCGCCAGCAGCGCCAGCGCGGTTCCTGCCACGGCGATATCGAAGAGTCGCTTGATAATCCGATCGACCAGGTTGAGCGGCCCGATCGCGACGATCAGCGACGGTGCGGCGTGATCAGGACCGATGCCGCGCGGGCGCAGCACGGCGAGTTCGGGCATGTCGATCTCGCCCTGGATATTGGCACCGCGCAACGCGCGCGCCCAAGCCTGGCGACGTTCGGGCGGACAGGCGACGACCACCCGGTCCATCGCCGCGAGCGCCATGGCGAGCTTGTCGTACATGACCGGGTCGTGATGCTCGGAATCGAGCGTGAAGCCGGTCAGCGTGATCGAGAAGTCGCCAGCGGGTATCGGCGCCATGCCATCGCGGATCAGCGCGATGCTGAACGGGTTGCCGCCGACGATCTGGGGGAGGCGGGGGATCAGCAGCCATCGCGCGACCCCTGTCAGCGCAAAGGCGAAGGCGGACCCGAACCCGATCATCGCGCGCGAGAAATCCTGCACCGAGCGCAGGTAGAAGGCCGCGATCACCAGCAGCGCGAGCGTCACGGCCAGCGCGTACCAGCTCTTCTTGATCGCGATGACCGGGTCGCGCAGGCTGCGCGTGTCGAACGCATCGACGCTGGAGGCGACGATTAGATAGACCGGCACGAGCACGATCATGAACAGTGGCGTCCGGCTGACCACGAAATCGGGGCGGCCGAGCCAGGTCAGCAAGAACCCCGCGACGATCGCGAGGATATCCCCAAGCATCAAACACCCGATCGAGCGCAGTCGGAGAACGGACGCCGGCGCCCGCCAGATCGTCTGACTTAATTCGTCGTGTTTGGTCGCCATACGCGCGTGTCACTACCCATTTTCCAGCAACAGAGCCGGAAGATACCGAGTTTTCAGCCCTTAAGCGCATCTTCACGAGATTTCACCCCTTCCGTGGGCAGGGTACGGCGGTTTTCAGGGGGACGGCGAGGCGGGGGCGGGCATCACGATCCCGCCCTGAGCAATTCCTACTCGAAAGCACGAATTGCATGGTAGAAACAGCGCATTGACCCCGTTTGCCACGAGGCGGGATGCCAAAAGTTCGTGCTTTCGAGTAGGAAAGGCGGATGACCCGAACACCCCCTGTAAAACGCCCCAAGGACGGCAAGCCGATCCTGCCTTCCCGGATCCCCCAGGGAGACCTGTTCCTGCTCGACAGCCCGCTATACGGCGAGATCCGCGGCGAGCGGTCGCTGATGGCGTTTCCGTTTTTCGCGCTCAGCAAGAATGCCTGGATGAAGCCGCTGAGCTATCAGACCGATACCGTCACGATCGAGGTCCGGCCGAGCGCGGGCGGGGTGGCGACGATCTACGACAAGGAGATCGTGCTCTACATCGCCAGCCTGATGGCGGCCAAGCTCGAGGCGGGGGACGATGTCGCGCAGGATTTCGTGTTTACCGCGCATGACCTGTTCAGCGTGACCGGTAGCAATCACAGCGCGCGCTCCTATGGCCGGCTGTCGGAGGCGCTCGAGCGACTGCAGGGGACGCAGATCAAGACCAATATCGAGGCGGGTGGCGAAGGCGAGGAGGGCTTCTTCTCCTGGTTGTCCGAGGCAAAACTGCACTACACCAAGACGCGCGCCGGCGAACGACGCCTGAAGGCTGTCAAGGTTCGGCTGTGCGACTGGCTGTTCCGTGCGATTTTGCTCGACCGGCATGTGCTCGACTATGCGGCGACCTATTTTCAACTGGGGCCGATCGAGCGGCGGATCTACGAAGTCGCGCGCTCAACCGCCGAGGGCGACGGGTTCGAGATCGATCTGGCGACGTTCCGGTTGCAGATCGGCTATCAGAATCCGCTCGCCAATTTCCGTGCTGCGCTGCGGCAGATCGTCGCCGCCGATACGATCCCCGACTATCGTCTCGAACTGGTCGAGACGCTCGCCGATCCCGACGCGATCGACACGGTCAGGCGCGGCCGCAGGACCAACCCGGTCCGCGTGGTGATCACCCGGCGTCCGGCACAGCTGACCGATGGAGTCTCGTCGTCGCTGTCGCGCATGGTGCTGTCGACCGCCGAGGCATCCACGCAAACGGCATCGCAATCGCCAACGCGGGCAGCGCCGCAGTCCTCGGACGAATCAGAAAATCCCGATTCGGATGACGCGATTTAATTGATACTCGAAAGCACGAAGTTTCGTGCGAATTTCTACCCGAAAGCACGAACGCGGCGATGAATTGATACTCGAAAGCACGAAGTTCCGCCGTGGAAATGTAAAGTAATTCGTAATTGATACTCGAAAGCACGAACCGCAAACGCTTTCGCTTCGCGTGATTTGCTGCAAAAATCGGTCCATGTCGGCGCTGGTGTCGGCGCGATCGAAGATGGAGTGGCTGTGACCCCATAAAGGAAAGCCCGGCACGAGGCCGGGCATCCCAAGGTTAGATTGAAGCGACGTCGCCAAACGTCGATTCCGGAGCTCAACAAGCTCCCTTCATATAGCCTGGATCGTCTTGCGGTTCAAGGATGCGCGTTTCGCGCCACGCCCCTTTTTGCCCTGGTCCCAGCCCCCGATGGGGGATGGAAGATGACGGTTTTGACCTTGGGTCAGGCGACCATGCGGGCGCTTGGCACGATGACGGTGCGCGGCCCGTCTCCGCGGCCGAAGACGCCGCATCGCACCGGCGCGCCCGTGCTGCGTGACAGCATCGAGGCGGGGACGTTCGAGGCCATGTTCTTCACGGTCCCCGCCAAGGGCGAGACCGACAAGCTGCTGCGGATCGCGCGGCGCACGCTCGACGCCGGTCGCCAGTTGCGCCGTGAGGCGCGGAGCGGCGCGCGCACGCTGAGCGTGGTCGAGCGGCGGATCGCCGCGCTGACGGCCGCGGCGGTCCGCGTGTACGAGGAGATCCTCACGCTTGCGCGGCTCAACCGCGGCCAGGTCTTTCCGAGTTACGACCACCTGTCCGACGCGACCAGCCTCGGCCGCGCCACGATCGCCCGCGCATTGCATAGCCTCGAGGCGCTCGGTTTTCTCGTCCGCCAGCGCCGGTTCAAGCGCGTCGAGACCGAGGGCCCTGGCCCGCGCTACCGACAGACCTCGAACGTGTACCGCCCGATCCTCCCGCACTGCGTGCTCGCCTATCTGCCCCGCTGGATGCGCCCCGCGCCGCGCCCCGACGACAGCGTCCAGCACGAGGCTGATCAGCGGGATGCGATGGCGGGCATGGTCGCCGGGCTCTCCTGCCGCGACCTCGCCACCCTCACCGTAGGCGGCGCATTGGGCAGGATGCTCGCCAAGCTCGGCGCCGGCATCGATCGCTTGGAGCGCGAGTCTCAAAACCATCCTCAACCGCTTACTCAGTAATATGAAAAGGACCTTTGAAGACAGCCTAGTCGGCTGACAGGTCGATAACCCCGGGGAGAATCCAAAACACACACAACACGCAACTAGGAGGAAACCGCGGAGTGCCGGCAGAGCCGTCACATGCTCCCTAGCTGGAGCAGGCGGATAGGGCGGTTCTCCAGAGCTGCTGTGTCGACACGTCGCTATGTCGACAGGCAAGAACTTGCACCCCGATCCCAGCGCGGTTCGTCGGTAAAACGGCTTTTGCGCTTGCCAAAACCGGGTCCGTGCCTTCATGTAGACATGTAGGGAGTTCGACATGACGACTATCGCCATCATCAGCCAGAAGGGTGGGGCCGGCAAGACCACGCTCGCGTTGCATCTTGCCGCAGCCGCGCATGATGCGGGCCGCGTGGCGCTCATCATCGATACCGATCCACAGGCGACCGCAAGCCAATGGGCCGCCTGGCGCCAGGATGCGCCTCCCGAAGTCATCGACAGCCCGCCGCCACGCCTCGCTGCCAAAGTCGCGCAGGCGAAGGGGCAGGGGGCGGATTTCATCGTCATCGATACGCCGCCGCATGCCGACACCGCCGCGCGCGCCGCGGTCGAGATCGCCGATCTGGTGCTGATCCCGTGCCGGCCGAGTGCGTTCGATCTGTCGGCGATCCAGACGACCGCCAAACTGGTCCAGCTGCTGCGCAAGCCCGCCTTCGTCGTGTTCACCGCGGGCTCGCCCAACGCGCCGCGCATGTATCAGGAGGCGGGCGAGCTCGTCATGGGCTTCGGGACGCCCGCCTGTCCCGTCCAGATCCCCGACCGCGCCGCCTTCCGCCATGCGAGCGCCGAAGGACGCACCGTCATGGAGTTCGAGCCCAACGGCAAGGCAGCGGAAGATATCCGACACTTCTACGAGTGGACATGTCGACAGGTCGGCATGTCGACACCAGCCAAGAAACCCGTCAAAAAACCTGCTCGAAATGGAAAACTCGCCGCATGAGCCGCAAACCTTCGTTCGCCAATCTGCGCGACCGTACGATCGCTGAACCCGCCGCGTCGCCAGCGCCGGTCGGCGGGCAGGGCGCCACCACCGGGCCCGCCAGCCGACAGGGCCGCAAGCAGGTCGCCGGTTTCTTCAGCCCCGAAATGTCGTTCGCGATGCACACGCTCGCCAGGCGTCAGGGCCGCAGCCTCCAAGCGCTGATGGCCGAGGCGTTCAACGACGTGCTGCGCAAACACGGCGAGAGCCCGATCGGCGACTGACGAAGAACGCCGGACCCGTGCTGCACCTGCGAGGGTGCGCGCGGATCAGGCCCCCAACTCAACCGGCCCAATCAACCGTCCAAATCAGTCAGCCGCGAGCCCGTACATCCACGCCAGCGTGTCGATCAGCGGCCGCGGCGCCCAGCCCGGCACCGCGCCGCGCAACACCGTCGCATCCCCGCCCAGCACGGGAACGTCGTTGGCGCGGACGAACGCCGGATTGGTCCGCACCTCGACGCTATGGCCGCTCAGCGTGGTGAGCATCGCCAGGATCTCGTCGATCGACGAGACGGTGCCGGTGCAGATATTGACCACCGGCGGGACATCGGCCTCCAGCACCAGCCCGGCATAAGCCTGCGCGACCGACCGGACATCGCCGAAATCGCGTTTGACCCAGCTGTTGCCGAGTTCGATGACCGGCGCCCGGCGCCGGAAATGATCGACCAGCTTGGGCACCAGATACTGCGTCGCCTGCCCCACGCCGGTATAGTTGAACGGCCTGGCGACGACGATGTCGAGCCGGTCCTTCCACAGCGCGGCCCCCAGCTCCATCGCGCGCTTGCTGATCGCATAGTGATTGGCCGGATAGGTGGCAGCCTGCTCGTCGATCAGCCCCTGCGCGCCGGGGCCATAGACCTGCGCGCTGCTCGCCAGCACGCAGCGCGCGCCGGGTTTGCGGCGCGCGACCGCATCGAGCAGGTTGAACGTGCCGATCTGGTTGACCGAGTAGAAGGCGCGCCAGTCCGCCATGTCGACGAACGCGCGTGCCGCCAGATGGATGACCCGGTCGAAGTCGGTGGCGTCGACGGCACGCTCGACCGCGGCCGGATCGCACAGGTCGGCCGACAGCGCGATGCACGCGACGCCCTTGGCGGCGAGTGCATCGGCCACGAACCGCCCGGTAAAGCCATCGGCTCCCGTCAACGCCACGCGCATCAGAACGACCAGCCGGCCGCGTTGCGGCGCATGTCGGCCTCGACCATCAGCGCGGCGAGCTCCTCGAGCTGCACCGCGGGCTCCCAGCCCAGATCGTCGCGCGCCTTGCTCGCGTCGCCGATCAGCAGCTCGACCTCGGCCGGGCGATAGAATTCGGGGTTGATCCGGACCAGCGTACGGCCGTCCTTGCGATCGCGACCGATCTCCTGCTCGTCGGCACCCGACCAGTCGAGCGCGATCCCGACCTGGCCGAAGGCGAGCTCGACAAAGGTCCGCACCGTCTCGGTCCGGTTGGTCGCCAGCACGAAGGTATCGGGAATGTCGTGCTGCAGCATCAGCCGCATGCCCTCGACATAATCCTTGGCATAGCCCCAGTCGCGCTTGGCATCGAGATTGCCGAGTTCGAGGATCTCGGCCTTGCCCTGGGCGATCTTGGCGACCGTGTCGGTGATCTTGCGGGTGACGAACTCACGCCCGCGCAGCGGTGATTCGTGATTGAACAGGATGCCGCTGGTGCCGAAGATTCCGAAGCTTTCGCGGTAGTTCACCGTCAGCCAATGCGCATAGAGCTTAGCGACGCCGTACGGGCTGCGCGGATAGAAGGGGGTATCCTCGCGCTGCGGGATCGCCTGGACCTTGCCGAACATCTCCGAGGTCGAGGCCTGGTAGAAGCGGATGTCGCGGTTCACCGTGCGGATCGCCTCGAGCAGATACGCAGCACCCAGCCCGGTGATCTGCCCGGTGGTGATCGGCTGGTCGAACGAGACGCCGACAAAGCTCTGCGCCGCCAGGTTGTAGATCTCGGTCGCCTCGGAGGCCTCGATCAGGCGGATGGCGGATCCCATGTCGGTCAGGTCATATTCGACGAGCTTGAGATTGGGGTGGTTGGTGATCCCCAGCTCGTCGATCCGCCAGAAATTGACCGAGCTCGTGCGCCGATAGGTGCCGAACACCGTATAGCCCCGGTCGAGGAGGTTCTCGGCCAGATAGGCGCCGTCCTGGCCGCTGATCCCGGTGACAATGGCAGATTTCGTCATATATGTTCCTGCTGACGGCCCGACCGAACGGGCAGCGATACTGAAAAGGGTTGGATACGCACCGCTTAGAGGCTGGTGTTGCGAATATCCAGAACGTGCGCGCGGTTGGTTCCGTCCGCAGACGCGGGCTGGTTCCCGCGCAAGTCCTGCGATAGACGCCGCCATCGGTCCGGACCGGGGCGATCGCCGTGCGCGATCGGCTCGACGATCCGGGACGATCGACAGAGGCATCGGCCAGGGCAATTTCGATGAGCGTGAAGGCAAGGCTGGGGCGGGCGACCATGGTCGAGGGCGTCAAGGACGTCTTGGCCTATGCCAGGGCGGCGTATCGTGGCGTGGTGCGCAAACGCGCGCGTCCCGCCCGTGGCGGACAAGCGGGCGCGCAAAAGCACGTCCTGATGATCGACGATCTGGTGCCCGACCCGCTGTTCGGGGCGGGCTACCCGCGCGCCTTCGCGATCGTGCAGTCGCTGGTGGCGGCGGGGCATCGCGTCAGTTTCTATCCGATGCGATCGTCGCCGGCCGATATCGATCGGATGACGACGGCGTTCGCAGGCGCGGTGCTGTTTCATCCGGGCGCGGGCGGGCGGGGCTTGCGCCGTCTGCTCTGGACGCACGGCGCGGATGTCGATTCGCTGTTCATCAGCCGGCCGATGCCGATGGCGGCGTTCGTGCAGGCGGGCTGGCAGGCGGGGGGCAAGGCGGGGGGCAGGGCGGGGCGGCGATCCGCTCAGGTCGTCTACGATGCCGAAGCCGTGCTGGCCCCGCGCGAGGCGCGTCGGCGGGCGCTGTTCGACACGCGCTGGTCGGATCAGGACTATCAGGCCGCGATCGCCGACGAGCTTGCGGTCGCACGCACCGCCGACGCGGTGACCGCGGTGGGTGAGGGGGATGCAGCGACGATCCGGTCGGTGCTCGACGCGCCGGTCTTCGTCCTGCCGCATCCCGTCGCCATCCGCGCCGGCACCGCGCCGTTCGGCGACCGGCAGGATTTCCTGTTCGTCGGCCGGCTGACCGGATCGTCGTCCCAGTCGCCCAACATCGATTCGGTCACCTGGTTTCTCACCGCAGTGATGCCCGTTCTCGATTCTCTCATCGGCACCGGCTACCGGCTGCACGTCGTCGGCCGCGTGGAGTCCGCGGAGATCGAGGCGCTCGCCTCCGACCGCGTCGTGCTGCACGGCGTCGTCGAGGATCTTCAGCCCCTCTATGATCGCTGCCGGGTCTTCGTCGCCCCCACCCGCTACGCCGCGGGTATCCCGCTCAAGGTTGTCGAGGCGATGGGGGAGGGGATTCCCTGCGTCGTCACGCCGCTGCTGGCAGACCAGCTGGCGTTCCCCCCCCAGCCTGGGACAGCTCAGCCCGAGACAGGCCAGCCGCACGACGTACCCGCGGATATCAAAGCAGGGGACGCCGGCGCACGACAGTTCGCGGAAGACTGCGCGCGCCTCTATACCGATCAGGCTGCGTGGCAGGCCGCGCGCGATTCCGGCACCGCGCATGTGACTCGCTGCTTCTCGCAACAGGCGTTCGACACCGTTCTTCAGGACGTTCTGCGGCAGGGCGATCGGCCGCGCGATGCGCAGGGCGTGCCTTTTTCACAATCGATCCGCTAAGGCGCGATCATGTCAGTGCGTCGTTCCCTCGCCTGGACCTTTTCGGGCCAGTTCATCGCGTTCGTGGTCCAGTTTGGTGGCCTGATCGTCGTTTCCAGACTGTTGTCGCCGCGCGAGGTCGGCATCTACGCGATCGCGATGGCCGCGCTGGGGCTCATCCAGGTCTTCACGACCTTCGGGATCGCCTCGTTCATCGTCCGCGAGGCCGAACTCCCGACCGAGACGCTCGAAGCCGCGTTCACCGTCAACGCGATCCTCATCGTGTCGCTCACGCTGCTGCTGGCGGGGCTGAGCTTTGCGACCGGGCCGCTATTGGGGGCGCCGCAGGCGGGCAGCGTGCTCCGGGTCGTGGCGCTCAGCAACCTGCTGGCGATCGTCAATTTCAGGCCCTCGGCGATGCTGCAGCGCGAGATGCAGTTCAAGCAGCTGTCGATCATCAGCCTGACCAACATCATCGTCCAGACCAGCGCGACGATCACCTTCGCGCTGCTCGGCGCGAGCTATATGAGCCCGGCCTATGCGGCGCTCGTCGCGGGGGTCGCAGTGACGGTGCTGACCCAGATCTTCGGCCGCCATCATATCGGGTTCCGCGTGTCGCTCGCGCAGTGGCGGCCGATCACGACCTTCGGCCTGCAGATGATGTCGGTCAGCGGCGTGGCGATGATCACCGGCAAGTTGTCTGACCTGCTGCTCGGCCGCATCCTCGGCGTGGCGGCGCTGGGTCTCTATGGCCGCGCGTCGAATCTGTCGGGGATCATTTTCGAGAATCTGTACGGCACCGTCACGCGCGTCGTGTTCGTCCAGCTCTCGAAGGATTATCGCGAGGGCGGCGACTGGCGGGGCACCTATCTGCGCAGTTTCGCGATGATCACCGCGTTCATGTGGCCGTTCCTGATCGGTCTCGCGATCCTGTCGCGCCCGGTGATCTTCATCCTGTACGGCGCGCAGTGGCTGCCCGCTGCGCTGCCGCTCTCGGCGCTGCTGGTCGCGCAGTTCTTCGGCGTGGCGTTCGGGATGAACTGGGAGCTGTTCGTGCTGCGCGGCGAGACCGGGCGCCAGGCGCGCTACGAGGTCGCGCGGCTGGTGCTGGGCGTGCCGATCTTCGTGATCGGCTGTCTGTTCAGCATCCTCGCTGCGGCGCTCGCCAAGATCGTCGACGCGCTGATCGGTCTCGTCCTCTATTATCCGCATGTCCGGCGTCTCGCGCAGCTCGACCGCTACGCGATCCCGAAGGTTTACCGCGACAGCGGCATCCTGACGGTCATGGCGGTGCTGCCCGCGCTGGTGACGATGATCGTCTACGACTGGTCGCCGCGCACGCCGCTGCCGGTCGTGGCGGGGGTCGGGATCCTCGGCATCGCCTTGTGGTTCGGCACGATCATCGTCATGCGGCATCCGCTGCACCACGAGATGCTCATCGTGTGGCGGCGGTTTCGCAAAACCCGCGCGGTCGTCTGACGCCCGCGCGGCTAGGATCGCTGTCGGGCTAGCCGTCCCTGCTCGGCGAAATAGTCGATCAGCATGGTCTCGATCGCAGGGTCGGTGAGGCGCTCGAGCTGTTCCTGGCCCTGCTCGACCCACTCCGCGCGCGTCGCCGGATCGAGCATCTCGGTCATCGCCGCGGCGATATCCTCCGCCGATGACGGGTCGATCAGCCGCGCGCCGCGACCGCCGACTTCGGCCTGCGATCCCCCGAACCCGGCGATCACCGGGATGCCGGCCTGGAATCCCTCGGCGATCGCCATGCCATAGCCTTCGTAGAGCGACGGATAGACCATCGCCCGGCTCTCGCTCAGGATGCGGAACTTGGTGTCGTGGTCGACATAGCCGGTCAGGACTACGCGGTCGCCGAGCGCGAGCGCGTCGATCTGCGGCTGCAGCGCGGCATAGTTCGAGCCGACCAGCACGAGCCGATAGTCCGGGTGGTCGCGCACGAACCGGGCAAAGCCCTCGAGCAGGACATCGACTTTCTTGCGGAAATCGACGCCCCCGACATAGACGAACTGGTCGCGCGGGGTGACCGGGGCCTGCCGGTCGACATCCTTTAACCGGATCAGGCACGCGGTGACGTCGCGGCGATGGAAGACGCGGCGGATGTCGATCGCGCTCTGCTGCGAGATCGTCAGGATCGCGTCGGCCCGCGCGACCGCGATCAGCTGCGCTACGGTCTCGGCATTGGCCGATGGATGCCGCAACAGCCTTTTCCAGTGGCGCAGATGATAGTGGCGAAAGAACAGGTAGGGAATGACGTCGAGCAGCCCCAGCACGTAGCGGACATGCCCGGCCTTGCGCAGCGGGATGCCGCGATTGGCGCCGGTGAAATACACGTCATAGTCGCTGTCGGCGAGATGACGCGGTAGCGCGCGCTGTTCCCAGCGCAGCGGCCCCTGCTCGCCGAACACCCGCACGTCGAGGCCCGCGACCTCGGTATAATGCGGCAGCAGCGGCTGGTTGCTGAGCAGCGTGAGCGCGAAGTCGGCCTTTCGCAGGCATTCGATCACCGAGCAGAGATAGATCGTATAGCCGCACGGCGCGCCGCTCAGCGGACGGACGTCGATCGCGATCCGGATCGCGCGCTTGCTGGCAACGGGAGCGTCGCTGGCGACGGGGGCAGCAGGCATGCACGTTCCTTCAGGTTCACCGAGGACCTAACGCGCAACGCGGGCGGCGCGGGTCCGTCGCGGGCCAATTGGTCGTTTTGTACGACGCACGGAAGCCGAAATCGAACCAAGCAACCGGGTTGCTGCCGACCGATCCGCACCGTAGAGGGCTGCGCATGTCTTCCGGCCGGCGCATATACACCACGCTGGACGGGTTGCGCGGATTGGCCGCTCTGCTGGTCGTCCTGTACCATAACCCGCTTTTGTCGGGGGCGTTCTGGCCCCGGCATGGCTGGTTGGCGGTCGACATGTTCTTCATGCTCAGCGGGCTGGTCGTCGATCGCGCCTATGCCGCGCGCCTGGCAAGTCACATGTCCGCCGGGCGCTTCATGCTGGTGCGGTTCATCAGGCTCTGGCCGATCTACGCGCTCGGCTGCCTCGCAGGGCTGGGGTTCCTGCTGTCGCTGCACGTCTGGCGGCATGACGTGACGCTGATGGATATCGCGGCGACGCTTCCCAATCTCCTGTTCGTGCCGGCGTTTCGCTGGGTCGATATCGGCTATCTCGTTCCGCTCAACCCGCCCGGCTGGTCGCTGGTGTTCGAGCTGCTCGCCAATCTGGTCTATGCGCTCGTCCTGCCCTATCTCTCGATCCGCAAACTGATCGCGATCGTCGTGCTGGCGGCCACCGGCCTCGCGATCCTGGTCGCGACCGGCGGGACTCTCGAACTGGGCGCGATGCAGGGGGAAGCGCTTGGCGGCCTTTTGCGGGTCACCTTCGCCTTTTTCTGCGGCGTCCTCATCGCGCGGACCAGCCGTGCCGACCAAAGCCGCGACGGCGCGCTCGGTCCGCTCGTGATCCTGGCGGTGCTCGCCACCGCGCTCGTCCTGCCGGTCGGCGTCTGGGGGCAATGGCTGGTCATCGTCGCGCTGTTCCCGGCACTGGTCGCGGCCGGCGCCTATATGGAGCCGAACGGGGATCGGACCCGGCGTGTCTTCCGCGTGCTGGGACGGCTGTCCTACCCCGTCTATGTCCTGCAATATCCCGTCGGCATCGTCATCCTCACGCTGCCCAAGCTGCTGTCCGGGCCCGGCGTCCAGCTCGCCGGCTGGGCGACGATCGCGATCTTCCTTCTCGGCTGCGCACTCGTCGATCGCTTCTATGACGGCCCGTTGCGCGACTGGATGACCCGCCGCGCGATCGCGCACCGCCTGCTGCCCCTGTCGCGCGACCAGAAGGCGGACGCGACGACCCGTCCGCTCTAGCGCAACGCCGCTGTGGCGGGATTGCGCCGCCAGTATTGTACGGGTCCGGCCTCGCGAACCACGACGTGCCGCCAAGATGCGCGGCAACGCCAATCTATCGTTGCAGGCGGGCGGGCGAGGACCTATCCCGCGGCCATGCAGTCCCCCGTCCAATTGATACAGCCTCGCCGCTTCGGTGATCCGCGTGGCTGGTTTACCGAAGTCTATTCGGTCCCCGCCTTCGAAAAGCTCGGCATCACCTGCACCTTCGTCCAGGACAACCACTCGTTGTCGGTTCCCGCCTTCACGCTGCGCGGTCTGCATTTCCAGACCCCGCCGCGCGGGCAGGACAAGCTGGTGCGCTGCGTGCGTGGCCGGATCTTCGACGTCGCAGTCGATATCCGCAAGGATTCGCCCACCTATGGCGACTGGGTCGGTGCCGAACTGTCCGCCGAGAACGGCCACCAGCTCTTCATCCCGATCGGGTTCGCGCACGGCTTCGTGACGCTCGAGCCCGATTGCGAAGTGACGTATAAATGCTCCGACACCTATGCACCCGACAGCGATGGCGGCGTCCGCTGGGATGATCCCGCGATCGGCATCGACTGGCCGATGCCCGCCGGCACGCTCCCCGAATTGTCGGCCAAGGACCAGGTCCAGCCGTTGCTCGCCGATTTCGACAGCCCCTTTCCCTATGACGGCCGCCCGCTCGCGCCACTCGCCTGAAGGACAGACCCATGCGTATTTTCGTCACCGGCGGGGCCGGCTTCATCGGTTCGGCCCTTGTCCGCCACCTGATGGAGAACACCGACCATGAAGTGCTCAACTTCGACAAGCTGACCTATGCGGGCACGCTGACGACCGTCGAGCGCGTCGCCAGTTCGAACCGCTACCGCTTCGTCCAGGGCGACATCTGCGATGCGGACGCGGTCCGCGCCGCGATCGCCGAGTTCAAGCCCGACGTAATCACGCATCTCGCCGCCGAGAGCCATGTCGATCGCTCGATCGACGGCCCCGGCGCGTTCGTCCAGACCAACGTCGTCGGCACCTACACGATGCTCGCCGAGGCACGCGCCTATTGGCTGTCGCTCGGCGACGCGGCCAAGGCAGCGTTCCGCTTCCACCATATCTCGACCGACGAGGTGTACGGCTCGCTCGGCGACACCGGGTTGTTCACCGAAGAGACCCCGTACGATCCGCGTTCGCCCTATTCGGCGTCGAAGGCGGGGTCGGACCATCTCGTCAGCGCCTGGGGCCACACCTTTGGGCTGCCCGTGCTGATCACCAACTGCTCGAACAATTACGGGCCGTATCACTTCCCCGAAAAGCTGATCCCGCTGATGATCGTCAAGGCGCTCGCGGGCGCCGACCTGCCCGTCTACGGCAAGGGCGACCAGGTCCGCGACTGGCTGTATGTCGAGGATCATGTCCGCGCGCTCCACGCGGTGTTCGAAAAGGGCGAGCCCGGCCGGACCTACAATGTCGGCGGAAACAACGAGAAGCAGAATCTCGAGGTCGTGAAGACCGTCTGCACGATCCTCGATCGCCTCCGCCCGCGCGCCGATGGCCAGCCTTACGCGACGCAGATCACCTATGTCGCCGACCGCCCCGGCCACGACAAGCGCTATGCGATCGACGCGACCCGGATCAAGGACGAGCTCGGCTGGGAGCCCGCCGAGACGTTCGAGACCGGCATCGAGAAGACCGTCGCCTGGTATCTCGACAACCAGGACTGGTGGCAGGCGATCGTCGCCGAGCACAAGGCCGACCAGCGTCGCGGGCTTTCCGTATGAAGCACGTCCTCGTCACCGGCGGGAACGGCCAGCTCGGCACCGAGCTCAAGCGCTATGCCTGGCCCGAGGGCTGGGCGGTCACCGCGATCGACATCGACGAGCTCGACCTGCGCGATACCGCGGCGATCGTGGCGATGGTCGCGGGCGGCCATGACGGCACGCCCTGGGCCGCGGTGATCTCGGCCGGCGCCTATACCGCGGTCGACAAGGCGGAGAGCGACATCGTCACCGCCTGGGCGGTTAATGCGATGGCGCCCGCGGCGTTTGCCGAGGCGTGCGCGAAGGCGGCGATCCCGATCGTCCAGGTCTCGACCGATTACGTCTTCGACGGCGCGCGCGAGGGCGCATGGGACGTCACCGATCCGGTCGCGCCGCTCGGCGTGTACGGCGCCTCCAAGCTTGGCGGCGAACTCGCGGTACGGACCTCGGGCGCGCGCCACGCGATCGTCCGGACCGCCTGGGTGGTCAGCGCGCACGGCAACAACTTCGTGAAGACGATGCTGCGCGTCGGCGCGACCAACCCGCGCCTGCGCGTGGTCGACGACCAGCATGGCAGCCCGACGTCCGCGGCCGATCTCGCCGCGGCGCTCGCGACGATCGCGATGCGCCTCGTCGAGGATCCCGCCGCCCCCACCGGCATCTATCATTTCAGCAACGCCGGCGCGGTCACCTGGGCCGGCTTCGCGCGCGAGATCTTCGCGCAGAGCGCCGCGCGGGGCGGGGCCAGCGCCGAGGTCGACGGCATCCCGACCAGCGAATACCCGACGCCTGCGACGCGCCCGGCAAACTCGTTGCTTAGCCATGACGCGATCACGCGCGACTATGGCATCCATCCGCCCGCGTGGCAGACCGCGCTCGGCAATATCCTCGACGAACTGCTCGGGGCCCCCAAGAAGGACATCTCCCAATGAAGGGCATCATTCTCGCCGGCGGATCGGGCACGCGGCTCCATCCGGCAACGCTCGCCGTAAACAAGCAGCTGCTGCCGGTCTACGACAAGCCGATGATCTATTATCCGCTGTCGGTGCTGATGCTCGCGGGCATCCGCGACATCCTGATCATCTCGAGCCCCGAATATATCGACAATTACCGTCGCCTGTTCGACGACGGGTCGGCATTCGGGCTGGCGATCTCCTATGCCGAACAGCCCCGCCCCGAGGGCCTCGCCCAGGCGTTCACGATCGGCGCGGACTTCATCGGCGACGACGATGTCGCGCTCGTGCTCGGCGACAACATCTTCTTCGGCGCGCATCTGACCGATCTGCTGGCGAGCGCGGTCGCGCGCAAGGGCGGCGCGACGGTGTTCTCCTACCGCGTCGAGGATCCCGAGCGCTACGGCGTGGTCGAGTTCGGCGAAGGCGGCAAGGCGATCAGCCTTGAGGAAAAGCCGGCAAAGCCCAAGTCGCACCATGCGGTCACGGGCCTGTATTTCTACGACAACCGCGTCGTGCAATTTGCGCGCGACCTCAAGCCATCGCCGCGCGGCGAACTCGAGATCACCGACCTCAACCGCCTCTACATGGATGCGGGCGATCTGTTCGTCGAACAGATGGGCCGCGGCTATGCCTGGCTCGACACCGGCACGCACGACTCCTTGCTCGAAGCGAGCGAGTTCGTCCGCACCATCCAGCACCGCCAGGGCATCCAGGTCGCCTGCCTAGAGGAGATCGCGTTCGAACAGGGCTTCATCACCGCGGACCAGGCCCGTGCGCGTGGCGAGATGTTCAAGAAGACCGCTTATGGCCGCGCGATCCTCAACGCCGTCGATACGCCGCGCTGACACCGATGCCGGCGCCCGCTAGCATGTCCGGCGCGAACCGGTGAGGTTCGTCGTCAATATGTCCAGCGTGGCGGCGCATCCGACCGGGCTGGGGAGCTATGCGACCCGAATCTGCGACCATATCGTGCGCCATTACGCCTGCAGCGTGCTCGCGCCGCCGCATCTCGCGCTGCCCGACGGCGTGGAGCGGATCGCGGTTCCCGGCGCGGTCGCGATCGGGAAGAAGGCGCGATCGCGGTTTGCGCATCTGCTCAACCTCGCCCGGCGCCAGGCCTTTTATCTGAAGGGGCCGTTCGGGAAGGACGACTTCGTCTATAGTCCGACGCATCACGGCTTCTTCAACACGAAGAACCAGATCGTCACGATCCACGATCTGATCGGGCTTCACTATCCGGAGAATTTCCCGCGCCAGACCCGGTTCTTCCGGTCGGTGATGCCGCGCCTCATCGCGCGGTCGCGCGCGGTGTTCGTGGTCTCGGAGTTCACCAGGCGCGAGGTGCTCCAGTTCTTTGACGTCGACGCGGGCAAGGTCTTCGTCGTGCCCAACACCTTCGATTGCCGGGGCGTGCAGGTCGCGCGCGCGGAGGACAAGCGCGACTTCCTCCTCGTGGTCGGCTGTCACCTGCCGCACAAGAATATCGAGGCGATCCTCGACGTCGCGGCCTTGTGGTCGGACCGGTACGTGCTCAAGATCGTCGGCGCGACCGGCTATTACGGCGACCGGATCCGGGCGCGGGTCCGTGACCTGCGGCTCGACGACAAGGTCGAGTTTCTCCCGTTCGTCGCCGAGGCGGATCTCGACCTGCTCTACCGCCAGGCCGCGGCGCTGCTGTATCCCTCGACGATCGAGGGGTTCGGCCTGCCGCCGCTCGAGGCGCTGGCGCGCGGGACGCTGCCGATCGTGTCCGATATCCCGGTCCACCGCGAAGTGCTGGGCGAGGCCGCGGTCTTCGTGACGCTGGGCGATGATGCCGCCTGGGCTTCGGCCTTCGCGGCGATCGGGACGCAGGGTGCGGCGCTCGCGGGCTCGGCTGCTCGGCAAGACGTGCTCGATCGCTACAGCGCCGAGACGGTCGGTCGGCAGTTCGATGCGGCGCTGCTGAGCGCGGTGCCCGACTTGCGGTGTCTCCGGCGCTGACCTATCCGGTCCGGCCACGCGGCAGGGCGGACGTCCGGCGGGAAGAGTAAGGAGCGCGCGACATGACGACGGCCGCATCGGATCTGCGGTACGCACGGCGGGTCTGCTTCTTTGCGCATTATGATCGGTTCGGCGAGGTCGCCGATCATGTGCTTCTCTATCTCGATGCGCTTGCCGAGGCGGGGTTCTCGGTCGTCGTCCTGTCGAGCGCGACGCTCGACGAGGCGGCGCAGGCGCGGTTGCGCGGGCATTGTCACACGCTGGTGATGCGCGCGAACGAAGGGCTCGATTTCGGGGGCTGGGGCGAGGCGATGCGCCGGTTCCTGCCGCTCGAGGCCGAGTTCCTGCTGCTCGCCAACGACAGCGTCTATGCGCCGGTCACCTCGCTTGCGGACTTTATCGACCGGCTGACCGCGGTACCCGCTGACGTCTATGGCGCGATCGAGAGCCGCGAGCATGCGCCGCATCTCCAGAGCTGGTTCCTGCTGTTGCGGCCCGCCGTCTACACATCGGCGACGTTCCGCGATTTCATGGCCGCGCCGGTCGATCCCGCGCTCGACAAGGACGCCATCATACTTGCGCGAGAAGTCGGTCTGACCCGCACCCTAGACACCGCCCCCTTCACGCGGCATGCGGCGTACGACCTTGGCTCTGCGGGGCCGATCGTCCGGAATCGGCCGATCAATCCCACCCATCTGATCTGGCGATACCTGATCGAGCAGCAGAAGATGCCGTTCATCAAGGTCGATCTCTTGCGCTTCGATCCGGTGCGGGTCGGATCGGCCGCGCGCTGGCGTGCGATCGTCGAACCGCGCAATCCGGTGCTGGCAGAGGCCATCGCCCGCGATCTTCGTCGGTTCCCTCCCGCACGGGCGGGCAGCCTTCGGGAGCGGCTCGTCTGGTCGGTCGATCGCTACCCGACCTACTGGCCCGAGATGCAGGACTTTGTCGTGCGCGACCATCGCTTGACGGGCCGGCCGATCGCAGCTGCGGTCAACAAGGCCGGCTATTTGCTGATCGAGACTGCCGGCAAGGTCGTGCGCAAATCGGTGCGCCGCCTGCGTCGGCGAACGTCATAGCGATCAGGCGCCGGATCGGACGAAGAGTGCCTTTACCTCGAACGATGGACTTTCAGTGTGGATGATATCGCAGCGACGCGCAGGAACCTGATTTTCACCATGGTGGCGGGGTCGGTGCTGAGTTCCTCTGCCGTGCGGGGACAGGATGGCGCCAAGGTCGCGCAGGGACCTGCCGGGCAGTTTGTCGCGCTGTCGGGCAGGATCGCCACGCCCGCTGCCTTCGGGGCGAAGGGTGATATGACGACCGACGATACCGCCGCGCTGCAGGCGTGTCTCGACACGGGGCTGCCCGTGATCATCCCCGAAGGGCGGTTCCGGATCACGCGCGCGCTGCAAGTGAAGCCTGGCCAGATCGTCGCCGGGCTGGCGCGGGTCGGATCGGGCACCGGTGCCGCGATCGTCAACACCGTGGCTGGTGGAGGCTGTCTGTGGTATACGCAGGATACGGCGACGGGGCAGCAGCCGATGCCAATGATCGCCAACCTGTTCCTCTCTGCCGATTTCCCGATCCGCTTCAACGATCCCGAGCGCGGCCAGATCGGCGATGGGCCGCGATCGAATATTCCTTACGGCATGGTGCCGTTGGTACGCGGTTGCAGGATCGTCGCGCGCGATCGCGGCACCGGCACCGGGATCGCGTGGACGAAGATGTTCGATGGCGTGATCGAGGAGTGCCAGATCGAGGGGTTCTCGACCAACATCCTGCTCCAGGGCTGCGACCTCAATGCGGTCCGCCACAACCGGTCGGTCCTGGCGAGCCGCTATCACGTTCTGGATCTGTCGGTATCCTCGTTCGGGTCGCAGAATATCATCGAACATAATGATCTGCTTCAGGCGGGCAGCGACGCGTGCATCTTCGTCAAATCCTCAGGCCGCCACGCGCGCATTCGCGACAATTATCTCGAGCATGGCTTTACCGGCGCCTCCGATGCCTCGGTCCGCAGCTTTACCGGATTTATCGATGCCTCCTCGGTCGACGCGCCGCATCTGGGAGTCAACGGGGGGGGCGAGCGGTTTACCACGATCGTCGCGAACAACCGGATCGACGGCGTCAAATACGCGCGTGATTTTGTCTATCGCTACGAGCCCGCCGGGCAGACCTGGGGCGAGATCGTCGATCCCGGTACGACCGGCGAGCCGGTGTCCGCGGGCGCGGCCTATCTGAAGCTGGTCGATCAAACCGGCCGCAACATCGATGCGGTGCCGTTTCTCTTCAACGAGATCAACACCTGCGCCTTTGCCTTCCGCTCCCCTGGCTTCGGCCGCTGGAACGGCTATGCCACGAATACCGATCCGGCATCGACGATCGACGGGACCAATTGCAGCATGTTCGGCCCCGTCCTGTTCGGCGACCAGGCTCATCGCTTCGTCATGGCGCGCGGGAACCGGATTGTGGTGCTGAACGGCCTGCCATCGCGGGCGTCCTTCTCGTTCGCATCAAACGACGAGCGGTTCGTATCCGGCCATCGCTATCGCTATGTCCTGACCGCTCGCACGGTCGCGGGGCAGGAGACGCTGACGATCGGAGCGCTCGGTGCAGGGGGCGGTGCCCCACAATCCTTCCCGCTATCGCCCCGTTTCGCGCGCCTGAGCTGGGAGACGACCGTGCCCGCTGCGTCGCCGGACCGGCAGGGCTTCTACCTCGAGCGCAGCAACAACGGCCAGGCGATCGAGATCGAGCAGATCGAGATTGTGAAATGCTTCGCCGATGAACTGCCGCGGATCGAGGGGGCGAGCGCGACGCTAGCGCTGACAGGGACCGAGGGAGAGATCGTCGTCGAGGCGGAAGACGGCCAGGGTCGTCGTGCGATGGCGGTTTATCGGCTGGTCCAGGGGCATCTCCAGCCACTGTTCGCGCGATCGGACGACGAGGCGGCCCTGAGCATTCGCGCGAACTGGCGCAGCCCCCATATCGGCGTCGCGATCGTCGGCAGCGCAACGCGAAAGGCGATTCACATCGGTCGAACCTCGGCCTGACGTCGAGCCCGACCCCAAGCCCGATACGGCGTCAGGGTCGGGTCTTCAGCGCCGAAGCGATGGTCGTCAGCCGCAACCGCGTCGTCGCCCAGCGCTCGCGTCTGGCCACGTACCGCAGCAACGCCTTGGCCGTCAGCAAGGGGAGTTGCGCAAGCGTCGCGGGCATGCCGAGATGCTTGTGCAAAAACCGGATCTGGTTGCCCTGATACATGCGCACGGAGAAATCCGAAGTCTCACCCTGCGTCAGGGTGCTGACCTTGTGGCGGATCGTCGGCGCGCGCAGCACGGTGATGGGGATGCCGGCCGCCTTGCAGCGCAGGCAGAAATCGGCGTCCTCCCAATAGACGAAGAATTGTTCGTCGAGCAGGCCGATGCGCTCAAACACCGCGACCGGCACGAGCAGCGCACATCCCGGCGCGAAATCGGCGGGCCAGCTCGGCGCATCGCCCGGCGGGATATGCTCGCTGGCGTGCGGCTGGAACGCACCACGCCACCAGGTGAAGCGGCCGCCCGCGAACCAGGCGCGGTCGGGCGCGTCGTCGTACAGCACGACGGGCGCGAGGATGTCGCCCGGCATGGTCCGCGCCGCATCGGCGAGGCGGGCCATGAAGTCCGGGCCGAACACGGTATCGTTGTTGAGCAGCAGCACCGCATCGAACCCGGCATCCTGTGCAAGCAGGATGCCTTGGTTGGTCGCTGCGGCGAACCCGACATTCGTGTCGTTGGCGACGACCATCGCTGAGGTGTCGCCCCACGCATGCACCATCGCCACGCTGGCGTCAGACGAGGCATTGTCGATCGCGATCAACTGCCAGTTCTCGTCCGTCTGTGCCGACAGCGACGCAAGGAAGTCGGGGAGCACGGGCACGCTGTTGTACAGGACCGTGACGATCGCGATGCGAGGGGGCGTACGCGTGGCCGGGGAAGGGGCCGGAGACGAAGCTGGCGAAGAGGCCGGGGGAGGGAAGCGCATGGGGTACCTATTCGACGGGTGGGTGACCGAGTGCGGCCAGCGTTGCATGGATATGTTCGGCGTCCTGGACGCCGCTATATTTTCCGAAAAACGAGCGTTTGACGAACGGGTAGCCTGCTTCGATCAGCGCGAACGGCTCCTTCAGCACTAGGTCGAGACCATAGCCCGTGTCGTACCACCACCAGGCACCCACCGTCATGCTGCGGCTCGCAACCCGGGCAAAACGGGTTTCCTGCCCGAAGACAACGTCCTGGAACCGGTCCAGCCGCCAGCGCAGCGGAAAGATCGTCCCAAGCGATCGCATCATCGCCGGCGTCACGGCACGCAGCTGGAAGGCGTAGCTCTGGATATGGTTCTCGAACAGCGAGGCGGCCGTGAACCCGCTCAGGTTCCACGGTGCTTCGGCCAGCAGTGGTTCGAAATCGCCGAATGGACCCATGACGGAATCGTTCATCACGAACACGTCGGCGCCCGGTGAGGCCTGTGCGATCGCGTGCAGGCCGATCGCATAACCCGAAAAATCATAGCCCGGCAGCGCCTTCCACCACAGCGCATCCACCATGTCGTGCAGTGCCTCGGGGACGAGCGACAGGGTCGGCGCGGCAACCACCACGAGCAGTCCGGCATCCCGCTCGCGCAGTCTTGCCAGCGTAAAGCGATGGGCAGGGGTCAGCTGGCCGTCGGGTGCCCATAGGAAATAGACCGACCAGCGTGGACGCGGTGTAACCGGTTTGAGTTCGCGTCGATCGGGCGCCGGGCGCAGGCTGCGAACGATCGCGCGCAACCGACCGGCATAGGCCCGTGGCCAGGGACGCGATCGGGCGAACGTCCATGGCGACACGGTACCCGGAACGGCGCGGACGGGCAGAGTGGAAGGTGACGGCATCGCGACGCTCTGGACCAGCGCCTGCGCATTCGCAAATGCTGCCATGCCGCATCGGGCTGAGGCGGGTGGAACCGGTATGGTCTTTAGACGGGTGGAACCCGCATTGGCTTGAGGCGCGCGGATCGGCCGATTAGGACGATCGTGTGCCGGCGAACCTTCGGCGATGACATTTAGGACTTTCATGGCCTTTCTTCGGCGCGCCTTTGCTGCGCTGCCCGTTCAGCTCCAGCGTCCGATCGTCCGGGTGATGAAGCGCCGTCGCCAGGATACGAGGCTGCAGTCGGTAGCGACGCTCACGCAGCAGGCGCTGGGGGACTTGCGGCCGTTGCGGACGATCCACGATCCCGCGCTGCCACCCCGGATCATGCTCGTGATCGACAGCATCGTTCCCGAACAGCTGATGGGCGGGGCGGGGACGGCGTTGTTGCTGGCGGTTGCGTTGGCGCAGGCGCGGGATTGCGGCATCTGCATCGTCACGCGCCAGCAGCGCCACGACCTGCCGGCCCTGCATGCGCTGCTCGATCTTCAGGGGTCGGCATTCGGTGGCCCCATCGAGGTTCGCCACTTCACCGGCGCTGCAGGTGATGCGCCCGTACCGCTGGGAGCCCGGGATCTGGTCCTCACCACGTCCTGGTGGAGCACTTGGGCGGCCCGCCACGCGGTGCCGCTCGAGCAGATCGTGTACCTGCTGCAGGAAGACGAGCGAATGTTCTACCCCGGGGGCGACCAGCAGCTGCTGTGTGCCGAGGTACTGGACGACACGCGGCTGCGCTATGTCGTCAATACGCAGCTCCTGCTGACGCATTTTTGCGAAAGCGCCACGGCCGGACCGACCGCGCACGGGATCGCGTTCGAGCCCGCATTCCCCGCGTCGATCTATTACCCGATCGCGCATGGTGGGCGGCGCAACCTGTTCTTCTATGCGCGGCCCAATCACCCCCGGAACCTGTTTCTACGCGGTATCGCAACGCTGGAGCGTGCCTTTGCCGAAGGCCTGTTCCCGGTCGAAGACTGGGACGTGCACTTCTTCGGGATCGATGTGCCGCGGATTGATATCGCCGGCCGCCCGATCCAGTATCACGACACCGTACCCTGGGCCGATTATGCACAACTGGTGCGGACCGCGGATCTTGGCCTGTCGCTGATGTATACGCCGCATCCGAGCTATCCCCCGCTCGATCTGGCCGCGAGCGGCGCCGTCGTCGTCACCAATCGGTTCGGGCCTAAGGGGCGCACCAACGACTATTGCGACAACATACTCTATGCCCCGCTGTCGATCGACGGACTGCTCGATGCACTCAGGGCAGGGGTCGAGCGGGTCGGCGACACCGAGACCCGGCGCGCCGCCTTCGATCGCGCGACGCTCGGTCGAGACTGGACCACGAGCTTCGCCCCGGTCGTGGCTGCGCTGGCCGACGTTGCACGGCCCGGCGCCTCCTCGTGAGCGACCAGCCATGGGCGCAGGTCGACCTTGAGCGCCTGCGTCGCGCACGCCGCCTCTGCCTGTTCGCGCATTATCATCAGGATGCGGTCGTTGCCGAGCATGTCCTGCGGTATCTTCAAGCACTCGGTGCGGCAGGCTTCACGGTTCTCGTCCTGTCGACGTCGCCACTGCCCGATGCGGAATGCGCCAAGCTGCGCGCGGTCGGCGCAGAGGTCGCCTTGCGCGAAAACCGCGGGATGGATTTCGGCGGATGGATCGAGGCCTGCCTCGAGCTGTTCCCGATCGAAGCAGAACTGCTGTTGCTCGCCAATGACAGCGTCTACGCGCCGCTCGGCGACCTGCCCGCCTTTGTCGAGACTCTGGTCGACACCGAGGCGGATTTCTACGGCGCGCTGGAATCGCTCGAGGTAGCACCGCATCTTCAGAGCTGGTTCGTGCTGCTGCGCCCTGCCGCCTACACCTCGGACGCGTTTGCCGCGCTCATGCGCACACCGATGCCCGAGATGGGCAGCAAGCTTGCGCTGGTACTGCGGTACGAGATCGGCCTGACGCGCAATCTGGCGGCTGCGGGGCTGCGCTATCACGCCGCCTTCACGCTTGCGGGACGCGCCGGAATCGCCGGCGCACTTCCTTACAATCCCGCGCATCTGCTCTGGCGCGCGCTGATCGAGGCCGGTGTACCGTTCCTCAAGACAGAGGCACTGCGGCTCAACCTGATGCGGATCGGCGACATCGGCCAATGGCGCGACGTGGTCGCCCGCCATGCACCCGACATGGTCGCGCCGATCGAAGCGGATATTGCGCGCCGCGGAATGGCGCGGCGCCCCGGTGTGCTGCTGATGAGCCGGTCGCGGCCGATCTACTGGCCCGAACTGCGTCCGCTGATCCTGGCGGATTATCGCGCCGGACGTACCCGATCGCGGCTGCTGCTGGCGCTCAGCCGCACCGTGATCGCTGCGATGTGGGCGCCGCGCTGGGGGATCGCCAAGGCCATCGGCGCAAGGATGAAATTGCAGCGCCGAGGCTGATGCGCCGTCAGAACGGCCGCATGCCGTGCTTTCGGACATAGCGGGCGAGGCTGCGCAGATGCTGTCGACCGCTCCGGGACAAGGGGCCGGACGCGCTGGCGCGTTGATGATCGTGGATCAGCACGGCATCGACCGCGGCGACGACGCGCCAGCCGGCATCGGCGACGCTCTGGCAGAGATCGACGTCCTCCATGTAGAGGAAGAAATCGGTATCCATGCCGCCGACCGCATCGAATGCCGCACGACGGATGACGAAACCGGTCCCCATCACCCAATCGGCTGCGAAACTGTCGCCCACCCAGCTGCGCGTCATCAGGTGGCGTGCATCGCGCCTGGCAAACGGCGCCAGACGTTTCAGTCGCGAACGACGGATCGCGATGTCGACCAAACTGTAGAAGCGTCGCGCCGAATATTGCCGGCTGGTATCAACGTTCCGCAGATCGAGACCGACGATCCCGATCGTCGGGTCGGCCCGGAGCAACGCGACAGCCTTGGCGAACGACCGATCCACGAACCGCGTGTCCGGGTTCAGGACGAGTATGAATTCGCTCTGCGTGTGCGCCACGCCAAGATTGACGCCCGCGCCGAAGCCCTGATTGTCCTGCGTGACGACCAGCGGGATGTCCGGCAGCTCGGCGCGCAGTCGCGTTGCCGAATCGTCGCCCGACCCATTCTCGACGACGACGATCTGGTCATCGGGAATGATGCCGTGGTCGCGTATCGAGCGGACGCAGCTAACGACCAATTCGGGTGTGCGGAAATTGACGATGACCGCATCGCACGCATGGGTAGCGTTCCGGGCTGATGACCGTGTCATGCGAACTGCTCGCGATCCTGCGCGACGGGGGCGCTCAGTCTTGTTCGATCCCGACGAAATTCCAGGAACAGATACGCGACGACAAGCATGAAGACGGTACCGGAAAAATATCCCACGCCTCTGACGAACATCTCGACCGCGAAACCGACGATGAAGCTGTAAGGGGCTATCATGCTCAAATTCGGTGCGGCCTTGCCGAGCGCCGCCTTACGCAGGCGAAGAGCAAGCCTGCTGGCAAGGACTGCAAAATAGAGCGTCATCCCGATGCCGAAAACGCCAAATTCGCTGACGATCTTGGATACGCCAAAGCCACCATCATACACGTTGAGTGAATCACCCCTCGTGATCGCATAAATGACGTTCGAGGCTAGGCTTTTCATGGGAATTACGCTGAGTTGCTGAAAGCCCATGCCCCAACCCGATGTCAGGTCGAAGCTATCGATCATGAATTCATAACCCTGGATATAAACAAGCGCGGAGAGATTGGTCGTGTCAGCGGACAGATCGAGGCGAGAGAGATAATAGGTCAGATCCATACTGAGGGCCGCACCGGCTATAACGATCATCAAGATGACGATCTGCCACAGCGGAGCGGTAATCAGCGCGACCAGGGCGAAGCCGATCAATACCGTCAAATTTTGCAGCAGCAGCGCGATCAGTAGTCCGACGACAAGCCATACCGACCGGCGCCAGCCGCGCGCGCGAACGCATCCGTCTAGAAGCAGCGGTGTGAAGACCAGCGCGAAATGGGAATGCTCGGTGAACGGAAAGATCGCCTTTTCCGGAACGCTGAGATCTAACCGACGGGGTTCAAGATGCAGGATCGACAGGATCGCGACCAGGACCATGCCGATCCTGAGCCAGTGCAGCGCGCGCTGGAGCACCGTGTCGGGGAGCTCGACCAGCCACTGCGCCACGAAATGCGCGGCTAGGATCACGCCTAGCAGCAGGACCAGCGATGAGGCGAACCGCCCCGTGCTGGCCGGGATCATGTAGCGCGCAACGAAGAAATGGCCGAAGATCGCCGCAACTAGGATCACCATCGCAAATACCCTGATCCGAAACCGAACGACGGGCGCAAGGAACAGGCTGGCAACTGCCGCCATGAGCGCGGTGCCGACGGCCTGCGATGATGTGAGAAACAGATAGGATGCCGCGGACGGTGTGGCCAGGATGATGCCGAGAAGAAGCGCCGCGAATAGCGGCGTCCGGATGAAGCGCTGGTACCCTGTCGACGTGCCGACCGAGCTCTCGATCGTGATCGCGTTCATCATCGACCGATGCGCTGAACGACGATCCGATCAATCCAGGGATCGCTGTCGACCGGGTCGAACGAGGGCGTGTTGCGTATCGCGATCCATTGCGCGGGGCAGTTGGCCGGTACGGTGAACATTCCCTGCATTGCAGCGGGCTTAGCGCCGGCAGCGGCAAACGGCGCCGACATCACCGCACGATTGTCCGAAACGCAGCTGATGGTGAGCAGCGGGCGGGTTTCGCGTTCCTGACGCACATTGGCCGTATCGGCCGACAGGCGATATTGCCCGGGCACGAGCAGAAGCAGCTGGCGCGCGACATCATTGGCTTCGGTCCCGGCGATCGTCAGCACATTGCCGTGCGGCCAGCCGGTGCGCGTCTCGATGATCCCCGAATAGGTGGGTTCGCTAGCGATGATCCAGTCGAACGGCTGAAGCGTGTTCGCCCGCTCGAAGCTGGCGTTGCGAACCGTCTCGTCCGCCCCGCCGACTGACCGCCGGTACAGCGTGCGCGCTTCGCCATAGGCGCCCAGCGCCACCAGGCGGTTGAGCGTCATCGAGACGAAGGGGGCCTGTCCAGGGTCGCGCCCGTCGAACGCCATGACGTTTGCGATATGCGCCAACGTTGCGGGATTTTCCCCCTGTCCCATCAGCCGCTGATAGAATTCGGGCAGCCACCGCGGCTGGGTCTTGAGAAGCTTGGCAAGCTCGGTGGCGACGTTGGGCTCGGCAGAGGCCGCGATGAGGATGTTGCCCAGCATCGCCCGGCTCTTCACCGAAACGCTCATGGCGACATCATAGTGATGCAAGGCGGCGCGAATATCGCCACGCGTCACATTGGATTCGATCCAGTAGAGTTCCGTCGGCAAGTCGCGTCGCGAAAGGCGCGCGGCGTAGGTGAAGGCGCGGCCCGCCGTCGCATTGTCCCGTGCCGATAGCGCGGCCACGCCGATCGCGCGGGCCGCACTGGCCTGCACCGGAGACCGGTCCAGCGCCTGCTGCGCCAGCGTGCGGGCCTTGGCGATCGTGGCAGGATCGGCCGCCGTGCCGGCACCCGTGGCGGTCGCGGCACTGCCCGCCGTATCCGTCGCCGTGTCGGTTGCTAGCGCGGTGCTCTGCACGATCTTAGCCTGTGCGCTCCACGGCGCCCATCGCAACGCGACCACGGGATCGCGCCGCGCGAAGACGCCCTCGAACGACACGGCGACCGACAGCCAGAGCAGCACGATCAGGACCAGACCCACCGCCACCTTGTACGCGATGCCTTGCCTGTGAGCGATGCCGGGGAAACGGCGGGACGTGGAAGTCATCGCGCGGACCAATCGTTAAGCAGGCTTCTTGGCGGTATCGCCGTACCCGTAGCCATAGCCATATTCATAGCCCGAGCCGAACAGGCCGCGCTTGGTATCGAACTTCGTCAGCACCGTGCCGAAGATACGCGCATTGGCATTCTGCAACCGGCCGAGCGCAACCTTGGCCATCGACACATGCGTCCCGCTGGCCTCGATGACGAACACCACGCCTTCCACCGCACTGGCGATCAGGGGGGCGTCCGCGAGACCCATGACGGGCGGAATGTCGAACACGACATGGTCGTAGCGTGCCAGCAATTCACCGATCAGCGTGCGGAAGCGATCGCCCGACAGCAATTCCGGTGCGCTGGGCGGCTGCGGCCCGGCGGTCATGATGGCCATAGGCTCGTCCGCGGCGCGGACGATCAGATTGTCGAGATCGTCCTCGCCGGTCAGGTAGTTGCTGAAGCCGCGGTCGTTGCTCAGGTTCAGAAGGTGGTGGACCGAGGGTGAACGCATGTCGGCGTCGACGAGCAATACGCGCCGCTTGGTGCGACCCAGCGACTGCGCGATCGCAAACGCGGTCGTCGACTTGCCTTCCGCGGCTCGCGAACTGGTGACCGCGAGCGAGGCAGGGAAGCCGCGATGCGTCGAGAAGCCGAGATTGGTCTGAACCGACAGATAGGCTTCGCTGATCGCAGTCTTGCGATCCCCCAGCAGGGTGACAGGATCGCCTGCGAGTTTTGGGGTCGTGCCCAGCAGAGGAACGCCGAGCGCGCCCTCTACCTGACCCGGATCGGTGATGCCCTGATCGATCTGCTCGAGCAGGAAGGCTGCCAGGGCGCTCAGGCCGATGCCCAGCACCAGCGCGATCGCCATGTTCAGCAGCAGCTTGGGGCTGGACGGCCGGGTCGGAAGTTCGGCGGTATCGACGACCGAGATATTGTTGACCCCGACGCCGCCAGCGACGCCGATCTCCTTGTAGCGCTGAAGCAGTGCATCATAGAGCTGGCGGTTGGTATCGACCTCGCGCTGCAGGATGTTGTACTGGATGCTGCGCCGACGGAAGTCGAGCACGCCCGACTTCAGCGTCTTCATACGCTGTTGGAACTCGGTTTCCCGGCGTTCGGCCGATGCGAAGGATTCCTGCAGCGTCCGCTGGACGCGACTGACCTCCTGCGCGATCGAACGATCGACCTGCGCCATCTGCTGACGCAGCGCCCGCGCGGGCGGATAGCCGGGTTCGAACTGCGCCATCATCTTGGCATAGTCGGAAGCCTGTTCGGCCCGGCGCTGACGCAGCGAATTGATTGTTGAGTTGCCCAGCGCCTCATCGACCGCACCGCCATTGTTGAGACGGCTTTGCGCACGAACACGATCGGCCACGGCACGCCCGAGTTCGCCATTGGTGTTGGCAAGATCCTCGGCAACGATCGAGCGCTCGCCCCCGGTCGTGCTGGCAGGCAGGTTCACGATGCCCTGGCGGGACGCGTAATCAACCAGCTGGCGCTCGCTGTCGTTGATCCGCGACCGCAGCTGGACCAGGCGCTGCTCGAGGAAGTTACGCGCATAGGACGTGGCATCGTAGCGGCGCGCCAGCGTCATGCGGATGAAGTCGGTGCTCCAGGTGTCAATGACACGCTTGGTGAGGGCCGGATCGGTCCCGGTGAATTCGATCGTTACCAGACGCGAGAATCGCTCCGGTTCGACCTTGAAGCGGGCAAGAAGATAGGCGGCCGCTGCGCTGGTGCGGTTCCGACGGTCCTGCGCGGAGATCGCGGTGGTCGGCGTCGCCGCATCATCGTCCTCGACGATACCGGCCGCCTTGAGGAAGTCGGTGTTGCTGTACAGCGCCAGATCGTTCGCGACCCGCTCGGCGAGCGACTTCGAGCTCAGCAGGCCGTATTGCGTCTGATAGAATTCCTGATCGGCGATATTGTCGCTGCTGGTCGCGCCTTCGACCTTCACGAAGCTGCCGGTCTCGCGCTGGATCTCGAGTACCGCGGACGCGGTGTACTTGCGCGTTGCGAGCAGCGAAAACAGCAGCCCGACCACCAGCAGCGCCGAGATGATGACCGCGATCAACGTGCGCCGACGTCGGATGACCGACAGTATCTCGGCTAGAGCCGACGGCGCCGATCGTTCCTGAAGATGTGGCGTCATTGTTCGCGGCGCGGTTGCGTCCGCGGCCCCGACGCCCTGCTCGATCATCCTGTTCATGCGATGTATCCGTAATTCTCGAGCGGTCAGTTCAGGATGGCGATCAGCGGACCGCTCAACAGCGCAGCGCTGCTGATGAGGGTCTGAATCAGGCGGCGGTTGGCGTCGTCGCCTACGAAGATGATATCGTTCGTGAAGACCTCGGGATCCGCATACTGGCCGCGCCGGACGGCGCGCAGGTCATAGACCCCGGCCATCTGACGATCGCCGACCTTGCGGAACACGACCACGTAGTTGGTATTGGCATAGTCGGTCACGCCCTGCGCCGAGGCGATCGCCTTCTGCAGCGTCATCTTGCCGAGGACCGGATACAGACCCGGAGTCTTTACCTGTCCATCGACGGTGATGATCTGGTTGGTCGTATCGGCATTCACGGTCACCTGCGGGTTGCGAACGAAGCGCCCCGTCAGGCCGGCGGTGATGAGACGCGACAGTTCGGCCGGCGATTTGCCCGCTGCATCTATCGTACCAAGCAAAGGCAGCGAGATCTGGCCGTTGGCGTCCACCTGGAGCGTGCGGGTCAGCTCGGGGACGTTGTAGACCTCGATCACCACCTTGTCGCGCGGACCGATCAGATAGGGCCTGCGCTCCAGAATCTGGTCGGCATCGGTTGGCGCCGGAAGATCGGAGAACTCCATGACCGTGAGATCGGAGCGCCCGATCATCTTGTCGGGGGATGCACATCCCCCGGAAAGGAGCAGAAGGAACGCCGCTACTCCAAGCCGAATATTCATACGTATCAAATCCCCACCGTGCAGGGCGCACGAGGCTGCCGGGTGCCTAGCGATATGCTGCACATTTTGCAATTCACCCTTCGCCTTCAAGCAGTTTGGGCGAACTGCGATAGCCGTTTTCGAGCCACATGCAGGCCAGAGTGAAGACCGCCGTGATCAGCGGCGTGCGAACGGGATAATCGGTGATACTCGCCAGGATCAGGCCGAGGATCACCACCGCCGACATCCGCGCGTAGATCGCCGGCAGACCGCGTTCATTGCTGCGAACCAGGACGATGCACCGATGCATGAACCAGCCGGCGAACACCAGCATCACCGCGATAGTGAACAGTCCGCCTGACATCGCCAGTTCCAGCAGGTCGTTATGCGCGCGGTTGAAATAGGTAGGGGTCAGCAGCGCATCGGGCTCATAGGCCCGGAAGACGGGTTCGAACGCGCCATAGCCAAGGCCGACCGGGAAGAAGTCCTTGAGCATCTGGATCATCACCGGGGCGGCCAATATGCGCTTTTCGGCGCGCAGTTCGTTGGTGTCGAGCAGGCGGCTGATCGAGGTGGCCTGATCACTGGACACCATGTAGCCGATCACCGCCACGACCAGCAGGACGACCGCAAGCGCGGCATAGGTCACGATCTGCGACCGCGTATTCCCGAGCCGACGCTTCAAGCTGACCCGGAGGATCCACGGCAGCAGCAAAAGAACGCCGAACGCCATGATGAGGCCCGAGCGCGACCCGGTCAGGATGATGACGGGCATGAACAGCAAGAGGCCACCAACAACCAACGCCACGCGGATCGGCAAGGCCACCTTGCCGCTGCCGCGCAATCCCCAGACGCTCAGCGGCGCCAACGCCAGCGCAAGGAAGACCGCCTGATGGTTACGGTTGGCGAACAGCCCGACGGGCAGGCCCTGCGATGTCGGGCGATAGAGATAGGCAGGGCTGTTCCCGCCGCCGAGGATCTGGACAAGGCCCAGCATGGCGCTGATTGCAGCAATCGCGACCAGCCATGGCAAGAGGCTTAGTCGCTGCGCAGGGTTCAGCCGCACATAGCCCAGAATGACGACCAGCGCCGGCAACAGTGCGATGAGCGCATTGAGCGTGAGATCGGGATAGAGCGAAATCGGGCGCCATCCTGCCGCCGGTCCGGCAAGATCGAACGACGGTGCGAATAGGCCATGCCCCGGCAGCGCGAGCCATATCTGTGGCGGCAGCGGGATGAGCTGGACAGCGATGGCGGCGGCGAAAAGCGCGAGGAATATCCCCGGCGCGCGCGCGATCGCCCGATCGGCACCGCCCGCGATCAGCAGGACGCCGCCGAGCAGCGCCACAACGACCGGACGCAACAGAAGCAGCGCGCCGGCATCGGGGCGCGAGGAACCGCCCAGCAACGCCGTCGCGGCGATCAATGCTGCGACCAAATAGAAGTGTGCGGAACTGCGCCAAGTTCCAGTTCTGATCCCCAGCATGTATACTCGTCTTTCACATCGCTCGAAGGGGGCGGCTCTAGCGACATTATCGCAAGTTCGGAAGCCGTGGTGGATTCCAAGCCGCTCAATTCATCTCGCGGGCTCTGGGGCGGGGTAATCCGGGGTGACGACAGTCGCCGCTACGAGTTCTGCGATCGAACACCGTGTCGCGGGGGTGTTGCGGTGAAGGAAGGACTAGGCATCAATGCCCGTGGCGCTTGATTCCGCGTCTGCGCAGACGGTCGCGGTGACGCTTGAGCTGCATGCGGATGATGACGGGAACTGAGATGACCACAATGATGGCGATGATTGTATACGCAATTGTTTCTCGCGTTATCTCAATCATCGGAAAGCCATCGCATAAATCGGATCTCGTTTTATCATGGTTCCAGCTAATAACGAATATGGATCAAATTTACAGCCGTTTAGCCATGGTGACACGTCAGCAGCGAGTTGGTCGACAAAACGAATGACACGGCCACCACTTCTAAGCCCGCATAGTCGGGTGAAGTATGGGGGGTGGGAGGCGTAGACCGCCAGCAAGGTTGCCGAGCGCTGCGCTATTGGTTGATGGGCGAGCGGTGGAAAAACGATGGGTGATTAATCTGGATGGACGGTGTGAGATCAGGCGATATTAACCGGGATTATCATACCAAGGTTTTATTCGTTATAGGCCATATAAATAGTATTAATTATTTGAGGTAGGGAAGTGTATTTATTAAGACTAGACACATAATTATCTGAAATGTAATTTAGTTTATTATATATTTTAACGTATTAACTTATAAGATGGCTGGATGGCCGTCATACCGTTGCAAGGGACCATAGCTCTCATACGTTGCCTAGTTGGTCGTAATAGTGGGGGGGGGCTCGTCAACAGTGAAAGTTCGGGATCGACACCATTGCGTTCGTGGTTCAGCGTCAAAGTACGGCAGGATTTAATACCTTTATTGCGCAGCGCACTTCGGATGGGAGGCGCTAGGTGTATCAGTTGGCGCAAATTAAAGCCTGAGCATCCAATCGCCTATTTGATCCAGATGCGTGTTTGGCCAGCTTGCGCTCGCAAAACTGTATTTTAGCTTCAAAATTCTGGTGTTTGTAAGCTTCTGCGTCTTGCCGAAAGCCACCATGGGCCATACGGGGGCATGGCCTTGCCGGGCAGGTTGGCTCTACTACAGCCCAAAAAATATAGCGTTTGAGTCTCTGACTCCGGTATGAGGTGTGTGTTGCTGATAATTGGCGATCATGGGCGATCAACGCGCGCGAGTCATACGGACGTTCGCTTGCTAAAACCGCTATTGATGGTCGGATTGGCGGCCTATCTCGTCCCACTTGTTGCGCCATTGATAACGTTCGGAACGTTGTCTCTGGATCTTCCAAGCACAGTCAATACACAGCTTACGTCGCTGATTGCAGCAGTCGTCGCTTTGCTTGTTTTCCGTCGGGTAACAGTTTACCCAGGCGCACGTGCGTTCGCCTTTATCCTGCCCGCCTTCTCAACAACGTTCGGCGCCGCTGCGGCCGTGTTGCTGTTTTCGCGATCAAGCTACAGCGGTTCGATGCTGTTGGCGGGTTATCTCGCTTCGGTCGGTGTTGCCTTTGTGTTGGGCTACTTCAACCAGCGTGCCGAACCGAAACGCATGTACTACGTCCCTGTCGGCAAGACCGGCATCGTTGGCGATACGCCCGACGTCGACTGGATCAGGCTTGATGAGCCGATTGTCCCGAACGATCCAAACGCATCGATCGTCGTCGATTTGCGCTCCGATCATTCGCCCGAATGGGAGCGGATGCTGGCGCAGGCAGCGCTGTCCGGGATACCCGTCTACCATACCAAACAGCTGCGGGAGTCACTGACGGGGCGTGTCCAGATCGAACACCTCTCGGAGAACAGCTTCGGGTCGTTGCTGCCGGGGCTCGGCTATCGGGGGATCAAGCGGACGATCGATATCGTTGCGAGTATCGTTTTGTTGCCGATCCTGGTGCTGCCGCTGATCGTCGTCGCGCTGATGGTGCGTGCGAGTTCGCCTGGACCTATCTTGTTCCGTCAGCGTCGGATGGGATATCGCGGCATACCGTTTGACATGATCAAGTTCCGGACAATGGTACAGCAGGTGGTGACGACCGGTGACGATGCTGCGCGCCATTCGGCGATTACGCGCGATGCCGATGATCGTATTACTAAGATCGGCCGGTTCCTGCGGCGGTCGCGGATCGACGAGCTTCCGCAGATCGTCAACATTCTCCGTGGTGAGATGAGCTGGATCGGTCCGCGACCGGAAGCCGTATCGCTATCGACTTGGTACGAGAATGAACTGCCCTTCTATGCCTATCGCCATATCGTACGGCCTGGGATTACTGGATGGGCGCAGGTCAACCAAGGTCATGTGGCAGGGCTCGACGAAGTGCACGTCAAGCTCCACTATGACTTCTATTATATCAAGTTCTTCTCGTCATGGCTTGATCTGCTGATCGCGATCCGCACCATCGGGATCATGGTCACCGGTTTCGGCGCAAAATAGTCAGCCAACCAAGGTGAGTATGCGTGCCAGAATGGTCGCGCTTACCGTCGCGACCAGTAGCGATGGCCAGCGGATACCCCGAAGGCGGGAGCGTGAATCGGGCTGGGGGCGGGGCTGTGGATGAGGATGACGCCCATCATAGCGGCGAAGGCGGTGTTGCACGCTGCGCTGGCGTGCAAAGTGAAGTCTTTCACTTTCCTTAAGTGCCAGATCGTGCGCTGCACGCGCGCTGTCATCAGAAAGGCAGCGATAAGCCTGCTGCACCTCCTGCAAACGCCCCGGAAGCTCGCTCGCGTTGCGGGCGTGATCGGGATGGTGATGCTTGGCTAGCCGTACGAAAGCCGCGCGAATATCGGTGGATGATGCAGTACGGGTCACGCCGAGAACCTGATAGAAATCGCGTAGGCTCATCGCGGGATCCGTGCATTTGCTAGAACGCGCATCGCAGCGATGCGTTTGCCCGCAGAGTCGTGCGCAGCAAACAGGTCGATACCCAGATCGCCCCCACCGAGGCGCTTAAGTATGGCGGCTCCCCTGACAGGATTGAAGCCAGCATCAATCATCAGATCGCCACCGAGCGCGTCTGCCTCGCGCTCCGTCTTTCGCACAATCTGGCCGCTTCGTCCCAACGTATGTTCGAGACCATGTTTCACGTCGCCACCCCGCATGATAGTCGCATGATGCAGGATGTTGTGTGCCATCTCGTGCGTAATGATGAACGCTAGCTCGTCATCATTCTGAAGTCGTGACAGCAGGCCGGTCGTCAGGAAAACATGGCGTCCGTCGGCATAGGCATTGCGCTGGTTTGAGCGTGCAAGGTGGGCATGCGATGGGCAAGCGGGCAAGGGAGTCACGTCGGTAACCGTAACCCCATCCTTGCGCAGCAGCGTGATTGGAAAGCGGCGTGTGCCAGTCTTCTCCAACAAATCTTGGACAGCATCGGTTCGGGCATGAGCGTGTGCCGCATCAAAGGATGCGGACAGAGCGGTTTCGGGAGGCAGGGCGTGGCCATCAACTGCCACCAGTATGTCGCCTGGGCGAATCCCAGCTGCCGCTGCTGGACTATCTGGAACCACGACTATCACGCCCGGCCCATGGTCAAGTGACTGGCTCGCGATCATGCCGGGACGATCAACGAGTTCAAATTGTGAAAGATGTTGAAGCACAAGGCCAAGATTTGGCGTTAAGTCCGCGCATCGCATTCGGCCGGCAACCGCAAGGCGGAAGGCAATCTGCTCGACCCGGCCATCCTCTTCTCGGCCTGATAATGTCGAAGCTCGTATTAAGCTCGGCGTCACCTCGACGGGTGTCCTGCGGCTAGTTGAGCTCTGTATTTCAGTATGACAGTATGCTGGTCCGCCCACAGTTGATGCAAGAAGGCCTAGAATTCCAAGTCGAAGATTGATCGAGAACATGGGCGATCGATCGATTAAATTTTATGGACAAGAAAAAGGCCCGGAATGGCGAGCCACCCGAGCCTTTTTCTAAAACAAAACCAATCAGCTCACGGGCTGTTGGGCGAGTCATCGGAATCAGCTGCAACGTAGACGCCAAGGCCGATTGCAACAACAGCAAACGCAGCGATGATGAAGCCACCACCAGCAAGGGCGTTATCGCCATCGACCGATTCGGTTGCTGGCTGGGTCAGCGGCGTGGCAACAGGTGCCGCAGCTGCGATGGTCGGCGTTACGACGAGCGAAAGCGCCGCCACTGCCGTATAAAGAGACTTCAATTTCACGCCTTCATCCCCTTTTAGGAATCGGAGAACCTAATATCGTGAACCCCATAAACCGGAGTAGCTTACATTGTCACGTAAAATCGCTGCGAAACTTTTGGTTGTAGGAACTTCCAGATCGCAGAAAGCGGAACTCTGCATCTGTCGGCAGGTTCCGCTTTTCGGCTGTGTGGAGCAAACTGACTTATCATCAAATCACTGTGCCGAAAGGTTCGCGATACAGCGCGCGGCCTGACCCATGATATCAGAGGCCGTGATACTCGCGATACCATTGTACGAAACGTGGCACACCTTCAGCAATGGTAGTGCGGGGTTCGTAGCCCAGGTCACGCTGGATCGCGCTGATATCGGCAAAGGTGTCACGCACGTCGCCTGGCTGCATCGGCAACAGCCGACGTTCGGCCGGACGGCCACACTCCCGCTCGATCAGCGAGATCATCTCGCCGAGATCTTCCGAGCGGCTGTTGCCGATATTGTAGATGCGGTGCGGGCTGACGCTGCCGCCTGCCTTTAGCGTACCATCGTCCGCAGGCGGATTGTCGAGGCAGGCGATGATACCGGCGACGATGTCGTCGATATAGGTGAAATCGCGGCGCATGTTGCCCTCGCCGAACACGTCGATCGGCCGCCCGTCAAAGATCGCCTTGGTGAACAGCCACATCGCCATGTCGGGGCGGCCCCAGGGGCCATAGACGGTAAAGAAGCGCAGTCCGGTCAGCGGAACGCGGTAGAGATGCGCATAGGTCTCGCTCATCAGCTCGTCCGCCTTTTTGGTGGCGGCATAGAGCGACAGCGGCTGGTCGACACGGTCCTCGACGCGGAACGGCAGCGTGTCGTTGCCGCCATAGACTGACGACGACGAGGCATAGACCATATGCTCGACCTGTCGGTGCCGGGCGACTTCGATCATGTTGAGATGGCCGGCCAGGTTCGCCTGGAGATACGCGCGGGGGTTCTCGATCGAGTAGCGGACTCCGGCCTGCGCGCCGAGATGGACGATCCGGTCGAACGCTTCGCTGTCGAGCGCGGCATTGAGCGCGACATGGTCGGAAAAATCGACCTGCTTGAACGCGAAGCCGGCACCCAAAGTGGCGAGCTCGGCCAGCCGCGCATGCTTCAGCGTGACGTCGTAATAGTCGTTGAGACTGTCGATGCCGAGCACCGTATCGCCGCGCGCCAGCAGGTGACGGCTGACGTTGAAGCCGATGAACCCGGCCGCGCCGGTAACGAGAACGCGCATGCGATCACTCCTGGAAAATTTGGCTGGCTCTAAGGGGCAGGTCGTCAAACGGCAACGCTAAGCCCTTTTAGCGATCAGTTCGCGTTCCACTCACGGGCCCATGCTTGAAACATCAGTACACCCCAAAGCGACGCGGTTCGGTCGTGCGTACCGGCGAGGTGCTCGGCCCAGCGTGCCCGGATCATGCCGGCATCGAGCGCAGGTTGTTTTGCTAGCGCGTTGTCTGATAGCAAATCCTCCGCCCACTCGCGCAAGGGCCCTCTCAACCACGTGCCAATTGGGATCGCAAACCCCGCCTTGGGGCGCTCGATCAACTCCTTGGGCACATAGCGGTACAATATTTGTCGAAGCGCCCATTTTCCCTGCCCGCCGCGCATCTTGAACTCGAGCGGTGTTGCCCACGCTTGTTCCACCACGCGGTGATCAAGCAAGGGCACGCGCGTCTCGAGGCTCGCCGACATTGCCGCGCGGTCAACCTTCACCAATATGTCGTTAGGTAGGTACGACTGCATATCCCAGTGCATCATCTGTTCCTGCGCAGTGTCACGCAGCACCGGCGGAGTATCGATCCCTGCAGCAAGTCGCGCAGATGATTTTAGTGGCAGCCTGCCGACCCATTCCTCACTCGACGCGCGGTAGATGTCGGCGATGCCCAGAGAGGTCTGCAGCATCCGCCCGACCTTGTGAACCTTGTCGCCGAGTTGCGAGATGCCCGGCACCGCGGGCAGCCCGGTGAGACTGTCCCAACGCGATGGCGAAACCGACGTTAGGGCCTTTCCAAGCCTGCGCCGCACGGGCTCCGGGATGCGTGCTGCTCTTTCCCAGGTGCGGCGTGAAATAAGATAGCGGTTATAGCCACAGAACAGCTCATCCCCTCCGTCGCCCGACAAGGCAACCGTCACCGACTGACGTGTCAGTTGGCTGAGCAGCACGGTCGGTATCTGCGAGGAATCCGCGAACGGCTCGTCGTAGATACGTGCAAGATCGGGGATCACGGCGCGTACGTCCTCGGCGCCTACGTACATTTCGTGGTGATCGGTGCCGAGATGTTCGGCGACTGCACGTGCATAAGGCGCCTCGTCGAACCCGGTTTCGGCGAACCCGATCGTAAAGGTCTTTACGTGCGCCTCCGTCACATTGCGCATCAGCGCGACGATCGCTGATGAATCGACGCCGCCCGATAGGAATGCGCCGACGGGCACGTCGGCGATCGCCTGCTGGCGCACCGCCTCGGACAGCCGCGTCTCGAGACCGGACAGTGCCTCGGCTTCGGTCATGCCGTCGTCCGTACCGGCCGCGACAATTGCGCTCAGCGACCAGTAGCGCCGCACGGTGATTCCCGGATATGCCGTGCCGTCGGCGGTCGGCGGGGCAGGGGGGGCGTTACCCAACGCTTCATGCGTGAACGTCGCGATCACGCCGGGTTCAAGCTTGTAGATATCGCGTAGGATCGACCAGGGCGCGGGCACGTAGTTGAAGCGCAGGTAGAGCGTCAGCGTGTCGGGGTTCACTGCATTGTCGAACCCCGGCGCCTGGCGCAGTGCCTTCAGTTCGGACCCGAACATCAGCCCGTCCTTGGCCCAGCCGTAGAAGAGCGGCTTCTCGCCGATCCGGTCGCGCGCCAGGCTGAGTGTATGTTCCTGCCGGTCCCAGAGTGCGATTGCGAACATGCCGACCGCGCGTTGCAAGGTCGCCTCCAACCCCCATCGCACGATGCCGTGCACCAGCGTCTCGGTGTCCGAATGACCGCGCCAGGGAATTTCAGCCGTTTCTTCCAGTTCGGCTCGCAGATCAATATGGTTATAGATCTCACCGTTATAGACGATCACGTAGCGCCCGTCGGGCGAGGCCATTGGTTGCGCGCCAGCCGGCGACAGGTCGATGATCGCGAGTCGGCGATGCGCTAGCGCGATGCCGGCCTGGGCGTCGGACCACGTAGCCCCCGCGTCGGGCCCGCGGTGCAGTAGTGCGTCGGCCATCGGCGTCACATCGACCGACCCGCCCGCCTCACTCCAGAAACCGGCGACGCCGCACATACCCTGACCCTCATAGCTACCAGGAAGACCTCGTGGTCACCTGGCGGTTTCGCACCGACTGTGCGAAAGCCGATTGGATGATGAAAGTCCAGATGTTCCGCCGTTTACGCGCGATGCATCGGAAATTTTGGGTTGAACTGATTATACGCTAACGGCATCCGCTTCTCGCGAGGAATGTACATGTTGGGGTTGAAGGGTGTCATGCGGGATCTGTTGCCTCCCAGGCTGCAGGTGCCAATCAAATATCATTACGGGCGGCTGCGCCAAGAACTAGAACCGGAGATGTCGCTGCTGCCGGCGCTAGTGTCGCGCGGCGACCGGGTGATCGACGTCGGCGGCAACCGCGGCACGTATGCTTACCGCCTGCACGCGCTCGGCGCGCGGGTCGAGGTGTTCGAGCCCAATCCGGTATGCCTGCGCGTGCTTCGCGACTGGGCATCGCACCAGGCGGCTGTAAACGTCCACGCGGTTGCGCTGTCGGCAAGCAGCGGCACCGCCGAGCTGGCGATCCCGATCGATCGGGTAGGGATCGAACACGATGCGTCAGCCTCGATCGAGCATGGCATCGAGCAGGGGGACGGTACTGATGTGAGGGTCGAAACTGTATTGATTGCGACGCTCGACGGATACGGCTTCCGCGACGCGACGCTGATCAAGATCGATGTCGAGGGGCACGAGCAGAGCGTGATTGAAGGTGCGCTGTTGACGATCGCAGCATCGTTGCCCGCACTTTTGATCGAGATCGAGCAGCGCCATCTCGCTAAGCCTATCGGCGACATCTTCGCGCGCATCTTGGCGCTCGGCTACCAAGGCTTTTTCCTGCGCAATGATAAACTGGTGCCGCTCGCCGAATTCGATCCAGCGCGCCATCAGCTGTTGGCGGATTTCGAGGGTCACACAGGGCAATATTACAACAATTTCCTGTTCCTCGCCGCAGCCAGGCTCGACGCTGGCGCGTACCGGAGTCTGCTTACGCGATGACGCGCCTGAAGATTGCGGTCATCACGCCGCGCTACGCCATTTCGGGCGTGCCGCTGGCGCAGTGGCGCTTTGCCGCCGCGTTTGCCACGATGGGGCACGAGGTCGATCTGATCATCGGGCGCTGCGATGCAAATCTCGAGATCCCGCCCGCGCCTGGCGTGCGCGTAACTGTCATTGGCAGCGGACAGACGCGCGGTATGTTCTCCTATCTTGTGCGCTACTTGCGTCGTGCCAAGCCCGACGTGGTGTTCTCGGCCGAGGATCATCTTAACACGATTCTGTTGGTTGCGGCGATCCTGACGCAGTCGAAGGCCAAGATCAGCGGCTCGTCGCGCGTGACGCCGTACGACACCTATTCGAGCACGCCTTTCACTAAGCGCTGGCTGCTTAAGTGGATGGCGCGTGCGGTCGCATGGCGCGCCAATGCGCTGACCTGCGTATCGCACGACATGGTCGATCAGTATCGCGACGTGTTTCCCGACGCCAAGCACGTCTGCGTCTACAATATCGTCGATCAGCCCGCGGCGCGCGCCAAGATCGCCCAGGCAGTCGACGACCCGTGGTTTAACGACAAGACGCGTCCGCTGATCGTCGGCGCAGGCAGCTTGATGCCGTGGAAGGGATTCGATGACCTCATTCGCGCGGTACGCATTCTGATCACTGGCGGCCGTTCGGTGCGGCTGGTGATCCTAGGTGAGGGCGGTTCGCGACCCACGCTGGAGGCATTGGTGGGTGAACTCGGGCTGGAGGAGCATGTCCGCCTGCCCGGACGCACCGACAATCCGCTGGCGTATTTCGCACGCGCCGACGTGTTCGCGCTGTCCTCGCATGTCGAGGGGCTACCTAACGTGCTGGTCGAGGCGATGATGGCAGGCTGCACGCCGGTGTCTGTCGATTGCCCGACGGGCCCCCGCGAGGTGCTGCAGGAAGGGCGCTACGGTTACCTCACGCGGATGCGCGACCCTGAGGACCTGGCCGCCGGCATTGCCCGCGCGCTCGAACGTCCGATCGCACCCGATATCCTCGCCGAAGGAGTTCGGCCGTTCCACCAGGATGTCGTGATTCGCCGACATTTTGAACTGCTTGGCATCGTCGCCTAATTATGCGTATCGGTCTTAACGCCACCTGCTTCAACGATCGGCCGTCGGGCGCCAACCAGCGATTTTTGGGGATATATGGCGCGCTGATCCGGCGGAACCCGGACATCGAGTTCGTAGTCTACGAACCATCGGACCAGCGGATCACTACCTGGTTCGGTGTCGCGACCAATGTCACGGCTTGTGCGACGCCGATCCCTAGTGTTGGCCGGCTGGCGCGCGTGCGGGCCGGTATGGGCTATTGGCATCGACAGCTGCGGCAGGATCGGCTCGACGTGTTCGAGGCCTTTCACCTTCCACTGGTCCGTGCGCCCGACTGCCCGACCATCCTGACGATCCACGATCTTCGACCGTTGCGCGCCGATGCGCCGGTCCTCACGCGCATGATCGCCAAGCCGATCATGCGCCATGCCTTGTCGCATGCCGACCGGATTATCGCAGTGTCGGATGCGGTGTCGGACGAGATCACGGCGTTCCACCCCTCGGCCCAGGTATCGACTATCTATAACGGCGTCGATCGGACGGCGTTCGCGGTGGCTTCGGCTGCGTCGATCGCCAATGTGCGCGCCCGTTACAGCCTGCCCCAATCTTATATCCTCGCGCTCGGTCATCTCGAGGCGCGCAAGAACGTGCCGTTACTGATCGACGCGGTCGCGGTGTTGCGCGCGCGCGGCACATCGCATCCGCTCGTAATCGTCGGCAACGATGGCGGCGACCGCGCGACGATCCGCGCGCACATCGTCGCGCATGGGCTGAAAGATCTGGTTACTCTGATCGAGCATGCCGACGACGATGCGGTCCGTGCAATCTATGCGGGGTGCCGGCTGCTCGCCTTTCCTTCGCGCTACGAGGGGTTTGGGATCCCGATCGTCGAGGCGATGGCGGCGGAGAAGCCGATGGTGCTCGCCGATACCGCAGTCTTCCGTGAACTCACGTTAGGACAGGGTGTATACTTTCCGATCGACGACGCGGGCGGTGCGGCAGACGCGATCGAGCGGGTCTGGGGCGTTCAGCGCGAACACGACCGGCAGATTGCCTTCGGACACGATCGGTTGAAGGACTTCACGTTTGATCGCCTAGCCGACCAAGTCGCCGACCTCTACGCGTCGCTCGTCTGATTGGGTATCCTGAGGATGCGCGCTAGTCGCGCGCGAGCGGCTGACGGCGAATGATCACGTTCGTAGAGCGCTCGCATGGCCGGATCGTAACGCGGCGGGGGAGAGGCGAGGCTCGCGTCGATTGCCCGGACGAACGCATTTGCATCGGCGCAGCAGCGGTTCGTGGCAACCACGTCGTCGGCATAGCCCGAGAAGGCCTCGGGCGTGCCGACGACATGCTTACCGTGCATCAGTGCCTCGGCGACCTTGGTTTTCATCCCCGAGCCGTCGAAGATTGGGGCTATCACTAGCGCCGCATCCGCATACCAGGGTGAAAGATCGTCAACACCGCCAACCAGAGTTACGCGATCGTTGCCGGCGAACCGCTGCGCCAGCACGTCCATGCCGCGGCCGACCACCATGACGCGCAACCCAATCTGCGGTGCCACCACGCGCGCGAACCAGTCGATGCCGGCAATATTGGCATAGAAGGCGCCGCCCACGAACAGCGCATATGCCTGCCTCGACGACGACGTGGCGGTAACGAAGGACGTGGTGTCGGCCAGCACCATCGGTGCCACCGTGTCCGCGGCGCGGCCGTAAAGGCGGCGTAGTCCGGCAGAGTCACGTGCGCTCAACGTGACCAGCACATCGCTATGCCGCACCGCCTTGCGCTCGGCGAGATAGTTGGCGGCGAGTACCGCGAACGATTTCGCGCTGCGGCGCGCTTGGAATGCGCCCCAGAAAAACCGTGCCTCGACATTGTGGAAAATGGTGATGATGCGGACATGCGGCGCGCGCGACTTAACCACAGCGATGGCGGCTCCAAAATTAGATCCGTCGATGACCATCTGCGTGATACCACGATCCGCGATGGTCGTGAGCAAATCGGCAATCAACGCGGTATCGATCCCGTTGATATGGCCACGCCACGCCTCCCGCAGGGGCGATTTGGCATGTCGTGGCCGGATATGTACCAGACGATCACCCAGCAGATCGTGCAGCAGGATCAGGTTGATCCGCCCAAGCATCTCGCGGCCCCCCGACGGCGCGGAAAGGTCAGCCAGGCTGAGCAGCAGGACGCGCTCAGCCATGTCCGACGATCCGGCGCAGGCGCGCGACGACGGTCGCGACCGGCCCGGGCAGCATGTCGCGCAGCCGCCACAGGAACAGCCCACCCGCATTCCCCGCAAGTGCTAGCCCCAGCAGCGCGCCGGTGATCGGCATCACTCGCGACACCAGCAACGTCGCACCGCTGGCGGCCAACAGACCGGCCATCAACCGGATGTTGATAGGCGTCCAGCGGAAACCATGACGGACATGCGCGACGCCGTACACATAGGGCAGGTAGAACAGGTACATGCCGACCACCGCTAGGCCGGCCGCCTGGAGACCGAAAAGCGGCAGCGCGAGCGCAAGGACCGCGAGCAGCGTGATCACCGCGCCGATCTCGCCGATCATGTAGCTCCTGCTGGAATTGGCAGCGAGCAACAGATAGCCGAGAGGCCAGCTTGCGACTTTCAACACGTCGCCCAGCACCTGCCATTGCAGCACTGGCACGGCGGGCGAAAAAGCACTGGAATAGAGCAGGCTCATAATCCACGGCGCGACCCCAAGCGTGCCGAGCAGCACGGGGGCTGCGAGCAGGATAGCGACTTCGGTCTGTTCGTTCACCAGTCGGTTGGCGGCTGCGGCATCCAGGATCGTCGCAGTCAAGCGAGGATAGAAATCTGCCCCCATCGCCTGCAGTACGAAGGTGATGTAGGTTACCGATATCAACCAGGACGCCTGGAACCAGCCGACCGCTTCCGCTCCCAGATCGCGCTGGATCAGAGTGCGCGCGGCGAGCTGGCCAAGCTGTACGCCGACTGCCGCGACCGTTAGCGCGAGCCCGAACTTGATCAGCACGCGCATTTCGCCCACGACCGCACCCTTTGAAACATCAGCGGCGGGCACCTTTGGTAGGCGTGCGACAAAGATGTGGCCAACTATAAAAGTTGCCGCGGCCGGCATCAGCACAAAGATGGCGATGCCGCCTTCGCCGAACCAGGCTACCGCGACGATGCCGACGATCGCCGCGATTACGACCGAGGCGATGCTCACCCACGCCATGTCGCCGATCCGGCGAAACGCGGCGAGCAGTGACGATTGCGCTTGTGCTGCAATCGTCAGGCCGACGCCGAGCGCCAGCCACCCGAGCGACCGGCCGAGCGCGCCGTCGGGCGCAACCCAGACGGCGAGCGCGTCGCGCGCAAACCAGAACACCAAGCAGGCCGCGATCGCGAGGAGTCCAGTAATTAGCAGTAGGGCGCGGCGGACGATGGCGATGCGTGGCTGATCCTCGGCGCCGATCGCCGCGGACAATTGACGCGTTCCCGACGAGGCGAGACCGAGCGCGCCGATCGCGGCCGCGGTGGTTAGAAGATTCTGGAGCAGCACGATCAGGCCTAGGCCGGCGGGACCGAGTAGAAGCGCCACGAACTTCGTCTTGGCCAAGCCGACTGCGATGTTGATGACTGCAGCCCCCCCGATGATTGACGAGGTACGCAGAATACGGCGATGCGACTCTGTCTGGTCGATATCGTTGTTAGCCATGGCGAAGATCAGGTTCTGGCGACGAGGTGACGGGCGGGGTTGCCAACCCACGTCTCGCCAGCGGGCACCGATTTGGTAACCACCGCCCCCGCGCCAATCATTGCGCCCGCGCCGATAGTCAGACCGGGCAGGACGATTGCCCCCGCGCCGATGCTCGCGCCCTTCTCTATGCGCGTGACGGGATAGGGCTTGCGCTGGCGCGAACGCGGATGGCTGTCGTTGGTGAAAATACAGTTAGGGCCTAGAAAGGCGTCGTCTTCGATCACTAGCCCGTCCCATAGGAAGACGCCGCTCTTTACCGTCACCCGGTCGCCTATCACCACGTTGCCTTCTACCAAGGTGTGCGCGCAGACGTTGCAATCCTCGCCGATCCGCGCGCCGGCGAGAATGATTGCATATTGCCACACACGCGTGCCCATGCCGATTGTCGCCGTTGCGGCGACATCTGCCAGCGGATGGACAAATACAGGCGCGACCGTCATGTTGCGGCGATTACCGCGGCAATCACCTGGTCCACCTCCGCATCGCTCATGTGGGGACCGATCGGCAGGCTCAGTACCTCGTCGGCGAGTGCTTCTGCGATTGGGAAAGCACCTTTGGCATGGCCGAGATCGGCATAGGCGGCCTGAAGATGCGGCGGAATCGGATAATGGATCAGCGTCTCGACACCTGCGGCTTTCAGCGCGGCCATCAGCGTTTCGCGCCGCGCCGTGCGCACGACGAAGAGATGCCACACAGGATCGGCCCAATCGGGCACGTGTGGTAGAACCAGATCGAGGCCGGCCAGCTCTTCCAAGTAACGCGCTGCGATCGCGCGTCTGCGGTCATTCCAGTGATTAAGGCGCGGCAGCTTGGCCGCGAGTACCGCCGCCTGGAGTGGATCGAGCCGCGAGTTCACGCCGCGCTCTTCGTTCACATAGCGTATACGCGATCCATAGTTGCCAAGCGTGCGGATTCGTTCAGCGAGCGCGGAATCGTTTGTCGTCACCGCCCCGCCATCGCCCATCGCGCCCAGATTCTTGCTCGGATAAAAGCTCCAGGTCACCGCATCGCCATGCCCACCAACCGGCTGGTCGCGATAGCGCGCGCCATGAGCCTGCGCGCCATCTTCCAGCACGCGCAGACCGTACGCGCGAGCGATTTCGAAGATCGCGTCGATGTCCGCCGGTTGGCCATAAAGGTGCGTCGGCAAGATTACCCGGGTACGCTGCGTAACAGCCGCGGCAATCCGCGCCGGATCGAGATTATAGGTGGCGGGGTTGGGCTCGACTAACACCGGCGTCGCGCCTGTCATGCTGACCGCGAGCAGGGTCGCAACGAAGCCGTTGGCGGCGACTATCACCTCGTCGCCCGGCCCCACGTCCATCGCGCGGAGCGTCAGGTGCAGCGCATCGAGGCCGTTGGCGCAGCCAATCGCATGATTAGCCCCCATCTGCGAGGCGAACGCGCGTTCGAAGGCAGCGCATTCGGGGCCTCCGATGAACCAGCCCGAGGCGGCGACCCGAGCCAGCGCCGCGTCGATCTCTGCGGCCATCTCCCGATATGCGGCGCCGAGGTCGAGGAACGGGACGGTCATGCGCACGCAATCTTGAGGAATTCGGCATGGTCCCGGATATAGTCGGCCTCGTCATAGACCGCGTCAGCGAGCACCAGCAAGACCGTGCCGGGACTAAAATCATTGATCTCACGCCAGATCATTGGACGGATATGCAGACCAATTTCCGCACTATTGAGCATGACCGAGCCACGTGTGGTACCGTCGTCTAGCGTTATCTTGCACGATCCGGCGACGCAGATCACCCATTGCTGGAGAGCGCGATGCGCATGGAAACCGCGCTCCGTGTTGGGGACATTGTCGAAAAGGTAATAGATCCGCGCGATGTCGAACGGCACCGAAGTACCCCCTTCAAGCGCGACGAGTTTGCCGCGTTCGTCGCCACGAACCGGGTTTTGGTGCATCGTGCACCCGGGAGGAAGGCTGTCGACCATAGGTGTCGGAATTCTCAATATCAGGAGCAAGAGTGCAAGAGTTCTATGCATCGCTTGCGGGCCGATGCAACCGGCGAGTCTGCCAGTACCATCAATGTCCTAAAGGCGGCAGGCAGGCTTGCATCGCCCCTGTCGATCTACGACAAGCCCGCATGGCCTCAATCGACTCCGCGATCACGCCCTTGGTGTCGATCAGTATCATCAGCTGCAACCAACAGGATTATATTGCCGAGGCAATCGAGAGCGCGCTGACGCAGACCTATCCCAATGTCGAGGTGGTGGTTGCCGACGACGCCTCCACCGATGAGACGCAGGCCATCATTCGGCGCTACGAGCGGGCGCATCCAGGTCGCGTGCGGGGAATCTTTAATCCTGCGCGGTTGGGGATCACTGCCAATTCCAATGTCGCGCTCTTCGCTTGCCGCGGCGATTTCGTCGCTTTCATGGGTGGCGACGACGTGCTTCTGCCCGACAAAATCGCCGCGCAGGTCGCCTGGTTCAAGGTAGATCCGCGCCGGCGGGTGTGCGGCCATCAGGTAGAGGTGTTCTATGAGGACGGATCACGCCCGCCGCACGATTTCTCGCCAGGTCTGATGGCGGGCTCCGACGCAGCCGACATCCTGCGCAAGGGGTTCTATTGCGCCTGCGCGGTGATGGTCCGCACGTCAGCGATGCCCGCCGCTGGCTACGAGGTGCAGCTGCCGATGGTATCGGACCACATGTTCTGGTTCGAATCGATGCTAACCAACGGCAGTTCTGACGGGATGTTCGGCTTCGTGCCGGGTATCCATGCGCGTTATCGCCGGCACGCATCAAATTTCACGCTGCGCGCGATCGACGGTTTAAGCGAGGTCATCCGCTATTATGAAATCGTCGCCGAACGTTATCCCGCTTTTCGTCGCGTGGCGCGCCGCTCAATTGTCGAGCGGCATTACGACATCGGCGTTGCACAGCTGCGGCTCGGGCAGCACGGCTCCGCGCGGCGGACGCTGGCCGGGGTCATCGCGCAGCGCCCGCTCTTCGCCAAGGCTTGGGTAAGGCTGGTGCAGACGGTGTTGCCAAGTCGCGCCCCGGCTTGAGCTTCAGCGCTGCGTGATCTTCAGCATCGGCAGGATCGCCGGCGCTAGAATCGTCCGACCGACATAGCGCGACGCCTCGGGCGACAGATGGCCGTAATCCACCGCCATCAGCTGATCATAGGGCAGTCCTGGCACGCGGACGAGGCAGCCGCGCGCGTCACATAGCGACGTTTCGAGCGAGACGTAGCGCAGGGAGGACGATAACGCATAACGGCGCGCGAGTACCCGGTCCGCCGCGATCAGGTCTTGGTCTAGGCCGATAGCGGTATGAGTGTCCGATTTCCCCCAAAGATTGCTGGCGACGATGTCAGGGAGCGAGGGGATCCATTCGGGTGCGGGGCCGATGAGCACGACATGAGCCACGCCGATGCCGTGCAGCCTGGTCGCCAGCGCGTTCCAGTCGGTCCGGGCATGATTCTGGCGCTGCGCGAGAACGACAACCGCGGGCTTCAGCCGGCGGATGCTATCGATTGCCAGCCGCGTGCTGCGTCCGCAGGCGTCGCGCTGCATCTCCGCGAGCGATTCGAATGACGGGCGGCAGCCGCCGGAGGCGACCTGCGCCAGCGCGATGCCCGGCGGCAGGATCGCACGCAGCCCCGCAGACAGCGCCTGCGCGTGAGAATCGCCCCACAGGAAAACCGTTGCGCGTGCACCCCCCACCGTGCAGTCGCGCGGGATAGCGTTGCGCGTGCTGCCCGTCGTCGGGTCCATGAAATCGCAGTCCAACCGATAGGCATCGCCAAGACCCGTACGATGCAACTGCTTGTATGCCTCGACGAAACGACGTCGCGGATTCTGGTTGATTGGCCTCTGCGGAAAGCCGGACAGTGCGATGCCCAGGCCGGCAAGCGCGACGACCACCATCGCGATCGCCAGTCGCATGACGGTCAGATGACGTCGCAGCCCCACGTTGTTCTCGATCAGGTAGAAGGATGCGATGGCCAGCGAGACACTGAGCGCAATCAGCCCGATTTTGGCAGCACCGTGCGGCAGATCTCCATAGTGGAGAATTGCGGCTAACGAGAAGATCGGCCAGTGCCACAGATAGAGCGAATAGCTAATTAGCCCGCCGAAGACGAACGGCCTTGATCCTAGGATCGTCCGATTGAACCAACTGCCTTCGCCGTAGATCAGCAGCGCAGTGCCGATGCACGGAAGCAATGCGCTCCAGCCGGGAAAGGGCGTGTTGTAGTCAATCAGCACCAGCCCTGCAGTAATAAGTAGCAGGCCCGTTACGGTTGCACTCTCTGCGATTGGCCGCGCGAGCGTGCGCGGATACAGTGCAACAAGTGCGCCAACCATCAATTCCCAGGCGCGACTCATCGGTGAGTAGAAGGCAGCGGTGGGATTGTGGCTGCTCAGCCACACAGCGCATACGAACGAGGCAAGCGCGATGAGGATCGCAGTCGCGCGCAGGTTCACGCCGAACCGGAATGCAGCGGCTAGGATCAGCGGCCAAGCGAGATAGAATTGCTCCTCCACGCCAAGCGACCAGAGGTGCAGCAACGTGTGATCAAGCGCGCCAGCGCTAAAATAATTAGCCTGATGCCAAAACAGCAGGTTGGCAACGAAGGCAGTCGCACCGACCGTCTGCCAGCCGAGGTCTGTATAGGCGCCCGCCATCAGCGCGAACCAGCCGGCGACGAGCGTCGCAGCCAGCACCAGGATTAGGAGCGGATAGATCCGCATCACGCGCGCAGCGTAGAAACCACGCAAGCTGAAGCTGTCGCCCGCGAGCTTTCCCGCTATGATCCGCGAGATCAGGAAGCCCGAGATGACAAAGAAGATATCGACGCCGACGAAACCGCCCGTCAGTCGGCCGGGATAAGCGTGGAACAGCAGCACCGCGCCGACTGCGATCGCCCGGAGCCCATCAATATCTGCCCTGTACGCCGAGCCCCTGGGTCGCATCTTAATCGCCCTCTACCGGCTTGTTTCTGCCGGTTCGCCCGGCCTGTTCCACTGCGCCGTTACGGCACACGACCGCGCTTCGTCAAACCGATCGAAGGCGTTCGCAGACCGGGCTTGCCTTTTCGTGGAGGCACCCGGATAGCTCTTTCGAGTCGGGGGATGAAGGCGTGCAGCGAGCATTGAGGCAGGATATTCAGTTCCTGCGCGGGATAGCGGTCTTGGCGGTCGTCCTCTTCCATACCCGCCTCAATATTCTCGTTGGCGGATATCTCGGCGTCGACATTTTTTTTGTCATATCCGGCTTTCTCATCACCGGCATGATCGCCAAGCAGCTTAGCGAGAAAAGGTTCAGCTTCAAGGCGTTCTATTTCCGGCGCGCGAAAAGGCTGCTGCCGGCCGCGTATGTAACGTTCGCCATGACTTCGGTCGCCGCCTCCTTCCTGCTGACGGCGCAGGATTATCTGCTGTTCGCGCGGCAGGTCTTCGGGGCCGTCACGTTCACAGCCAATATCTTCCTGTCGCGGCAGGGCAGCTATTTCGGCGGCGAGGCGGATTTGAAGCCGCTCCTGCACACTTGGTCACTGTCGATCGAGGAACAATATTATGTGATCGTCCCCGCAATGCTGGCATTCCTGCCAATGCGATTGTGGTTGCGCGTTGCGCTGATCCTGACCGCGATCAGCCTTGCGGCCTGCATCGTCGCCGGATACCGGCAGCCGAGTCTTGCCTTTTACATGTTCCCGATGCGCGCATGGGAAATGGGGATCGGATCGGTCGGCGCGCTGATCACTGGGCGGGCATCGGTCCGGCGCATCGTCGTGCCGCTGTTCTGGCCAGCGCTGGCTACGATCCCTGTCCTGTTGGTCTTTCCGATCGGAGGATTGCACCCCGGGGCGGATGCGGTGCTCGCGTGTTTTGCCACTCTCGTCGTGATCCTGCGCGCGCATGTTGGCTTCGACGCGTCCGTGTTCAGGCCGGTGACTTGGGTGGGCGACATCTCCTATTCGCTGTATCTCGTGCACTGGCCCTTGTTCGCGCTGGCGAACCATATGTGGATCGGCGATCTGCCGCTGCCGGTCACGCTCGGTCTGCTCATCGCCAGTCTAGTCGTCGCATGGCTGCAATATTCGCTGGTCGAGCAGCCGGTACATAAGGCGCGCTTCGGGTTCACTTGGCCAAGGGCAGCGATGGCGCTGGCATTATCGGCCATGGTCATCACGCTTCCTATAGTTGCGATCGCACTTGGTCGGGCACCTGCGCGCTTTGTCGAGGAACGCGGTGGCGTCACCGGCTTCATGCCATCCTGCGTGTCGGATCGCAGCTTCGTCTTCTCGCCGGCCTGCGCTACCTCCAATCGTCCGACCGTACTGGTATGGGGAGACAGCTACGCCATGCACCTGATACCCGGTATCGTCCAGGAACGCCGGGCGCAGGAGATCGCGCAGGCAACCAAATATATCTGTGGGCCGATCCTCGGCATCTCGCCGCTCTCGCACCTCCAAGGATCCGAGCAGAACGAATATTGGGCTAAGGGGTGCTTATCGTACAATGACGACGTCTTCGCATATCTGAAAGCGACGCCAACCATTCATACAGTAATCCTCGCCAGCGTTTTCGATTCTTATATGTATGACGGGATTAATCTCTATGCCAACGGTAAGGGTGAATTGGCGGGCGGCGTCGCACCGGCGGTGAAAGCGTTCGACGCCACGATCCGGCGTATCCGGGCGCTCGGCAAGAAGGTGGTCGTGGTCGGGCCTCCACCTGCGCTGCGATGGGATGCTGGGCGATGCGTCGAGCGCCGGCTGCGGTCGCTGCCAACCCTCGGGCGCTTCGCCGACTGCAACATCCCCGATGCGGACTACAAGCTGTTCCGGGCCAGGGTGCTGCGCTTTGTGTCCGCCGTCCGGACCACCTCAGACGTTGATGTGATCATGTTCGATGACTATTTACGCCGCAGTGATCATTATGTGACTTGGCCTACGCGGCGCATCTGGTTCATCACGAACGGGCATCTCTCGCATCAGGGATCGCGCGACATCATCCGCGGCATGGGTTTGATGCCGAGAGCTATGGCCACGGCACGCTGAGCATCAGGTTTCGTAATTTGTTGGCGCTGCGCTCTCTAGAGAGACGCAGTGTAGGGCAGCCAATACTCAACGTTCTGCGCATAGTTCAGCCAGACGAATTGGACGAGAAAGCTGTAGGCGACGACTGCCATCAAAATGGAGGGCATGGCCCGACCGTTACTGGAAAGGATATAAGGCAGCCGCGAATAGACGACGAGCTGCAGCGGGATGATGTAGAGTGACAGGCGATCAATGCCGGATGATGCTGACGCCGTTGCAAGCGCGAAGACCGAAACGATCGACAGTACCGCACAGGTCGCCCAGAAACTCTTGACGAAAGGCGGCAGATCGATGCGTTTGCGCAGTATGAAGAAGATGACGGCTGGCACAACATTCATCGCCGCGCGAATGGCGGCACCCTGCGAATCGTAATCACCCTGAACGTAGTTCGTGAGCAGCTTGTCCGAATTGTCGCGAAGCAGCAGCATGAACAGAATAATGAACAATAGGATGCCGATACCGCCAAGCAGGACGTTGCGCCGGAACACCGGCACCAGCGCGATCGGCAGGATCAGGATCGCGGTTTTGTGGAACAACGCGGCGATACCAATCAGGATAACCAACCTGATGAGATGCCGTTCTGATGTATCCGCGATCGCGAAACATATGATACCGATAGCCGCGGCCTGCCTGGTATACCCCATCGCCACGACAATGATGAAGTACGGCACGGCGACCAATATGGCTAAGGCCGGGTTGGGCTGACGCCAAGCGAGCCGCGCCAATCCGCTCATGAACAGCATGGCGCAGACGAGGTTGACGAATGTTATGTCGAGGCCGATCTGCGCCGCTAGCCAGTTGAGCGCCGCATAGCCAGAATCGGTCGTCGTCAGCGCGTTCGGTAGCGATAGGAAGAAGATGTCGTTGTACATACGCTGATAGGCGCCCCAGTCACCGCCCACTTCGAACCTAAGTCCGATTATCAGCGTCGTTAGGATGGTCGCCCCGACGAAGAACAACAGTCGCGCGTTCTGCATGCCTCGGCGTTCGGTCTGAACGGCACCTGCCGACCATAGCATGAACAGCAGCCAGTAGGGGAGCAAATCGGATCCAATCGTTCGAGACCCGGCGTCGGGCGACGTCAGCGATATAGCTCTCGTCACGACCGGGTCCAGCGCATAGACGCTCGGCCTGTATCGACATAGCGGTTCGCGGAGGCCCATGAAGACCCCAATCAAAACGATCGTCCTGTCGATCAACACGAGCTGGAACATTGTCAATTTCCGTCGCAACTTGGTCGCGCGGTTGCAGCGGGAAGGGTATGACGTCGTTGCGCTGGCGCCGCGCGATGCACACAGCGAAGTGCTCGTGGCGCTCGGCGTGCGATATTTTCCAATTACGATCGACAGCAAGGGGCTGTCGCCGGTGCGCGACCTGAAGCTCGCCGCACAGTATTTCCGCATCCTCAAACAGCTACGCCCGGTCGCATTTCTCGGTTGGACGATCAAGCCGAACGTCTATGGCTCGTTGGCCGCGCACGCGCTAGGCGTGCCGGTGATTAACAACATCTCGGGCCTCGGCACGGCCTTCATCAAGGTGGGATTGCTGACCCGGCTGGTACGCCAGCTCTATCGCGCCGCACTCTCGCGATCGGCGACCGTCTTCTTCCAGAACGCGCACGACCGCGACCTGTTCGTCGCCCAGCGCATGGTGCGCGATGGTCGGACCGCGCTTTTGCCGGGCTCGGGCATCGACCTCGCGCAGTTCGTTCCCGCGCCCGCGCAGGAATCACCGACGCCCGTCCTGCTGATGGTCGCGCGGCTGCTGCGCGATAAGGGTGTGGTGGAGTTCGCAAATGCCGCGCGGATTGTCCGCGAGGCGCGTCCCGATGTAGCGTTCGAACTGCTCGGGTTTCTCGATGTGGCGAACCGCACCGCGATCGACCGGGCCATGGTTGAATGCTGGAAGCGCGAGGGTGTCCTCACCTATCTGGGCGAGTCCGCCGACGTACGGCCGCATTTGGCGCGCGCGACCGCGGTGGTGCTGCCGTCCTATCGCGAGGGCATGCCGCGCTCACTGCTCGAGGCAGCCGCAATGGGACGGCCGCTGATCGCCACCGACGTACCCGGCTGCACCGAGATCGCGCGTGCCGGCGAGAACGCCTTCCTGTGCGCGGCACGCGATGCGCGGTCGCTGGCCGACGCGATGCTTGCATTGCTTGATCTGGACACCGACACACGGGCGGCAATGGGTGTACGCAGTCGCGAGATAGCCGAGCGCGAGTTCGACGTGACAGTCGTCGAGGATCGCTACCTAGCGGCCATCGCGCGCGCAACCGCCTGAGTCACGAGTATCTACAGCGTGAGGTGTCGTGCTTCGGACGGGATGCGACTGCGTCGGATATAGGGGCGCACTCCCGACATCAGGGCGATGCATGCCGCGAACACCGCCGACAACGCCGCGGTGCGTAACGGATAATCGACCAGGCTGTGCAGCATGATCGCGGCGCTCGCGATGACGGCCGCCTGCGCGAAGGGTTCGGGATTTTCTGTCCGCCAGATCGCGCGGAGCCGGACGACCCACCAGGCGAGGAACAGCGCGGCGAAGGCGATGCCGACGAGGCTGGTCTCGAGCAGCAGCTCGATCCAGTCGCTATGCGCATGGTTCATAAAAGTGGTAGTCACCGACCCCAGCGGCTCCTGCATATGATAGATCGGCTGGAAGCTGCCGATCCCCGAACCGACCGGAAAATAGTCGCGCGCCGCGCGCAGCGTCAGCGCGAACGACGTCTGGCGTGACAGTTCGACATTCTCTCGCTGCTGACCGAATAGATTGTTGCCGAACGGGCCGATGGCAATTGTCGCGATCGCCGCGATCGATACGACGCCAGCGGCGATAGCGAGCCCGCGCCGGACACCCGCCCGCTGGCGACCGAAGGTCAGCCACGACGCGAGCGCGACGGGAACGCTGAGACCGATACCCGCCAGCGATGAATTAATCAGCAGGCCGACGAAAATGATTGCATAGGCCGCGGCTACGAGCAGGCGGATCGCCGACGCGCTGCGCTGCGACTTACTCTTCTTCAACAGAGTCGCCTGCAGCGCGACCAGGAAGGGGATCGCGACTAGCAGCAAGGTCGCGTTGTGGTTGGCGTTGGCGAAGAAGCCGACCGCGACGCCGTAATTGGTGATCCGGTAGAAATAGGCGTTGCTCCCGCCGATCACCTGCAGCGCGCCCAATCCGACCGAGGCGAGCGTGACAAAGACGATCGCCGCGGCGAGCCCGCGCCCACGGAACGCGCCGAGCACGATGATGCCAAGCATCGTGGCGAAGGCGGGCAGCAGCCAGAGTAGGCTCGCGAGCGCAGGCTCGGGCGCGAGTGTCAGCGGCAACCAGGGGAGGGGCACGCCGAGCAATCGGTATCCCTCGACCACCGATCCGCGACCCGGCAGCACTGTCCAGACCGCAGGCGGTAGCGGCACCAGTTGGACGAGCGCGATCGCAATGAACAGCGCCAGCAGCCCGAGTGGCGCGCGGATCGCCGTAGATGGGCGTTCCTGTAACAGGTGCCACAGCGCCCAGCCGATCAGCGGCAGGGCGGCGATCTGGAGAATCAGATTGGCGATGAAGCCCGCGGCACTTGCGCCGCCCAGCAGTAGGCAGGCGAGCAGATAGATGGGGACGACCGCATGGCGGATCATGATATGGGTCCCGCTGCGCTGTCGGAATTGGGGGGCGAAAGGGGGCGAAGGTCGAGATCGCGGATCGTCACACCGAGCGGCGCGGGGAAATCGCCTGCCTCGCCGCGCAGGCTGAGCGTCTGCGCGGGGCAGCCGTTCGGGACGGTGACGTCGGTCGCGATGCGGCGTGGCCTAGCGGTGGCGGTCACCGCGACATTGATCAGCCGTCCGGGATCGCTCGACGGTTCGGTCAATCCGCAGGTAAGCGACCAAAAGAGTTTGGATGCGGTGTCGGTCTTGCCGGGATCGACGCCGAACGCGAACTGGTAGCGACCGGGTCGCAGGACAAGCAGCTGGCTTGCTAGCGTGCCGCTGTCGCGGCCGTAATAATCGACGGTGAGGCCGCCATTCCGGATATCGGCTGCGCCGAGCCCGCTGGCGGTCAGTGTCCAATCGAAAGGCGGTGCCGGCATGGTCCTGGCGAAACCGCGATTGGCGATGAGCGCCGTGGCCTCGGCAGGCGCTACGTCATAGATGCGCTGCCACGCCGATCGTGCGACCGCATACTCACCCTTCGCCACTAGGCGGCCGACAAGGGCGGGGCCCCAGCTTCCGCCGTTGCGCGCATCGGCACGCGCAGCGGGACTGGCGAGCGCGAACATCGCCTCCGGCGCGGTGTCGGACTTGGCGAGCGCGACGAGCACCCCGCGCTCGAGTGTCGGGTCGGTGCGCAGCGTGCGGCGGACTGCGTCGCGGGTTTCCGGTTCTTTAATCATCTGCGCCATCGCGGTCGCGATTGCCGGCTGGGTGGCGCTTAGAATGCGCGCTAGCACCGAGAATTGCGCCGCGGCGTCCGTATAGCGCGCGGTGCGCAGATAGCGGTCGAGCAGTAGCAGGTGGATGAGCCGTTGTCGCGGATCGAGCCGCTGGCCCGCCTCCAGCGTAGCACCCGCACGCACGGGCGTGCCGTCGAGCAACTGCTGGTGCCCAAGGATCAGATAGGCGCGCGCATCGAGCGGCGCGGCCGCAGCCGCCCGCCGCACTGCGTCGAGCATGGCCATATCGAGGATGCCGCGTTGCGTGACGAGGGCTGTGGCCGTCCGATCAAGCACCGCGGCGGGATAGTCGGGCGCGAACCGCGTGATGGCCGGCGCGGTCGCTGGCAAGACGCGGACCATCGCTGTCCGGAACGACAACCAACCGACTCCCGTACCTGCCGCGAACAGCACCGCAGCGGATATTAGGCCACGGACGCTGCCCAGGCCAGCCAGCCCCTTCCTGCGGGAGGCTCTACTGCTTCGCTCACGTCTCATCGTGCATGGTCAGCATGATCCGGCGCTTCTTCTCATTGCCGCCGGCGACGTAGCGATACTGGTCCTTGCTCTGTCCATAGCCATAGCCATAGCCATAGCCATAGCCATAGGATGCTTGCGGCTGATAGCGCGTCAAGATTGCGCCGACCATGTGCGCGCCGGCGGTGCGCAGGCGGTTCTGTGCCTCGATCGCTGCGCGTGTCCGCGTCCGGCCGGATTCGATTACCATCAGCGTCGCCTGCGCGATCGACGACAGCAGGGGCGAATCGGCGAGACCGAGGATCGGCGGGCCATCGATCACGACGACATCGAACGTGGCCGCGACGTCGGCGAGTAGCGAAGCGAAGCGCGCCGACGCGATCAGCTCGGGCGGGCTCGGCGGGATGGTGCCCGACGGCATGATCCACAGCCCGTCGACATCGGTGTGCAGGACATGTTCTTTGAGCGATCCGGTGTTTGTAAGGATGTGCGACAGCCCGATATTGTCGCGCCCGGTGACGAAGGCCGGACGACGCATGTCGGCGTCGATCAGTAGCACCGACTTGCCGAGCCGTGTGAAGCTGTATGCCAGCGCCCAAGCTGATGTCGACTTGCCCTCCGCGGGACGCGTGCTGGTGACCAGCAGCGTTTTGGGCGCGCCGCCCTCGGTGACGAACTGCATTGCCGACGCGGTCGATAGATAGGCCTCGGACACTGGCGACAGCGTGTCGCGCAACTCCTCGATCGGCTTTGCCGTCTTGGCATTGGGGATGCCGCCCAGGAACGGCAGCTGCAGCTTGTCGCGCACGTCGTCGGGCGTCTTGATGGTGTCGTTGATGAACTCAAGCGCAATCGCCGCCAGCATCCCCGCGATCAGGCCAAGGACGGCGCCGATCATGAGGTTCTTGTAAAGGCTGGGCGAGAACGCATTGCCCGGCACGATCCCACGATCGACCACCGATGCGACCGCAGTGCCGATGCCGCCCGCGACGCCGATCTCCTTGTAGCGCTGCAGCAACGCATCGTAGAGTGTGCGGTTCGTGTCCACGTCGCGCTTGAGGATATTGTACTGGATCAGGCGACCGCGCTGTTCGAGCACTGAGCCGCTTAGGCCCGAAACCTGCGACCGGAGCCGGTCTTCTTCGGCGCGCGCAGCCTGGAATTCCTGTCGCAGCGTGCCGAGGCGATCCGAATTTGCGGTGCGCGTTTCGCTGACGACCGATTTGCGCAGCGCGTCGATCCGCGCCTTCAGCGCGACCATCTCAGGATAATCGGGGCGGAAGGTCTGCAGCTTCTGCTGATATTCAGCGTCGAGCGCGGCAATCTGTCCGCGCAAGGGTACCGCGTTGACGCTGCCCTCGGTCGTGGCGCCTCCCAGCGCCGCCTCGCGGTAGCGCTGCTCGGCTGCAATGCGGCGCGCCTGCGTCGCGGCGAGTGCGGAATTGAGCGCAACTAGGGAGCTGCCGGTGAGCGAATTGGTGTCGCCGCCCTCCTCGCTGCCGCCCGTGCTGATCAGGCGCTGCGCCTGCGCATAGGCGGTCAACTGACGTTCGGACCGTTCGAGATCGCGCCGCGTGGTCGCGATCTGTTTCTGTAGGAAGTCGCGCGCATAGGATGAGGACTGGTAGCGGCGCTCAAGGTTGGTAGAAATATAGGCGTCGGCGACGCCGTTGACGACCTTTGCCGCGGTCTGTGGATCGCGCGCGACGAACGACACGTTGACGATCATGCTCTGCGGCAGCAGGCGGACCTGCGTCCCGCTCTGGACGAAGTCCGCCGCGGAGGCGGTGTTGCGAGTCCGATCACCGACTTCACCGACGATGGCCGGGTCCGCCGCGAGATTCAGATTCTGTGCTACGCGCTCGGCGAGCGCTCGACTGCCGAGCAGGGCCAACTGCGTGCCGACGAAATTGGCGTCGCCCCGCATGCTGCTCTGTCGACCGCCCTTGCTGCCTTCATCGGCCATGATCTCGACCTCGGGCGGGTTGAGCTCGAGTGCCGCTGTCGATCGGTACAGAAGGGGCGTCAGCAGCGTGATGAGCACCGCCCCGGCGATGCCGGTGCCGGTCGCCGCCAGGATCAACCAGCGCCATTCGACAGCGACGCGCCACAGCAGCGCCAGCGATAATTCCCGCCCGCCAGCCCCCCCGTTGCCATAGCCGCCATAATTGCCCGCCTGCGACATTGAAGCGAGATCGCGGCGCTGATCCGGCTGAACGGTCAGGTTCGTGGGACCCGCGGCCCCTGGGCTTGCCATGTACAGAAATCCTAAAGGCGAACGGCGTCAGAGCGCCATGAATATGGAGGCGAGCGGCAGGCTCTGCATCAGGTCGCGCTGAGTTTTCTTCACGCCTGAACCGTCGACCACAACCGTATCTCCCGGAAAGACCTCGGGATCTTTCATCTCGCCGCGGCGGATGCTTGTCAGGTCGAATGCTGCAGCCATGCGCTTGCCACCGATCGTACGGAAGATGGCTACACGGCGCGGATTGGCCAAATCATCCGTGCCACGCGCGAGCGCGATCGTCTGGACGAGCGAGAGCGGTCCGGTCGCTGGATAGATACCAGGCTGGCGGACCGATCCATCGACCGTGACGACACGGCTGGCCGATGCCTTCAGCGATACAGTAACGCTAGGGTTACGCAGGTATTTCTCATCGAGCCGCTTGGCGATCAAAGTGCCTAGCTGGCTAGTGCTCAGTCCCACTGCATCGACACGGCCGACCAGCGGCATGGTGATGCGACCGCTCTGATCAATATCGTAATCGCGCGTGAGATCGCCGACCTGGAATACCATGACGCTGATCGTATCGAGCGGCGCAAGCTTGTAGGTGTCGTCGACCGCGACGATCTTGGGGGCATCCGGCGCACCAAAATTGCTGGAATCGTAGGAGATGTTACCGCCTCGCGTCGAAGCACAGGCCGCTAGCAGAAGCGCCAGGCCAAGAGCGATTATCCGGCTCATCGATCCGTTTCTCGTCATGTCGTCGCCTTGCAAGCCGAACCGCATCCCCATGATGCAAGCCGTCACGTCTACAATTAACCCCGCTTTGTCGCAACCCGCGTGGTGAGCAACTTGGCGCAGACCCCCGTGGTGGTGATGCATGGCCATTGACAGGATTGGGCTTGCGACGGATGCGATTTCGCATGTCGCTGTATCTTGCGCTCACGCTGCTGCTTCAGGTCGATGACGCTGTCAGCCAGGCTATAGCCGACGAGATCGTTGTCGTCGCGAAGCCCCGCAAATGCGATCTTTCGGTTGCGGGACGCACCATGCGTGACCCCGAATTTAAGGCACGCGCGGCGGAATGGGCGGTGGGACGGCCGGTGCGCGTCGTCGTGCCTACCGATGCCCGAACCAAATGCCTCGCCAAGATCATGTTCCGCCTGCACGATAACGGGGTGGCGCGTGCCGAGTTCGTGGATGCGCCCACCACGATGGGCGGGGGCGACAAGCGATGATCGCACTCGTACTCGACTGGGAGGCGTTCAAGGTATGGTTGACCGTGACGACGGGCCTCTCGCATCATGACTGGCATCTCTTGCTCGGGGTGTTGCTTATGCTCGGCTTCACACGGCTGCTGCGTCTGCCGCTGGGCGCATGGGTACCGTTGCTGATCGTCCTTGGCCTAGAACTGGTCAACGAGGCGCTCGATTTCACCCGCTATCATATCGATGGCTACCCGTGGGGCCCTGGTCCAATGTTGGTCGATATCGCGCTCACCATGCTGCCTCCGCTCGCGATCGTGCTGGCGGCGCGGTGGGACTCGTTCGACTTCTATCGTTTCAGGCGACGTCCACAGGGCATGATCAAGATCGCGCTACGCTAGCGCCGGTTGCAATCCGGTGGCTAGGAAACGTAGATCGTCTTCCTCGATCACGGCCGCGGTGAGAACGCCGGTTCGATAGGCGCCGGTATCGATGCCTATCCGGTTGGTGCGATGGTCGATGCCGTCGCTGATCGTGTGACCGTGGATCACCATGCAGCCATGATCGTGCGCGTCGGACAGGAAGGGCTGCCGGATCCAGCGCAGATCGCGGGGCTGCTGCTGCTCGATCGAAATGCCCGGTCTAATACCAGCATGGACGAGCAGATAATCGCCGAACGCGAACGTATCGCCGAAGGTCGTCAGGAACGCGACGTGCGTTTCAGGAATAGCGGTCTTTAAAATCTCGGCGATCCGCTGTTCATCCATTGTCTGCAGTGCTGAGGGCGCGATGCCATAGCTTTCCGCGCAGGCGTCACCGCCAAATCCCAGCCAGTCGTGCGCGACACCGGTCTCCCCCGCCAAGGCGCGCAGCAGAAACTCCTCGTGGTTGCCGAGCAAAAACAGCATTCTGGCAGGAAAATGCTTTAGGCTCTGCAGGCGTTCGATCACGCCGGCAGAATCTGGTCCGCGATCGATCAGGTCGCCAAGAAAGACCACCACTGCGGTGTCCACCGGACGATCGGCAATGTCGTCCTCGATGCGGCCGAGGAGATCGTCGACCAGATCGAGCCGGCCATGGACGTCGCCGATCGCATATAGGCGTTTGCCCTTGGGACCGGCGAAGCTTCGCGTCGACGATACGCTGGCCGACATGCGGCGAAACAGTTTAGAGAACACGAAAACCTCGAACGCAAACACATGCCATCGTACACTGATCGCTCCGTCTGCTTGTAGGGCCGTGTTCTACATCGTCCATAGTTTTGACCCGGCGGGCACCTGTTGCGATCCCGCAAGCGCATTCTTCAGATCGACGATCGCGCCCCCCGGTGCAAGCAAGGGGGGGAATTGGCTAAAGTTTTCGACCAGTTCGCGATGCGGCACCGCCAGGACGATCAGGTCGTATTCGGCCGTATCGGGGACCGCGACGATCTCCAGGCCATATTCGTGCAACGCTTCGGGTGCGGAGACGAGCGGATCGTGTACGTCGACCTGATGACCGAGCCCTTCGAACGCGGCGACCAGATCGGCAACCTTCGAGTTGCGCAGATCGGGCACGTCCTGCTTGAACGCCAACCCGAGCATTAGCACCTTGCCGGCTCCGCTGCCGCCCGACCTCGCATGCCAGTCATGCACGTCCTCGGCCACCCATGCCGCCATACCGTCGTTCATGTCGCGGCCCGCCAGGATGATCCGCGGATCGCAGCCGAGCTCGGTCGCGCGGTGCGCGAGATAATAGGGGTCGACGCCGATGCAGTGCCCGCCGACAAGGCCGGGCTCGAACCTCAGGAAGTTCCACTTGGTGCCTGCTGCCGCCAGCACGTCCCACACCGATAGATCCATTTTTGCGAAGATCTGCGTGATCTCGTTGACGAAGGCGATGTTGATGTCGCGCTGCGCGTTCTCGATTACCTTGGCGGCCTCTGCCGCCTTGATCGACGCGGCACGGAAGACGCCACCGCTCGTTACCTGATTGTACAGATCGGCAATATCCTCGAGCACTTCTGGTGTCTGGCCGGAGATCACCTTGGTTATCCGGTCGACGGTATGCTCGCGGTCACCCGGATTTATGCGCTCGGGCGAATAACCGAGGAAAAAGTCCTTGCCGCAGACAAGCCCGCTCACGCGTTCGAGTTCAGGACCGCACATATCCTCGGTGACGCCTGGATAGACAGTGCTTTCATAAACGATGATCGAGCGTCGACCTGCCTTCAACATACCGCCCACGGTACGCGTCGCGGCCATTACGATACCAAGATCGGGCCGGTTGTCGGCATCGACCGGTGTCGGCACGGTGACGATGTAGAAATCGGCATCCAAGCATGCTGCAGGATCGGTCGTAAGGCGGAGGCTCGAAGCGGCAAGGCGTTCGGCGTCGATCTCCCCGGTACGGTCGTGATGACGTTCAAGCTCTGCGATGCGGCGAGTATCGACATCGAGCCCCCAAGTCTCGAAGGATTTTGCAAGCGCAACGGCGAGCGGCAACCCGACATAACCAAGCCCGACCACTATTACGCGCTTGTCTCCGGTCATCTTCAACACCTTTGCTTGTTCGATTACACCGTGGTCCTTTAGCAACGCGCTACGCTTCGACAAGCCGCATCGCATGTGCCGATACGGATCTGGTCAACGGCAGGCAGATTATGGATATGGGATGGCGGCGCTAGCTTACTTGGCAACTGGATATTATTGGATGCTGAGCTGAAACTATCGGTTGCTGGCAGCTGCCAAATGTACCGGTATGGTGGGATTTTCCTGGTGAAGCGATAGTGGCGTTAGCGGGTGCCTGACGCACAACGCGTCCTTCTCGTCACTCCGGTCTCGCCATTGCCGCAGACGTCGGGTGGCGCGTAACACACCGCGCTGTTTTATGTGGCGCTCAGTTTGGGTTGAGCGCCGGTCGGCGATCCCTGGCGTCGAAATGGTCGGCATCGTGGACAAAGCCGAGTATCGCGCAGCATGCGTGGCAATTGCGCCAATCCGACGAGGCGGTGTGACCAAGATAAAGGTCATCGAAGCGCTGACCATGGGGGTGCCCTGTGTCTGTACCTCACATGCAGCGAATGATTTCGACGTACTGACGAGTCTGACAGTCACCGACGATGCGGTGTTATTCGGAGAACGGTGCATGAATCTTCCAATGGATGCAGCGCAGCGTGCGGACCTGGCTCGTGCCGGATTCAATGAGATTGCGGATCATTTTGCACCCGACGATTTTGCCAGAGGCGTTGAAGGTCTTTTGCATAGCATAAGCAGTTTGCAGACGTGTCCTTTATTCCGATAAATGACATTCTCGGAATAAAGAATCATCGCGTCGGCGCGACGGAATTGCCATGCGATTCTTGGTGGATCACAGGATCGCCCGATCGGATTGCGGTCATGATCGAAATTCGGGCCGTCCGAACCGCTGGAGCATCGCCGCATGACTGACGACCCCAACGACCGTGATGACACCGCGCTGACGCGGACTGCGTCGACGCCGTTGATCCCGTTGCTGCTCGACGACGAGATCGAGGCAGCACGCGCCTATGTCGCCGCGGCGCGCGCGCCGGCGACGCGGCGGGCGTATGAATCGGACTGGCGGATCTTTCTTGCCTGGTGTGCGGCGCGCAACATCGATCCGCTGCCGGCCGCGCCCGGCGCGGTGGCGATCTTCCTGTCGGCCGAAGCGCATGCGGGTGCGCGACCCTCGACGATCGGGCGACGCCTGGCCGCGATCGGCTATATGCATGCGCAGGCCGGCTATGATCCGCCGCAGCAACAACAGGGCGCGGTCGCGATCCGCAATGCCGTGGCCGGAATCAGGCGGACGCATGGCATCAAGAAAGTCCAGAAGCGTGCGGCCGATGGCGATATGCTGCGCGATATGCTGCGCGCTTGCGAGGGCGACAGCGTGCGCGCGGTGCGCGACCGGGCATTGCTCGCGATCGGCATGGCTGCCGCGCTGCGCCGCTCCGAACTGGTCGCGCTGGATATCGACGATGTCGCCATCACCCCCGACGGGTTGCTGATCACGATCCGCACGTCGAAGACCGATCAGGAGGGCAAGGGCGCGACGATCGCGGTGCCCGAGGGGCGCCGGATCCGGCCTAAGGCGCTGCTGTTGGCGTGGATCGCCTGTGCAGGGTTCAACGCCGGCCCGGTGTTCCGCAAATTGACCCCGCAGGGGCGGATCACGACCAAGCCGATGAGCGATCGAGGCGTTGCGCTGGTCGTCAAGGCGCGCGCTGCGGCCGCGGGCTATGACCCGGCGCAGGTCGCAGGCCATTCGCTGCGCGCGGGCTTCCTGACCGAAGCGGCGCGGCAAGGCGCGACGGTGTTCAAGATGAAGGAGGTCAGCCGGCACAAGTCGCTCGAAATCCTGTCCGATTATGTCCGCAACCATGAACTGTTCCGCGACCATGCCGGCGAACGGTTTCTGTAGCGGGCGAAGACGTATCGGTCGCAGCGTCGCGGATGCACGTGTTATCGCAATCGATCAAAGCCGCATGGACGTTGGTTCTGGTGGCGTTCGTCGATACCGATCGGTGCGATACAGGCAACACGAACACATAGGCGCGCTGATCGGATCACCAGCGCCGACTGCGGCATGCTACGCCTGTTGTCAGGCACCGATCGCGCTATTCCGAAAGGCTCTGGCCGGTAAGTATCACGGCACCGCGGCAGGGAGGCGTCTTGGGGATGCTCACCTGCCGCGATGATTTTGGATAAAGCGCGTTCCGACGAATTGCAATGCCGCCATTGGGTTGGTCAGCAAGTATTTGAAATAAGATAAAATCGCGGACGGTGTTTGAGCGACTGCGATAGGCAGTGTTCGTTTTTGATATCAGTCGACTAAGACCTAGGTTATCTAGCCATGCAAAAAAATAACTTCGGCATTATGATAGTATAATATTAATAATTAGACGTAAACTGTGTAATAAAAATATAACCAGAAAGCACTAGATGGACTTTGAATTGTTGCAATGCGGGCAACGCCGCAAAATGACACATACATGTTCCAAAAGCTTTTGCCGTTGAGCAGTCATATCCTTGGCCTTGATCCGCGAACAATAAGATTCGTGGGATTTTCTACGTCTCACATTGGTATTTATAACTCGCAGATCTTGCAGGATTTATTTGTTCTATGGGTGTTGCGCGAGAAGCGTAACGGGTATTTTGTCGATTTTGGCGCGACCGACGGTATCGAGCTCAGCAACAGCTATCTTCTTAAAACAAAATACGGCTGGAATGGCATAGTCGCGGATCCTGCCAAGGACTGGCACGCGAGCCTGCGACGCAATCGTCAATGCTCGGTCGAGTTTGATTGCGTCAGCGATCGATCGGGAAGCCTTGTGTCCTTCGATGAGACGCCCGGTCTCGGCCTATCGACGATGGCGTCTTTCGCGGAGGACGACAGACATGCCGAGTCACGTCAGGATAGCGTACGGTATGACGTCAAGACCGTGTCGCTGAACGATCTTCTGCAGCGTCATGATGCACCCGGCAGCATCGACTATATTTCGATCGATACCGAAAAATCCGAGCTCAGTATTCTCGGTGCATTCGATTTCCAGACGTACAAGCCCAGTATCGTGACCGTCGAACATAATTTCGTCGATGCAAAGCGTGGGGCGATCTTCGAGGTGATGACAAGAAACGGTTATAAGCGACATTTCGAAGCGCTTTCGATGTTTGACGATTGGTATGTCCACCAGGATATCGAATTCTGATTTCGGGCATTCGAGTCAAGCGCTGAGACCATGCCTAGAATGTCGTCCGTGTCGGCTCGCAGCGATGCGCGCGGTCCTTGCCGCGCGGTCGATCCGGCATCGGCGGGTACTTTGCGCCCGGCCGGTTCTGCGCAGAAGACCTGTCCCAGGCCCCTATCCGTCCCTGCAGGAGAGCGCGGCCGTTAAGGGCTAAGCGCGCGCCACATCCCATCGACGAAGCGGTCGTCCCGCTCGTCGCGTGAAACCCTTGTCGCGAGCGGAAAAATAGAAGACTGTGACCGCAGGGGACCGGTGACCTGGGAGGGGCGCCACCGCGATGTATAGGGGAGCAAGGGCATCGGCTGTCCTGACCGCCAGCGTGGCGGGGTACAGTCGAACCTGAGTGCCGAGCTGGGGTGCGACGACATGACAGGTTCGACGGCCATCGTGCTTTGCGATGGCTGCATGCGGGTAAGCGACGGCAAGGATTGCTGGTTCAAGGATTGCCGGTCCAAGAATTGTCGGTCATCGTCACGATGCAGGTGTTAGGACGGATGGCGCACGTGCGCCGTTCCGGCTGTGGTACCGTTGTCGCGGCCGGTCTGGCGCTGGCTGCCGCACCGGTCTCGGTACCGGTCTATGCCCAGCGTACGCCGCCGGCGACGCAGGGATCGCTGGTGGTCGATCCGCAACAGGGCGCGACGCCGCGACCGCTGCCACCCTCGCCGGCTTTGCCCACGCCCTCCGTTCCGACCCCGGTGACCGTGTCACCCGTGCCTGCGCCGGCAGTCGAGCTGGCGGTGCCGAGCGCGCCAATCGCGCGGACGTCGAGCGGCTCGTACGGGCCACCATCGCCCGTCCAGGGGACGCCGCGTCTCGGGGCCTGGGCACGGGGCGTACCCGGCGGGCTGCCGGCGCCGAGCCAGGATCCGTTGCACATCGATCCGACCGCGGATCCCATCCTGCAACTGGCGCATGCGCAATCGCCGCTCGCGACCTTCCAGCAGGTGATCGGCGAGGCGGTCGCGCGCAACCCGTCGCTCGACGAGGCGATCGCGCAGGCGGACGAAGCCAAGGGCGTCCGCGGCGAGGCGCGTGCGCGCGCGCTGCCTACTGCCGACCTGTCGATCTCGACGTTCCGGATCATCGATCGGGCGTTTTCCAACGATCCCAACAACGTCCTCGAACGCTCGCGTCCCAGTCATCGCACCGACGGGTTGCTGCGCGTCCAGCAGCCGCTGATCGATTTCGGCGCAAGTCTCAGCCGGATCCGCTCGAGCGAAGCGCGACTGAACGCGGCGCGCGTCGGCATCGAGGATATCGGGACGCAGATCGCGTTGCGCGCCGTCTCGGCCTGGTACACGGTCTATGGCTACCGCGTGCTCGTCCGGCTGGGCGAGGCGTTTGCGACCAGCCAGCGCAGCCTGCGCAGCAGCATCGAGGATCGCATCCTCCAGGGCGCGGCCGCGCCGGGCGATGTGGCGCAGGTCGACAGCTATATCGCATCCTCGGATTCGCAGCTGGCCGAGTTCCGGCGTCAGCTGGCCGGCGCGGAGGCGCAATATGCCGCCGTCATCGGGCATGCACCGCCTGCCGCGCTGGCGCGCGCGCCCGAGCCGTCGCTCGCCGGCATCGGCACCGCGAGCCTGGTCGCCGATATCGATACGCTGCCCGCGATCCGCGCTGCCAAGCTCGGCGCCGATGCGGCGCGCTCGGACGTCCGCGCGGTCAAGTCCGATCTGCTGCCGCAACTGTCCGGCGGGATCGATGCCGGACGCTACGGGATCATCGAGACCGCGCGAGACTACGACATTCGGGGCAGCCTCACGCTCAGCATGCGGCTGGGCGGCGGTGGACCGCAGCGCGTCGACCAGGCGCAGGCGCGCGCCGACGGCGCCGACGCGCGTCTGCGCCGGACCCGGATCGATTCGCAACGCGATGCCGAGATCGCGCTGGCCGACGTGACCGCGTTGCAGGACGCGCAGGCTGCGATCGAGGGCAATTATCTCGCCAGCCGCCGCGCGCGCGACGTGCTGGCGGAGCGGTTCCGCGTGTCGCGCGGGACGCTGTTCGACCTGCTGGGCGCCGAGAGTAATTATTTCGGCGTCGCCGCACGCTATGTGCAGACGGTAATCGAGCTCGACACCGCGCGCTACGCACTGCTCGCCCGGACCGGCCGGCTGCTGTCGGCCCTGGCCATCCAACCTGCCGCGCTGGAACCCCGATGACTGAACACCACGACCGGCCCCATCACGACCTGATCGAGCATCCGCGCCCGCGCTTTGCGCCGTGGCTGGTCGAGCCGATGCTGCGCAACAAGGGCACTTATCTGAAGGTCGCGCTGGCGGCTGCGATGATCAATATCTTCGGACTGATCACGTCGCTGTTCACGATGACCGTGTACGACCGCGTCGTTCCCAACAACGCCTTCTCCTCGCTGATCGCGCTGTCGATCGGGCTGGCGATCGTGGTCGTGTTCGATTTCGTGCTGCGGGTGCTGCGCGCCTATTTCACCGATCTGGCAGGCGCCGATATCGATCACGACATTGGCGGACGGGTGTTCCGCCGGCTGGTCGCGATCCGGCTCGATCAGAAAAAGGGATCGACCGGTGCGCTGACCGGCATGATGCGTGAGCTCGAGACGCTGCGCGACTTCTTCGCATCGGCCACGATGACCGCGCTGGTCGATGTGCCGTTCATCGTCATCACGTTGATCTTCATCGCGATTCTTGGCGGTGCGGTGGTGTGGGTGCCGCTGGCGGCGATCCCAATCGTCGTCGGGGCGGGCTGGCTGACCCGCCCCGCGCTCGACCGGTTGTCGGCGCGCGCGATGAGCGAAGGGCTGACCAAGCAGAGCGTGCTAGTCGAGACCGTGGGCGCGCTCGAAATGGTCAAGACCAGCGGCGCGAGCCGTCTGCTCGGCCAGCGCTGGACCAGGGCCAACCAGCAGCATTCGGACAGTTCGACGCGCCAGCGGCTGGTCTCGACGATCGCGACCACGGTCGCGGCCTCGGCGAACACGCTGGCCTATGCGGGGACCGTCGTCGTCGGCGTGTTCCTGATCGCCGATCACCAGCTGACCACCGGTGCGCTGGTGGCGTGTTCGATCCTGTCGGGTCGCGCGGTGCAGCCGCTGGCGACGATCGCGGCGCTGCTGTCGCGGCTGTCGGCGACGCGGACCGCGTACAAGCAGATCGACGCGATGATGGAGACGGGGTCCGAAGAGCCGCGCGGTACCGCGCTCAAGCCCGCCCGCTTCGATGGCCGGATCGAGCTGCGCGGCGTCGCGTTCCGCTATCCGGGCGCTGCCGAAAAGACGTTCGACGGGCTCGACCTAGTCATCCCGGCAGGACAGCGCGTGGCGCTGCTGGGCAAGGTCGGATCGGGCAAGTCGACGATCGCGCGGCTCATCCTCGGTCTCTACCAGCCGCAGGAAGGGCTGGTGATGATCGACGGCACCGACATCCGCCAATATGATCCGCACGCGATGCGATCGCTGATCGGCACTGCGTTGCAGGAGAGCGTGCTGCTCAGCGGTTCGGTGCGCGAGAACATCACGCTCGGCCGCCCCGGCGTCGACGATGCCGAGATGCTGCGCGTCGCCGAGCTGACCGGCACGCATGGCTTTATGGGGCGGATCGCCAATGGCTATGACCTTGTGCTCGCGGATCGCGGCGAAGGCCTGTCGGGTGGCCAGCGCCAGTCGATCAGCCTTTCCCGCGCGCTGGCCGGCCGGCCGCAGCTGCTCGTGTTCGACGAACCCACCAGCGCGATGGACCAGACGACCGAGATGCAGCTGATCGACCGGCTCCAGACCGAGTTGCAGGGCCGCACCTTCGTCCTCATCACGCACCGCCCTGCGCTTGTCCGGCTGGTCGACCGCATCATCGTCGTCGAGGCGGGCAAGATCGTCCAGGACGGACCGCGCGACGCCGTCCTGCAATCGCTCCAGCGTCCCCGCACTGCGGCCTGAGTACCAAACCCATGTCCGATACGCATCTCGAAGACCTTGCCGATCGCATCAAGCCCAAGGCGGTATCGAACCTGCTGCTGTGGCTGATTATCGGCTTCATCGTCGTCTTCATTGCCTGGGCCAGCATCGTGAAGCTGGATCGCACCGTCCACGCGCCCGGCCGCGTCGTGCCGAGCAGCCGGTTGCAGGTGCTCAGCAATTTCGAAGGCGGCGTCGTCTCGGCGATCCTCGTCCATGTCGGCGACCTCGTGAAGCGTGGCCAGCCGCTCGTCCGGCTCGACCAGACGCAGGCAGGGGCGGAATTCGGCAGCAGCGAGATCACGGTGGGGGCGCTCAACGCGAAGATCGCGCGGTTGCAGGCGGAAATCGCCGGGCGCGAGCCGGTCTATCCAGCCGCGGCCACGCCCGAGGTCGGGCAGCAGATCGGCATCGAGCGCTCGCTCCATGCGGCGCGGATGAGCGACCTCGCCAGCCTGAGCGCGGCCGGTGCGGCGCGTGCGGCGCAAGCCGAGCGCGCGGTCGCCGAAGCGCGATCCGCCTATGCCTCGCGGGTATCGGCGCGCGATTCCGCCAAGCGCCAGCTCGAGATGATCCGCCCGCTCGTCGACCGCGGGATCGAGCCGCAGCTGACGCTGATCCAGCTGGAGAACAGCGCCGCGGTCGCGGGAACCGATGCGGCGCAGGCCTCGGCCGCGATCGCGCGCGCGCAATCCGCGGTCGCCGAAGCGCGGGCGAGCCTGGCGCAGGTGCGCAGCAGCTGGCGCGCGCAGGCGGGGACCGATCTTGCCGCGGCGCAATCCGAAATGGCGTCGCGCCAGCGCTCGATGCCGGCGCTCGCGGCCAAGCTCGGGCGTTCGACGGTCGCCTCCCCGGTCGATGGCCGTGTCAATCGCGTGCTCGTGTCGACGGTGGGCAGCAGCATCGGTGCGGGCCAGCCGATCGTCGAAGTGGTGCCCAGCGCCGAGACGCTGACCGTCGAGGCGCTCGTCAGCCCCAAGGATATCGCTGCCGTGCGGATCGGTCAGCGCGCGCGCGTCAATATCACCGCGTATGAATCGGGCGTCTATGGCGGCATGGACGGCCGCGTCCTGACCATCTCCCCCGATGCCACGGTCGAGGAACGCACCGGCGAGAGCCATTACACCGTGCGCGTCCGGGCCGATGCGCAGAACTTCCGCGGCCCCGAAGGCCAGCGGCTGGTGATCGGTCCGGGCATGACCGCGGACGTGAACCTGATCGGCGATAAGCGCTCGATCATGGCCTATATCCTGACACCCTTCACCCGGTTGCGCGAAGAGGCGCTGCGCGAATAGGGCGACGCGCCTTACGATCGCTTGCGCGATTTAGGCTTTCCTTATGCGCCAAAGCTGACACGTTCGTCATGCTGCCGTCATGTAATGACGATAGGCGCATGAAATTGCGAGATTTTGCGCACAGGGGCGTAGAATCGCGTGGCGTAATCGGGGGGGATCGGTTGTGAGTGGATTTGCCGCAGGGAATGTCGTTGTCTATCGGGTCGGGACGGGCGCGACCGCGCTGTCGAATGCAACCGCGGCGGTATTCCTCGACGAATATACGACGGCCGGGGTCCTGGTTCAGTCGATCGCGCTGCCGACCGCCGACACCAGTGCGGGGGGGATCACCAACCAGACGCTGACCGCGATCGGCAATTCGGCGCTGGAAGGCCTTCTCTCGCGCAGCGCCGATGGTCGTTTTTTGATGCTGACCGGGTATGACACCGCGGTGGCGACGACCAATGTCGCTGCGCTGTCGGCCACGACCGGGCGAGTCATCGGCCGGGTCGGCGTCGATGGGCTTGTCGACACGTCGACATCGGTGGCTATCGGTTCGGGCAACGTCCGCGGCATCGCGAGCGAGACGGGCGCGACCTTCTACGTCAGCACGTCGACGACCGGCGTTTCCTACGGGACGTTCGGCACCGCGACGGTCACCCAGCTCAACACCAGCGCGACCGGCCCCGTCAATGTCCGCGGGCTCGGCCTCTATGGCGGCCAGCTTTACGAAAGCACGATGTCGGGGAGTTTCCGGATCGCGACCGTAGGGAGTGGCGAACCGACGACCGCGGGGCAGACCATCACGAACATCGCCAGCGACGGCTCGGCGACCTCGCCCAACGCGACCGCCGCGGCACCCGGCGCCTTCTTCTTCGCCGATCTCACCACCGCGGTCGACGGCGTCGACACGCTGTACGTTGCCGACAGCCGGTCGGGCGGCGGGCTGTTCAAATATTCGCTCGTCGGCGGGCTGTGGACCGCGAACGGCTCGATTGTCGATAGCGGGCTGACTGGCCTGACGGGGGCGATCAATGGCGGCACCGTGACGCTGTTCGGCACGACCGGCACTGCGCTCGACCTGTTCAGCGATATGACGGGCTATAACGGCATCCTGACGGGCGGCAGCACGCGGCTTGCCACCGCTGCGACCAACACGGCGTTTCGCGGAGTCGCCTTCGCACCGCAGGCCGCCGTCGCGAACGAGACGATCGCGCTGCAGACCACGGCGATCAGCCAAGGCGAAGGCACCGGCACCGTCTACACCGTCACGCTGACTCGGACCGGCAGCACCGCCGCGGCCGCCTCGACGAGCTATGCGGTCATCGCGGGCGGCACCGCGGATGCGGCCGATTTCGTCGGCCCGACGACCGGCACCGCGACGTTTGCTGCCGGGCAAAGCAGCACGACGGTGACGATCACGGTCGCGGGCGACACGCTGGTCGAAGGCAACGAGACGTTCGTGCTCGCGCTCTCCTCGCCGAGCACGGGCTATGACGTCAGCCCGGCCACGCTGACCAACACGATCCTGAACGACGATTCCGCGTTCGCGATCGCCGCGGGCAGCGCCAGCGAAGCCAGCGGCAGCATCCCGTTCGTCGTCACGCGCAGCGGCGATCTCAGCCAGGCGGCCACCCTATCCTATGCGGTGTCTTTGGCCGCCGGCGATACCGCCACGGCGAGTGATTTCGCGGGCGGCACGCTGCCCGCGGGCGAGGTGACGTTCGCCGCCAACGCCTCCACCGCGACGATCCTGGTCCCGATCGCCGACGATAGCGTCAGCGAACCGGACGAGACCTTCACCGTCACGCTGTCGGGCGCAGGCCAGACGATCACCACCGCGACTGCGGCCGGTACGATCACCAACGACGACCTGCCCGGGCTGTCGATCGCCAACGCCTCGATCATCGAGGGCGATGCCGGCACGAGCGTGCTGGTGTTCACCGTGACCGCGAGCGCGCCCGCCCCCACCGGCGGGATCAGTTTCCAGGCGGCCACGTCGGACGGCACCGCGTCCGCGGGCAGCGACTATGTCGCGCTGGCCGGCAATTTCACCATTGCGGCGGGTGCCACCAGCACCACCGTCAGCATCGTGATCAACGGCGATACGGTATTCGAGCGTAACGAAACGCTGCTGGTGACGCTGACCAATCTGACCAATGCGATCATCGCGGGCGGACAGGCGACGGGGACGATCGCCAATGACGACGCAGTGCCGGCAACCGCGTCGATCTTTGCGACCAATTTCGCCAATTTCGCTGCGTCGGGCTTCGCGCCGGGCGCCGTGGCGAGCAGCGGACAGCTCGACTCCAACGTCTGGCGCGTCGTCGGCCTGTCGGACCAGACCAACCCGTCCTATGGCTTTATCGGCGCCTCGGGCGGCGATTTCGGTCGCGGCCTGATCAGCGGCGATCCGGTGACCGCGGGAGTCTATACGCCGGTCAACGACCGGGCGCTTATCCTCCAGCCGACCGGTGCCGAGCTCGACGCAGGCGGCTTTATCGAGGCACGCATCCAGAACACCAGCGGCGCGACCGCGACCAGCTTCGACATCGCGTTCGACTGGGCGTATCGCAACAATGCGACGCGCGGCGAGAGCATGCAGCTCGCCTATTCGACCGACGGCACGACCTTCACGAGCGTCGCTGCGGCCAGCTTCACGACCCCGACGACCGCGGACAACACGACCGCCAACTTCACCAACCAGAACGAGATGGTCAGCATTGCCGGCACGGTCGCTGATGGCGGCTATCTCTATCTGCGCTGGATCCATGCCGCGTCGGTCGGCAGCGGCAGCCGCGACGAGGTGGGCATCGACAATGTCGCGGTCACCGCACATCTGAGCACCGATCCCACCGCCGCGATCAGCAACGTCAGCGTCGTCGAGGGCGATGGCGGCGCGACTGCCGCGGTCTTCACCGTCACCCGCTCGAACGGCATCGGCGCTGCGAGCGTCGATTACGCCACCGCCAACGGCACCGCGCAGGCGGGCAGCGACTATGTCGCGCAGACCGGCACGGTCACGTTCGCGGTCGGCGAGACGAGCAAGACGATCACCATCCTCGTCAACGGCGACCGGATCAACGAAGCCAACGAGACCTTCGTCGTCACCCTGACCAACCCGGTCGGCTTCGTCGTTCCCGCGCCCAGCGCGACCGCGACGATCCTCAACGACGATACCGGCCCGATCGCGATCTACGATCTCCAGGGCCTTGGCCATCGCTCGCTGTTCACCGGTCAGGTCGTCGCGACCAGCGGCGTCGTCACCTCGGTGCGCAGCAACGGCTTCTACATCCAGGATCCGAACGGCGACGGCAATGACGGCACGTCGGATGCGATCTTCGTCTCGACGGGGACGACCGTGCCGACGGTATCGGTCGGCAATGCGATCACGCTGTCGGGGACGGTCGCCGAATTCGCGTCGGCCACGACCAACCTGACGATCACGCAGCTCAACAGCCCGACCGCGATCACGGTTACCAACGCGTCGGTCGCGTTGCCGGCCGCGGTGCTGATCGCGACCGACGGCACCGGCCGCGCGCCGCCCACCCAGGTGATCGATGACGATCGCCTCACCAGCTACGACCCGACCACCGACGGCGCGGATTTCTATGAATCGCTCGAAGGGATGCGCGTCACCGTGCGCGCACCGCGGGTCGTTGCCGATACCAATGCCAATGGCGAGACCTATGTCGTCGCCTCGCTGGGCGCGGGCGCGACCGGGCTTAGCAGCCGGGGCGGCATGACGATCTCGGCAGGCGACGTGAACCCCGAGACGATCAAGATCTATCAGGGCACGGCCGCGGCAGGCGCCTATCATCAGGGCGACACGTTGAACGATGTGACCGGCATCGTGAATTACTTCGGGGGCGAATATGAAGTCGACCCGATCGGCACGGTCAGTGCCGCGACCAGCGCTGCCCCCCTGCCCCGCGAAACGACCACTCTGGTCGGGACCGTGTCGGGGCTGAGCTATGCCAGCTTCAACCTGGAGAATCTGGCGCCCGTGGCGACGCGGGCGACCGGCGATACCGACGTCACCTATGCCGCCAAGCAGGCGATCGTCGATGCGCGGTTCACCACCCATGCCAACGAGATCGTCAACGCGCTGCATAACCCCGACATCATCGGCGTGCAGGAGGTCCAGGACGCCGATGGCGAGAATGCGGGCACCGACCTGTCGGGTGCCGCGACCGCGCAGAAGCTGATCGACGCGATCACCGCCGCGGGCGGCGCGACCTATCGCTATGTCGAGGTCGCGCCCACCGCGACCAACACCAGCGGCGGGGCCCCCAACGGGAACATCCGCAACGGCTTCCTCTTCAACACCGAGCGGGTGAGCTATGTCGAGGGATCGACGACCGCGATCCAGGCCGAGGCCTATGCCGGCACGCGCAAGCCGGTCGTGGCCGATTTCGTGTTCAACGGGCAGATGTTCACCGCGATCGACATGCACTCGACGTCGCGCGGCGGGTCGGACGCGCTGTACGGCGCGAACCAGCCCCCCAACAACGCCGGCGACGCCGCGCGCACCGCGCAGGCGACCGCGGCCAAGGCCTATGTCGATGCGCTGCTCGCGCGCGATCCGTCGCATCAGTTCGTCGTCAACGGCGACTTCAACGGCTTCTACTACGAGACCGCGCTGCAGACGCTGGCACCGGCCGGCAATAGCGGAGCCTTGTCCAACCTGATCTACAAACTGCCCGTCGAGGAACGCTACACCTATTATTTCGACGGCTATTACCAGTCGTTCGACAACGTCATCGTCTCGACCGGGCTGTATGCGGAATCGAGCTTCGACATCGTCCACTATAATGCGGGCTATAATGACGGGCTGTCGACGACCGATCACGACCAGGCGCTGGCGCTGATCGGGATCGCACGCACGGGTACCGGCCCGGCCGTCGCGGTCGCCGACGGGTTCGCGATCACCGCGATCTCGATCTATGGCGGCACCGTGCTCGCCAACGATACGGGCGGCGATCCGTCGCTCGGCGTCATCGCGCTGAACGGCAGTGCGTCGGGCGTCGACCATTCCGTGCGCCTGTCCTCGGGCGCGCTCGTCACGCTGCTGTCGGGCGGCACCTTCTCCTACAACCCGGACGGCGCGTTCAGCGCGCTGGCGGCGGGTGCGACAACCACCGACAGCTTCACCTACACGATCAGCGGCGGGTCGACCGCCACCGCGACGGTGACGATCACCGGCATCGCGACCCCTGCGCCCGACAGTGCCGGCCATATCGCCGGGACCGCCGGCAACGACAGCTATGGCGGCACGCAAGGTGCCGATTATTTCGACCTGTCGAACGGGGGCGTCGATCGCGTGAGTGGCGGCGCCGGCGCGGATGCCGTCTTCTTCGGGGCCGCGCTGACCGGCGCGGACCGCATCAACGGCGGTTCGGGCATCGATCAGGTCGGCATTCAGGGTGAGTATACCGGCGCCAACCGCCTCGTGCTGACCGCCACGACGCTCAACGATGTCGAGATCCTCGCGGCGTTGCCGGGCTCCAGCTACGACATCGTCCTCAACGACGGCGTCATCGGCGATACCCGGACATTCACCGTCTTCGGCACGAATCTGGAGGCGGGCAACGCCTTTACCGTCGACGGGTCCACGGTGAGCTCGGGGTCGCTGGTCATGTATGGCGGGCTCGGCGTCGATACCCTGACCGGGGGCGCGGGCAATGACGGCTTCCTCTTCGGCCCTGATCGCTGGGGCGCGAGCGATGTCGTCGTCGGGGGTGCCGGCACCGACCAGCTGGCGCTGGACGGCGACTACACCATCACGTTCGACAGCCGTGCGGGTGTCGAGACCGTGGCGTTGCTCGCAGGACCGATCGTGCCGGGCAGCGCGAACGACTATAGCATCACCCTCGCCGACAGCTTTGTCACGGGCGGCGCGACCAAGACGGTCTGGGGCCTGCCGCTGACGACCGACCTCGTCGTCGACGGCCGCGCGGTCACCAACGGCAACCTGACGATCTTCGGCGGATCGGGCAACGACACGCTGACGGGCGGCAGCGGCAACGACATGCTGTTCGGCGGAGCGGGTCGCGACACGCTGACCGGCGGGGCTGGCAACGACCGCTTCGCCTATGATGGCGCGAGCGAGTCGACGAGCACGGGCTACGACACGCTGGTCGGCTTCACCCGCGACACGGACGTCGTCCAGGTCGCGGGCGTGGATCGCACCACCTACGGCGCCGATGTCACGGGTCGGCTCGACGATGCGAGCTTCGACACCGATCTCGGCAATGCGGTGCGTGGCAGCCTGACGAGCGGGTCGGCGGTGTTCGTCAACGCCAATGCCGGCAACCATCAGGGCGAGACGTTCCTGGTGGTCGATGCCAACGGGGTCGACGGCTATCAGGCCGGACAGGATCTGGTCCTGCACATCGTCTCGCCCGCCGCATTCCAGGTGGGCGTGGCACCGGTCGACATGGCCGCGTTCTCCGCAGCGCTGCCGGAGATGGTCGCGGTGCACACGCTGATCGCCTGATCCCGCTTTGACCCGGTACCGCGGTTGGTGGCAACCGCGGTACCGCCGTCACAGCCGTAGCAAAAATCCGACATGTCGACATGTCGCGGCGTTACCGGAGGGCGCTTCGGGCCCTGCCGCGGGATCTAAGGGGGCGTCGGGAAGCGCGTCTCCGATCCGTCAGATCGGCGCAATGCGATGAATGAGCCCGAACGAACACTGAGCATCGAAAGGCGTGTTTGGATCAACGGCAAAAGTGTGTCGGGGTGCGCGCCGGTGACAAATATGACGAAGAAGCCTTTCCCGATCTCATGTCCCTCAATGACGCCGGCAGGCTCTATGGCAGCGCCGATCGCGTCCTCGACATCATAGAGTTGGAACGTCTTGCCCTCAGCGCCATATTCATCGTTCGCCAGCTTCAAATGGATGGATAGCCGCTGTGGCTCGATCTCCTGAGGTGGAGCCGGACTGTGCATGAGCGTTAAACCTGCAAATGGTCACATGGCTGCGTGGAGCCTACGCTTGGCGTATCTTTGGGTCCGTTCCATGCACTCGACCCCTATAAGTCCCGAGCAATGCTCCCGACCGTTGCTGTCGTGCACAGATGCAGCCAGAACGCGCCCTAGGGTCAGGACTTATTGGTCATAGCCAGAAGATGACGGTGGCCGCGAGCGCGACGGCAGAGAAGAAGATAGTTTGGCAGCGGTCGTAACGAGTGGCGACGCGGTGGCAATCCTTCAGACGGCCGAACATGATCTCGATGCGGCTGCGGCGCCGGTAGCGGCGCTTGTCGTATCTGACCGGCTCGTTGCGCGATCTGCGACCCAGGATGCAGGGCTGGATGCCCTTGGCTTCCAGGGCGTCCCTGGAACCAATCGGCGTCATAACCACGGTCGCCAAGCAGCCACTGTGCTTTCGGCAGATCGTCGAGCAAGGCTGCCGCGCCGGTGTAGTCGCTGACCTGCCCGGCGGTCATGAAGAAGCTCAAGGGCCGCCCATCCGCATCGCTGACGGCGTGCAGTTTGGTGTTCATGCCGCCTTTCGTGCGGCCGATCAGGCAGCCGAGATCCCCTTTTTTACTCGCAGACTTGATGCCGTGCGGTGTGCCTTCAGGTAGGTCGCGTTGATCATGACCGTTTCGGTACGGCTTCCGCTGCCGCGAGCCCCTCCATCATGCGCAAGAAGACACCCCTCTCGCCCCACCGCTTCCAGCGATTGTAGAGCGTCTTGTGCGGCCCATAGTCCTTC
>NZ_LMKX01000011.1:0-335739 GCF_001421685.1 Sphingomonas sp. Leaf28 | reverse complement strand
CACAAGTCATCTACCCTCAGTCCGTAACCGGACCGTCGCGGGGTGGAGCAGCCCGGTAGCTCGTCAGGCTCATAACCTGAAGGTCACAGGTTCAAATCCTGTCCCCGCAACCATATCCCTACCACAACAACGCCGCCCTCACGGGCGGCGTTGTCGTTTGTGGCGTATGTCATAAAGCTCGCCCAAAAGGGTGGCGGAGGCGTTCCATCCGTTCGACGCCGGTAACATCAGTCCCGACGCTTTCCGTTTACCGCCCTCTAAACTCACGAGGCCGAGCCGTCGAACTGCGTAGCGACAGCAGCGCGGGGACCGTAATGGGCGTGGGCGAGGTGGGGTGTGCGCCGAGATCGGCGATGATGCGGTTGACCGCTTGGGTCGTAACTTCCGCAATCGGCTGTACTATCGCTGTGAGTGGCGGATGCGCGAGGCGGATGATCGGCGTGTCGTCGAAGCTGATCAGCGACAGGTCGCCGGGGACAGCGAGGTTCCGCGTGCGCGCCAGTTCGAGCGTTGCCAGCGTCATCTGGTCGTTGCTTGCGATGATTGCCGTCGGAGGGGTGGGGAGTGCGAGCAACTGCTCCGCTGCCGCACGGCCCGATGCATAGCTGAAGTCGCCGACGGCGAGAAGGTCCGCGTTCGCAACGCCGGCCGCCTCCATCGCGCCGCGCCACCCATCGACACGCCATCCGCTCAGTTCATACTCTGCGGGCCCGGCGGTGAAGCCGATCCGCGTGTGACCTAGCTCCAGGAGATGCTCGGTCGCGATCCGGGCGGCGCGTGCGTCGTCCATGATCAGCCGGATGCCGGGTCCCTCGGTGAGCGAGCCGATCCGCGCGAAGCTGATGCCGTGCGCCGCGAGCAGGTTGATGATCAGCGGGTTGCCCGAATGCGGTGGCGTCAGAATCACGCCATCGGGTTGCAACGCCGCGATCGCCGCGAGGAGCTCGCGCTCGATATGGTCGCTATGCGTGTCGACCAGCTCGACGATCAGCCGATAGCCATGTTCGGCGCAGGTCAGCATCCCCCCCAGCATCATCTGGTCGAACCAGTCGGTGCCCTGCCGCGCCCGCCAGTCGGCGATCGTGCGCTCGCGGTCGTTGAGCGCGAGGATGAGGTAGGAGCGCGATCCGCCCATGCGCTGCGCGGCGATCGACGGGACATAGCCGAGCTTGTCGATCGATGCCTGGACACGGCTCATCATCTCGGGCCGGACGCCCGTATCCTTGTTCACCACGCGGCTGACGGTCTGGAGCGATACGCCCGCATCCGCCGCAACATGCTTGATCGTTACCGCCTGACGTCGCCTTGCCATCCGTGTCGGCTCAGGCAACGACGGTGGAGGGGCGGGCGGGCGCCGCGCCGCAATAGCGCGCGACGTAATCGGCATGTTCGGGCAGCCCCGCGACGGTCGCGTTGGTGCCGTCGCGCAGTCCTGTGAGCAACCGTGCCAGCTCCTCGTCGCGCAGCTTGGTCGCGATCGGGTGATAGCTTTGCGGGACGATCCCCTGACCGAGCATCACCTGCACCCAGCTATTCTCCGCAAACAACTCCTCGTTCTTGCGGAACACGCGGCCCGTCTCGCGGAACAGCTCGATCTTCTGGTCGAGCGACTCCGGGATCGGCATCGCCGCGCATTGCCGCCAGAACGCGCTGTCGCGGCGGTTGGTCGCCTTGTAATGCAGTATCAGGAAGTCGCGGATCTGGAGCATGTCGGTATGCTGCTGGTCGTTGAACTCGGCGACGTCGCGCGGGGACACCGCACCCGCGGGGAACAGCCGCAACAGTCGCAGCACCGCGCGCTGGATCAGGTGGATGCTGGTCGATTCCAGCGGCTCCATGAACCCGCCCGACAGCCCGATCGCGATGCAGTTGCGGTGCCATTGCTGGCGCCGCGCGCCGGTGACGAAGCGGATCATGTTGGGCTCGGTGAGCGTCTTGCCATCGATGTTGCCGAGCAGCCGGTCGAGCGCGGCATCGCGGTCGAGATAGCGGCTGCAATAGACGAGGCCGTTGCCGGTGCGGTGCTGGAGCGGGATGCGCCATTGCCAGCCCGCGTCATGCGCCATTGCCCGCGTATAGGGCAAAGCAGGGCGGACGCTTTCGGTCTGGATCGCGATCGCGGAATCGCAGGGCAAATAATGCGTCCAGTCGTCGAAGCCCGCGTGGAGCGCGCCTTCGATCAGCAGCGCGCGGAAGCCGGTGCAGTCGAGGAACAGGTCGCCCTCGATGCGAGCGCCGGATTCGAGCACCAGCGCGGCGATGTCGCCGCTCTCGCCGTTTAGTTCTACCTGCGCGATCTTGCCCTCGACGCGGCGCGTGCCGTCGGCCTCCGCCATCTTCCGCAGAAACCGGGCGTAGCGCGTCGAATCTAGCTGATACGCATAGTTCATGCGGTCGTCGGGGAGGTGCGCGAACTTGCCCTGGAGCGCCGCACGCAGCTCGAGGCAGTAATCGTCATAGGGCTGGTCGTGGCCCTTGGTCAGGCCGTGGAGCCAGAAATGCTGGAAGCCGGCGGACCAGTGATCCTTGCCGGTGATGCCGAACGAATGGAAATAGCTCTCGCCGCGATCCTTCCAGTCGTCGAACAGGATGCCGAGTTTGAACGTCGCCTGCGTCTCGCGCATGAACTCGGCTTCGTTGATCCCGAGCAGCCGGTTGAAGGTGATCATCGGCGGGATCGTCGATTCGCCGACGCCGACCGTCCCGATCGCGTCGGATTCGACCAGCGTGAGCGCGATTGTGCTGCCCATCGTGCGCGCGATCGCTGCGGCCGCCATCCAGCCTGCGGTGCCGCCGCCGGCGATTACGACGCGGCGGATGGGGTGTTCGGTCATCGGCTTAGGGCTCTCAGGAGGAAGGCACGAAGGCGGCCTGCGGTGTCGGCGGTGAGCGGTGCGAGCACGCCGCGCGCGACATCGGGAATATGGTCGACGACGTCGGGCCCGTTGGCGAAGACATAATGATCGAACATCGCGCGCCAATGCGCCTTCTCGTCGTCGGGCAGGTCGCGGATCGCCAGCATCGCATGGTTCAGCGCGTCCTGAGGCTGACCCAGCCAGCGCGGCGTCTCGCGCCACCAATAGTTCACGAGCACATTAAAGTCGGACAGTCCCTCCACATGATGCCACCACATCGCCGGGATGTAGAGCGCGTCGCCGGCCTCCAGCTCGGCGACCTGCCCGTGCTGCAAGGCCTCGCGAAAGCGCGGATGCGCGGCGTAATCGGGATCGTGGAAATCGACCATGCTGACCGCGCGGCCGGCGGGCGTGTTATCGACCGGGCCGAGATAGAGGTTGCGGAACTGGTCGCGCGGAAACAGCGTGAACCGACGTCGGCCGACCGCGACGCAGGCGAGATTGTCGGGCACGTCGTTATGCGCCGCGATCCGCGTGCGCGTGCCCATCCAGATGCCGGCGAGCGGGGTGCGGTCGCCGAGGTCGACATGGTTCGCCTCGTGCAGCCCGTTGAAGAACTGGTGCATGTCGATCGAGGCGAGATAGATGGCGTGTGCGTCGGCTGCACCTTCGTTCGCGTCGATGCGCGCGAAAATTTCGGGCAATTTCGCGCGGAGCATTTGGAAGTTCATCGCGTGCGCGGCGTCGTAGAAGAGCCGGCCGCCGCTGTCGGGCATCGCGACGGACACCGCGAAGGGCATGTCGCGCGCGTGCCGCTCGATATAGTCGCGTGCCGCCCTCGGCGATTGCTGGCCGGCGCGGACCATCGGCCAGTCGGCGATCAGTCCGCGTATGATGAACGGGGTGGTCGCGTCGCGTAGCCGTGCGTCGAGATCCGCGGGGTGATCGACGACCAGCTCGCGGATCCGCGGCATCGCCGCAAAGATGCCGGCATCCGTCTCAGCCACGCGCCATCCGCCGGTTCTTGCGGGCGACGAGATCGCCGATCGCGCCGAGCGAGGCGAGCGCCATGAAGATCGGCATCAGATGCCCGGCAGTGTGCAGGTCGGCGACCGCGGCGGGATCGAGTGCGGCGAGCCGGTCCTCGTCGATGACGTGATAGCCGACCAGACGGTTCTTCGACCCGTCGTCGAGCGTCACGTCCATCGTCAGCGGCTCGAGCAGATCGTAGCGGCGCAGGGTCGCGAAGAAATCGGCGGACGCGACATAGTCGGTGTCGAGCGCGCGGAGCTGATCGGCGACGCGTTCGAGATACGGCGTCGGCCGGCCGGTATCGTCGAACACGCGGATGCCTTCGCCGCCGCCGATCCCGTGTGCGATCCGCGGGCTCGCCATGTCGATATGCACCTGGCGGACGTCGCCTGCGCCGCGGCCGACCAGGAAGGGCTGGCTGTCGATCGCGAGCGGGCGATAGCGGGCGTCCCAGCCGGCGTCGGTCAGGAACAGGTTCTCGCCCGGCTCGAACCCGAACATCGCCAGCGCAGTGAAGCTGTCGCGCGCGGAATCGAGCTGAAACAGGATCGGATAGTGCGTCTGCACGCGGCGGAATTCGCTGGGGACGGTGATGCAGGTCATCACCGCATCGCCCATGTCTGCCGCGCGGTCCGTCCGGATGCGCAGGTCGCGGTGGTCGTCGGCGGTCAGGATCACGTGGTCGGACATCAGGCTATCGGTTCCATGGCGGGGGCAGGGGCGGGGGCGGTCGCGTGCCGCAGGGCATCGAGATAGGCGCGGTTGGTCGGCAGGCCGGCGGCCAGCATACGCCTGCGCTGATCGACCTGCGCGAGCAAGGTTTGCGTACGAGCCCGGTCCGGCGTAGCGATCGGTCCGCGGGTCGGCGCAGGGAATCCCATGCCGTACAGGACGTATTGATAGCTCGCCGCCGGGAAGATCTCGTCGACCATCGGGAAGTCCGCGCGCGAGGGCGGCTGGTGGCGCCAGAGCTGGAGCAACTCGGCCAGCCGCGGCGGGATCGAGGCGGGGTCGCGGTGGTCGCGCCAATAGGGCTCGTCGCGTTCGCTCAGCACGTAATGCAGCTTGAGGAACTCGACGATCCGGTCCCAGCGATAGCGGAACAGCGTGTTGAAGCGCCTTGCGTGGATGTCCATCGCGCCGCGGTGGCTGGGGAAATTGTCGAGCAGCGCTTCGAGCGAAAGCTCGATCAGGACGATCGCCGAGGCTTCGAGCGGTTCGAGGAACCCAGCCGACAGACCCACCGCGAGGCAGTTGCGGTGCCAGAATGTCTCCCGGTGACGCGACCGGAACGTGAGCTGGCGGAATGACGGCAGCGCGGCATCGGGTGCGGTGGCGCGCAGATAGCGGGTCAGCGTGTCGGCCGCGGCATCGTCGCTGAGATGCGCGGAGGAGTAGACGCAGCCGACGCCGCGCCGAGTCGGCAGGCCGATGTCCCAGATCCAGCCGGCAGCGTGCGCAGTAGCGTTGGTCTGCGAGGCGATCGGGCTGTTGGCGGCGACGGGCACCTGCACCGCGAGCGCGCGGTCGTTGAACAGCGTGCCGCCGCGGTCGACCGTGCCGATCCCGTAATGCCCCTCGATCAGCAGCGCGGCATGGCCGGTGCAGTCGAGGAACAGGTCGCCCGCAATCGCGCCCGACTCGCGGGTCCGCACCGCGGCGATGTCACCGTCCGCGGTGCCGTCGATACCGACGACATGGTCGCGGACGTGGCGCACCCCCAGCCGCTCGGTCGCGTGACGCATCAGCATCGCGGCGAGCTTGCCTGCGTCCAGATGATAGGCATAGTTCAGCGTGCCCGCATAATCGGGCATCGCCCGCTGGCGGGGGGCGAGATCGCGGTGGCAGATGGCGCCCTGCGCGCCGACCGTGTCCGCGAACCGGCCGCCATGCTCGGCCCAGGCGGCGACGATATCGCGTGGGTCGCCGTCGACCGGCGCGGTGAAGGGGTGAAGATAGCTGTCGTCGGCCGCACCGGTCCGCCACCCGTCGAACCGCGAGCCCTGCTTGAACGCGCCGTCGCAGGCCAGCAGGAAGTCGGTTTCGCTAATGCCGATCCGTTCGAGCGTGCGGCGCATCGTCGGCCAAGTGCCCTCGCCGACGCCGGTCGTCGCGACGTCGGGGGATTCGATGAGCGTGACGGACAGCGGCTGCTCCGCCCCGCGATAGGCGCGCGCCGCGATCAGGCAGGCCGCGAGCCAACCCGCCGTTCCGCCGCCGACGACCACGATGGTCGTGATCGGCTGGTCGTTCGTCGCTCCGGGGCCGGTATCCGTGGCCATTGTCGGCTGCCTATCCTTCTTTGCGCATTTCGACCGTGCCCCGCCCGAGTGGGAAAAGCCACCGCCCGTCATCCTGACGAAAGTCAGGACCCAGAGCCGCGAAGCGCCGCCTCTCGTTACTCTGGGTCCTGACTTTCGTCAGGATGACGAGGGAGGTTGGGCATGCCGCCACCCCGCGATAAGTACGTGCTTCATCCGGATGGCGAAGGGACGCGCGTGACCAACCCGACGATCCTCCCCCTCGCGGGGGAGGATCGTCCGGCTCAGAAGGTGAAGCGCAGGCCTGCCGAGTAGCGGGCATAGCCGGGCTGCGCGAAGGTGACGAAGTTATCCGAGCGACGATGCCCGCGACGACCCTGGCCGGTAAGGTTGATCGCCTCGACGAACACCGCCAGCCCCTTTTTCAGCTCCGCGCTCGCGCTCGCATCGACCTGGCCATACGCCTCGACATAGGTCGGGTCGAACGCGCCGCCATTATAGAACTCGCCACGCCAGTTGTACGCGACACGCGCCTGGATGCCGTTCTTGTCGTAATAGGCGACCGCGTTGGCGCTGTCGCTGAGCCCGGTCAGCGCGAACTGGCCGATATTGGGGTCGAGCGCATTGTCGTACTTCGCGTCGCCGTTGACGATCGTGTAGTTCAGGATGACGCCGAACCCGGTTTCCCACAGCCGGTGCTGGATCGCGAATTCCCAGCCGTTGATGTTCGCCGTCTGGTCGCTGTTGAACGGCTGGCTCAGCTGGAAGTTGAACAGATCGTCCTGCGGCAGCCCGAAGATGTTGCCGGTCAGCAGGCCTGAATCGCTCGTGCCCGTGACCTGCGACGAGGCGGGGAAATTGCGCAGGATGTAATCGCGGACGCGCAGATTGTCGGTCGTGCCCAGTGCCGCCACCGCCTGGCGATAACGCGGACCGGAGCCCGGGTTGCGCAGGTCGAATGCGGGCGTGTTGATCTGCGTCGTGCCGATGAAGTTCTTCACGTCCTTCGTGAAGTAGCCGACGGAGATGTAGCTTTCGGGACCGTAATACCATTCCGCCGACAGATCGATGTTCTTCGACTTGAAGGGGACGAGGTTCGGGTTGCCCTGGCTGCCCGTGCCGCCGCCGATGCGCGGGTTGGAATCGATGTTCAGGCCGCCCTGCAGGCTGCCGTAATCCGCACGCGTGATGGTGTGGCTGTACGAGGCGCGCAGCTTGACGTTGCGGACCGGTTCGATGTCGAAATCGACCGCGGGCAGCCAGTTGTGATAATTGCCCTTCAGCGAGGTGAACGAATTGGCGCCATAGGTGAGCGCGAACTCGTTCGCGCCGGTCCAGCGCGTGCCGTTCGGGATCGGCACCAGCGCCGACGAGTTTACCTGCGTCTCGTCATAGCGGACGCCGCCGATGATGTGCGCCGCCATGTCGAACACCGTGAACTTGGTGTTGAACTGGATGTACGGCGAGATCGTCCGTTCGCGGATGCGGCGATCGTTGGTGTAGTTGGCAAGGCAGGTGCCCGGCGCCGCCGTCCCCGTCTGCGGTGCGCTGCAGATATTGTATGTCGAGCGCAGCAGTTCGGCCATCTGCTCGAAGTTGAAGGTGTAGATCGACTTCGGCAGCGCGGGATCGTTCGCGCCCGAGACGCCGTTGAACTTGTTCGGCAGGCTGGTGAGGCTGAAGAAGTCGTCGGGCACCGCCGCCGCGCCGAACGACGCGCCGCGCGGATCGATACCGCCCCAGGTCTCGTTCTGGATGAAGCCGTAGGCCGAGCGCACCTTGTTATCGACGTAGGAGAAGCCCCAGTCGATGCTGCTGAGGAAGTCGCCGTCGTGGTCGTAATGGCCCTTGAGCTGGATCTGGTTGATCTCGTCCTTGAAATACGCGTTGCGGAACGCGTTGCCGGTCGGCGTGATCAGCGATGCGTTCAGCGGATCGATACCCGGATACATCTGGTACGAGATGACCGGCAGGTCCTTCTCGAAATTGATGTTCTGCGACTGCACGCCGAAGATCGCGCCGCCGATCGACGTGCTGCTGCCGTAATCGTTGGTCGGCTTCGACGTGGCGGTCGAGTGATGCGCGTCGAGCGACATCGTGACGTTGCCCGGCGCTTCCCAGGTCAGGTTGCCGCCGAGCGACTTGTTCTCGGACTTGTTCGCGCTCAGCGCGCTGCTGTACGCCAGATCCTTGCCGGGGCCGAAATTCTCCGAATAGAAGACCGGGCCGGCGGCCGGACCATTGGTCCACGCGCTGCGCGTATCGCCGAAGTTGAACCAGATGCCGACGCTGCTGTCGCGCACCTCGACCTTGTTGCTCGAATAGGTGAAGTCGAGCGTCGCGGTCAGCGTGTCGGTCGGCTTCGCCTGGAGGACCAGCTGGCCGTTGATGCGCTCGCGGTCGATGTCGATGACGTCATAGGCCGCGCTCTGCGGAATCTCGTAGACGTCGGTTGGGCCGGGGCGATTGGTGATGTTCGCGCCGCCGGGCGTACCGGTTTGCGCGAGCGTGCCCCAGTTGTTCTCCGCGCCGAGAAAGCCGTCGCGGAAGCCCACGCTGGCCGAATTGTTGCTCGCCTTGCGCCGCTGGTAGGCGCCGCTGAACAGGATGCCGATCCGGTCGTCGGCAAAGGTGGTGGACAGGATGCCCGACACTTCGGGGGTGATCGGGTCCTTGCCGTTGCGCGAGCTGTCGAGCACGCCCTTGGCGGCGACGCTGCCGCGCGTGCCCGGCTTGTCGAGCGGGCGGGGGGTGCGGATGTTGATCGACGAGCCGATGCCACCCGAGGGGACTGCGGCGCGGCCGGTCTTGTAGACCTCGACCGCGGCGACGCCTTCCGAGGCGAGGTTGGCGAAGTCGAACGAGCGCGTGGCGGGCGCGCTGGCGCCGTCGCCCAGCGACGAGGTCGGCATCTGGCGACCGTTGAGCGTCACGAGGTTATATTCGGGGCCGAAGCCGCGGACGGTGACGGTCGAGCCTTCGCCGTTCGAGCGGTCGATCGACACGCCGGTAATGCGCTGGAGCGATTCGGCGAGGTTGGTGTCGGGGAACTTGCCGATGTCCTCGGACGAGATCGCGTCGACCACGCCCTGGCCGTTGCGCTTGATGTCGATCGCCTCGCGCAGCGATGCGCGGATACCCGTCACGACGATGTCGTCGGTAGTCTCGTTCGGATCGGCGGGGGCGGCCTGTGGTGCGATGTCCGACGGGCCGGGATTGCCGACCGTGGCGGCGGCGTCCTGCGCCATCGCGATGCCGGGCAGGCCAACGAGCGCCAGTGCCGAGGTGCCGATGATGAAACGCGAAAGCGAGCGAGCTGTGAAGCCACGCATGATAGTCCTCCCCTGTCGACGACGCTATGATCTGCGCCTTCTCCGTGAACGTTCACATTCTCCGTCCGTCACACTGTGTCAACAACGGTAGCGGTACCGTTGTGAACGTTCACACGAAATGGATCCAACAGTGTCCGCGGTGCAACACTCGGCCATTCGGGGCAGGGCACGGCGGGTGCGGGCGCTGGTTTCGCACGGGCGATGCTGGAGGGCGGTTGCTCCGCGCGGTTCGTCGGGCTTAGGGATTGCGGGATGGCGCGTCCTTCTCCCTTCACCGCGCCGCTGTCCGATCGTCGGTCGACGGGCTTCCTGCTGGTCTTCGCGCTGGCCTATGTCGGCGGGGTCGTCGGTTATCTGCCGCTGCTGACGCTGTTGCTGCCGATAAAGGTCGATGCGGTCGCCGGGGCAGGGCGGCTCGGCGTGCTCACCGCGATCGTCGTCGCGGGCGCGCTGGCCGCGAGCGTGTCCAACATCACGTTCGGCTGGCTGAGCGACCGGGCGGTGACGCGCGGTGGCGGGCGCCGCGCCTGGCTTGCCGGCGGGCTGGTCGCGACGATGCTGTCCTATGCCGCGATCGCCGCGACCACGTCGGCGATGGGGCTCGTCCTGGCGGTCGTCGCGTTCCAGGTTGCGGTGAACGCGCTGCTCGCGCCGTTGCTGGCGATCATGGCGGACGAAGTGCCTGATGCGCAAAAGGGCGTGGCGGGCGGCTTGCTGGCGATGGCGAGCCCAGTTGCCTCGGCGCTCGCCGCCGCGCTTGTGGCGACTGCGCTGCTTGGCGACAGCGCGCGGCTGGCGATCGTCGCGCTGGCGATCGCCAGTTGCACGATACCCCTGCTTCTCACGCGCGCGCAGCCGGTGATGGAGGCGCAGTCGACCGGGCCGGCCCCGGCGGTGCTGCGGCGGGACCTGGCGCTGGCGTGGGCGGCACGGCTGTTCGTGCAGATCGCGGGCAGCGCGCTGATGGTCTATCTGTTCTATTATCTCGAAAGCGTCGCGCCGGCGGAGGCCCCGGGCACCATCGCGGCGCGGATGGGGATGGTGATGATCGCCGCCTATACGGTGCCGCTGCCGATCGCGGTGCTCGTCGGGCGGCTCGCGGACCGCTATGGGCGCACCAAGCCGTTCCTGTCCGCCGCGACGATCGTCGCAGCCGCGGGGCTGGTCGGGATGGCGGTGGCGGACAGCTTTGCCGTCGGCGCGATCGCCTTCTGCGTCTATGCCGCGGGGGCGTCGGTGTTCCTGGCGCTGCACGCGTCGTTCGCGATGCAATTGTTGCCCAGCCCGCGCCACCGCGGACGCGATCTCGGGCTGCTCAATCTGACCAACACCTTGCCCGGCCTGCTCGGACCGCTGCTGACCTGGGCGCTTGCCACGCCGACCGATTTCCGCGCGGTGATGCTTGTGCTCGCCGCGCTGACGTTGTGCGGCGGGCTGATCATTCTGTTCGCGCGCGGCCGGCGTTGAGCGAGTCGGTCAGCGTCGCCAGTACCGGACGTAATCGACCGCCATCCGCTGCGGAAACGCCGTGTCGTCGATGCCCTTCTGCCCGCCCCAGTCGCCGCCGACCGCGAGGTTGAGGATCAGGTCATAGGGGCGCGTGAACGGCCAGGCGGCCTTGCCGCCGGGCTGGTCGTTGGCGACGCGCATGGTGGCGCGATCATCGACGCCGATCGTGATCGCGTCCGCGCGCCAGTCGAGCTGATAGCGGTGATAGGCCGTGCAGGCGGTCGCGATCCGGGTCTGCGCACCACGTTGCGTGCCCTTGGTATGATTGAACGCCGCGGTGTGGAGCGTCGCATGGACGGTGCCCGCATCCCAGCCGACCATCTCCATGATGTCGATCTCGCCTTCGTCGGGCCATGTCCCGCCCGACGGCAGCAACCAGACCGCAGGCCAGCTGCCGCGTCCGCAGGGCAGCTTCACGCGGACCTCGTAGAAGCCATAGCCATAGGGGGTGCGCGAGACGAGCTTGGCGGCGGTATAGGCCTGACCGCCCCAGTCCGGGAATCTCGCCTTCGACAGCGTCTCTCGCTTGGCCTCGATCACCAGCGCGCCGTCTTCGATCCGCGCATTGTCGGCGCGGTCCTTCGCATAATATTGGCGCTCGTGGTTGGCCCAGCCCTCGGCATTGCGCGACGTGTCGAAGCGCCATTTGCGCTGGTCGATCGTCTTGCCGTCGAATTCATCGGCAAAGCTTGGCGTGCCCGTCGGCACGGTCATCGGCGCATCGGCGCTGTAGTTGGTCGCGCCCAGCGTGGCGACTTGTGCCGCGAACATCACCAAGATCATCGGATCGGCCTCCCCCGAACGCCTCGACACCGTCGCCGCACGATGCGGACGCGGTGCGATGGCGGGACCGGACTATGGCATTCGGCGTCACGGCTCAACCAGCGCCAGTTGTCCCCGCCGATTCTCGCGCATGTGTACCTGAGCGGGTGGCGGTGGTAGGAGCGTGGCCCGGCACGAGCGATCACCGTCTTCGCCGCGTGCGACAGACTGCGAGTAGAACGTGCCCGAGAAGACCGCCAAGACCTGGGATCCCGCGATCGTCCGCACATGGCTGGAACGCCGCGTCGTCGCGGCGCGGGCGGACCAGGTGGTGGCGGAGCGCGGCGGATACGCGCTTCAGGACGATTGCGACAAGGCGACCGCCGAGGAGATGGTGTGCTCGCTGATGCTCAAGGGCAGGACGACGCCCGATACGCAGGAGGCGCTGTCGACCGCGCTGCGTGCGCTGCTGGACCGTGACGAGTATCTCTGGCGCGGCGTCTATAACGATACGCGCTTCGACCGGCATGTCCGGAGCTATGTGAAGCGGTTGATCAAGATGACGAAGACCAATGACGGGTTCGAGAAGGTCGCGCATTATCAGTGAGCACGGGGCTCGACCGGTTCGGATGCCCGGCGGCGGCTGTCGCTTCGCCGGCGGGGGCATGCCATACCGGGTCGGGATCCCCATATCGGCTGGGTTCGCGCATGATGACTGCCGATCGCTCGTGAAGAAAGATGCTGCTGCGCCCTATGATGCCGACTGACGAGACATTGGAAGATCTTGGCTGGGACGCCTATTTCAGCGCCCAGCTGTCGGACGAGGACGGTCGCGACTGTCATCCGGTGCGGGTGATGTCGGTCCACCGCGGCAAGATCGCGGTCGCGGGGGCGGGCGCCCGCCATATCGTGACGCCGTATATCGCGGGTGCGCAGCCGACTGACGACCACCCGACCGTCGGCGACTGGGTGCTGATCGACACCTATACGGGGCTGCCGGTCCGCGTGCTTCACCGCAAGAACCTGTTCAAGCGTCGGGCGCCGGGCGATCCGCGTCGCGAGCAGATGATTGCCGCGAACGTCGACACGGTGTTCCTCGTCGCGTCGTGCAACGAGGATTTCAGCGTCGCACGGCTCGAACGCTATCTGGTGCTGGCGCATGACGTCGGGGTGACCCCGGTCGTCGTGCTGACCAAGGCGGACCTGGCCGAGACGCCCGAGACCTATGCCGCCGCCGCCCGCGCGATCGAGCCCGGGTTGCGCGTCGAGATCGTCAACGGGCGCGATCCCGCCGCGGTCACCGGCCTTGCCGACTGGTGCGGGCCTGGCCAGACCGTCGCGTTCCTAGGCTCGTCCGGGGTGGGCAAGTCGACGCTGGTCAATTCGTTGCGCGGGTCGGACAGCATCGCGACCCAGCCCATTCGCGCGAACGATTCGACCGGCCGCCACACGACGACGGTGCGCGAGATGCACCGGCTGGCGCAGGGCGGCTGGCTGCTCGACACGCCGGGGATGCGCGAGTTGCAGCTGGCCGACGCGGCGACCGGGATCGCGGAGATCTTCGACGATTTCGCCTCGGCCGCCGAGGTCTGCCGGTTCTCCGACTGTTCGCACGGGGTCGAGCCGGGCTGTGCGGTCCAGGCCGCGATCGCGACGGGCGAATTGACGAAGGTCCGGTTCGAGCGTTGGCAGAAGCTTGGCGCCGAAGAGCGCGCGGCCACCGCCAAACCGACCAAGCGGCGGTCGCGCTGACACCCCCGAATCCCGCGCACGCTAGAGCCTGCACCCCTGCCTTTCTCCCCTCCTGCTATCGGCCTGACCATGTTGAAGACACGTATCAAGCGACGCGCGATCGAGCGCGACCAGGCGGTCACCTGCCTGGCGGAGATCAAGGCGTCGATCACCGCCCTGAACGACGAGGACCTGCTCGACCTGGCGGATATCTTCGTCCGCGACACGCGCGGGCCGCTGACGGCGATCGCCGCAGCCGAGATGGACAAACGGAGCTTGCGCCTGTGATGCTGCCCCTCAGCCCGCGGGTCCTGTCATGAGACAGCGTCCGTCCCGCCTTCGCCGCCTCGACGATGCGCTCGCCGATCTGCCGCTCGAGGAGCCGATGCTGCTGACCGAGCTCGACGGGTTTCTCACCGCGCTGCTCGTCGGACCCGACGGGATCGCGCAGGGAGAGTGGTTGCAGAGCATCTGGGGTCTCGACGAGGACGGCATCGCGCCGTTCGAGGATCCGCTCGACGTCCAGTGGTTCGTCGATGCCGTCATGGCGCGGTACGACGAGATCGCGCGCGATCTGGCGCGCGGCAAGCCGCGACCGATCTTCGACCATGACGAGCGCAATGGCGACGTGCTGTGGGAAATCTGGATCGACGGATTTGCCGAGGCGATGGCGCTGCGGCCCGAAAGCTGGGCGGCAATCGCGGCAGGCGACGATGCGGAGGCCGCCGAGGGGCTCGCGCGGCTGTCGATGCTGATCGCGATCGCGCGCAACGAAAGCGCGCTCGACAGTGTCGAGATCAACGCGCTGGAAGACAGGGCACCGACTGAGCTCGTCGAGGGCGTTCTTCAGCTCCACGCGGCACGATCGCGCGCGACGCGCGCCGATCCGGCGCCCACGCCCGACGCTGTACCGGTCAAGCTCGGCCGCAACGATCCCTGCCGCTGCGGTTCGGGCAAGAAGGTCAAGCGCTGCTGCGGGTGACGCCCGTTACCCGCCGGTCGCGCGCAGCTTTCTCCAGGCAAGCGATCGCCGGTTGAGCAGCGCCAGATCGGCGTCGCCTGCCAGGGCAGCCTCGGCCAAGGCTACGGCGCGGTCGAGGATCACGGGGTCGGCACGGGCATAGGCCGGGCGACCGGTGATGTGGTCGTACCAGACGCCGTCACAGGCATTGTCGAGAAAGATGCGCTGGAAGCAATGATCGGCCCGGACCGGCCAACCGCGTTCCGGCGCAGCGGCCGGGAGCAGGTGGCGGGTCAGTTCCAACCACCGGGCTTCGGTGGCGCGGCGGTCAGCGTCGTGCATCAGGCACCGGCGCGACCGCGATCATCGCCGGGGCATCGGCGACGAACCGGTCGAGCACGCCGTCGGCGATCTTGATCGGGCCGTCGAACCGGGTCGCGCCGGCGATGGTCTTGATCGCCGCCGCCTCGTCGGCGAGCCGCTTGGCGTCGGCGAAATAGCGGCTGGCGGCGCTGCTGCCGCGATCGGCGGCGTCCAGCCCGGCGGCGGTCAGCTGTAGTGCGCGTCCCCAAAGCTGCATCGCGTCGAGCCATGGCCGCGACTGTGCGGCAAAGCCGGGGTCGATCGTCCCGGACCGGATGACGTCGGGGGCGTTGGTAATCGCATCGGCCTGCTGGGTCAGGTCCGCGATCGCCCGATGCCGGACCGCCGCGTCGCCATCGGCGAGCGCTTCGCGGGCGGAGTCCAGCGCCGCCTTCAATCGCGGGGCCTGCTCCTGCCAGGGCTGGCTGCCGAAGGTCGGCGCCATGTGCTGCGTATCGAAGAAGGCGAGCAAGGCCGCGGTCGCCCGCTCGTCGCCGCCCGCCAGCTCGCGCGCGGAGAAATGCCAGGTCCGATCGGCATCATAGGCGGTATCGTTCCAGCCGAACGCGGCGACGCCGGTCACCGCCGGGCGGCTCGGTGTCTCCTGGTTCATCGGGTTGGACAGGATGCCGGTCAGCTCGCCCGACAGCCCGGCCTCGCGCCGTGCATAGGGGGCCATCAACAGCCGCCCCGTCGTCTGCGCGTAATCGTTGACCGGATAATTGTCCCATAGCAGCGTCTTGCGTCCGAACGCCTTGGTTGCGGCCTTTGCGTCGGGGATCGAGATCGCGGGCGGGACGACGTCGGTGCCGGTCCACTGGACGACGATCCGCGGATCGAGATGCTTGCGCAGTGCCGCCTTGTACGGCGTTTCCTTGGCGTTGTAATATTCGGTCGGCACCATGATGAGCGCGCGCGTACCCGGATCTTTGGCGCTCAGGCCCGCCTGCACCGCGTTGAGCAACTGCGCCTGCGCGACCCCGGCCGCCTCGGCCCCCGACGGGCCGAACGCGGTCTTGTCGCGCGCGCAGTTCCACTTGGTATATTCGATGTCGTCGAGCGCGACGTAGAAGCTGCCGACGCCGATCGCTCGCAGCGCGTCGAATTTGCGTTCCAGCGCCTGTACGTCGGCGGGATCGGAAAAGCAGACCGACGGCCCGGGCGACACCGCATAGACGAAGTCGACATGGTTGTGCCGTGCGGTCTGCGCCAGCGTGCCGAGCGACGCGAGCGTGGCGGCAGGATAGGCCTCGCGCCAGCGATCGCGCGCATAGGGATCGTCCTTCGGGCTGTAGACATAGGTGTTCGCCTTGACCGTGGCGAGGAAGTCGAGATGCAGCGTGCGGTCCGCCATCGACCAGGGCGCGCCGTAGAATCCCTCGATCGTGCCGCGGATCGGCATCGCCGGATGATCCTGGATCACGAGCGCAGGCACGACGGGGCGGGTGGCGAGCTGGCGGAAGGTCTGTACGGCATGGAACAGCCCGTCCGAATCGTGCCCGGCGAGCGTGATGATGCCAGCACCTACGGCAACGCTGGCGATGGTGTAGCCCTCGGCCTGCGTGTCGAGCTTGGCGCTACTGCGGGCGAGCGCATCGCGCACGACGCCGGCATCGCCGACGCCCAGGACGATATGAACGCGATCGGAGGCCGCGGGCAGTCGGCGCGCTTCGGTGATCGTCGTCACCCCCACCGCCGTCAGGATCGTGCGGACGAGCGCAACAGTCCCAGGATCGGTGCCCGGCGCTGCGATCAGCACGACGGACGTGCCCAGCGTGAGCGTGCCCGTCGTCAAGGTCATCGATACAGGCGTCGGGAAGATCGCCGGGCGGGTCACCGGCGCGGCGGACGCCTGGCTGGGCAAAACGGTCGCCAGTCCTGCAAGCGCTGCCACCAGCGACGCTGCGGCGCCGATCTCTCCGGTACGTCGCGCCATCTTTGCTCTCCGGTATCAGATTGGTCTTGTCGGCACGTGGTAGGGCGATCGCACGGCGTCGGCAAGCGAGCGGACGCCTCAGGTCGGAATTCGAAAGGAGTGGTGCCGGTTGCAGGAATCGAACCCGCGACATCCAGTTTACAAAACTGGCGCTCTACCAACTGAGCTAAACCGGCCGGTGCGTGCCGGGCTATGCGCGCCCGGTGCTGAATGCCCAATGCTTCAAGAAACGCCGAAGGTCCAGCCCTCGGTTTGCGCGATATACGGGGTCAGTGCGGGCGGCGCCCAGAAGTCGGCGCGGTGCGCGGTGGTGCGCAGCCACGCGGCGGTGAGGATCGCGTCGGTCGCGTGGTCGTCATAGCGTGCGAGCGGTCGGTGCGGCGCGCTGCCGAGCGCGGCGAGCGCCCTGTCGAGCGACTCGGCGTCGCGCATCTTGCTGAGGCCCTTGCGGATGCCGGCGGCGCGCGCGGCGATCGTCGTGTAGATCTCGACGATCGCCGACCCGCTCGCGGGCAGTGGATCGAACGGCCAGACCGGCAGGCGCCCGGCGAGCCGGTGCAGCACGCGCATGCCCGTCAGGCTCGACTTGCCGACCTGCGCGGCGCCGACCAGGTTGAGCGCGCTGGTCGGGTTGAGCCCCTGCAGACCCTGCGCCTCCTCGGTCACGCGTAGCCGGCCGCGCCCTTCGAAGAACACGCCCTTGCGCCCGCCATGGCGCCGCAGGTGCGGCGCGATCGCGTCATGATCGACGAAGCTGCTCGCGCCGAGATGCGGGTCGTCCGCGCAGATCGCCTCGACCAGCCGCCACAAGCCGCGCGCGTCCGCGGGGCTGTCGGACCAGCCGGGGAAGAACGCACCGCGATCGACGAACGGCAGCGATGGCCCGAGATCGAGCCCGACCAGCGTATCGGGTGGCATCGCACTCGCCAACCAGTCGAGCGCGGCGGCGCGCGACCAGCCGCCCTCGGCCGCGACCAGCGTCGGGGCCTCGGCACCATGCGTGCAGATCGCGACGGCGATGCCGGGTTGCCGCGCGCCGACCGCGCCCGACCAGTCGATCGCGGCGAAGTGGCTGAACCGATCAGGGGCGATCGCCATAGCCTTTGCGCTGCGCGACCAAGGTCTGATCCCATGCCGCGCGATCGGTCAACGAGAGCGCATAGGCGGCGACCGCGTCCCTATCCCTCATGCACGTTTGGTCGCGCGCAGGCCGTCCCAATAGGCCAGCCGTTCCGACAGGCGCTTTTCGAACCCGCGTTCGGTGGGCGCGTAGAAGGTCTGCGGGCTCATCTCGTCGGGCCAGTAATCCGAGCCCGAAAACGCATCCTCGGCATCATGGTCATACGCATAGCCCTTGCCGTAGCCGATATCGCGCATCAGCTTGGTCGGGGCGTTGCGGATCGCGGCGGGGGGCATCAGCGACCCCGTCTCGCGCGCCGATTTCCACGCCGCCTTCTGCGCCTTGTACACCGCGTTCGATTTGGGCGCGGTCGCGAGATAGACGCAGGCCTGCGCGATCGCGAGCTCGCCCTCCGGGCTGCCGAGAAAATCGTAGGTGTCCTTCGCCGCGATGCATTGGACCAGCGCCTGCGGATCCGCGAGCCCGATATCCTCGACCGCGGCGCGGGTCAGGCGGCGCAGGAGGAACAGCGGCTCCTCGCCCGCGGTCAGCATCCGCGCGAGATAATAGAGCGCCGCCTGCGGATCGCTGCCGCGGATCGATTTGTGCAGCGCGGAGATGAGGTTGTAATGCCCCTCGCGATCCTTGTCGTACACCGCGACGCGGCGTTGCAAGAAGTTCGACAGCCCCGCCGGATCGAGCGGTTCGGGCAGGTTGACCGAGAACAGCGTCTCCGCCTGGTTGAGCAGGAATCGGCCATCGCCGTCCGCGCTCGCGATCAGCGCGTCCTTGGCGGGCGGCGTGACGGGTAGGGGGCGCTCCATCACCACCTCGGCACGGTCGAGCAGCTGTTCGAGCGCACCGCGGCCGAGGCGTTCGAGGATCAGCACCTGCGCGCGGCTGAGCAACGCGGCGTTGAGTTCGAACGACGGGTTCTCGGTGGTCGCGCCGACCAGCGTGACGGTGCCGTCCTCGACATAGGGCAGGAAGCCGTCCTGCTGCGCGCGGTTGAAGCGGTGAATCTCGTCCACGAACAACAAGGTGCGCTTGCCCATCTTGGCATGCTCGCGCGCTTCGGCGAACGACTTCTTCAGTTCGGCCACGCCCGAGAACACCGCCGATATCGCAACGAACCGCAGGTCGACCGCGTCTGCGAGCAGCCGTGCGATGGTGGTCTTGCCGGTGCCGGGCGGGCCCCACAGGATGATCGAGGATAGCCGTCCCGCCGACACCATCCTGCCGATCGCACCCTCGGGGCCGGTGATGTGATCCTGCCCGACCACCTCGTCGAGCGTGCGCGGGCGCAGGCGATCCGCGAGCGGCGCGTTCTCGGGGGGCGTTTCGGTAGGGGGGGCGGGTTCGAAGCCCGCGAAGAGGTCGGCCATCCGGCAAAGATAGGGGCGGGGGGGCGGTTTGCCCATCCATGCGCGTCCTCCCTCTACGGATCGTCTTTCCCGTGGCGGACGAGAATTGCGCGAATCTTTCGACCGCCCCCTTGAACACGAAATAGTCTTCGATATATCTTGCGTCATGAACGAAGATATATCGGAGAACACTCAAATGCGGTTTGGTACAGAATATGGAGCATGGACCGGTGGCCCGCGTGGCGACGGCGAGCAACGCGGTCGGCCGGGCCATGACGGTCATGGCGGGCATGGACGGCACGGGCATCGCGGCGGCCCCGGTGGTCGGCGCCGGCTGTTCGATGGCGGCGAGTTGAAGCTCGTGATGCTGAAGCTGATCGCCGACGCACCACGCCACGGCTACGACCTGATCCGCGAGATCGAAGGGCTGACCGGCGGCGGTTATGCGCCGAGCCCGGGGGTCGTCTATCCGACGCTCAGCATGCTCGACGAGATGGGGCTGATCGAGGAGCAGCAGTCGGAGGGCGCCAAGAAGCGCTTTGCGGCGAGCGACGAGGGCCGTGCGCATCTGGCCGAGAATAGCGCGATCGTCGATGCGCTGTTCGCGCGGCTGGCGGCGGTGGGCGCGGAATCGGAGCGGACCGATGGCGCGCCGATCCGGCGGGCAATGGGCAATCTTCGCCAGGTGCTCCAGCACCGGCTCATGCGCGAGGACGTCAACGAGGATACGCTGCACGACGTGGCGGCACTGATCGACGAGGTCGCGCAGAAGATCGAGCGCTTGAAGTGAGCGTCTCCGTCGCACGCGTACCGACGCATTCGGCGAGCAAGTATCTCCAGCAGCTTGCCAAGCACTGGAGTCACAAGATGGACGTCACGATGTCGGAAGAGGAGGGCCGCATCGCCTTCCCGAACGGCGCGGTGCTGGAGATGCGCGCGGACAGCGAGACGCTGGACGTCGCGCTGACGGTCCCCGACGGCGAGGATGTCGAGCGGATGCGCGGCGTGGTGTCGAGCCATCTCGACCGCTTCGCCTTCCGCGAGGCGCCGCTGACGTTCGACTGGGCGGCTGTCTGACGCCGATCGGTGCGTTATCGGTGGTCGATCAGCCGCGCTCGCGGCGCGCCATCACCGCAAGGTAGGTGTCGAGCACGGTCTGGTTGATCACGTCCCAGCGATAGCCCGCCGCCTTGGCATGGCCGGCGCTGCCCATCGCGTGGCGCAGGCCCGGCTCGGCGACGATCCTGCCGATCGCGTCGGCATAGCCGGCGATGTCGGTCGGTGGCACCAGGAAGCCGGTGCGGCCGTCGTCGATCAGGTCGACCGCGCCGGTCGCGCGCGCGGCGACGACGGGGACGCTCGCCGCCATCGCCTCGAGCGTGACGTTGCCGAACGTCTCGGTGACGCTGGGGTTGAAGAACACGTCCATCGACGCGACCGCGCGGCCGAGCGCCTCGCCCGACTGGAAGCCGGTGAACACCGCTTCGGGCACGCGCTCCGCAAACCAGTCGCGCGCCGGGCCTTCGCCGACCACCACGACGCGGTGGCGGACGCCCCGGCGGCGCAACTCGGTCAGCACGTCGGCAAAGACGTCGAGGCCCTTTTCCTTCACCAGCCGGCCGAGGAACCCGACGACCATCTCGTCATCGCCGATGCCGAGCGAGCGCCGCCAGGCCAGATCGCGCCGCGCCGGGTTGAACCGGTCGTGATCGATCCCGCGCGACCAGATGCCGATCGACGAGGTCACCCCCCAGCCGCGCAACAGCTCGGCCATGCTGGGCGAGGGGACGACGACCTCGTCGACCCGGTTGTAGAAGCGGGTCAGCCGCTTTTTCGCGAGCGGCTCGAGAAAGCCCATCCGGTAATAACGGAAATAGGTCTCGAACCGCGTGTGGAACGAGGCGACCGTCGCGATCGCGCGCGTGCGGGCATAGGCGACCGCGGCATGGCCGAGAAACTCGGGCGCGGAGACATGGACGATGTTGGGCGCGAACGCATCGATGTCGCGGCGCACGCGCGGCGTAATGCCCAGCGCGACGCGATATTCGCCGCGACCGCCGACCAGCGGGATCGCGGGCACGTCGACCAGATCGCCGATCGCGGGGAAGGCGGGCTTGGCGACGGTCGGCGAATAGACGCGGACCTGCACGCCGCGCGACAACAGGTGCCCGACAAGCAGGTTCAGCGACTGGTTCGCGCCGTCGCGGACATAATTATAATTGCCGCTGAACAGGGCCACACGGAGATCGGTCGGCTGCATCCTCCGGGCGGATAGCGCCGCACGTGGACAAGCGCCAGACAATCCGGCCGCACGCGCTTTGCGGGGCCGATCTGGGCGAACGATGTTCCCTTATCGTTCCTGCTGGGCTAAGCCGCCGCCATGGCGAAACCCCAGAAACGTTATGTATGTCAGTCCTGTGGATCGGTGTCGCACCGGTGGGCGGGGCAGTGCGCCGATTGCAACGAATGGAACACGCTGGTCGAGGAGGCGAACACCGCTGCGACGCCGTTCCATTCGAAGCACAATCTGCAGACCGGCGGCCGCGCGATCCAGCTCGTCGGGCTCGATGCCGAGATCAAGCTGCCCGACCGGATGGCGACCGGCATCGCCGAGCTCGACCGCGCGCTGGGCGGCGGGTTCGTCGAGGGATCGGCAACGCTGATCGGGGGCGATCCCGGCATCGGCAAGTCGACGCTGCTGCTGCAGGCGGCGGCGAAGATGGCGCTCGCGGGCCAGTCGGTCGCCTATGTCTCGGGCGAGGAGGCGGCCGACCAGGTGCGGCTGCGCGCGCGGCGGCTGGGGCTCGGCAATGCGCCGGTGCAGCTCGCGGCGGCGACCTCGACGCGCGACATCCTGACGACGTTGCAGACCCGGCCGCCGGCGATGCTCGTGATCGATTCGATCCAGACGATGCATTCGGACCTGATCGAGGGCGCGCCCGGTACGGTCAGCCAGGTCCGCGCGTCGGCGCAGGAGCTGATCCGCTTCGCCAAGGAACGCGGCACCGCGGTGGTGCTGGTCGGGCACGTCACCAAGGACGGCTCGATCGCCGGTCCGCGCGTGCTCGAGCATATGGTCGACACGGTGCTGTCGTTCGAAGGCGAGCGCAGCCACCAGTATCGCATCCTGCGCGCGATCAAGAACCGCTTCGGCGGTACCGACGAGATCGGCGTCTTCTCGATGCAGACCGAGGGGCTGGCGGAGGTCGGCAATCCGTCGTCGCTGTTCCTCACGCACCGCGACGACGCGATGACCGGCGCGACGGTGTTCCCCGCGCTGGAGGGGACTCGGCCGGTGCTCGTCGAGATCCAGGCGCTGACCGTTAGGCTTGCGTCAGGCGCGACGCCACGGCGCGCGGTGGTCGGCTGGGATTCGGGGCGGCTCGCGATGATCCTCGCGGTGCTCGAGGCGCGGTGCGGGCTCAGCTTCTCGAATGCCGAAGTCTATCTGAACATCGCCGGCGGCTACCGCGTGCAGGATCCGGCGGCGGACCTGGCGGTGGCGGCGGCGCTGATTTCGGCGATGTCGGAACGCCCGGTGCCCGTCGACGCGGTGGCGTTCGGCGAGGTCGCGCTGTCGGGCGAGATTCGTCCGGTCGCGCATGGGCCGTTGCGGCTCAAGGAGGCGAGCAAGCTCGGCTTCGAGCGCGCGCTGGTCCCGGCGTCGATGACGGGGGAGAAGAGCGGCATGAAACTGTCGGGCTTCAAGACGCTGGCCTCGTTCGTCGATCACATGATGGGGCGGGGGTAGCACCGCGCGGGGTATGACGGGGCTGGCGAGGACGCGACACGAACTCCCGCACTAGCGGTTCGGCGCGCGCATCCCTATTCCAGATCCATGAACCTCACCGCGCTAGACATCGTCGTCCTGCTCGCCGTCGCCGGGTCGGCGGTGCTCGGGTTGATCCGCGGGTTCGTGACGGAAGTGCTGTCGATGTTCGCCTGGGTCGCGATGGTGGCGATGCTGAAGCTGTTCCACATCCCGCTCGCCGCCACGCTGTCGCCGATGATCGGTACCGTCGGCGGCGCCGCGGTGCTTGCCTTCGCGATCATCACCGGGCTGACCTATATCGGCGGAAGGCTGGTCGCCAATGCGATCGGCGCACGGACCAGGACGTCGATCTTGGGACCCGTCGATCGCGCGCTCGGCTTCGGGTTCGGCGCGCTCAAGGGCCTGATCCTCGCCAGCCTCGTCTTCCTGCTCGCGACGCTCGTCATCGATACGATGGGCGGCGGACCCGCGCGCCGGCCCGGCTGGATGACGACGTCGCGTACCTACCCGCTGCTCAACGCCACCAGCGCCAGCATCGCCGATTTCGTCGACCGCCGCCGCCGCGGCAAACCCGTGTTCGGCGCCATGACGCCGCCCTCCCGATCCGATAACGCAAGCGAGCCGAAGCCATGAGCGCGCCCCTCTACAACGCCGAGATCCTGCGTCTCGCCGCGACGATCCCGCACCACGAACGCCTCCCCGCGCCGATGGCGACCGCCGAGAAACGCTCGCCTATCTGCGGCAGCCGCGTGACAATCGACGTCGCGGTCGACGCCGAGGGGCGCGTGAGCGAGGTCGGGCTGCTCGTCCGCGCCTGCGCGCTGGGCCAGGCATCGTCGTCGTTGCTCGCCGCCAACATCCTCGGCCGGACGCCTGCGGAACTCGCCGCCGCGCGCGATGGGCTGACCACCTGGCTTGCGCGCGAAGGCGATGCGCCCGATTGGCCGGGGATGGATATCTTCACCCCCGCGCTCGATTACACTGCGCGCCATCCCTCGATCCGGCTGGCGTTCGAAGCCGCGGCCGAAGCCGCCGATACCGCTGCAAAGGCCAAAGCCTGATGGCCGAGGGCACGTCGCCGTCGCTGCTGCGCGACGGAGTCGTACTGCTTGGGTTCGGGTTGATGTTCGTGCTGTTGTTCCGGCGACTCGGGCTGGGTGCGACGCTCGGCTATCTCGTCGCGGGCGCGGTCGTCGGGCCGCATGTGCTCGGCCTGGTCGGCGATGCGGAATCCAAGCTCGGCTTCGCCGAACTCGGCATCACGCTGCTGCTGTTCATCGTCGGGCTTGAGCTCAATCCGTCACGCCTGTGGCGGATGAAGGAGGAGATATTCGGGCTGGGCCTGTTGCAGGTCGCAATCTGCGGGCTGGCGATCACCGCGATCGTCTGGATCGGCGCTAGATTCTCGCTGCCTGCCGCACTCGCGCTCGGGCTCCCGCTCGCGCTGTCCTCGACCGCGCAGGTCCTGCCGATGCTGCGATCGTCGGGCCGTATGAAGACGCCGTTCGGCGAGCGCGCGTTTTCGATCCTGTTGTTCCAAGATCTCTCGATCGTCCCGCTCATCACGATCGTCGCGGCGATGAGCCGCAATCCCGCCGACGCCAACGCGCCGCCCGGCTGGCTGCTCGCGATCTACACGGTGCTCGCGGTCGTCGGCCTTGTCGTCGCAGGCCGCTTCCTGCTTCGCCCGTTCTTCCGCCTGATCGGCAATCTCGGCGAGCGTGAAATGTTCGTCTTCGCCGGCCTTTTCACGGTCATCGCCAGCGCCGCGATCATGGAATGGCTCGGGCTGTCGACCGCGCTTGGCGCGTTCATCGCCGGCGTCATGCTCGCTGACAGCCCGTACCGGCACGAACTCGAAGCCGATGTCGAGCCGTTCCGATCGATCCTCCTCGGGCTGTTCTTCCTCGCGGTCGGCATGGTGCTCGATCTGAACGCGATCGCCGAGCGTCCGCTGTTCGTGATGGCGATGGCGGCCGCGCTGATCCTGACCAAGACCAGCGTGATCATGCTGATCGGGATGGCATTCAAGATGACGTGGCGCCAGGCGTTCGCGCTCGGCCTGTTGCTGAGCCAGGGCGGCGAGTTCGGCTTCGTGCTGTTCGCACAGGCGCAGGCCGGGCTGCTGATCGAACCACAGGCGGCGAGCCTGTTCGGCGCGATCATCACGCTGTCGATGGCGACGACGCCGTTCCTGATGGGGATCACGCGCCGCTTCCGGACCGAGCCGGTCGCCAAGGGGCAGCAGCGCGACGGTCCCAAGGTCGACGGCGCGAACGCGATCATCGTCGGCTATGGGCGGTTTGGCCAGACAGTCGGCCAGATCCTGCTCGAGGAGGATATTCCGGTGACGCTGATCGACACCGATATCGAGATGATCGACATCGCCGGCGAGTTCGGCGCGAAGGTCTATTATGGCGACGGCACGCGGCTCGACCTGTTGCGCCAGGCGGGCGCCGCGGAGGCGGAGGTCATCTGCTTCTGCATGGACGGCGACCAGCTCGATCCCGCGACGATCGAGGGCGTGCACGAGGCGTTTCCCGACGCGGCGATCTACGTCCGCGCCTATGATCGGCGTGCGCTGGTCAAGCTGAAGAACACGTCGGCGAATGCGGTGGTCCGCGAAGTGCTCGAATCGGCGGTGAAGATGGCGCGGCTGGCGTTGCGCGGGCTCGATGTCGCGCCGGGCGATATCGACCGCGCGGAGGAAGCCTATCGCGCGCGCGACAAGGAGCGGTTGCAGTTCCAGATCGACTCGGGTGACATCCGCGCGGCGCGCACCGAGACCGCGCAACGCTTTCCCTGGGGGAACGACCAGCCATGATCATCGTCATTCTCGCCGCCTTGTCGGGCGCGCTCGCGGTCGCTGCAGGCGCGTTCGGCGCACACGGCGCGAGCGGTGCCGCCGCGGAGTGGCTGAAGACCGGCGCGCAGTACCAGCTGGTCCACGTGGTCGCGGCGCTGGTCGCGATCCGCATGGAGGCGCGCGGACCCGCCTGGCTGTTCGTGGCCGGCGCGGCGATCTTCGCGGTGACGCTCTATGCGATGGCGCTGGGGGCGCCGCGCTGGTTCGGGGCGATCACGCCGATCGGCGGCGCGTTGCTGATCGGGGGCTGGCTGTGGCTCGCATGGCAGGCGCGGTCCTGACCGAGGTCAGCGCAGTTCCTGCTGCCACAACCGGATCTGCTCGATAGGGTCGGTCTCCGCCATCGCGGTCGCGACCGCGGTGCGATAGCCGCCGGGACGCAGCCCGTAGCGCGCCAGGAACGCACGGCTGGCGTGGCTCTCGGTGACGAGCCCCGCGTCGAGCGCGATCTCGGCGAACGACCGTCGCTCGGCGGGGTTGGAGAGCGCGCGCCGGACCTGTTCGAGGCGTCGCGCGAGGATAAAGGCGGCAAGCCCCTGTTGCGGCCGCAGCAGCCGGTACAGCGTCGCACGCGACACGCCGGTCTCGGCAATTGCCGTCTCTGCATCGAAATCGGGATCCCCCAGCCGGCCGTCGACCAGCGTGCGAAGCTGGCTCAGTCGCCGCCCGTCGCGCCCGGCCTCGACGATGGTGTCGTGCAGGCCATAGGTTTCCAGCGCGACCTTCAGCAGCGTGCACAGCGCAGACGTCGCAGCCGGCAGCGACGAGGTCTTCATGTTGGGCAGGTTCGACAGCAGCGACTGGACAAAATCGGCGTAGAGCCGGCACTGGTCGGCGGTCAGCACCAGTCCGTGCAGAGCCCCGATCGGCCCGACGGTCTCCTCGATCCGGTCCTGCGCGATCGCGAGCGTCGCGATTCGTGCATCGCGCATCATGTTGCGCGTGGCGCGGCTGACATCGACCAGCACGACCTCGCCGGCTTTGATGTCGCGGATGCCGTCGCCGATATCGACCTGCAACAGGCCCTCGAACACCAGCGTCACGGTCCAGTGCGTGAAGCCGTCGCGGCCGACCCTCTGCTCGCCCCGGCTGTGGCTGATGTCGTTGAGGCGGCGATCGTAGAGCAGCGCGCGGTCCAGTCGCCAGGCCTCGAACGCGGCGCGCGGGTCGGGGCCGATCTGCGTGACGTCGGCGCCCAGCGCGTAGAGCGCCCGATACCGATCGATCCGCTCGTTCGGCGGCAACGCCGCGCTGTCGAACGAAACCCGTTCGGGTGCCTCGGGCGCGGTCATGGCGCGCATCTTTGGCGATAGCGGGGCCGGACCGCCCAGACCGCCAGCGCACACACGCAGCTTGCGATCACGCCGGTGGTGAACAACGCGGCCCCGAGCGCCCCGACAGCAGGAACAGTGCCGCCGCCGCCGCTTCCGGCGACGGTCGCCAGCACGCCAGTCAGCAGCGGTCCGACGCCGACGCCCACCAGCGTGACGAGCGCGAGAAAGATGCCGTTGACGGTGACGCGCGCCGAGACCGGGCTCAGCATCTGTACGCCGAACAGCCCGCAGAACGAAGCGATCCCGAGTGTGAGGTTCGCCATCGCCACGCCGACCACCGCCCCGGCGAGGCTCGGCGCCCAGACCAGCGCCGCGAGCGGCAGCAGCGTCGCGATCAGCCCGGTGAGGAGGATCGCCGGGACGTGATCATGCCACGCGGTATAGCGGGTCATCAGCCAGCCGCCGGCAAGCTGGCCCGCGGGCGCCGCGATCAGCGTTACGCCGCCAAGCAGGATCGCCGCTTCGGCGGGCAGGAGACCGCGGTCGCGCACGAACAGCGTCGGCAGCCACGCGCCCATCGCCTGGATGAGCAGGACGGGCATGATCGCCGCCGCAAAATATAGCGCGATCGTCGACCAGCGGACTTCGGCTGGCAGGGGACTCGTCGGTGGACCATCGGGCAGGGGCCCGACCGGGCCGATGCGCGCGGCGCTGCGGCGGATACCGACGAGCAGCGGGAGCATCACGATGTTGGGCAACGCGGTGATCACGAAGAGCCACCGCCAATGCGCGACGCCGCTCAGCGGGTTGGCGGGATCGACGGGCGCGAGGACGGTCAACAATGACAGCAACGCGCCGATCGCCAGCAGCGCGGTGCTGCGCCCGATCGTCGAGCCGCTCGTGAAGACTGAGAGCGCACGCGCGCGCGCGTCGGCGCCGGCCGTGTCGACGAGCCAGGCGATCGCCACCGGCACGAACATCGCCTGGCCGATGCCGAGCCCCGCCCGCGCCAGCAGCAAGATCGTCGTGGATTGTGCCGCGCCAGTCACGAGCGTTGCCGCGGTCCAGACCGCCACGCCGCCGATCAACCACCACGGCGATGCCCGCCGCCCGCGCAGCATCGCCGCCAGCGCCAGCGCGGTCACGCCGTACGGCACGGCAAAGGCGGTCCCGATCAGCCAGCCCGCGCCGGCATCGGTCATCGGCAGGTCCAGGCGCATCAATGGCAACGCACCGCCGATCATGGTGCGATCGATGAAGGCGAGACAGTGCAGGATTGCCAACACGGTGATGATACGCCTGATGACCCACCCCCCCCCAGGCGTTCGATATATCCAATAATGACAGCGATCTGGCCCCGGTGGCGGCAGCGGTCAAGCCTTGCGGATGCACAGCCGGCAGGCGTGCCGCACCGCGCGGTAACTATTGTCCGCGCGATGCAGTAAACGCGAAATGGTCGCGAGCGCGCGTTGCACGTCGCCCAGATCAGTCGCCTGTTCTTAAAGAACACAAACCCGTCGGAATTGAACCGTTCTCATTGTCCAGGCGTCGCGTCGGGACGTCTGCGGCAGCGCGCCGCTTCCGGCGATCGTGAGTGCGATCGAGGCGTTTCTCGACCGGGGGGTGGCCTGGGCGGGCATCGCGATGCGGTCGCGCTTCCCAACGCTTGCTCGCTGCCGCATGGGGATGTGGTGCAGGCGCCGTATCGCGTGCATGTGGCGCATGGCGGGGGATGGCATGACCGACGGAACGACACGACGGACTCTGCTCGGCGCGATGGGCGCGACGCTGGCTTTTCCGATGGCGGCCGGACACGCCCGAACGGCGCGAACCGCGCCGACCCTGATCGCGGGTACCTACGGGCGCGAGGGCGGCAAGGGCTTGTATCCGATCGCGGGTAATGGCGATCGGTGGCGGGTCGGGATGCCGGTCGACGGCATCGCGGACGCGTCGTTCGGGATCGGCGGTGGGCCCGGCGGGATGTGGTATCTGGTGCGCGAGCAGGCGCAGGGCGAGGTGTCCGCCTACGCCCCCGGCTGGGTCCGGCGCGCGACGGTATCGAGCGGGGGCGCGGATCCGTGTCACGTCGCGCTCGATCGCCAATCCGCTTGTCTCGCAGTTGCAAACTATTCGAGCGGCAGCGTCGCATTCTTCCCGCTCGACCGGCAGACTGGGGCGCCCGCATCCCCCAGCGTGTTCCGCCATGCTGATGCGGACAGCTTCGCCAGTGCGGGCAAGGATCATGAACGCCAGGAGGCACCGCACGCGCATTGGGTCGGCTGCAGCCCGGATCGTCGCTGGCTTCACGCGGTCGATCTCGGCGCCGATGCGATCTTCGCCTATCGGTTCGATCCGGTGTCGCGTAGCGTCGCGCCGCCGTTGGTCGCGTGGCGTGCGCCGGCGGGGGCGGGGCCGCGGCACATGGTTCGGCACCCCCGCCAGCCGCTGGCCTATGTCGTGTGCGAACTGTCGAACGCGCTGCACACGCTCGATGCGCGCAAGGACGGGATGTTCGTCGGTCGCCACAGCCTTTCGACACTGCCCGCCGGGCATCGCGGCGCGTCGCAAGCCGCGCATATCGCGATCGATCGCGCCGGCAGGCGGATCTATGTCTCGAACCGCGGGCATGACAGCATCGCGGTGTTCGCGCTCGATGCGGCAGGCGTTCCGTCGCTGATCCAGCATATCGCGAGCGGCGGGCACTGGCCGCGCGTCTTCGCGCTGCTCGATGACGAGCGGCAGCTGGTCGTCGGCAATGAGCGATCGGGGAGCCTCGCGGTGTTCCGAATCGCCGCCGATGGTCGCCTTGCCCCCACCGGCGAGACGCTGTCCGTGCCCGGTGTCGTGTTCCTTGGGCGACCCGGCTAGGCGCGCCGCCGCCTTTGCGAATAGCGCGCAATCTCCTATGTTTGCTGAGACCGGAAGCCCGATATTGGCGTGCCGGTCGAGAGAAAGGAGTGCCAGTTGGCACACGACGACGATCTTCCGACACTGGCACGGACTGGAATCGAAGGGCTCGATGATATCCTCAATGGCGGGCTGACCCCGGACCGGATGTATCTGGTCGAGGGGACGCCCGGCACCGGCAAGACCACGCTTGGCCTAGGGTTTCTTCTTACCGGCGTCGCAGTCGGCGAGGTCGGGCTGTATATCACGCTCGCCGAGACCGAGGTCGAGCTGCGCGCGGTAGCCCGGACGCATGGCTGGTCGCTCGATCCGCTCGTGCTGTTCGAGATGGTGCCCGTGGACGGCTTCAGCGAGGATCACGAACAGACGTTGTTGCATCCAAGCGAGGTCGAGCTCGGCGAGACGATCCGCGACATGATGGCGAAGGTCGACGAGATTCGGCCCTCGCGGATCGTCATCGACAGCCTGTCCGAGCTGCGTCTGCTCGCGCAGAGCCCGATCCGCTATCGCCGCCAGATCCTCGCGCTCAAGCACTTCTTCTCGACGCGCGACTGCACCGTGCTGTTCCTCGACGACAAGAGCGGCAGCGGCGGCGACCTCCAGCTGCACAGCATCGCGCACGGCGTCGTCTCGCTCGAGCAGACGCTGTCCGGGTTCGGTGCGCAGCGGCGGCGGCTGCACGTCGTCAAGATGCGCGGTGTCCGCTATCGCGGCGGCTATCATGATTTCGAGATCGAGCGGGGCGGGCTGCGAGTCTATCCCCGGCTGGTCGCGTCGGAACATAGCGCACCCTATTCCGACGAGGCGATGTCGACCGGGTCGAGCGAACTCGATGCGCTGCTGGGCGGCGGGCTGATCCCCGGCACCGCCACGCTGCTGACCGGCCCCGCGGGCGTCGGCAAGACCACCGCCTCGGTGCAGAGCATGATCGCCGCGCTCAAGCGCGGCGATCGCGCCGCCTACTTCCTGTTCGACGAACGACTGCCGACGTTGCTCAAGCGCAGCGCGGCGCTCGGCATGGACCTGGCGCCGTTCGTCGACAGCGGCCAGCTGGCATTGCGCGCCATCGATCCTGCCGAAATGTCGCCAGGGGAGTTTTCGAACGCGGTCCGCGCCGCGGTCGAGGTGCACGGCGCCAAGGTCGTCGTGATCGACAGCCTCAACGCGTATCTGCAGGCGATGCCGAACGAACAGTTCCTCGTCCTGCAGATGCACGAGATGCTCACCTATCTCGGCCAGAAGGGGATCGTCAGCCTGCTGATCCTCGGGCTGCACGGGATCACGGGCGATATCCGGTCCGATGTCGACCTGAGCTATCTGTCCGACACGATCGTCCAGCTGCGCTATTTCGAGGCGCATGGCGAAGTCCGCCAGGCGATTTCGGTGATCAAGACCCGCACCGCGCGGCACGAAAGGACGATCCGGGAGTTCCAGATCGGTAGCAGTGGATTGCATGTCGGCGAACCGCTGCGGCAATTCCAGGGCGTCCTGGCTGGCGTACCGACATTCTCCGGTGAAGGAACGACGTTGATGACGAGCCGGATCAGGACCGAGGACCTACAGCGCTAGCATGCAGGACCGCGTGCTTATCCTAGCCCCGCGTGGCCGCGACGCGGCGATCGCGGCGGACCTGCTGTCGCGCAATGCGATCGTCGCGACGATCTGCGCCGACCAGGCCGCGCTGGTCCTCGCGTTGCACGATGGGGCGGGCGCAGTGATGCTCACTGAGGAGGCACTGACGGCGGAGGATTCCTCCGCGCTGACCGACTGGGTCGCAGCGCAGCCGGGCTGGGCGGATATCCCATTCGTGGTGCTCGCCAACGGTACTCGCACGCCGCGCACACTGCGCGCGACCGAAAGGCTGCGCGACCTGGGCAGCGTCGTGCTGCTCGAGCGGCCGCTTCATGCTGAGGCGATGCTCGGCGCGATCCGCTCCGCGCTGACCGCGCGCGGCCGGCAATATGAATTGCGCGACGTCGCGGTTACGCTGGAACGCGCGGTCGAGGATCGCACCGCGGAACTCCGGCTGGCGCGCGAGAGTCTCGAAATCGCACTCGACGCGGCCGGGATGGGCAGCTGGGATTTCGATCTGAAGACCGGCGAAACCCGCCGGACCCAGCGGCACGATGATATCTTCGGCTATCCGCAGGGCGCCGCACGGTGGAATCTTGAGACCTTCCTGGACCATGTCGATCCGCGGCAACGTGCGGAGGTGAAGCGCGCGGTGGACGAGGCGTGGCGGGTCGGGACGCTTGATCTCGAATGCAGCATCGACGCGGCGGACGGCGTCAGGCGCTGGGTCGTCCTCAAGGGGCGCGTCCGCCACGACGACAGCGGCACGGCGGTACGGATGTCGGGCGTGATCTCCGACGTGACCGACCGCAAGGAGGCCGATGCTCAACTCGCCCAGGCGCAGAAGATGGATGCGATCGGCCAGCTGACCGGCGGTGTCGCGCATGATTTCAACAATCTGCTGACCCCGATCGTCGGCAGCCTCGATCTGATGCGGCGGCGCCACAAGGACGACGAGCGAACGCAGCGGATGATCGGCGGCGCGCTCCAGGCCGCCGAGCGCGCGGCGACGCTGACCCAGCGCCTGCTTGCCTTTGCGCGACGGCAGGCGTTGCAGCCACGCGCGGTCGTTATCGGTGCGCTGATCGATGGGCTGGTCGACCTGATCCGCCGCTCGCTCGGCCCGTCGATCACCGTCGTGCTGGAGGTGCCGCGGCATCTGTCCTCGGCGCGTGTCGATCCGAACCAGCTCGAACTCGCGTTGCTCAACCTGGCGATCAACGCGCGCGACGCGATGCCGGGGGGCGGGCGCCTGACGCTGTCGGTCGGTGAGTCCGTGGTCGACGATCGCAACACGGTCGGCCTGGCGGCGGGCAGCTATATCCGGCTGACCGCGGCCGATACCGGGATCGGGATGGACCGCGCGACGCTCGCGCGCGCGACCGAGCCGTTCTTCTCGACCAAGGGCGTAGGCAAGGGCACCGGGCTCGGCCTGTCGATGGTTCACGGCCTCGCCGCGCAATCGGGCGGGACGCTGCGGCTGACGAGCGAGCCGGGGGCGGGGACTGCGGTCGAACTGTGGCTGCCCGCGACCTCCGAGACGCCCGTCGACATGGTCGAGAGCGCGTCGGAACCCGTGCCCGCGCGACACGGCGCCAAGGTGCTGCTGGTCGATGACGAGGACGTCGTGCGCGCCGCGACCGCCGACATGCTGCGCGATATCGGCTATGTCGTGATAGAGATGTCGTCGGCGAGCCAGGCGCTGTCGGCGATCCGCTCGGGCGTCGATGCCGACATCGTGGTGACCGACTATCTGATGCCGGGGATGACCGGCGGCCAGTTGATCGGCGAGCTGCGCGCATCGGGCAACCGCACGCCCGCGTTGCTGGTGACCGGCTATGCCGCGGCGGGCGAGGACGTTCCCGACGACGTCATTCGGCTCGCCAAGCCGTTTCGCCAGGTCGATCTCGCCGCGCGCGTCGACGAACTGCTGCGCCAGTCCCCTGCGGGGCGGCCAAAACTGCGCGCGGTCGACTAGGCCTCAGCGCATCATCCGCGCGATCGTCTTCGCCGCCGCCGCGCCATAGGGCGGCTTGAGCCCGGCGAGCTTGGCGATGTCGAGCTTCGATTGCTTGAAGACCGCGCGTGCGTGGCTGAACGTGCGGAAGCCCTCGATGCCGTGATAGGCGCCCATCCCCGACGGACCGCTGCCGCCAAACGGGAGATCCTCCATCGAGATGTGGAAGATCACGTCGTCGAGCGTCACCCCGCCCGAGATCGTCCGGTCGAGCACGCGGCGGCGTTCGCCCTCGTCGGTGCCGAAATAATAGAGGCCGAGCGGGCGGTCGCGGCGGTTCACCTGCGCGATCGCGTCGTCGATCCCGTCATAGCGGCGGATCGGCAGGACGGGGCCGAAGATCTCCTCCTGCATGACGATCATGTCGTCGGTCGCGTCGCGGACGATATGCAGCGGCATCTTCCGCGAGTTCGCGCTGCCGAAATCCTCGTTCGCCGGGTTCACGACCTCGACCGTCGCGCCCTTCGCGCGCGCGTCGGCGATCCAGTCGGTGAGGCGCTGGTGGTGGCGATCGTTGACGACCGATGTGTAGTCGGCGTTGGCGAGCAACGTCGGATACATCGCGCTGGCCGCCGCCCTGATGCCGTCGACGACCTTGGCCTCGTCCGCCGCTGGGACGAGCATGTAGTCGGGCGCAAGGCAGATCTGCCCGGCGTTCATCATCTTGCCGAGCGTCACGCGTTCGGTCGCGCGCGCGATATCCGCCGATGCGCCGAGGATGACGGGGGACTTGCCGCCGAGCTCGAGCGTCACCGGCGTCAGATTGTCCGCGGCGGCGTGGAGGATGTGGCGGCCGACCGCGGTCGCGCCGGTGAAGATGAGATGATCGAACGGCAGCGCGGCAAACGCCTTGCCGACGTCCGGACCGCCGGTGACGATCGCGACTTCCTCGGGCGAGAAATAGCGGCCGACGATCTCCTCGAACAGCGCGGCGGTGGCGGGCGTGTATTCGCTCGTCTTCGCCATCGCGCGATTGCCCGCGGCAAGCACGCCCGCGAGCGGCGCCATCAGCAGGTTCACCGGGAAATTCCACGGCGCGATGATGCCGACCACGCCCTTGGGCTGATATTCGACCCACGCCTTCGCGCCGAGCAGCCCGAGCGGGAACTGCACCGGGCGGCGATCGCGCTGCATCCAGCGGTCGAGATGCTTGGCGGCATGCGCGATCGGCGCGAGCGAGGCGCCGATGTCGGTCATCATCGTCTGTTCGCGGCTGCGATGGCCGAAATCCTCCGACACCGCGTCGCAGAACCGCGCGGCATTGTCCTTTACCATCGCCGCCGCGCGCTTCAGCCGATCGAGGCGGATGGCGCTGGTGACGGGGAGGTCCGCCATGAACGCGTCACGCTGGGCGGTGAGGATGGTGTGCATGTGGGGCATTCGGGCATCCCAATATATATAGGTCGGATAGCTTCAACAGCATCAGTTTCAATCCGTGGGGTCGGGCGGCGCATACTGATGGACGAACCTGAGCGTGAAGCCTGTTTCGCCGGCAGCGCGTCGTTTCGGATCGCTTACGCTCTGCTCGAAGAAAAACAGCGACTCCTGCGTTTTATCCGGAAGAGTGCGGGCCTCGCCGACTGCGCGGATATGGATGTCGTTCTGATCGGCTTCCATCGGGTCGATTGGCGAAAACCCGCCAATGGCAGCTTCGTACGTGTTCGCGATAGCGCGGTAAGCATCCATGTTGCCGACGTCGGCCGCACTCCAGCGCACCGAGCACGCATGGAACGGGGGATACTCGATCCACAATGTGGCACCCCCATCGTTAAGGTCCCACGCGCGTGCCGGATCGTCCCGCATCGTCACTTTGACGTCGGACTGAGACAGCTCCCGCGCTCCTCGCGCTACCATCATCGCTTCGACGGCCTTATCGTCAGGAAAGCGCTTGAGGCAGATATCGTGATACAATTTGGTCAACCGTAGGACGCGCTCGTCTGGCGGCGTAGCGGCGGTCGTCATCAGCAGAGTCAGCAAGATCGACATCGCGTTCCCCGTTTAACCCGGCAGCGTCCTCCCGGAGCAGCGCGGTATTGCCGCCAATCTACACACCCGGATATCCGAAGCGAGATTTTCACGCCCCCACCGGCAGATCCCGAAACGCCTGATCCTTGTCGACGCGCATTTCGCCGGGGAGGCCAAGGACGCGTTCGGCGATGATGTTCTTGAGGATCTCGTCGGTACCGCCGGCGATGCGCAGGCCGGGCGCCCACATCGTCGCGGCGTGGAACGCGCCCTTCAACGGGGTCAGCGCGGGGTCGGCGATGATGCCGTATTGATCGCCCGCCTCGACCGCGGTGTTGCCGATCGCCTGCAGCTGGTTGGCCGCGACGATCTTGCCGATCGAGCTTTCGGGGCCGGGCACCTCACCCTTCGACAGCGCGGTTATCGTCCGCATCCGCGTGTTGCGCAGGCCCTCGGATTGGACCCACCAGTCGGCGAGCTGCTGGCGGAACGCGGCGTCCTTGAGCAGCGGCCCGTCCGCGCCGTTCGCCTGCGCGGCAAAGGCGAGGATGTCCTCGGGGCCGACGCCGCCGCCCGTTCCGATCGCCAGACGCTCGTTCATCAGCGTGAACAGCGCGACCTTCCAGCCGCCGTCGACCGGCCCCAGCCGCTGCGCGTCGGGAATGCGGACGTCGGTGAACCAGACCTCGTTGAAGTTCGAGCCACCCGACATCTGGTGGATCGGGCGAATCTCGATTCCCGGTGCCTTCAGGTCGAGCCAGAACATCGTCAGGCCCTGATGCTTGGGCACGTCGGGGTTGGTGCGGACCAGGACGATCCCGTAATCGCTGTAATGCGCGCCCGAGGTCCAGACCTTCTGGCCGTTGACCACCCAGTCGTCGCCGTCCCGGACTGCGCGCGTGCGGATCGCGGCGACGTCGGAGCCGCCGGCGGGCTCGGAGAAGAGTTGCGACCAGATCTCGTCGCCGCGGACCGCGGGGCCGACGAACCGCGTCTTGGTCGCATCGTCGGCATAGGCCATCACGGTCGGCACGCACATGCCGAGCCCGATCGTGAAATAGCTGCCGTCGACCGCGTGGTGCGCCTCCTCCTGCCCGAAGATGACGCTCTCGATCGGCGTGCCGCCACCGCCGCCCCATTCGCGCGGCCAGGTGATGCACGCATAGCCGCCCGCCGCTTTCCGCGCCTGCCAGGCCTTCGCCTTGGTCATGTCGTCGGGATAGTGGCCCGCCTCGTGCTCGGCGATGTTCGTGTCGAGCCACGCGCGGGCTTCGGCGCGGTAGGTCGCTTCGTCGTCGCTGTCCTTGAAGTCCATATGCTGCTCCGATCAGGCCGCGTTGCGCATTTCGAGTTGACCGACCAGGCGTTCGCGCCACGCCGCGGGGGCGCCGGCGACGAGCGCGAGCTGGCGCGAGCGGCGGTAATAGAGGTGGCAGTCGGACTCCCAGGTAAAGCCCATTCCACCATGCGTCTGGATATTCTCCTTCGACGCGAACCAATAGGCGTCGGACGCGGCGACGCGCGCGGTGGCGGCGGCGAGCGGCAGTTCGGCGGCGTCCGCGTTTAGCGCCCACGCGCCGTAATAGGCGTTGGAACGCGCGAGTTCGGTCTTCACATACATGTCGGCGAGCTTGTGCTTGATCGCCTGATATCCGCCGATCTGTCGCCCGAACGCGTAGCGATCGAGCGCATAGCCCTTCGCCATCTCGAGACAGCGATCCGCGCCGCCGAGCTGTTCGAACGCGAGCAGCACCGCCGCGCGGTCGAACACCGCCTGCATCGCGATGATGCCGTCGTCGGTGCCCAGCCGTTCGCAGGGGGCGTCGGTGAAGGTGAGGCGTGCGGCGCTGCGAGTCGGGTCGAGCGTTTCGAGCACTTCAGCGGCGACGCCTGCGCCTTTCTCGACGAGGTAGAGTCCATCGCGTGCGAGGACGACGATCAGGTCGGCCACGTCGCCGTCGGTGACGGGGATCTTCTCGCCCGTGAGCGTGCCGCCAGAGACGGTGGTACGGATCGATCGCGCGGTGACGGGGCCCGCGCCTTCCGACGTCGCGAACGCGCCGATGACGTCGCCCGCGGCGATCCGGGGCAGCCACTTCACCTTCTGCGCGTCGCTGCCGTAGAGCATCAGCGCCTCGGCGACAAAATACACGGTCGAGGCGAACGGGATCGGCGCGCAGGCCCGGCCCAGTTCCTCGGCGATCGCGCAGAGTTCGATATGGCCGAGCCCGAGCCCGCCAAATTCCTCGGGGATCGCAGCGCCGAGCCAGCCTTGCGCGCCGACCGCCTTCCACAATGCCGCGTCATAGGCGGTGCCGGGATCGTCGAGCACCGCGCGGACGCGGTCGCTGTCGCACTGCGCGGCGAGGAACTTGCGCGCCTCGTCCTTCAGGAATTTCTGGTCGTCGGAATAATCGAAGTTCATGCAGGGTCCTTCGCATGCGCCCAATATTCGTCGCGGAGCAGGCGCTTGTAGAGCTTGCCCGTCTCGTGCCGCGGCAACGCCTCGCGAAAGTCGATGCGGCGCGGTGCCTTGACGTGGCTGAGGTTCGCGCGCGCGAACGCGCTGAGTTCGGCGGCGAGCTGCTCGCGGTCCTCGGACGGATCGGCGGGGCAGACGATCGCCACCACTTGCTCGCCCATCTCGTCGTCGGGCGCGCCGATCACCGCGACGTCCGCGACCTTGGGGTGCGTGACGAGCAGATTCTCGATCTCGGCGGGATAGATGTTCACGCCGCCCGAGATGATCATGAAGCTCTTGCGGTCGGTGAGATAGAGATAGCCCTCCTCGTCGAGCCAGCCGACATCGCCGAGCGTCGTCCAGCCCTGCGCGTTGGCGGCCTCTGCGGTCCGTTCGGGATCCTTGTGGTATTCGAACGCGCCCCCGCCCGCGAAATAGACGTCGCCTTCGGTGCGCGGCGGGAGGGGATTGCCGGCGTCGTCGCAGATCATCGTCTGCGCGGTCAGGTTGCGGCCGACCGAGCCCTTGTGCGCCAGCCATTCCGCGCTCGAGATCGCGCAGAAGCCGTTGCCCTCGGTGCCGGCATAATATTCGCCGATGATCGGGCCCCACCAGTCGATCATCGCCTGCTTGACCGGGACAGGGCAGGGCGCGGCAGCATGCCAGACGGCCTTCAGCGACGACACGTCGTACCGCGCGCGGATGTCGGGCGAACGTTTCAGCAGCCTGATGAAGTGCGTCGGCACCCATTGCGCGTGGCTGACGCGGTAGCGTTCGATCGCGGCGAGCGCGGCTTCCGGGTCGAAATGCTCCATCACGACGACGGTGCCGCCGACCTGCTGCACCGCCATCGACCAGCGCAGCGGCGCGGCGTGATAGAGCGGTGCGGGCGAGAGATAGACCATCTCGGGCGTGAAGCCGTACAGTCCCTTGCCGAGCATCACGAGCGGCGAGACGTTTGTGCCGAACGGTTCGTCCGACAGCGCGTGCTTGACGCCCTTCGGCTTGCCGGTGGTGCCCGACGAATAGAGCAGGATGCCGCCCGGGGACGGATCGGCGATCGGCGTTGCGGGCATCGCGTCGCGCGCGCCCTCGTACGCGTCATAGCCGTCGATCGCCCCGTCGACCATGTAGCGCCAAACGTCGGGCAGCAGCGGCACGAGACCTGCGGCGACGCCAGCGCATCCCTGGCTCGCGATCAGCACGCGGCAATCGCCGTCGTCGATGATGTACGCCGCCTCGCCCGCGGTCAGCTTCGACGACAGGCACGTGCAATAGACGCCGGTGCGTTCGGCCGCCCACATCACCTCGAGATAGCGCGGCGAATTGTCCATCAGCACCGCGATGCCGTCGCCGCGTTTCAGCCCGAGCGACCGGAGCAGATGCGCGCCCTGGTTCGCACGCGCGTCGAGGTCGCGATACGTCACCGTCTCGCCCGTCGCCGCCATGATATAGGCGGGTTTGTCGGGCGTGGTCAGCGCGTGCGCGACGGGGTGCATCAGACGCGCTCGATGATGATCGCCGGTGCCATCCCGCCGCCCGCGCACATCGTCACGAGCCCGCGCTTCAGGTCGCGGCGTTCGAGTTCGTCCAATATCGTGCCGATCAGGATCGCGCCGGTCGCGCCGATCGGATGGCCGAGCGCGATCGAACCGCCATTGACGTTCACCTTGTCGCGATCGAGCTTCAGGTCACGGATGAACTTCTCGGCGACCACCGCGAACGCTTCGTTGATCTCCCACAGGTCGATATCGTCGACCGTGAGCCCGGCCTTCGCGAGCACTTTGCGCGCAGCGGGGACGGGGGCGTTAAGCATCAGCGTCGGATCGTCGCCCATGTTCGCCATCGCGACGATCCGCGCGCGGGGTTTCAGGCCATGCTTGGCGGCATAATCGGCGCTGGCGAGCAGGATCGCGGCGGCGCCGTCGACCACGCCCGACGAATTGCCGGCGTGATGGACGTGCGCGATCTCCAGGTCGGGATAGCGGCGGTTGATCTGCTTGCGGAAGGTCGTGCCCTTGTCGTCGAGCGGCACGTCGGCAATCCCGGCGAACGAAGGACGCAGCGCGGCAAGACCCTCGGCGGTCGTATCGGGGCGCGGATATTCGTCCTTTTCGAGGACTAACGCGCCGGAGGCGTCGGTAACGGGGACGAGGCTGCGATCGAATCGTCCTTCGGCGATCGCCACCGCGGCGCGGCGCTGGCTTTCCAGCCCGAGCGCTTCGAGCGTTGCGCGGTCGATCCCCTCGATGCTGGCGATCGCGTCCGCGCAGATGCCCTGGTTCGATTGCGGGTGCGCCGCGTCGAGCCTGGCGTTGCCCGAGCCGATCCCCAGCGGCCGTTTGCCCGCCGCCATGTCGTCCTGCATCATCGTCGTGGTCAGCGACATCATCTCGGTGCCGCCGGCGATGACGAGGTCCTCCATCCCGCTCATGATCTGCGCCGCGGCGAAGTTCACCGCGGTGATCCCGCCGCCGCAGAACCGGTCGAGCGTCGTCCCGCTCGCCTTGACGTCGTACCCCGCGTCGAGCGCCGCCATCCGGCCGAGATCGCCGCTCTGTTCGCCGCGCTGAGTCGAGGTCGACCAGATGATGTCGTCGATATCGCCGGTATCGAGGTGGTTGCGCTCGGCGATCGCCTTGAGCACGGTCGCCGCGAGGTGTTGCGGGTGCATATGCGCCAGCGCGCCCTTGCCGGTCTTGCCGATCCCGCGCGGGGTACGGACGGCGTCGATGATGAATGCCTCGGCCACATCGCTCTCCTGTTGCACCCGCCGGTCTGCTCCGATCGTAGTGCCTGATGCCGGATTGCATCCGGCTTCGTTGCGACGTAACATTCGTTATGGGGGTTGGCTTGTCAAGCATGGTATTGATGGAATCAGTGACAGTGCCGCGGGGCGATCTGGCGCCGCGCGATTGGTTGGAGATCGGGCTGTCGTCGCTTAAGACGGGCGGGTTACGCGCGCTGAAACTGCGCAGCCTGGCGCTGGCGCTGGGGGCGTCGACCGGAAGCTTCTATCATCATTTCAAGGATTTCGACGGCTATCACGCGGCGCTCGCGGGGTATTTCGTCGAGGCGCATATCGATCCGCTGGTCGCTACGCTGACCGAGTCGGACTTGCCGCCGGTCGAGCGGATCCGCGCGTTCGCCGATCATGTCCGCGACCACGACATGGCGCAGCTTGCCTTGGCGATGCGCGCCTGGGCGCGGAGCGACGCGCGTGCCGCGGCGGCGATCCGCGCGCATGACGACAAGGTGATGGCGTTTCTCGTCGAGCAGTTGACCGCGCACGGGTTCGACCCGGTCGAAGCCGGAATCCGTGCCTATGCTTTGCTCGCGATCGGTCTCAGCGAAGTGCATCCGGACGAGGCGATCGACCGCAACGTGCTGCGCCGCGGGTTGCTAACGCTGCTGTGCGAGCGCTAGCCTGATACCAGACCGCGACTCCGTGGAAAAAGCGGAGCGCGAACAGGAGGATGTGGGCATGCAGACGTATGACTATGTGATCATCGGCGCCGGCTCGGCCGGCTGCGTGCTCGCCGCCCGGCTCACCGAGGACCCCGATGTGACGGTGCTGCTGCTCGAGGCGGGCGGGCGCAACGACGGTGTGCTGGTGCGGATGCCCGCGGGGGTCGGCGAACTCATCAAGAGCAAGAATGCGAGCAACTGGGGCTTTTCGACCGAGCCCGAGCCGCATCTCGACAACCGTCGGCTCTGGTGGCCGCGCGGCAAGGGGCTGGGCGGCAGCTCGTCGATCAACGGCATGATCTACACGCGGGGCCATCCGCAGGATTATGACGAGTGGCGGCAGATGGGGCTGCCGGGCTGGTCGTTCGACGACGTGCTGCCCTATTTCAAGCGACTCGAAGGGCATCATCGCGGGGACTGCGACCTGCATGGCGGCGGCGGGCCGCTGACGATCTCCGGCGGCGAGTCCGACAGCCCGTTCTACGACGCGCTGGTCGAGGCAGGGCGGCAGGCAGGTTATCCCGTCACCGAGGACTTCAACGGCACGAGCCAGGAGGGGTTCGGGCGCTACGACCTGACCGTTGCGGACGGGAAGCGGTGGAGCACGGCGGCGGCGTATCTGCGGCCGGTGCTGGCCCGGCGCAACCTGACCTGCGTGACCGGTGCACGGACGACGCGGATCCAGATCGACAAGGGACGCGCGGTCGGTGTCGACTATGTGCTCGACAAGGGCGCACGGGCGGAGAGCGTTACGGCGACGCGCGAGGTGTTGTTGTGCGCCGGCGCGGTGCAGTCGCCGCAGATCCTCCAGCTGTCGGGGATCGGCGATCCCGACCGGCTGACCGCGGCGGGGATCGGCGTGGTCCATGCGCTGCCCGGCGTGGGCGAGAATCTGCAGGATCATCTCGACGTCGTGATGAACTGGACATCACGCGGTCTGCGGACCGGCTATGCGATGACCAAGGGTATCGGGATGCTCGGCGTAGGGCTCAATTACCTGCTGCGCGGCAAGGGCGCGGGGCGGCAGCAGTTCCTCGAGGCGGGCGCGTTCGTGTCGTCGCGCGAGGGGTTGTCGCGGCCCGACGTGCAGATCCACGCGGTGCTCGCGATCATGCAGGATCACGGCAAGGTCAAGGCGACCGCGGACGGCTTCACGCTGCATCTGTGCCAGTTGCGCCCCGAGAGCCGGGGGCGGATCGGGGTCGCCTCAGCGGATCCGTTCGCCGATCCGGTGATCGCCGCCAACTATCTGGCGACCGCGGAGGACCGCCGGGTGATGCGCGCGTGTGTCGGCATCGGCCGCGAGGTCGCGCGGCAGGCGGCGCTCGATCCGTATCGCGCGGGAGAATTGTCGCCGGGCGAGGCCGTGCGGACCGACGACGAGATCGACGCCTGGGTGCGGCGGACCGCGGAGACGATCTACCACCCGGTGGGGACGTGCAAGATGGGCACCGCGGACGACGCGCTGGCAGTGGTCGACGCGACGCTGGCGGTGCGCGGGCTGCAGGGGCTGCGCGTAATCGATGCGTCGGTGATGCCGACTCTGATCGGATCGAACACCAACGCGCCGACGATCATGATCGCGGAGAAAGCGGCGGACATGATCCGGGGCCGGCACCTGGCGCGGGCTGCCTGAGGAGCGCGCGACCGCTTGAACTACAAGGCTACCGCCCCGGCGGAGGCCGGGGCCCAGTTGGGGAACGGTGCTAACGAAGGACCGCGCTTCGTTACGCCGACCTTTCCAACTGGGCCCCGGCCTCCGCCGGGGTGGTGGGGGCGTCGCGCGATGGGGACCTCCGCCATCCCCCTGCTCCCGTCATCCTGACGAAAGTCAGGATCTAGGATCACAAGCGACGGCGATAGCGGCTCTGGATCCTGACTTTCGTCAGGATGACGGTGGGGCGGATTGGGCGGCTCGGCCCGCCGTTACCGCGGCGCCATCCGGATCGCACCATCCAGCCGCACGTCCTCGCCGTTGAAATACCCACATTCGATCATCGTCAGCGCCAGCGCCGCGAACTCCTCCGGCCGCCCCAACCGCTTGGGAAACGGCACCGACGCTGCCAGCGCATCGCGCACCGGCTGCGGCGCCGCCGCCAGCAGCGGCGTGTCGAAGATCCCCGGCAGGATCGTGTTCACGCGGATCCCCTCGCTCATCAGGTCGCGCGCGATCGGCAGCGTCATGCCGACCACGCCCGCCTTCGACGCGGAATAGGCGGCTTGCCCCATCTGGCCATCCTCCGCCGCCGCACTCGCGGTATTGACGATCGCCCCACGCTCGCCGTCCGCGCCGGGCTCCAGCGTCAGCATCCCCGCCGCCGACTTGGCGATGCAGCGGAACGTGCCGACCAGGTTGATCTGGATGATCCGGTCGAACGCATCGAGCGGGAAATGCTTGATCGATCCGTCCTGCTTCGATCGCCCCGCGGTCTTCGCCGCGTTCCCGGTACCGGCGCAATTGACCAGGATCCGCTCCTGCCCGTGCGCCGCGCGCGCCGCGGCGAATCCGGCATCGACGCTGTCGTCCGACGTCACGTCGACCTTGCAGAACACGCCGCCAATCTCGTCGGCCAGCGCCTCGCCCTTGTCCGCCTGAAGATCGAAGATCGCGACCTTCACCCCCTTGGCGGCCAGCGCGCGCGCGGTGGCGGCGCCGAGGCCCGACGCGCCGCCGGTCACGACGGCAGCACATTTTGCGAGGTCCATGCATCTCTCCTGTCAAAGCCCCGAGATCCGCGCCCCGGTTGCAGAACAATAGTTATGCCCGTATTCGAGACTTGCCAAGCCGCCATGTCGAACAGGGATCCGACGATGACTGAAGCCGTCCTGGACAATGCCAGCCCGCACTGGCTGCCACGCCAGCCCAAGAGCGCGCTCGATCACATTCCCGGCAACGACGGCTGGCCGATCGTCGGCAACACGTTCCGCCTGCTCGCCGACCCCACCGGCTTCGCGCAGCACATGGTCGCGCGGTACGGGCCGGTCTATCGTAACACGGCGCTCGGCGGCACCAGCGTCATGCTGCTCGGGCCCGACGCGAACGAGCTGATCCTGTTCGATCGCGACAAGACTTTCTCGTCCGAGCAGGGCTGGGGGCCGATCCTCAACCTGCTGTTCCCGCGCGGGCTGATGCTGATGGATTTCGAGCAGCACCGCGCCGACCGGAAAACGCTGTCGGTGGCGTTCAAGCCCGAGCCGATGCGACACTACGCGACCGAACTCGATGCCGGGATCGCTGCAGCGGTGGACGGATGGGGCGGGCGGTCGGTGCGCTTCTACGACGTCGTTAAGACACTCACGCTCGATCTCGCCGCGACCAGTTTCCTCGGCGTTCCGCTGGGGGCGGAGGCGAACCGGATCAATCAGGCGTTCGTCGACGAGGTGCAGGCGAGCGTCTCGCCGATCCGCAAACCCTGGCCGGGCACGCAGATGCGCAAGGGCGTGAAGGCGCGCGCCTATCTCGTCGACTTTTTCGAGCGCGAGATCCCCGCGCGACGCAGCGGCGACGGGCAGGATTTCTTCTCGCAATTCTGTCGTGCGACCGACGACGACGGCGCGCCGCTGACCGCGCTGGCGATCGCCGACCATATGAACTTCCTGATGATGGCCGCGCACGACACGATCACCTCGTCCGCCACCAGCCTCGTGATGCTGCTCGCGCGCAACCCGGACTGGCAGGAGCGGTTGCGCGCGGAGGTCGCGACGCTGGATACCGCGCTGCCGTTGACCGAGCAGCTCGATCGCCTCGTCCTCACCGAATATGCGTTCAAGGAATCGCTGCGGATGATGCCGCCGGTCCCGTCGATCCCGCGCCGCGCGCTCAAGCCGTTCCGCTTCGGCGGGTTCGACATCCCGGCGGGGACCAGCGTCGGCGTCGGCATCACCTATACGCACCACATGGCGGAATACTGGCCCGATCCCGATCGGTTCGATCCGCTGCGCTTCACGCCCGAGGCGTCGAAGGGGCGGCACCGGTTCGCCTGGGTGCCGTTCGGCGGCGGCGCGCATATGTGCATCGGGCTCCATTTCGCGACGATGCAGATGCGGCTGCTGATCGCGCATCTGCTGACGCGCTACCGGATCGAGGCGGCGGCGGGCAGCGGCGATGCGTGGCAGGTCTTCCCGATTCCGCGCCCGAAGGACGGCTTGCCGGTGACGTTCGTGCCGCTTGCCACCACGTAATATTATGTCATCTTCGCGCGGTTCATTCGAAGGAGCCGCCCGTTGCGCTTGACCCTTGCCTTTCTCCTGCTCGCGACGACGCCGGCATTCGCGCAACACCAGCCGACCGCACCGCTATCCGAAGGCCCCACGCGCAGCTTCACAGGCAGCGACCTGTTCGGCCTGACGATTGCGGCGGACCCGCAGATCAGCCCCGACGGCAAGACGATCGTCTATGTCCGCCGCACCGGCGACGTGATGACCGACAAGATGCAGTCCTCGCTCTGGCTGATCGACATCGCTAGCGGCCGGCAGACGCCGTTCGCCACCGACGGCAGCAGCCCGCGCTGGTCGCCCGACGGATCGCGCATCGCCTATGCCGCGCGCGATGGCGAGGGATCGCAGCTGTTCGTGCGCGGGATCGGCGCGGCGCAGGGCGCGCGGATCACGAGCTTCCCGGGCGATCCGCAGGCGCTCGCCTGGTCGCCCGACGGCACCCGGCTCGCCTATATCGCGACGGTGGCGGGCGAGGGCACCAAGCTCGGCGCCGCCCCGGCAAAGCCCGAGGGCGCGAAATGGGCCGAGCCGCTGACGATCATCGACCGCGTCAACTATCGCAACGACGGACCCGGCTATGTGAAGCCCGGCTACGACCATCTGTTCGTGGTCGGCGCGGACGGGGGCGCGGCGCGACAGCTCACCTATGGCAAGTTCGACGATGGCGGTCCGCTGTCCTGGACGCCCGATGGCCGCAGCATCGTCTTCGCCGCCATCCGCGGCCCGGCGGCGGATCGCCAGGTGATGAATTCCGACGTGATCGCGGTCGATGCGGCAAGCGGCACGATGCGGACGCTGACCACGCGCGACGGCCCCGACGCAAAGCCGCGCGTGTCGCCCGACGGCGCGAAGATCGCGTGGCTCGGGTTCGACGACAAGCGCCGCAGCTACGAGAACACGCAGCTCTATGTCGGCGACCGCGATGCAGCCGCGCCGCGCTCGCTGACCGCCACGCTCGACCGCGGGATTGAGGACGCGGTGTGGGCCGCCGATGGCCGCAGCCTGTATGCGAGCTACGACGATCACGGCCAGCGCCGCGTCGCGCGGGTCGGCGTCGACGGCCGCGTCACGCCGCTGATCGACAATGTTGGCGGCGGCGGGCTCGACCGGCCCTATACCGGCGGCGACTTCTCCGTCTCGAAGGGTGGCACGATCGCCTATACCGGTGGCGACGCGAGCGCGCCCGCCGACGTCTGGGTGCTGGCGGGTGGCAAGCCGCGCCGCCTGACGACGCTCAACGCGGTGCTGACCGGATCGAAGGCGCTGGCGCCGGTGCGGAAGATCGCGGTGACCGCGCCCGATGGCCGGCCGATCGACGCCTGGCTCGCCACCCCGCCGGGCCGGATCGCTGGCCAGCGCGTGCCGTTGATCCTGGAGATCCATGGCGGGCCGAACGCCGCCTATGGCCCCGGCTTCGCGACCGACATGCAGCTCTACGCGGCCGCGGGCTATGCGGTGCTGTGGACCAACCCGCGCGGCTCGACCTCCTACGGCGCCGACTTCGCCAACCTGATCGACAAGACCTATCCCGCCGCCGATTATGACGACCTGATCGCCTCGGTCGACGCGGCGATCGCCGACGGCACCGCCGATCCGGACAATCTGTTCGTCACCGGCGGCTCGGGCGGCGGGCTGCTGACCGCGTGGATCGTCGGCAAGACCGATCGGTTCAAGGCCGCGGCCACGCAGAAGCCGGTGATCAACTGGATCAGCGAGGCGCTGACGATGGATAACACGCTGTTCACCTCGCGCTACTGGTTCACCAAGCTGCCATGGGAGGATCCGATGAGCTATTGGAACCGCTCGCCGCTCAGCATCGTCGGCAACGTCAAGACGCCCACCCTGGTGGTGGTCGGCGGCGACGATTACCGGACGCCCGTCAGCGAATCCGAGCAATATTACGCCGCGCTGCAGATCCGCGGCGTGCCGACCGCGCTGGTGAAGGTGCCGGGCGCGAGCCATGGTGGCCTCGCGGCACGTCCCTCGCAATCCGCGGCCAAGGCGTCGGCGATCATCGCCTGGTTCGATCGATACCGGAAGCCCGCAGCGGCGCCGGCACAGGGGGCAGCACAATGACGACACGCTACATGATGCTGGCCGGCGTGGCGTTGGTTTCCACCGCCGCTGTCGCGCAGGTGCAGCCGCCGCGCGTCGCCAAGAAGCCGTTCCAGGTGACGTCGCCCAACGGCGCGCGCGAGGACGATTATTACTGGCTGCGCGACGACACGCGCAAGAACCCCGAGATGCTCGCCTATCTCGCCGCGGAGAACGCCTATGCCGATGCGCAGCTCGCGTCGCTGAAGCCGCTTCAGGCCAAGCTCTACGAAGACACCGTCGCGCATATCAAGCAGGACGACAGCTCGGTCCCCTATGCCAAGCACGGCTATTATTACGGCTCCCGGTTCCAGACGGGCGCGGATTACCCGATCCTCGAACGCCGCAAGGGCAGCCGCATCGCGCCGCCCGAAACGCTGTTCGACGAGCCGGCGATGGCCAAGGGCCACAGCTTCTTCGCGCTGAGTGACTGGGCGGTCAGCCCCGACAACGCCCGCGTCGCCTGGGCCGAAGACACGGTGGGGCGCCGCCAATATGTGCTGAAGGTCAAGGATCTCGCGACCGGTGCGCTCCTCGCCGACACCGTCTCGAACATCGAGCCCAACGTCGTCTGGGCCGATGACAACAAGACCATCCTGTACGTCGAGAAGGATCCGGTGACGCTGCGCGGCTACCGCGTGAAGGCGCATGTCCTCGGCACGCCGGTCGCCGCCGACCAGGTGTTGTACGAGGAAAAGGACGATACCTACCAGATGGGTATCTCGCGAACGTCCGACGATCGCTTCGTCTGCATCGGCGTCGAAAGCACGGTCAGCGACGAGCAACGCTGCGCCCCCGCCGCCGCGCCGACCCGCTTCACGATCGTCGCACCGCGCGCGCGCGAGTTCCGCTACGGCGCGGATCATATCGGCAACCGCTGGATCATCCGCACCAACCGCGCCGCGAAAAACTACAAGCTCGTCACCGTCGCCGACGCGGACCTAGCCAAGGGAACGGCGGCATGGCGCGACCTGACGCCCGCCAGCGACACCGTCTTCATCGAAGGCTTCAAGCCGTTCGACGGCTTCGTCGCGATCGACCAGCGCGAAGGCGGCAACCGGATGATCCGCGTGCTGAGCGACGCGGGCAAGTCCACCCCCGTCACCGCCGACGAACCCGCCTATCGCATGTCGCTCGACGTCAACGAGGAAACCGCGACGCCGTGGGTGCGCTACACCTATGGCTCGCTCGTGACCCCGACGACGACCTACGAAGTCAACGCGCAGACCGGCGAGCGGCGCGTGCTGAAGGTCGCACCGGTGCCGGGCTATGATCCCGCCAAATACGTCACCGAACGCGTCTGGGCGCCGGCGCGCGATGGTACGCGGATCCCGGTTTCGCTGGTCTATGCCAAGGGTGTGAAGCGCGACGGCACCGCACCGCTCTTCCAATATGCCTATGGCAGCTACGGCATTTCGAGCGATCCGGCGGTCGATCCGGGCCGCATCGGCCTGCTCGACCGCGGCGTCGTCTACGCGATCGCGCATATCCGCGGCGGGCAGGAGATGGGTCGCGGCTGGTATGACGACGGCCATCTGCTCAACAAAAAGAACAGCTTCACCGACTTCATCGACGTGACGCGCTATCTTGTCGCGCAGAAATACGCCGCCAAGGACCGTGTGGCCGCGATGGGCGGCAGCGCGGGCGGGCTGTTGATGGGTGGCGTCGCGAACATGGCGCCGGCGGACTACAAGCTCATCATCGCACAGGTACCGTTCGTCGATGTCGTCACGACGATGCTCGACGCGTCGATCCCGCTGACGACGTTCGAGTACGACGAATGGGGCAACCCCGCGCAGAAGGCGTCCTACGACTATATGCTGAGCTATTCGCCCTACGACAACGTCGCGGCGAAGACGTATCCGGCGCTCTATGTCGGCACCGGGCTATGGGACAGCCAGGTGCAATATTACGAGCCGACCAAGTGGGTGGCTAAGCTCCGCGAGAGGAAGACCGATACCAACCCGCTGCTGTTCCGCGTCAACATGGAGGCGGGGCATGGCGGCAAGTCGGGCCGGTTCGAGCGTTACCGCCAGAATGCAGAGTGGCAGGCGTTCATGCTGCAACAGCTAGGACTGGCGCAGTAACGCACCGCGCGGTGGGCGAAGATTGAAACGAGAAGAGGTTCGCGAATGCTGGTTCGGATTTTCATGGGCGCGAGCTGGGTCGGCGCGGATCGGCAGGAGGATTACGAGTTCGACGCGCTGCCGGCGGTCGGCCACAAGCTTGCGATCGCGTATGAGGATGGCTGGGAGGTCGCGACAGTGCGCGACATCGTCCACCGGCTGACCGACCCGGAAACGGCGGCAGATATCGCGATGCTGGTGTCGGTGCCGGTGCAGGGCGGTCAAGTGTCGGATGCGCTGCCACTCGCCGGACTTGACGGCGTCTCTGTCAAGCCATCGGGCGTATCGGTGCCCAAAACGACTGGCCCTTGGGGGGCGTAAACGAAGCGGAACGTCGAACCCCACATCCTCCCCCGCAAGGGGAGGATTAGGCGATCAGACCCCTGCGTCGGTCAGCGTCTCCAGCTGATCCTTGGTCAGTTCGAGCGCCATCGCAGGCAGCAAATCTTCGATCTGCTTCACGCTGGTTGCGCTGGCGATCGGCGCGGTGACGCCGGGCTGCGCGATCAGCCATGCAAGCGCGACCTGCGCATGCGTCGCGCCCGTCTCCTCGACCACCGAGTCCATCGCGTCGAGTACGGCCTTCCCCTTGCCGTCGAGCAGTTCACCCATCCGCCCGCCGCGGACGCTCTGACCCAGGTCGTCCTTGGTGCGGTATTTGCCGGTCAGGAAGCCCGAGGCGAGGCCGTAATAGGGCAGCACGCCGATATTCTCGGTGACGCAGTAATCCTGGAGTTCGCCCTCGAACTTGGTCCGGCTGACGAGGTTATATTCGGGCTGGAGCACGTGATAGCGCGGCAGGTCCGACGTCTTGGCGGCGTCGACCGCGGACTTCAGGCGGGCGGCGTGGAAATTGGACGCGCCGATGACGCGCACCTTGCCGGCATCGACGAGCTTACCGAACGCTTCGAGGACGGCCTCCTGCGAAACATCTTCATCGTCCTGATGCGCGTAATAGAGATCGATCCGATCGGTGCCGAGGCGCTTGAGCGAGGCTTCGGCTGCAGCGGCGATCCGCGCAGGCGCGAGCTTCTCGCCACCGTCGCCGGGCAGCATGCCGACCTTGGTCGCGATCAGCACGTCGTCGCGCTTGCCGCTAGCCTTCAGCCATTCGCCGATCATGCTCTCGGATTCGCCGCCCTTGTGGCCGTCGACCCAGGCCGAATAGATGTCGGCGGTATCGATCATCGTGCCGCCGCCAGCGACGAACGCGTCGAGCACCGCGAAGCTGGCGGCGCGGTCAGCCGTCCACCCGAAGACGTTGCCGCCGAGGACGAGGGGGGCGATCTTGAGATCGGTCGAACCGAGGCGGCGCAGGGTCATCGCGTCTGATCACTTTGATTTGAGGGTATGTCTGTATCGGGCGCCGTTTCGTCATGAGCGGTGACGACCGCGTTGAGATCGACGCTGTTCGCATCGAGCATCGCGGCCGCCTCGTTCAACTGATGCGCTTCGTCGGCGGTAACGGCCCCGGGTTCGCTGGCGGGCGAGCAGGCTGCCAGCACCACGGGTAGCAGGACCGCCGCCGCGCCCCATCCGTCATGCCAGCGAACGCTGGTATCTTTCCGCTTGGGTCGAGGAGACCCGAACGGGGAGATCCCGGCGTTCTCCGGGATGACGAGGGTAGGCGGGCGGCGATCCATTCAGGGCTTAGTCCTTGATCGCATTGCCGGCGCGGGTCAGCGCGTTGCCCGTGGCATCGGCAGCGCGGTCTGCACCGTTGCTGATCGAGGCGCCTGCGCGGTCTGCGCCGGCTTCGATACGGTCACCGGCGCGGTCGGCCTTCACGTCGAGATTGTCGGTGGCGTTGTCCATGCGCGCACCGGCATTGTCGAGCGAACGCTCGGCCGAACCCAGCGCACGATCGCTGGCGGCGCTGACGTCGTCGACCGCGTTCGCGGTGGTCGCGCTGGCATCGGCGGCGATTGCGTTGGCGGCCTGTGCCGTCTGGTCCTGCGCGTTGTTGCTGCAGGCTGCGAGACCGGCCGTCAGGGCCAGCGCGGGGATCAGAAACTTCTTCATATAAACTACTCCCGTTGACGATCTGGCGTCCCTCCCGCGGGTATTCCCGGGGACGTGGCCCTTGTGGACCAGCAAATGCCCGGCCCATAGCGCAATCGAACGCGGATGAAGCGTTTCCGATCCGTCACGATCGGACGCGATGCGATAAGTCGCAGAGGCTTACGGCTGCGTTGACCTCATATAAAGAAATCTTTATATGATCCGTCATGACGATGGCGCTCGAAATCTTCCGTGCATTGGCGGACGCAACGCGGTTGCGGATCCTTGCACTGTTGCGGCGCATGGAGCTGTCGGTCGGCGAGCTCGCGCAGGTGCTCGGGCAGAGCCAGCCACGCGTGTCGCGGCATGTGAAGATCCTGTGCGACGCCGGGCTTGCCGAGCGGCGCAAGGAGGGCAGCTGGGTGTTCGTCGCGCTGGGTACGCCGAGCGCGGTCGAGCCGATCGCGGCGGCGCTCGACGCCTGGGCGAAGGCCGAGCCCGATCACTGGGCGGTCGCGGATGCGGCGCGGCTCGCGGCGGTGCGCGCGGACCGGGCGGCGAGTGCGGCCGCGTGGTTCGAGGGGCATGCCGACGAATGGGACGCGATCCGCTCGCTCCACGTCGCCGAAAGCGAGATCGAGGCGGCGATGGCCGCTGTTCTCGGCGCGGCGCCGATGGAGACGCTGATCGATATCGGCACCGGCACCGGGCGGATGCTCGAGCTGTTCGGCGGGCGGGCGAAGGTCGCGCTCGGGATCGATCGTAGCTCGGAAATGCTGCGGCTCGCACGCGCGAAGCTGCACGACATGGCGCATGCCGAACTTCGCCAGGCGGACCTGTATGCGCTGCCGCTCGAAGATGCCGCGGCCGATGTCGCGATCCTGCACCACGTCCTGCATTTCGCGCAGCAGCCCGGCGCCGCGGTGAGCGAGGCGGCGCGCGTGCTCGCCCCCGGCGGCCGGTTGCTGATCGCCGATTTCGCGAGCCACGACCGCGAGGAACTGCGGCTGCGCGATGCGCATACGCGGCTGGGCTTTGCGGACGAGCAGATGGCGGCGTGGTTCGCGGGCGCCGGTCTGCACACGGCGCGGGTGGAGACGCTCGAGGGCGGCGAGTTGACAGTGAAATTATGGCTCGGTCGCAAGATCGGCGCGAGCTTGCGTGAGGTGAAGGCGGCATGACGAACATTTCGATTCCCCAATTGGCGGAAGCGCGTCGCGCGCTCGAGGAACCGCTGTTCGCGGATCTGGCGGGCGACGTCGGCATCAGCTTCGAATTCTTCCCCCCCAAGAGCGAGAAAATGGAGACGCAGCTTTGGGAGGCGATCCGGACGCTGGAGCCGCTCGCGCCCGATTTCGTGTCGGTCACTTATGGCGCTGGCGGGTCGACGCGCGAGCGGACGCACGCGACGGTCGCGCGGATCCAGCGCGAGACGTCGATGAACGCAGCGGCGCATCTCACCTGCGTCGAGGCGACCAAGGCCGAGATCGACCAGGTCGCGGAGGAGTATTGGGCGGCGGGCGTGCGCCATATCGTTGCGCTCCGCGGCGACATGCCGACGCTGGGCCAGCCCTATCAGGCGCATCCGGGCGGGTATGAGAATGCGGCGGCGCTCGTTGCGGGCCTGCGCAAACTGCACCCGTTCGAAATCTCGGTCGCGGCCTATCCCGAATGCCACCCGGAATCGGGTGATCCCAATGCCGATATCGACAATCTGAAGCGCAAGCTCGACGCGGGCGCGAGCCGCGCGATCACGCAGTTCTTCTTCTCGCCCGAGGCGTATTTCCGGTTCCGCGACCGGGTCGCTGCTGCTGGGATCACCGCGCAGATCTTGCCGGGCATCCTGCCGGTGTCGAACGTCGCGCAGACCCGCAAGTTCGCGGGGCTCTGCGGCGCGGAGATCCCGGCCTGGATGGACCGGTTATTCGAGGGGCTCGACGATCATCCCGCCGCGCGACAGCTCGTCGCGGCGACGATCGCGGCCGAGATGTGCCGGCGGCTTTACGCGGGCGGCGTGAAGGATTTCCACTTCTACACGCTCAACCGCGCCGAACTCGCCTATGCCATCTGTCACATGCTCGGCGTGCGCGCGAAGAGCGACGTGACGGTGGCTGCGGCGTAACTCGATCCTCCCCGKWMCGGGGAGGATCGAAGGATTGACGATGACACCACGTGAACGTTTCAACGCGGAAGCCGCCAAGCGCATCCTGATCACCGACGGCGCGTTCGGGACCGAGATCCAGAACTGGAAGCTCGACGAGGCGGCCTATGCGGGCGACCTCGGCCTGAGCCACGACCAGAAGGGCAACAACGACATCCTGGCGATCACCAAGCCGGAAGTGCCCGAGACGATCACGCGCGAATATCTGGAGGCCGGGTCCGACATCGTGTCGACCAACACGTTCAGCGCGAACATCATCAGCCAGGCGGATTACGGCGCGGAGCATCTGGTGCGCGCGATCAACGTCGAGTCCGCCCGCATCGCACGTGCGCTCGCGACCGAGTATGAAGCGAAGGACGGCCGTCCGCGGTTCGTTGCGGGTGCGATCGGGCCTACCAACAAGACGCTGTCGCTGTCGCCCGATGTCAACGATCCGGGCTTTCGCGAGATCGACTTCGATTATCTGAAGGGCGTCTACCGCGAACAGATCGACGCGCTGCTCGAAGGCGGCGAGGGGGTCGGCGTCGACTTCATCCTGATCGAGACGGTGTTCGATACCTTGAACGCCAAGGCCGGGATCATGGCGGCGATCGAGGCGGGCGACGATCTCGGGCGCGACGTGCCGATCATGCTGTCGATGACGCTGACCGATCTGTCGGGGCGCAACCTGTCGGGGCACACGGTCGAGGCGTTCTGGCACGCGGTGCGGCATGCGCGGCCGGTGACGATCGGGCTGAACTGTTCGTTCGGCGCGGAGCAGCTGCGGCCGCACGTGAAGACGCTGTCGGGGATCGCCGACACGCTGATCATGATCTACCCGAATGCCGGGCTGCCCAACGAACTCGGCGAGTATGACGAGATGCCGGCGACGACAGCCGGGCTGGTCGGCGAATGGGCGGTGGCCAAGCAGGTCAACGTGCTCGGCGGCTGCTGCGGCTCGACGCCGGCGCATATCAAGGCGATGGCGGACGGTGTGCGCGGGCTCGAACCGCGTGTGGTCGCGAGCCCGGAGGTTCGGACCAAGCTCGCCGGCCTCGAACCGTTCACGATGGCCGCCTAGTTCCCCTCCCGCTTGCGGGAGGGGTTAGGGGAGGGGCTCCCCCGACCCCTCCCGCAAGCGGGAGGGGAGGAAAGAAGATCATGACCACCACTTCCTCCTCCACCTCCTTCGTCAACATCGGCGAGCGCACCAACGTCACCGGCTCGGCGCGCTTCAAGAAGCTGATCATGGCGGGCGACTATCCCGCCGCGGTCGAGGTCGCGCGCCAGCAGGTCGAGAGCGGCGCGCAGGTGCTCGACGTCAACATGGACGAGGGGCTGCTCGACGCGCACCACGCGATGACGACGTTCCTGAAGCTCATCGCCGCGGAACCCGACATCGCGCGCATCCCGTTCATGGTCGACAGCTCGAAATGGAGCGTGATCGAGGCCGGGCTGAAGTGCGTCAGCGGCAAGCCGATCGTCAACTCGATCAGCATGAAGGAGGGCGAGGAGCAGTTCCTTGCCCAAGCCAAGAAGTGCATGGCGTACGGCGCCGCGGTGGTCGTGATGGCGTTCGACGAGGTCGGCCAGGCGGACACCAAGGCGCGGAAGGTCGAGATCTGCGAGCGCGCGTACAAGCTGCTCGTCGGGATCGGCTTCCCGCCCGAAGACATCATCTTCGATCCCAACGTCTTCGCGGTCGCGACGGGGATCGAGGAGCACGACAATTACGGCGTCGACTTCATCGAGGCATGCCGCGAGATCAAGGCGCGCTGCCCGCACGTCCATATCTCGGGCGGGCTGTCGAACTTCAGCTTCTCGTTCCGCGGCAACGAGCCCGTGCGCCGCGCGATGCACAGCGTGTTCCTATACTACGCGATCCCCGCGGGCATGGACATGGCGATCGTCAACGCCGGCCAACTCGACATCTATGACGATATCGACCCCGAGCTGCGCCAGGCGGTCGAGGATGTCGTGCTCAACAAGGATCCCGAGGCGGGTGAGCGGCTCGTCCAGCTCGCCGAACGCTATCGCGGTACCGATGTCGTCGCCGAGAAGGCAGCGGCCGAATGGCGCTCGCTCGACGTCAACAAGCGGCTCGAATATGCGCTGGTCAAGGGCATCGACCTCCACGTCGTCGAGGATACCGAGGAAGCGCGCCAGATCATCGATGGCAATGGCGGTCGCCCGATCGAGGTGATCGAGGGCCCGCTGATGGACGGCATGAACGTCGTCGGCGACCTGTTCGGCAGCGGCAAGATGTTCCTGCCGCAGGTCGTCAAGTCGGCGCGCGTGATGAAGAAAGCGGTCGCGCATCTGCTGCCCTACATCGAGGCGGCCAAGGAGCCCGGCGCGCGCGGCAAGGGCAAGATCATCATGGCGACCGTCAAGGGCGACGTGCATGATATCGGCAAGAACATCGTCGGCGTCGTGCTCCAGTGCAACGGGTTCGACGTGGTCGATCTAGGCGTCATGGTGCCGTGGTCGAAGATCCTCGAGGCCGCGAACGAGAATGACGCGGACATGATCGGGCTGTCGGGCCTCATCACGCCGAGCCTCGACGAGATGGTGACGGTCGCCGAGGAGATGAAGCGCGCGGGCATGACGATGCCGCTGCTGATCGGTGGTGCGACGACGTCGAAGGTACATACCGCGCTCAGGATCGCGCCGGCGTATGACGGTCCGGTGGTGCACGTGCTCGACGCGAGCCGCGCGGTCGGCGTTGCCTCGACGCTGGTGTCGGACACGATCCGCGACGAGTTCGTGACGAAGACCGCGGACGAATATGAGGCGGTGCGTCTGTCGCGCGCGAACAAGGGGCAGAGCGAGCTTCTTCCGCTTGCGACGGCGCGCGAGCGTGCGTTCGTGGCGGACTTCGCGATGAAGCCTGCCGCGCCCGTGAAGCCCGGCGTGCATGTGTTCGCCGACTGGGATCTGTCGGACCTGCGTGACTATATCGACTGGACGCCGTTCTTCCGCGCGTGGGAGCTGGCGGGCAACTTCCCCGCGATCCTGACCGACGAGGTGGTCGGCGAGAGCGCGTCGTCATTATATGCGGACGCGCAGGCGATGCTCGACACGATCGTCGCGGAAAAGTGGCTGACGCCCCGCGGTGTGGCCGGGTTGTGGCCCGCGCGGCGCGAGGGGGATGATGTGGTGGTCACTGCTCCCTCTCCCCTGCGGGGAGAGGGCTGGGGTGAGGGGCAGCCAAGCAATGCTGCGCCTGGAACAGCCCCTCACCCCGACCCTCTCCCCGCAGGGGAGAGGGAGCAGAAGGAGGTGCGCCTGCCCATGCTCCGACAGCAGATCGCCAAGCGCGAGGGCCGCGCAAACATGTGCCTGGCCGATTTCGTCGACACGCAGGACGACTGGTTCGGCGGCTTCGCGGTCGGCATCCACGGGATCGACGAGCACATCGCGCGCTTCAAGGCGGGGCATGACGACTATAACGACATCCTGCTGAAGGCGCTCGCCGACCGCTTCGCCGAGGCGTTTGCAGAGCGGCTCCACAAGCATGTCCGCACCGAGCTGTGGGGTTACGCGCCGGACGAACAGCTCACCAACGAGGCGATGATCAAGGAACAGTATCGCGGCATCCGCCCTGCGCCGGGCTATCCCGCATGCCCCGATCACAGCCTCAAGCCGATCCTGTTCGACCTGCTCGACGCAGAGACCGCGACCGGGCTCGAACTGACTGAGAGCTTCGCGATGTTCCCGACCGCAGCGGTCTCCGGCTTTTATTTCGGCCACCCGCAGGCCGAGTATTTCGGCGTCGCGCGCGTCGGCCGCGACCAGCTCGAGGATTATGCGGCGCGACGCGGCGCGGACCTGAAGACGGCCGAACGCTGGTTGCGTCCGAACCTCGATTAATCCGTCATCCTGACGAACGTCAGGATGACGGTCTGCGAGTGACTAACGCACGCGCACCCCACGCGTGCTTTGCAGGCTAGCCCCTCTCGCGAAAGGGGAGAGGGGCCTCCACTCAGGCCCCGGCTTCGGCAGGCTTGCCCTCGCGCACGTCGCCGGGCAGGCCGGTGATCGTCTTCACCTCCATGAAGTCGGTCAGGCCATAGCGGCCGTTCTCGCGGCCGTTGCCCGACTGTTTATATCCGCCGAACGGGGCGCCGATGTCGGGGCTCCACGAATTGATCGTCACCAGCCCCGCGCGCAACCGGCCTGCGACCTTCGCCGCCGCGGCCGGGTCGCCCGAGATGGTCGCCGACAGCCCGTATTCGGTCGCGTTGGCGATGCGAATGCCTTCGTCCTGATCGGCATAGGCGGTGATCGTCGCGACCGGGCCGAACGTCTCCTCCTGCGCGATCCGCATGTCCGGGCGGACGTCGGTGAACAGCGTCGGCTGGATGTAATAGCCCGCATTGCGCCCGTCCGGACGACCCACGCCGCCCGTCACCAGCGTCGCGCCTTCGTCGATCGCGGACTGGATCAGCCCCTGGATCTTGTCGAACTGCGCCTTGTTGACGACCGGGCCGATATGCTGGCCCATCTCGGCGGGATCGCCGACCTTGGTCTGCTCCATCATCGATTTCACGATCGCGGTCGCTTCGGCGACCTGGCTCGCATGGACCAGCAGGCGAGTCGGTGCGATGCAGCTCTGTCCCGAATTGGCGAGCACGCCGGCCACCGTCGGCGGCAGCACGGCCGCTAGATCGGACCCCTCGAGGACGAGGTTCGCCGCCTTGCCGCCAAGCTCCTGATGCACGCGCTTGACCGTCGGTGCCGCCGCCAGCGCGACCGCGATGCCGGCGCGTGTCGAGCCGGTAAAGCTCACCATATCGACGTCGCGGTGCGCGCACAGCGCCGCGCCGACCCCGGGCCCGTCGCCGTTGACGAGGTTGAACACCCCCGCCGGCACGCCCGCCGCATCCATGATCTCCGCCAGGATCACCGCGCACGACGGCGCCTCCTCGGACGGCTTCAGGATCATCGTGTCGCCCGCGGCGAGCGCCGGCGCGACCTTCGCGCAGATCTGGTTGAGCGGCCAGTTCCACGGCGTGATCATCGCGACGACGCCGAGCGGCTCGTGCACGACGGTCGCCTTGCCGATCGTTTCGGAGAATTCGAACGCCGCCAGCGCCTTTGCGGTCGCCGAGAAATGCGCGAGTCCCGTGGGCGCCTGCGCCATCGACGCGAGCGCCATCGGTGCGCCCATCTCCTGCGACATCGCCTTCGCCAGATCGGGCATCCGCGCCTTATATTCGGTCATGATCCGGCCGAGCACGTCGAGCCGCTCCTGCACGCTCGTCCGGCTCCAGCTCTCGAACGCCACGCGCGCCGCAGCGACCGCCTTGTCGACGTCGGCGGCGGTGCCCAGCGTGATTTCGGTGCACGGCTGCTCGGTCGACGGGTCGATCACCTGATAGACGGTGCCGCCCTCGCTATCGACCCACGCGCCATCGATATACTGCTTTAAATAGCTTTTCATCGTGCCTCTCCGCATCTTGTCTTGCCAAGGAATGGGCTCGCCGGAGATCGGTTGCAACCCGAAACGCGTCGGGTAGGTTGATGCCGAAATACATCAGGAGTCCGGCATGGCGAGAGTGGCATTCATCGAGCAGACCGGCGGCCCGGAGGTCATTCAGTGGCACGACGTGCAACTGCCGCCGCCGGGCAAGGGCGAGGTCTGGATGCGCAACACCGCGGTCGGGCTGAACTATATCGACACCTACCACCGCAGCGGCGTCTATCCTGTCGACCTGCCCTCGGGACTCGGCAGCGAGGCGGCGGGCGTGGTGATGGCGGTCGGCGAGGGCGTCACCGATTTCGCGCCTGGCGACCGGGTCGGCGCGTTCGGCCCGTCGCGCGGCGCCTATGCGACCGAGCGCAACGTGCCCGCGACCCAGCTGTTCAAACTGCCCGACGCGCTCGACGACCGCACCGCCGCGGCGATCCTGCTCAAGGGCACCACCGCCGAGTTCCTGGTCGAGCGCTGCGCCAAGGTGCAGGCGGGCCAGACCGTGCTCGTCCATGCGGCGGCTGGCGGAGTCGGGCATATCCTCGTCGGCTGGCTGAAGGCGATCGGTGCGACCGTCATCGCCAGCGTCGGCAGCGAGGACAAGGCGGCGCGCACGCGCAAGGCCGGTGCAGACCACGTCATCCTCCACAAGTCCGAGGATATCGCCGCGCGTGTTCGCCAGATCACCGAGGGCAAGGGCGTGCCGATCGTGCTGGACGGCGTGGGCGGCGCGACCTGGACTGCCTCGCTCGACAGCGCCGCCAGGCGTGGGCTGATCGTCAGCTACGGCAATGCGGGTGGCGTTGTCGACGGCGTCAATATCGGCGTTCTCGCGCGGAAGGGCTCGCTGTTCGTCACGCGGCCGACGCTGTTCGATTATTATGTGACGCCGGAAGAGCGGCAGGCCGGCATCGCGCGACTGTTCGCGATGCTCGACAGTGGCGCGATCACGCCCGAGATCGGCCAGACCTTCGCGCTCGAGGACGCGGCCGACGCGCACCGCGCGGTCGAGAGCGGCGACACCTGGGGCAGCACATTGCTGCTGCCCTCATAGCGCCGGTGATCGAGCGGCTGAATTAGCGAATGTGGAACAGCAGATGCGTTGTTAACCCCCGCCTAACCCGTTGATTGTACGTCGAACGAATGTCTCGTTCTTACAATCTCGCCACGCTCTCGTGCTTCGTCGCGCAAGGGCTGGCGGTCGTGCTCGGCTTTGCTGTGCTCACGGTGTGGCCGCCGCGACGCGGCGAGTATCTGCTGGTACCGGTCGGACGTGACGCCACCGCCAGCCTGCTGCCGATCGCAGTGGCGGAGCATGCCTTGCTGATCGGTGCGGGGCCTCTGCCGCACAGCTATGTGGTGCGGGGCGACCGGTCGCTGCTGGCGAGCGTGATGATGGCGCACGGGATCATCCTGCTTGCGGCTTCGGGCGTTGCCTGCGGTTCGTCCGACGGTGCGGCATGAACCCGACCGAGCTCGAAAGCCTGCGCGCGCGCGGCATCGCCATCCTAGCGGTCGCGGGCTGGGCGTGCACCGCATGGCTCGCGGTGATGGGGCTGTGGCTCGACGCTGACGGCCTCGTCCCGGTTCTTGTCGTCGCGGTTTTGGTCAATCTCGCGCCGAGCGTGATGGCGCAGCAGCGGCGGCACGATGCGTGCGCACGGCTCGTTTCGGGAGCCCCGGCCGCGGTGTACCCTGCGCTGGGGGTGTATCTGCTGCAGGGGCACCCCTGGCAGATGGACGCGCACATGTACTTCTTCGTCGCGCTGGCGGCGCTGGTCGTGCTGTGCGACTGGCGGCCGATCGCGCTCGCCGCGGGGTTGATCGCGCTCCACCACCTGGCGCTGGAGCATGCCGAGCCCGGCTGGGTCTTTACCGGCGTGGGCAATATCGGCCGGGTCGTGATCCACGCGGTCGCGGTCGGCCTGGAACTGGCGGTGCTGAGCTACGTCACCATCCGCCTGCGCGAGCTGACGATCCGGCAGGAGGTCGCGCGCAGCGAAAGCGAGACGTTGGCCAACGAGGCGATCGACAGCCGCAACCGGATGGAGGCCGCGATCGCGGGGTTACGCGCCGCCGAAGCGCGCGAGGCCAGCGAACGTACGCACCGGCAGGCGATCGAACGCGAACTGGTCGAGCGCCGCGAGGCCGAGATGATGGCGCTCGCCGAGGCGTTCCAGGCCTCGGTCGCGGACATCGTCGATTCGGTCGGCTCGGCATCGACCAGGCTCGATGGCTCCGCGCGCGCGCTGAACGAACTGGCACAGGCGGCGACCCGGCAGACGGTGGCGAGTGCCGCCGCCGCGACGCAGTCGTCCGAAAGCGCCGGCCGGCTGTCCGCGCAGATCCACGCGCTCACCCAGTCGGTGACATCGATCGCGGCCGTCGCGGCGCAACAGGTCCAGCTGGGGACCGAGGCGCGGACCGCCTCGACGTCGAGCCATGCGGCGATGCTGGCGCTGGTCGAGCGGACGCAGACGATCGGCGGTTTCGCCAATTCGATCCAGCAGATCGCGGCCCGCACCAACCTGCTCGCGCTGAACGCGACGATCGAGGCCGCGCGCGCGGGCGAGGCGGGGTACGGCTTCAAGGTGGTCGCCAGCGAGGTCAAGCAGCTGGCGGGGCAGGCGACGGGTGCGTCGAGCGAAATTCGAGCGCTGGCGGGATCGGCGGAGGAGGGCGCGGGGCTGGCGCATGATGCGATCGGCCGGATCGCCACGACGATCGGCCAGCTCGCGACGGCCGCGGACACGATCCAGGCCGAGGTCCGGCATCATCACCAGACCGCCGCGTCGATCGAGCGCACCGCCGACACGACCGCGGCGGGGATCGACCTGATGGCGGACGAAATGCTCGGCGTCGCGCGCGTGGCCGGGGAGACCGCGGGGCTGTCGGACATGGTCGCCCGCGCCGCGACCGGCCTGCTCGATACCGCGCGCCAGTTGCGCGCGGCGACCGACCGCTTCGTGGTGCAACTCAGGGCGGCGTAGCGCGCGGACCCGTTTGCGTTGGCTGCAAAGCGCGGTAGGGCAGGGACCCCTTTCGGCGAGACGATGATGAGCCTGAACCTGTTGCTGGTCGAGGACGATGCGGTGTTCGCGCAAGGGTTGGCGGACGAACTGCGCGGGTTCGATCACGCGGTGACGGTCGCCGCGGATGGGCGTGAGGCGCTGGCCGCGGTCGACAGCGTGCCGTTCGACGCGGTGGTGCTCGACCGGATGCTGCCGAAGGTCGACGGGATGTCGGTGCTCGCGCGGCTGCGCGGCAGCAACATGACGCTGCCGGTGATCATGCTCACCGCGCTCGGCCGCTCGGTCGAGAAGGTCGAGGGGCTTGAGGCGGGCGCGGACGATTATGTCGTCAAGCCGATCGCCGCCGCCGAGCTCAACGCCCGGCTGCTGGCGATGGTGCGCGGGCGGCGCTGGACCGCGGGCAGCAGCGACACGATCCGCGCGGGCGACATCGTCGTCAGCCCGACCAGGTTCCGCGCTTGGCGCGCCGGCACCGCGATCGATCTCGGCAAGCTGGAATTCAAGCTGCTCGCCGAGTTCGTCGCCAATGCCGACACCGTGATGACCCGCGCGATGCTGATCGAACGGGTCTGGGGCTATGACTTCGCGCCGACCACCAACATCGTCGACGTGTATGTCCGGCATCTGCGCGTCAAGCTGACCGCGGCAGGGGGTGAAGACCCGATCCTGACGGTGCGCGGCGTCGGCTATATGTTGCGCGGATGATACGGTTCCGGTCGCTGCGCACGCTGACGCTGGCGTTCCTGCTCGCGTTCCTCGTCGCCACGGTCGGTACCGGGTTCGCGATCCACGGCATCACGCTGCAGACGATCGAGCGGCTGGTCGACCGCCGCATCGTCGTCGTCAGCGACGCCATCGCGGGTGTGCCCGGCGAGCGACGCCAGACCGACGTGTTCCGCCGCATGGACGCGGCGATGCGCGAGCGCGACACCGGCGATATCGGCCTGCTGCTGGTCGATGCCAGCGGCCGTCCGCTTGCCGGCAACATCGCGCTGTCGCGCCGCCTGCCGCCGGGCTTCTCGACAATCGCGCGCGACGAGGGGATTGCCGGGCTCACCGCGGGGCGCGCGCTGGTCCGCGACGTCGGCAGCGGGATGACGCTGACGACGGTCGCCGAGACCGAGCCGTTCGACGATTATAATGCCGCGCGCACCTGGATCTATCTGCTCGGGTTCGGGTCGATCGTCCTGATCGTGGTCGGTGGCCTGGTGTTCTTCGTCGTCACCATCGGGCGGCGGATCGGCGAGACCCGGCGCACGGTCGAGGCGATCATCGACGGCGACATGGCGCGCCGCGTGCCGATCCATCCCTCCGGCGGCGAATTCGCGCACCAGGCGCGGGCGTTCAACCGGATGCTCGACCGGATCTCGGACCTGATGGCGAGCATCAGCAACGTCTCGAGCGACATCGCGCACGACCTGCGCACCCCGCTCGCGCGGTTGCGGGGGCAGCTATCGCTGGTGCTGCGCCGCGCGGAGACCGACGCGCAGCGCGGCGACATCGAAGCGGCGATCGCGATGAGCGATGACCTGCTCGAGATGTTCGCGGCGATCCTGCGGATTGCGGAGGTCGAGGGGGGCGATCGCCGCGCGGCCTTTGCTGCCCTCGACCTAGCCGCACTGGTCGATGAGATTGCGACGATGATGCAGCCGGTGGTCGTCGACGACGGTCGGACGATGCTGGTCCATTGCGCCGACCCGGCCCCGATCATCGGCGACCGGCATCTGCTCGGGCAGATGCTCGTGAACCTGATCGAGAACGTGCTGCGTCACACGCCGCCGGGAACGCAAATCGCGATCGGCGTGGCGACGACGGGGAAGACCGCGACGCTCTCGGTCAGCGATACCGGCCCCGGCATCCCGGCGGATCAGCGGAAGCTGGCGCTGCGACGCTTCGGCAGGCTCGACGCGAGCCGCCACGAACACGGGCATGGGCTTGGCCTGCCCCTGATCGAGGCGATCGTCCGGCTGCACCGCGGCACGATCGTGCTCGAAGATGCGTCCCCCGGGCTGCGCGTCGTGATCGCGCTGCCAAGGGGCTGAAACGATAAAACCCGGACAGGCGTGGCGCCTGCCCGGGTTTCCCGTCTCATAATAGCGTGGCGATCAGAACTTGACCGACGCCTCCATGCCGTAGGTGCGCGGCGCGTTGAAATTGCCGTAATCGCCCAGGACGTTGCTGATGCTGCCCGAGGTCGTGCTCGTCGTCGGCGAGCCCGGCAGGCTGTTCGACGGATCGCGGCGGAACACATACTGCTTGTCGAACAGGTTGCGGACCCAGGCCGAGATCGTCACCGCGTTGCTGCCGGCGACATGGATGTTCGCGAGCGCCAGGCGCGCATTGGCGATGAACGCCGCATCGTTCTTGGTGGCATATTGATCGAAGGTCTGCGTGGCCTGCGAGTAGTTGCCGTCGAGATGGAACTTCAGGTCCATGTCGCTCACCGGTACCGTATAGTCGATCGATCCGTTGGCGGCGTTGCGCGGCGTGAACACGATGTAGAAGTTCTGGTACACACCGGTCGACGCGATCAGCACCGGCGGGATCTTCGTGTAGGTATAGGCATAGCCCGCGGTCAGCGTGAGGCCCGTGACCGGCTGCACCGTCAGGTCGGCCTCGATCCCGCGGATCTTGGTGATGCCGGGGGCATTGATCGTCACCAGGTTGTTGAAGCTGCCCGACGCGGTGGTCTGGATCGAGCTGATGTCGACCTGGCTGTTTTTGCGATCCATGATGTAGCCGGCAAGGTTCAGGCGCGCGCGGTGACCCCAGAAGTCGGTCTTGGCGCCGATTTCGTACGACTTCACGTCCTCGGGATTGAACGTCTGGTAGTTGGACGTGCGCGAGCTGGCACCGCCGGCGCGGTAGCCGGTCGCGTATTTGGCGTAGAGATGGACCGAGTCGCTGGCGTCATAGGCAAGCGTGGCCATCGGGTTGAACCGGTTCCAGCTGGCGTCGAGCGGCTTGTACCCGGCGGCGGTCAGCTGCGCGGTGGTCGCCGTGTCGTAGTTCAGGTTGCGCGAATAATGCAGTACGCCCTGCTTCTCGTCACGCGTGTAGCGGCCGCCTGCGGTGAGGTGGATCGCGTCGGTCGGGTTCCAGGTGACCTGGCCGTAGCCTGCATAGCTCTTCGAATGCACTTCCGAGGCGCGATCGATCGAGCGGCACCCAGGCTGCGATCCGAACCCGCCAGACCCGGTGCAGGGATCGAGAACCGAGATCGTCGACAGCGTGGAATTGAACGCCAGCGAGTTCGGCGTCGCCGCGTCGTCGCTGATGTGCTCGTTGAAATAATAGAGCCCGGCGACATAGTCGAACTGGCCGACCGTGCCGACTGCCTGGAATTCCTGACTGAACTGGTTTTGGTGGAGGTCGGCAAGGCTGTAGCGGCTGAAATTGCACGCCGTGCCCGTGCAGCCTGCGGCGACGACGGGGACGCGGTGATAGCCGCCGCTATTGTCATACTGCGTCGCGTTCACGCCGCGCCATGCGGTGATCGAGCGGAGTTCGATCTCGGGCGCGACGTTCCAGCGGATGTTGGAGGTGAAACCGTGCGTCTTGTCGATGCTCGGCTGCTGCGGCACGCCGATATCGGCGGTCTTCATGCGGCTGGTGCCGTTGACGACGACCTGGCTCGGGACCGGCTTCACGCTACCGGTGAGCGTCGTGTAGTTGGTGCCGGGCAGCTTGCACGCGGACGCGGCGGACTGGGCGCCGGCGACGCAGCCGTTCGGGTTCACGTTCAGCAACTGGCTGTAGAACGGGCTGTTCGAGTCGTAGCCGTTATCGTAGCTGAAATCGGCGGTCATGCCCGAGATCGGGTGGACGCGTGCGGTCGCCTTGAAACCGCGGCGATCGTAATAGTTGAAGCCGGTCTGGCCGACGAGCGGGTTCTTGGTGGTCGCACCCTGATACTGGACGACGCCGTCGAGCTTCAGCGCGACGCCGTAGACTTCGGGAAGGTCGAGCCGCAGCGCGCCGTTATAGCCGCCGTAATTGGCGATCCCGCCGGTCGCGCTGCCGCCCCATTTGCCGCTCGGGCCCTTGGTGACGATGCTCAGCGCGCCGCCTTCGGTGTTGCGACCGAACAGCGTGCCCTGCGGACCCTTCAGCACTTCAATCCGGTCGACGTCGAACAGCGCCGCGTTCAGGCCGTGCTGGCGACCCAGATAGACGCCGTCGATATAGACGCCGACGCCCTGTTCGCGCGCGGGCTGGTTCGCGTCGAGCGGGACGATACCGCGAATGCCGATGGTCAGCGCGGACTGGCGCGCTTCGAACGTCGCGACGCGCAGCGACGGCACCGCGCCGTCGGCGAGATCGTACAGGCTCTGGACGTGACGATCGGTCAACGCCTGGCTGCTGAGCACGTTGATCGCGATCGGCGTCTTTTGCAGGTTCGTCTCGCGCTTGGTCGCGGTCACGACGATGTCGCCGAGACCGGTCTGGTCAGCGGGATCGGCCGTTGCAGGATCGGTGGGCGCAGGATCAGTCGCGCTCGGCGCGGCGGCGGTCGGCGTGGCAGCGGGCGGCGTGGCAGCGGGCGGCGTGGCGTCGGTTGGCGTGGCGGCGGCGAAGGCGGGCGACGCGATCGCGACCGTCAGGGCGGCGCCGGCCAGCAGCCGCAAGCGCAGGCTTGCTGAATTCAACATCGAGGGTTTCCCTTTTTCGGCAGTGTTTGCCTTGAGGGGCGCGATAGGCGGCGGTCGTGGCACGTCCGTTACGAATATAAGAATCGCGTGTCCGGGATTTTTAATGGTGGTTTAATGTTGGGCCAGATGACGCCGCTGTCATGATCTCGTCATGACGCCGTAACGCGCAAGCCACGCGCGGCGGCTACCGCGCCCCCAAGCCGGCTGGACAAAGCCGGGACACCCGGGGACCTATCATGAAATCCAATCCGTCGCGCCGCATTCGCGGCCCTGTTCTCGCGCATGTCCTGCTCGCCGGTTGCGCGCTGACACCGTTGACGATCGCCACCGCCTATGCGGGACCGATCGCCGCGACTCCCGCCGCTACGCCGCGCGCTGCCGGATCGATCACCGGCACCGTGTCGCAGGCGGGCAGCGGCGATTATCTGGATGGCGCATCGGTTTCGATCCCCGCGCTCGACCTGTCGACGGTGGTCGATCGCACCGGGCGGTTCACGCTGGTCGGCGTGCCCGCCGGTACGCATGACCTCGTGATCCGCTATGTCGGCTTTCCCGACGCGCGCCGGACCGTGACGGTCGCCGACGCCGCCGTGACGCTCGACGTCGCGATGACCGCCGACGCGCCCTCCGACGCCGGGGAGGGGGACGAGATCGTCGTCTCCGGCTCGCGCCCGATCGCGGAATCGGAAGCCGCCGCGCTCCAGATCCAGCGGACCAGCCCGTCGCTGGTCTCGGTCATCGCGTCGGATTCGATCGGTCGCCTGCCCGACCAGAACGTCGCCCAGGCGGTCAGCCGGCTGCCCGGCGTCGGCGTCCAGCGCGACCAGGGCCAGGCGCGCTACATCACGTTGCGCGGCGCGCCGATCAACTGGACCACGCTGTCGATCGACGGCATCAACGTCGTCAGCCCCGAGGGTCGCGACGCGCGCTTTGACTCGATCCCCTCGGCGATCGCGTCGCAGATCGTCGTCCGCAAGGCGGTCACCCCCGACATGACCGGCGAGACGATCGCGGGCAATGTCGACATCATCACGCGCTCGGCGTTCGATTATCCGGGGATGAAGGTGCAGGCCAAGGGCGGCCTCGGCCATGTCGAGCTTGGCAACAAGACCGAATATGAAGGCTCGCTCGTCATCTCCGACCGGATCGACACGGGGATCGGCGAATTCGGCATCGTGTCGTCGGCCAGCCTGTATCGCCGCGGCATGGTGACCGACAATTTCGAGACCGATTTCGAGGCGGTCGACCGCGATCGTCGGCCCGGCTACCAGACGCGCAACTGGGCGCGCGAGACCGAGAACAAGCTTTACCGGCTGACCCGCAAGAACTACTCGCTGTCGACCCGGCTCGACTGGCGTCCGGCACCCGGCCACAAGCTGTTCGCCGAGACGATCTACTCGGCGTTCCAGGACGATGAGCAGCGCAACAATTACATCTTCGATCTCGACGACCAGCAGTCGCGCACGCCGAACGGCACCGCCGCCTGCACGGTCAACGCCCGCCCCGCATCGGGCACCACGGGCTATGCCGATGTGTGCACCGGCAACACGCCGCTGCTCGGCACGGTATACGGGATCGATCTCAACTCGAACTTCACGGTGCGCAAGTACAAGCAGTCGGTGTTCACCAACACGATCGGCGGCGATCACGAACTCGGCGCGTGGAAGGTCGCCTGGCGCGGCAACTTCACGCGTTCGATCGACGATCGCACGCAGCCGGCGCAGCTCAATTACGACAGCCCGGCATTCGGGACGAACGGCGCGAACGCGGCCAATCGGCTCACCGTCGGCTACGACCTGACCGATCCGCAGCTTGCCAAGGTCCAGCTGTTCCGGACGATCCGCAACGCCGACGGCACCTTCTCGCGCGGGGACCAGGTGACCTCGATCGAGGACTTCCCGCGCACGCTGAGTCGTCTGCGCTCGCTCAAGGCGCAGGACGTCACCGAAGCGTACACCGCCAAGCTCGACATCAGCCGCGAAGCCTCGCTGTTCGGCGCGCAGACGGTGTTCACCGCCGGCGTCCGCTATGACGATCGCACCAAGACCGCGAACGAGGACCTGCTCGAACTGAACAGCGCCGCGCAGTTTGCCGCGGCGGGGATCCCCACCGGCTATGCGGCGATCGCCAAGACCGGCGGGTTCCAGGGCGAAATTCCGCTCGGCTACACCTTCCAGTATTTCGACCGCGACAAGGTGCTCGGGCTGGTAAACCAGGCGAAGAGCGTTGCCAGTTACCTGCCGGTCGATGCGAATTTCTACGAGGTCGGCGAGAAGGTCTATTCGGCCTATGCGATGGCCACCGTGACGACCAACTGGGGCAGCATCGTCGGTGGTGCCCGTGTCGAGCATATCCGCAACGACGCGCGCGCCTTCTCGATCGGCACGGTCGGCTCTGGCAGCGCTGTAACGACGGTCACCACCCCGGTCGCAGTGTCTTCGAGCCAGACGCTCGTCTATCCGAGCCTCCACCTGAACTGGGACGTGAACGACCGGATGAAGGCGCGGCTGTCGTTCAATACCGGCGCGGCGCGTCCCGATTACGATCAGCTGCGTCCCAACATAACGTACAACGATGCCGACGCCACCGTCTCCAGCGGAAACCCGGACGCGACCCCTGAAAAGGCCAAGGGCGTCGATCTCTACGTCGAATATTACACGATGCCGCGCGGCTTTCTGTCGATCGGCGCCTATTACAAGGACGTCTCCGACGTACTGTTCGACACGCGACAGACCTATGGCCTGACGACTCTCAATAGCGGTGGCGTCAATCGGTCCGAGTATCTGTTCTCGACGATCGTTAATGGCGGGAACGGCTATATCATGGGCATCGAGGGCGCGATCCAGCAGCAGCTGGAGCCTTTCACCGCCGATCTCGGCTTGCCAGAGTGGATGGGCGGGTTCGGCGTGCAGCTCAACGCGACGATCAACAAAAGCCGAGCGGATACCCCCGCTGGCTTCAACTCGCCCTCGCGGAAGGTGCCGCTGCCGGGCGCCTCGGATGCGATCTACAACCTGATCGGCTATTACGAGAAATACGGCTTCTCCGCGCGCGTCTCGTACCAGAACCGGTCCGCCTGGCTCGACGCGATCGGCGCGGTCGCGCAGGTCGGGGATACCGTTCGCGGCGTCGATGGCGGCGATTTCTACTGGGCCAAGGACAATGAACTCGACGCGTCGGTCCGGTATGCGATCAACGGCAATGTCGAGATCTATGCCGATTTCGCCAATCTGCTGAACGGCCCGGGGCGCCGTTATGTCGGCTCGTCCGCGTACACGATCGAGCATGAGACGTTCGGGCGTCGCTATACCGGCGGCATGCGGGTGACGTTCTGATGCGCGCGCTTCCCTTCGCCGCCTTGCTGCTCGCGGGGTGCGCCACCACCTCGGTGCCGCTGGCGACCGAGGCACCGATGGTCGCGGCCACGGCGGAGACCGATCCGGTCGACACTGCAGCGGACGCCGCGGACGATCCCGCGATCTGGCGCAATCCCGCCGATCCGTCGAAGAGCCTCGTCATCGGCACGGACAAGAAGGCGGGCATCCATGTGTATAGCCTGGCCGGCAAGCGGCTGAGCTTCACGCCCGCCGAGCGGCTCAACAATGTCGATCTGCGCGACACCGGCGCGCGGGTGATCGCCGCCGCCAGCGACCGCGCCGACGTCGCGACCGCGCATGTCTCGCTGTTCACGCTCGACACTGCCGCGGCGAAGCTCGTGCCGCTCGGCCGTTTCCCGGTCGGCGCGGGCGAGGCATATGGCATGTGCCTGTGGACCCGCGCCGGCGACCATGCGCTGTTCGGCTTCGTCGTGCTCAAGGACGGTCGCATCGACCAGGTCGCGATCGATCTGTCGGGTGCGACGCCCAAGGTAACCACGGTGCGCTCGATGAAGCTCGCCACACAGTCCGAAGGCTGCGTCGTCGACGATCGGACGGGGCAATTATACGTCGCGGAGGAAGATGTCGGGCTCTGGCGGTTCGATGCCGACCCGTCCGCAGCCACGACCGCAACCGCGATCGCCAGGGTCGACGGCAAGACGCTCGTCGCGGATGCGGAGGGGCTTGCGCTTGCACCGTCGGGCAGGAGCGGCGGCTATCTCGTCGCGTCGAGCCAGGGCGACAATGCCTATACGCTCTATCGCCTGCCCGGCGTCACCTATGCCGGCCGCTTCCGCATCGGCGGCGGTGCGATCGACGGCACCAGCGATACCGACGGCATCGACCTGATGCTGGGCGATTTCGGTCCGGCCTATCCGCGCGGCCTGCTGGTCGCGCAGGACGGCGACAATGCGCCCGCCACGCAGAACTTCAAATATGTCAGCTGGGGTGCGGTCCGCCGCGCGCTCAAACTGCGCTGATCGTCAAGCCGTCGGTGGTGGTCAGCGCTGGGATTGGAGCGGGTGAAGGGAATCGAACCCTCGTCACTTGCTTGGGAAGCAAAAGCTCTACCATTGAGCTACACCCGCAGACGCATGCCGATACCGGCGCGGTCCCGTGTCCGTACCCGGCACGATCGCGAAGTTCAAGCATCAAGCGCATGGGAACGTCCGTGCGCGTCCAGCGCTGTAGCGGGACGGGCCCGATGCCCGACAAGGATCATGGCATGCCGACCTCCCCATCGACCCGCGCGCCCGTGCCGGGCGCCCCCGAAACCGACAGCTTGAGCGAGGGGCCCGCGCGCGAAGGTTTGTCGCGGCCGGTCGCAGCGTTGATCGTCGCCGGCGTGCTGGGTGCGAGCGCGGTGCTCGGCCGGCGCAACGCGCCCGATCCGTCGCATCCCAAGACGCGGCGCTGGTACAAGCGGCTCGACAAGCCCGACTTCACGCCCCCCGACAGCGTGTTCGGCGCGGTCTGGCCGGTGCTCGAAACCGGGCTGGCAGTCGGTGGCTATCGACTGATGCGCGCGCCCGCCGGCCCGAGTCGCAACGCGGCGGTCGGGCTGTGGCTGCTCAACACGGCGATGGTCGGCGGCTGGACCGAATTGTTCTTTCGCAAGCGCGCGCTGGAGACGAGCGCGGTCGCCGCGGGCGCGATGGTCGTCACCGGGGCGGCCTATGTCGCGACCGCCGCGAAGGTCGATCGGCCCGCGGCGGGGTTGGGCGTACCGTTCGTCGCCTGGCTGGGCTTCGCCACCGTGCTGGCGGCGGGGATCAGCCGGCGCAACGATTCGCGACGATGAGCCGGCTCACCGTCTGGCATGACGGCGACTGCCCGTTATGCCGTCGCGAGATTGCGCTGATGCGCCGGCTCGACCGGCGGGGTGCGATCGACTTTATCGACGCGACCGACGGCGACGCGTCCTGCCCGATCGATCGCGGCGCTCTGCTCGCGCGGTTCCACGCCCGCGAGGATGGGCAGATGCTGTCGGGCGCCGCGGCGTTCGCGGCGATGTGGCGGGCGATCCCGATACTGCGCCCGCTGGGCTTCGCCGCGCGCCAGCCGACCGTGCTGCGCGTGCTAGAGCGCGTCTATGTTGGCTTTCTGCGCGTCCGGCCCAAGCTGCAACGTGCGCTGCGTCGGGGCGAGGCGAACGGGCGATGACGGTCCGCCGCGATCCCGTGCGGCCGGGGCAGACGAGCGTGTGGGACTTTCCTCGGCCGGCGATCGCGGTGCCGAGCGCGCAGCATGTGCGGATCGAGCATCGCGGCCAGGCGATCGCCGACACGCATGCGAGCGTGAAGACGCTCGAGACGTGTCATCCGCCCAACTATTACATCCCGCCGGACGCCATCGCGATGGGGCTGTTCCGCCGGTCGACCCACACCTCGTTTTGCGAATGGAAGGGCGATGCGGTCTATTACGACCTGCTGATCGACGGCGAGACGCTCCGCGGCATTGCCTGGAGCTATCCCGCCCCGACGCGCGCCTTCGCCGCGTTGCGTGACCATCTCGCCTTCTATGCAGCGCCGTTCGATGCATGCTTCGTCGACGACGAGCGGGTCGTGCCGCAGCCGGGCGGATTCTATGGGGGGTGGATCACCAGCGATCTTGCCGGGCCGTTCAAGGGCGTGCCCGGCAGTCGCTATTGGTAGAAGGCGTCAGTCCAGGCCAGCCGCCCGGCGGACGGCGAGGCCTGCACCCGCCCAGTCGACATCCTCGCCCTCCAGCGCGATCGCGGTACGCAGATGATCGCGAACGATCCCGAGCAGCGGCATCGGCGTCCGTGACGCGCCCGCCGCGGCGTCGACCAGGTTCATGTCCTTCAACCCCAGCGGTGCTGCAAAGCCCGCTGGCTTGAAGGCATCTGCTACCAGCATGTCGCCATAGGTCTTGTAGACCGGCGCTGAGAACAGCGTGCCGGTCAGCACCTCGAGCAAGGTCGCCCGGTCGACGCCGCCCTTTTCGGCCAGCGTCATCGCCTCCGCCATCGCCTCGACCGCGGCCATGATCATGAAATTGCCGCTCAGCTTGACCAGATTGGCGGCCGAGGGCGTGGTGCCGACGCGGAAGACGCGCTGGGCGATCGCCTCGAACACCGGTTCGCACAGGTCGATCAGGTCGTCCGCGCCGGCCGCGACGACGAACAGCTTGCCCGCCTCCGCCGCGGGCGGGCGGCCGAACACCGGTGCGGCGACATAACGCTGCCGCTCGCCCGCGAGCCGGTCGGCGAGCGCGACGCCGATCGTGCTGTGCGACACGTGCAGCGCCGGGCTATCGAGGATGCCGTCCTCACCGAAGACCACCGCTTCGAGCGCGCGATCGTCCGCGAGCATCGTCATCACGACATCGCCCTGCGCGGCGGCGGCGGGGGTGTCCGCGAGAACCGCGCCCGCCGCAACCAGCGCATCGGCCTTGCCGGGTGAGCGGTTCCAGACGGTGACCGCGTGGCCCGCCTTGACCAGATTGGCGGCCATGGCGCTGCCCATTTGGCCGAGCCCGATGAATCCGACCTTCATGCTACTTCCTTCCGAATGCCTGTCGCCGGGCCAACGCACACCGCGACGGATCGCTGCGTCATGCGCGCAGCGGGAGGCTGAGGCGTGCGAGCAGTCCGCCGGTCGTCGAACGCCCCAGGACGAGCGTGCCGCCGCTGAGTTCGGCGAGTTCGCGCGTGATCGACAGCCCGAAGCCATGGCCATCGCCGCGTTCGTCGAGGCGTCGGCCGGGCAGCATCGCCTGCGCGATTGCCGCGTCGTCGATCCCTTCGCCATCGTCCGCGACGTCCAGCGTCACGACGCCGTCTGCCGCCGCGGCGCTGATCGCCAGCGCCGCGCGCGCATGGCGCCAGGCGTTGTCGAGCAGGTTGCCGATCATCTCGTCGAGATCCTGCGCGTCGATTGCGACCGCGAGCCCGGCGGGGATGGCGATGTCGACCGCAATCGGGCGGTCGGCATGGATGCGGCGCAGCACCGCGACGAGGTCGTCGACCGCGGGGGCGATCGGCGTCCGGCTCCGCGCGCCGCCCGTGGCATCGGCGCGCGCGCGGCCGAGATGATGGCGCACGCGACGGTCGATCTGGTCGACCATGTCGCGGACGTCGTCGCCCGCGCCGGCCTCAGCGATCCGCAGCGACAGCGCGGCGAGGGGGGTCTTCAGGCCATGCGCGAGGTTGGCGACGTGCTGGCGTGCGTGCGCGAGCCCGGCGGCATTCTGGTCGATCAGCGCGTTCAGTTCGGTAACGAGCGGTTGCAGCTCGCCCGGTTGCTCGTCGGGGACATGCCGCTGCGTGCCCGCGCGCACGGCGGCGAGCGCGGTGCGCAGATCGCGCAAGGGCCGCAGCCCAAAGCGCAGCTGGAGGAGCGTCGCGAGCGCGAGCCCTGCGCCGAGCAGCGCAAGCGAGCCGAGCAGCGGGATCATTGCCTCGCGCAGCGGTTCCTCGACGATCCGGCGCGGGCCGATCGCGGTGATCGTCACCGCACCGCGTGGCGTGGGCACCTCCATCGTCCGCGAATGGAGCCGCTCGCCGCTGCTTGCCCGCGTGTCGCCGGCGTGAAGCTGGCGGTCCTCGGGGCCTCCGGGGCCGGGCGGGGGCGGGGGGCGATCGGCACCGGGCTTGGGCGCCGGCGGTGGTGCGGCAGGTCTCGGGGCGGGGAGCGGCGGCGTCGTACCGCTATCGACCCGACCGGCGGGGCCGTCGACATGCCACGACCAGTCCGATCCGGGGACGCCGAAGTCGGGCAGGTCGACCGCGCGGGTCCGGTCGAGCGTCGCGTCGGGGCGGACCGCGCGGGCAAGCACCGCGACCTGCGCGTCGAGGCGCTCGTCGAGTCCGCGCATGACGAACCGTTCGAGCACGTTGCCGATCGTGATCCCCGCGAAGACGAGCGCCAGACCCGTCGACAGTGCGGCGATCGCGAGCATCCGGCCGAACAACGATCGCGGGATGAGGCGTAGGGGCTTCTTCATCGCCGTGCTCGCGGGAGGATGGAAAAGGCCAGCGAGGTCACGATCCGTCCGCCGTCAGGCGGTAGCCGCGGCCGCGCACCGTCTCGATCATCTGCGCGCCGATCTTGCGGCGCAACCGGCCGATGATAACCTCGATCGAGTTCGAATCGACATCGGCATCGCCTTCGTAGACTCGCTCGATCAGGTCGGCGCGTTCGATCACGACTTCGCGGCGGAGCATGAGCGCCGACAGCACGCGCCATTCGAACGCGGTGAGTTTCAGCGGCAGGCCGTCGAGCTCGAACGTGCCGAGCTGCGCGTCGAACGCCAGCGGGCCGCAGGTGACTCGCGCCGCAGCGTGGCCGGCCGCGCGGCGGACGAGCGCGCGAAGTCGCATCACGACCTCCTCGACGCGGAAGGGTTTCACCACATAGTCGTCCGCGCCGGCCTTGAACCCCTCGACCTTCTCCGACCAGCCGTCGCGCGCAGTCAGGATGAGGACCGGCAAATCGCGGCCCGCGGCGCGCCAGTCGCGCAGGACGGAGAGCCCGTCGCGCTTGGGGAGCCCGAGATCGAGCACCGCCGCGTCGTAGAGTTCGGTGGCGCCGAGATGGCCGCCATCCTCGCCATTGCTCGCGACGTCGACCGCGAAATGCTCCGCGCGCAGGGCTCGCGCGAGCCCGTCGGCGATCGCCGCATCGTCTTCGACCAATAATACCCGCATGCGCATCCCCTATGTCCGAGACCCCAACGGAATCTGAACGGCTTGGTTCAGCGGGCGTCGGCAGCGTGCGCCTAAACGGTGATTCGTCAACCAATGAGAGGAAAGACGCACGTGACCGAACATTCCCACATCGCCCCGAAAAAGGGCTTCAACTTCCGCCGCAACCGCCTGGCGCTTGCCGCGGCCGGCCTGCTCGCCGTCGGTGGTGCCGCCGGTGCCGTCACCGTCGCCGCCACGCGCCCCAGCGTGACGATGGCGCCCGCCACGCCCATCGCGATCCGCTCGCTCCAGTCGGACGGCATCGTCACGATCCGCGGCACCGTCGCCGAGATCTACGGCAACAAGTTCGTGATGGCCGACCAGACCGGCCGCGCGCTGGTCGACCTCGGCCGCGAGGGCGACAATGGCGCTCTGGTCACCGCCGGCCAGCCGGTGACGATCCAGGGCCGGTTCGAGGATGGCTTCGTCCATGCCTCGTTCCTGGTCGGTGCCGGTGGCAAGGTGACCGCGCTCGGCCCGATCGGTGGCCCGCCACGTGGTCCTGGCGGTCCGGGTGGCCCCGGTGGTCCGGGTCGCGATGGCCCTGCCGGTCCTGGTGGTCCGGGTGGCCCCGGCGGTCCGGGGGCGCCTCCGCCCCCGGCCGGCATGGCACCCCCGCCGCCGCCAATGACTCCGGGTGCGGCGCGTGCGCCGGTCGGTGTCCCGGCGGGTGCGCCTGCTGCCCCGGCACCGGCGACCGCGCCGGCACCGCAGGCGACGCCAGCGACCTGATCCAGATGGAGCCGGTCATGCCGGCTCCATCACTCGTTCACTGCCGACAAAGCGGGGGCCGCAAGGACTCCGCTTTGTCGTCGTTGCGCGTTCAGGCTCGGCGCGCGATCTGCGCGGCCCTTGGCGTTTCGGCGCGGCGCGGTTGCGTGGCGGGGGGCAGGATCCAGCACCGCGCAGTCACGGCCAGCGGCAATGCGAGCAGCAGGCCTGCGCCGACATCCCAGACGCCGTCGCCCACCAGCCCAGCGCCGAGACCCGCGACGGTCGACACGCCCAGCAGGATCGGTACCGCGAAGATCTGGCGGTTGGTCTTGTGGCTCATGCTGTTTCTCCCGCCATCACGACTTCGCGGACCCGTTGCTCGCTCGGACCGCCCTTGCGGCGCAGCCACAGATACAGGCCGCTGCCGAGCACCACGATCGTCAGCACGTCGAACACCGCCCAGACGATCTTCATCACCAGCCCGCCATAATCGCCGAAGTGCAGCGGCTGCGCGAGCAGCATCGCCTGCATGTACCACGGCATCGGCGTCACCGAATCGAGTCGCCCGGTCGCGGCATCGACGAACCCGGGCAGCAGCAGCTTCGACGTCATCGGCGTCGTGCCCTTCATGAACACCGCATAATGATGCTTGCTGCTGAACACGACGCCGGGGAAGGCGATGAACTGCGGTTCCATGTCGGGCGCCTTGCGCTGCACCGCGTCGAGCGCCGCCTGCACCGAGGCGCGATTGGGGCCGAGCGGCGTGCGCGTCTCGCTCGCGGCGATCGCGGCAAGGCCGTTCGCCTTCCAGATGTTGGTGATCGGCACCACGAAGGTGTTGATCGTCCCCGTCACGCCGACGACGCTCGCCCAGGCGAGCGTGACGATGCCGAGCAGATTGTGGCGATCGAGCCAGCCGAGCCGCTTGCTGCGGCCGCGTCGCAGCGTGCCGAAGTCGAGCTTGGCCATGAACGGCGCGTAGAGAACGACGCCCGAGACGATCGCCGCGAAGAACAGCAGGCCCATCACGCCCAGGAAGATTTCCGCCCAGAAGCCGAGCAGCATGTCGGTGTGGAGTTCGAGGATGAACGCCATCACGCCGGGAACGTAGGGCGGCATCGTCGCACCGGTGCGCGCGTCGAAGGCGAGGAAGTGCATCGCCGCCGGTGCGACATCCGCGGTCGCGCCGGTCGTCACATAGACGATCGGCCGGTCGTCATCGAAGCTGATATAGAGCGGAATATCGCCCGGCGCGGTCGCGGCGGCCCGCTTCAGGATCGCGTCGAACGGGAGCGATGGCGTGCCCGCGGGCAGAGTCGCCATCGGCGCGGGCGGGTTGAGCCAGCCATCGATCTCGTCCTGGAAGATCAGCGGTAGCCCGGTGACGCACAGCATCAGCAGGAACGCGGTGCAGATCAGGCTCGTCCATTTGTGGACGAGGTACCAGGTCTTGATCGTGCCGCGAGTCATGCGCGCGCCGCGGCGTCGTCGAACGAAAAAGGCGGCCGGATGCTCACCGGCACACACGTACAGAGTTGATAACGATGTGCAATAGCGATGTGAACGAGCAACCTTTCAACCACTCCTCCCCCGCCAGGGGGAGGAGTGCAGTAGGGGCGCGTTACTTGAGCAGGATCAGCGCCTTCGACAGCGTCATGTAGATCCCCCAGAGGATCGGCAGCCCGACCGCCAGCCATGCGAAGATCACGATCGGCGAGGTGCCGGTTTCCGCCGCGACGGTGCCGCCGGCAACCGTCTCGACCGCCCGCGGCGCATCGTCCGCCGGCATGTGGAACTTCGCGGCGACCGGCCGGACGAACAGGTTCGCGACGAACCCGGCGACCAGCATCGCCGCCAGCACCCAGAAGATCGGCGGGTAGATATCGCCGCGCGGCACGCCCGCGGCGATCGCCCGGTCGCGCATGTTCGCGACGAGCAGCGGCCCGACCACGCCCGCGGTCGACCAGGCGGTCAGCAACCGGCCATGGATCGCGCCGACATATTTCGTCCCGAACAGATCGGCGAGATAGGCCGGCGCCGTCGCGAACCCGCCACCGTACATCGATGCAAGGATGCAGAAGACGAGGATGAACAGCCCGAGCGTCGTGCCCGCAAGCGCCGGTGCGGCAAGCCCGTAGAGCAGCGCGCCCGCGACGAGGATGGTCGCGAACAACGGCTTGCGGCCGATCCGGTCGGACAACCACGCCCAGAAGAACCGGCCGCCGATGTTGAACAGGCTGATCGCGCCGACAAAGCCCGCGCCGACCGCCGCCGCCGCCTTTTTCTGGTCGTCGTCGAACGCGGTGAACAGCACGCCGGGCGCATCGATCAGGCGACCGCCGAACAGCTCCTGCAACATCGGCGATGCGATGCCGATGATCCCGATCGAGGCGGAGACGTTGAAGAACAGCACCAGCCACACCAGCCAGAATTGCGGCGTGCGGTGTGCGTCGGACAGCGCGACGTTGAAGCGGCTGATCGATGCCTTGGCACTGGTGGGTGCGGTCCAGCCTGCCGGTGCCCAGCCCTCGGCCGGGACGCGGTAGCCGATCGCGCCGGCCATCATGAACACGAAATACACAGCCGCCAGCACCAGGAACGTCTGCCACACGCCGACGCCGGTCGCGCTGGCGAAATGCTTCATCAGCAGATCGGCGAGCGGTCCGCCGATCATCGCGCCGCCGCCAAAGCCCATGATCGCCATGCCGGTCGCCATGCCGCGCCGGTCGGGAAACCATTTGATCAGCGTCGAAACGGGCGAGATATAGCCGAGCCCAAGCCCGATCCCGCCAATCACGCCCGATCCGATCCAGATCAGCCACAACTGGTGCATCGCCACGCCGATCGCGGCGATCCCCATGCCGCCACACCAGCAGAAGGCGGCGACGACGCCGGCCTTGCGCGGCCCCGCGCGTTCGAGCCAGCCGCCCCAGATCGCCGCGGCGCCGCCGAGCACGACGAAGAACAGCGTGTACGTCCAGACGAGATCGCTCACCCGCCAGTCGCAGCTCGTCGTGGTCAGCGCGCCGAGCAGCGAGAGGTTGGGGCAGGCGACGGGGTCGGTGATCCCGATCGCACGCGACAGCGGCAGCCAGAAGACGCTGAACCCGTACGCCATGCCGATGCACAGATGGATCGCGAGCGCGCAGGGCGGCACCAGCCACCGGTTGAAACCGGGGGCGGCAACGGTGCGCGCGCGGCTGAGAAAGCCGTGTCCGCTTGCGTTACCGATGCCCGTATCGATCGTATCCGTCATCCAACCCCCGATTATATTTGGTTATCTTTCGGGAGCGTGGACGATCAGGCGGTGAATGTCACCCGCAGCGTTTCAAAACCGTCGATCGTTGCGCTGACGCTTTGCCCCGGGCGGATCGGGCCGACTCCCGCGGGGGTGCCGGTGAAGATCAGGTCGCCCGGCGCCAGCTCGACGAAGGTCGACAGCGTCGCGATGATCTCCGGCACGCTCCAGATCATCATCGACAGGTCGCCCGACTGGCGAGTCTCGCCGTCGATGGTGAGCGCGATGCCGCCGCTGGCTGCGGGCATCCCCGGCGTGATCGCGCCGATCGGGGCGGAGCGATCGAAGCCCTTTGCCATGTCCCATGGCCGGCCGATCGCCTTGGCCGCGGCCTGCAGATCGCGCCGGGTCAGGTCGATGCCGACCGCGGCGCCGAAGATCGTCGCTGCGGCATCGGCCACTGCGATATCCTTGCCGCCTGCGCCCAGCGCGATCACCAGCTCGACTTCGTGATGGAGGTCCTGCGTCTGCGGCGGGAAGGGGAGCGTGCTGCCGTTTGCGACGACGGCGTCGGCGGGCTTGGAGAAGAAGAACGGCTCCTGCCGGTCGGGATCGGAGCCCATCTCGCGCGCGTGATCGGCATAGTTCTGGCCGACGCAGAAGATCCGGCGGACGGGAAAGCGGTCGGTCGTACCGGCGATGGCGACGCTCGGCGCGGTGATCGTGGGAATGTGCATGGTGGCTCCTTTGGCGGCCTACATCACGTGTCCGGGCATGGTTTGCAACGCACGCGGAACGTCCTCCGGCACGATGGGTTGGGCCTGTCTACGTAGTGGAGATCGCGATGCCCAGCACCCAACCCGTCCGTTTCGACCCGTCGGTCGAGACGATCGCTCCCGACGAAGCGGAGACGTTGCAGGGCCTCAAGGCGTCGTTCCAGGAGATATTGGAGACGACGTCGCAGGATTATGGCCATGCCGTCCGCGCGGTCCATGCCAAGGCGCACGGCATCGCGCGCGGGTCTATCACGATATCCGAGGGCCTGCCGCCGCTCCTCGCGCAGGGAGCCTTCGCTAAGCCCGGTCGTCACGACGCGGTGATCCGGATCTCGACCAACGCGGGTGACATCCTCGACGACAGCGTCAGCCTGCCGCGGGGGCTGGCGCTAAAGATTCTCGACGTCGCAGGGGATCGGCTGCCCGGGTCGGAAGGCGACACGACGCAGGACTTCATCATGGTCAATGCGCCCGCTTTCTCCGCGAGCGATCCCAAGGCGTTCGGCAAGAACCTCAAGCTGCTGACCAAGACGACGGATCGGTTCGAGGGCGTGAAGAAGGCGATGTCGGCAACGTTCCGCGTCGTCGAATCCGCGCTGGAAGCAGTCGGTAAGCAGTCCGCGACGTTGCAGACATTGGGTGGCGCCAAGCCCGTGCACCCGCTCGGCGAGACCTATTATTCGCAGACCGCGTTTCGCTACGGCGATTCGATTGCGAAATTCGCGCTGGTCCCCGTCTCGCCCGAGTTGGTCGCGCTGACCGGCACCCTCGTCGATATCACCACGCGCCCGGATGCCTTGCGCGAGGTCGTTCGCGAAGCGCTGGCCGAGCATGGCGGGACGTGGGAACTGCGCGTGCAGATCAACACCGATCTCGAGGCCATGCCGATCGAGGACGCGTCGGTCGTGTGGGACGAGGCGATCAGCCCGTTCACGACGATCGCGAAGCTGGAGGTCCCGGCGCAGGCGTCCTGGGAACAGGGCAGCAGCGAGCGCACCGACGACGCACTCGTCTACAGCGTGTGGAACGGGATCACCGCGCACCAGCCGCTTGGCGGGATCAATCGCGTCCGCAAGGAAACCTATGAGCTGTCGTCCGAGTTTCGCGGACGGTTCAACGGATGCCCGGTGCATCAGCCCGCGAAGCTCTCCGACCTTGCGTGACGCGTCGGCCAAGGGCAGCGCATCGCTGAAGCTGTTCCACGTCAGCGACGTGCATTTCGGTGCAGAGGATCCGGCGGCGATTGCTTGGTTCTCCGAACGGGTAGCGGACGAGAAGCCCGACGCGGTCATCATGACCGGCGACCTGACGATGCGCGCCACCAAGGACGAGTTCCAGCGGGGCGGCGACTGGCTGCGCTCGCTGGGCGTGCCGGTGACGCTGGAAGTCGGCAACCACGACATTCCCTATTATTGGGATCCGTTCCGGCGGTTCTTCGCGCCCTATCAGCGCTATGCGGCGGTCGAGCAGATGATCGAACGGCCGCTCGAGCTTCCCGGCGTCACGGTCGTGCCGCTGAAAACGACCGCGCGCGCGCAGTGGCGGTGGAACTGGTCGAAGGGGCGCGTGAGCTCAGGCTCGCTCAAGCGTGCGCTGGCGATGATCGCCGACGTGCCCAAGGGCAATCTGATCTTTATCGGCGCGCATCATCCGCTGATCGAGGGGGGGACCACCGGCACCGCCAAGACTCGCCACGGCGACGAGGCGCTGACCGCGCTGGCGGAGGCGGGTGCGCATGCGGTGCTGTCTGGGCACGTCCATGATCCGTTCGACGTGCCGGTTGAGCGCGAGGGGCGGACGATCCGGATGATCGGCGCGGGCACGCTGTCGAAACGGACTCGCGGCAGTCCGCCTGCGTTCAACGAGATCCGACTCGAAAGCGGGCGCTTCGTGACACTCGCGCGGACGTTGTCGCCGGAGGCCAAGCATTCGATCACGTCGCCAAGCTGAGCGGGGCCGGTCGACGCCCCCTACCGCAGGCCGTTGCTCGTATACGTCATTCTGACTTGCATCCAGACCCCGATCAACGGTTTGCCGTCTTCCTTTGGGGGTAGGATGCGAAACTGCCATGCGGCTTGTCGCATGGCGCGTGCGATGCCCGATCCGACCGGCGATTCGCTGACCGTCCGGCAGTTTTCGACGCGATAGTCGGGGGCCGTCTTGCAGGCGATGATCCCCCAGCTCCCCGCGGGCTGATGGGACAGATAGCCATCCATTTCCGCATCCGTAGGTTCACGGTACCAGGCGACCATCTCGTAGATGGGCCCACCGTCCGGTCCTGAGCCTGGGCCGTACACCGCTGCGCTTTTCGTCTTGGGCTTGAGAGGCTTTTCGTCTTCCACCTTAGCGAGACGGTCTTCAGGATGCCGGGCCAGCTTTGCGACATCGGCCGCCTTGAACAGTTCATCACCCCCGAGCAGGTCGATCCCTAGCGTCAATTTGCCCGGAGGAGAGGCAGGCACGCTTCTGATCGGTGGTGAAACGCGCGGCGGTGTAGGCGGCTTTTCCCTTTGACCGCGACTTGCCGGTTTTGCCTCGGCCGCGGCTGGCGAACTTTGCTCCGGCGAGGGTGCTCCGCGGTCCGGAAGCATCTGGAATGTCGTCGGATTGCGTTGCCCGTTAGGCGAGGTTGGTAACGACGGGCCTAGCCGTAACACTAACAGAAGGATCAGGACGTGCGCGATGACGGTCAGGATGAACGCGGTGCTGCGCCGGCGTGCCGCGCCGGGCGTCTCGTTCGACGAAGGATGGTACGCCGACCGCATCGGCAGTCCGCCTAGACCGGCAACGGTCCAACGGCAACGTCCGGCATCGACGATCTTTTTTGCGCTATTCACCTGCAACGTGCCTGTCGGGTCAGTCGGGCGCGATCAGCAGGGATGCGATCTGGTCCGCGGCGGCGCCGGCGCCGTTCTCTCGCGAAACCTGCGCGCCGATCTGCGCAGCCTTCGATTCCAGGGACGGGCTCAGGATCGTGGCGATCGCGGCCCGCGCGCGCGTCGTCGTGAACTGGCGCGACGACAGCGTCCGGCCGACACCCATCCTCTGGATCCGACGCGCATTGTCGTGCTGGTCGCCCATATGCGGCACGACGAGTTGGGGTTTTCCCGCACGCAGCGCCTGGCCGGTCGAGCCGGCGCCGCCATGATGGATGATCGCGCACGCGCGTGGAAACAGCAGCGAGTGCGGCGCATAGCGGCAGACGTGAACCATCTCGGTCGAAACCGCCTGCGCGTCGTTGCCGGTGAGCAGGACCGCTCGCAGGCCGAGCGCCTGGGCTGCCGCTGCCGCCGTCGCGTAGAAATCGCCCGGCGCAAACGTGGCGAACGATCCCAGCGTGAACACCAGCGGCGCCGGTCCCGCGGCGAGGAACGCATCCAGCGCCGGATCGAGCCTCTCGGGCGCGCCGGTATCGCTGTCGAACACGGCAAAGCCGGTGATGCGCATCGTGGCGGGAAGATCGGGCTGTGACGGCGCGATAAGCGGCGAATAGCAGCAGAGCGTCAGCGCGGTGGCAGCGGGCGTCTCCAGCAACAGCGCCTGCGCGGACGGCGGCAACCCGTGCGCTGCGCGAACCGCGTTCACGGGGCGTGCGTGGCGGTGCCGCAGGACCCCGCGCATGACGCGGTATACCGCCCTGTTCCACGCTCTGCCGACCGGGCCGGCCGGGGCGGGGGCCATCATCCGGAAATCGGGGGTGCTGGGCGGGGCGTAAGCGGAGAAGGTCGCCATCGGCTGCAGCAGCACGTTGACGAGCGGTACGCCGCGTAGTTCCGCGACGATCGGCGCGGCGAACACGAACAGCGATGCGACCAGCGCGACCGCGCCGTCCATCGCCGCGTCCAGCGCGGTCGTACTATCGGCGAGCCACGGCATCAGGATCCGGTCCATCAGATAGGTCTGATCCGCCATGATCCGCCGCGCCGCCTGTTCGGGCGGCAGGCCAAGCGCCTTTGCCAGCGTATCGAACCCGCCGACGATCGCCACACCGGTCAACCCCGCCGCTTCGACCTTCGCGACGTGATCCGCCGGCACCGCCAGCACGACCGCGAACCCGCGGGCCTGCAGCGCGAGACCGATGGCGATGAAGGGATGCAGGTCACCAAGCGAGCCGATCGTGGCGAGGACGATCTTCCGCATCGGCGCTGGGGTCCTTTTCGGCCGCTGGAACAGGGGCCGTCATCAGCCGCCGAGAGCCGGCTGGTACGACATATTCATTGCGGGAAAATGTCAGCGACGGGCGCGCGCGGATCGGACCGCTGCCACCAAGGCCTGGACGGCTGCACAAACGAAAAAGGTCGCCGCCCGGTGTCCCGGACGGCGGCCATTTCCTCAGTCGGCGCCGAGGCGTCCGACGAAACCGATTACTCGGCTTCGTTCAGATACTCGCCGGCATCGGCATCGGTGCCGGTGCCCGACGTCACGACCTTGGCGAGCGGGTCTTCACCCACGCCACCCTCGTCACGCGGCGAGCGCGCGAGTTCGGCGGCATGCTCGTCCGCCGCCGACATCGGTGCGACGATCGAGGCTTCGGCCATCTTGCGCTGCGCGACGCGCATCGACGCATCGCGGCTGTTCGCCACGACCCGCAGGCGGTTGAGGCCTGCGCCGGTGCCTGCCGGGATGAGCCGGCCGACGATGACGTTTTCCTTCAGGCCCATCAGCATGTCCTGCTTACCCTGGACAGCCGCTTCGGTGAGAACGCGCGTGGTCTCCTGGAACGATGCCGCCGAGATGAAGCTGCGGGTCTGCAGCGACGCCTTGGTGATACCGAGCAGAATCGGCTTGCCCTGTGCGCGGGCCTGCTTCTTCTCCAGCTTCTCGTTGGTCGCGTCCATTTCTTCGCGATCGACCTGCTCGCCCTTCAGCAGCGTGGTGTCGCCGCCGTCGGTGATCTCGACCTTCTGCAGCATCTGACGAACGATCGTCTCGATGTGCTTGTCGTTGATCTTCACGCCCTGGAGTCGATAGACCTCCTGGATTTCCGACACGAGATACTCGGCGAGGGGCTCGATACCCATCGTCTCGAGGATGTCGTGCGGATCGGGCGAGCCGCCGATCAGGTTGTCGCCGCGCTTGACGTAATCGCCTTCCTGCACGTCGATGACCTTCGACTTCGGCACCAGATACTCGACGACGTCGCCGCCATCCTCGGGCTGGATGCCGATCTTGCGCTTCGCCTTGTAGTCCTTGCCGAACACGACGCGGCCCGAGATCTTGGCGATGATCGCCGAGTCCTTGGGGATGCGTGCCTCGAACAGCTCGGCAACGCGCGGCAGACCACCGGTGATGTCGCGCGTCTTGGCGCTCTCGCGGCTGACGCGGGCCACGACGTCGCCGCCGAACACCTGTGCGCCATCCTCGACCGACAAGGTCGCACCGATCGCCAGCATGTAGCGGCCGGTCTCGCCCGACGTCTCGTCGAGCAGGGTCATGCGCGGACGCAGATCCTCCTTCGACTTCGTCGCCGCACGATATTCGATCACGACGCGCTGGGCGATGCCCGTGGCTTCGTCGGTCTGCTCGGTGAGCGTCTTGCCCTCGATCAGGTCGACATACTTGATCGTGCCCGGGTTCTCCGTGATCACCGGCATGGTGAACGGATCCCACTCGGCCATCCGGTCGCCGCGCGACACGATGTGACCATCGTCGAACAGCACATAGGCGCCGTACGGGATACGATCGACCGAGAGCTCGCGGCCGTCCATGTCGACGATCGCGATTTCGCCCGAGCGGCTGAGCACCACGCGACGACCACGCTGGTCGACGATGATACGCAGATCGCGGAACTGCACCGTACCGTCGGCATGCGCCTCGAGGTTCGACGTCTCGTTGAGCTGCGCTGCACCACCGATGTGGAACGTACGCATCGTCAGCTGCGTGCCCGGCTCACCGATCGACTGCGCGGCGATGACGCCGACAGCTTCACCGATGTTGACCGGCGTACCGCGGGCGAGATCGCGCCCGTAGCACTTGCCGCAGACGCCGATCTTCGACTCGCAGACCAGTGGGCTGCGGATCTTGCACGACTGCGTGCCGAGGCCCTCGATCGTCGTGATCATCGGCTCGTCGAGCAGCGTGCCCGACGGGATGATGACCTTACCGGTCTTCGGATCGACGATGTCTTCCGCGGTCGTACGACCGAGGATGCGCTCGCCGAGGCTTGCGATCGTCGAACCACCCTGAAGGATCGCCTTCATCTCGAGTGCGCGCGTGGTGCCGCAATCGGGTTCGATGATGACACAATCCTGCGACACGTCGACCAGGCGACGCGTGAGGTACCCCGAGTTCGCCGTCTTCAACGCCGTATCCGCGAGGCCCTTGCGAGCGCCGTGGGTCGAGTTGAAGTACTCAAGGACGGTCAGGCCTTCCTTGAAGTTCGAGATGATCGGCGTCTCGATGATCTCGCCCGACGGCTTGGCCATCAGGCCGCGCATGCCGGCAAGCTGCTTGATCTGTGCCTGCGAACCACGCGCACCCGAGTGGGCCATCATGTAGATCGAGTTGATCGGCTTTTCACGGCCGGTCTCCGTATCGACCTTCACCGCACGGATCTCGTCCATCATGGCGTTCGCGACCTGATCGCCGCAACGGCTCCAGGCGTCGATCACCTTGTTGTACTTCTCCTGCTGCGTGATCAGACCGTCCTGATACTGCTGCTCGAAGTCCTTCACGAGCGCCTTGGTGTCGTCGACCAGACCAACCTTCGCGTCCGGAATGATCATGTCGTCCTTGCCGAACGAGATGCCGGCGCGGAAGGCGTGGCGGAAGCCGAGCGTCATGATCGCATCGGCGAACAGCACGGTCTCCTTCTGGCCGGTGTGACGATAGACCTCGTCGATCACGTCGCCCACGTCCTTCTTGGTGAGCAGGCGGTTGACGGTGTCGAACGGCACCTTGTGGCTGTGCGGCAGGCACTCGCCCAGCAGCATGCGGCCCGGCGTCGTCTCGTAGCGCTTGAGGTACTGCTTGCCCTTCTCATCGGTCTGCGGAACGCGGCTGATGATCTTGGTGTGCAGCGTGACCGACTGCGCGTTCAGTGCCTGATGGACTTCCGACATGTCGGAAATCATCATGCCCTGACCCGGCTCGTTCTCCTTCATCATCGACAGATAATAGAGGCCGAGGACCATGTCCTGCGACGGAACGATGATCGGCTTGCCGTTGGCGGGCGACAGGATGTTGTTCGTCGACATCATCAGGACGCGCGCTTCGAGCTGGGCCTCGAGGCTCAGCGGAACGTGCACGGCCATCTGATCGCCGTCGAAATCGGCGTTGAACGCGGAGCAGACCAGCGGGTGAAGCTGGATCGCCTTGCCCTCGATCAGCACCGGCTCGAACGCCTGGATGCCGAGACGGTGAAGCGTCGGCGCACGGTTCAGCATGACCGGATGCTCGCGGATCACCTCGTCCAGGATATCCCAGACTTCCTTGCGCTCCTTCTCGACCCACTTCTTCGCCTGCTTCAGGGTCATCGACAGACCCTTGGCATCGAGACGTGCGTAGATGAACGGCTTGAACAGCTCGAGCGCCATCTTCTTCGGCAGGCCGCACTGGTGCAGCTTGAGCTCAGGCCCGGTCACGATGACCGAACGACCCGAGTAATCGACGCGCTTGCCGAGAAGGTTCTGGCGGAAGCGGCCCTGCTTGCCCTTGAGCATGTCGGAGAGCGACTTGAGCGGACGCTTGTTGGCGCCCGTGATAGTGCGACCGCGGCGACCGTTATCGAACAATGCGTCGACGGCCTCCTGGAGCATGCGCTTCTCGTTGCGGACGATGATGTCCGGCGCGCGGAGCTCCATCAGGCGCTTGAGGCGGTTGTTGCGGTTGATCACGCGGCGATACAGATCGTTCAGATCCGACGTCGCGAAACGACCACCGTCCAGCGGCACCAGCGGGCGCAGCTCGGGCGGGATGACCGGCACGACCTCGAGGATCATCCACTCGGGACGGTTGCCCGAATCGATGAAGCTCTCGACGACTTTCAGCCGCTTGATGATCTTCTTGGGCTTCAGCTCGGACTTGGTGACCGCGAGCTCTTCGAGCAGCGTGGTACGCTCACCCTCGAGATCGAGCGACTCGAGCATGATGCGGACCGCTTCGGCACCGATACCGGCCGAGAACGCGTCCTCGCCATACTGGTCCTGCGCGTCGAGGAGCTCGTCCTCGGTCATCAGCTGGTACTTCTCGAGCGGGGTCAGGCCCGGCTCGATGACGATATACGCCTCGAAGTACAGCACGCGCTCGAGCTGCTTGAGCTGCATGTCGAGCAGCAGGCCGATGCGCGACGGCAGCGACTTCAGGAACCAGATGTGCGCGACGGGCGCGGCGAGCTCGATATGGCCCATCCGCTCGCGGCGGACCTTCGAGACGGTAACCTCGACGCCGCACTTCTCGCAGACGATGCCCTTGTACTTCATGCGCTTGTACTTGCCGCACAGGCACTCGTAATCCTTGATCGGACCGAAGATGCGCGCGCAGAACAGGCCGTCACGCTCGGGCTTGAACGTGCGGTAGTTGATGGTCTCGGGCTTCTTGATCTCGCCGAACGACCACGAGCGGATCTTGTCCGGGGACGCGATGCCGATCTGGATCTGGTCGAACGTCTCGGTCTTGGCGACCGGATTGGCGAAGGGGGTCATCTCGTTCATGAGCTGTCCTTAGGAAAAATCTTCCCCCCTACCGCTTGCGGGAGGGGGAGGGGCCCAGCCTCTTCAGGCTGGGAGGGGGTGGGCGCCCGGCATCGGCGTCGTGTTTCGCTGCCGGCCGGGAGCCCACCCCTCGGTCCCCTCCCGCGAGCGGGAGGGGAGGGCACAGGAGTTACTCCGCCGCGATCTGGATGCCGTCGCTGTCGAAGCCGGGCTCCGACTGCTTCAGGTCCACATTCAGGCCGAGCGAGCGCATTTCCTTGACGAGAACGTTGAAGCTCTCCGGGATGCCGGCCTCGAACGTGTCGTCGCCCTTGACGATCGCCTCGTAGACCTTGGTGCGGCCGACCACGTCGTCCGACTTCACCGTCAGCATTTCCTGCAAGGTATACGCCGCGCCGTAGGCCTGGAGTGCCCAGACCTCCATCTCGCCGAAGCGCTGGCCACCGAACTGCGCCTTACCACCCAGCGGCTGCTGCGTGACCAACGAGTACGGCCCGATCGAGCGTGCGTGGATCTTGTCGTCGACCAGATGGTGGAGCTTGAGCATGTAGATATACCCAACCGTCACCTTGCGATCGAACTTGTCGCCGGTACGTCCGTCGAACAGGTCCGACTGGCCCGACGGATCGAGACCCGCCAGTTCCAGCATTGCCGACACATCCGCTTCGCGCGCGCCGTCGAACACCGGCGTCGCCATCGGCACGCCGCCCTTCAGGTTCTTGGCCAGCTCGACGATCTCGTCACCCGAACGGGCGTCGATCTCGGCGTGATACTGCTCGCCATAGACGGTCTTGAGGCGATCGCGGACCGCTTCCGGCATCGCGCCGGCCTTGGCCTCGGGATTCTCCTCGCGCCACGTCTCGAGCGCCGCGGTGATCGACTGACCCAGGCCGCGTGCGGCCCAGCCCAGATGCGTCTCGAAGATCTGCCCGACGTTCATGCGCGACGGCACGCCCAGCGGGTTGAGCACGATATCGACCGGCGTACCGTCGGCGAGGAACGGCATGTCCTCCGCCGGCAGGATGCGGCTGATGACGCCCTTGTTCCCGTGACGGCCGGCCATCTTGTCGCCCGGCTGCAGCTTGCGCTTCACCGCGACGAACACCTTGACCATCTTCAGCACGCCCGGCGACAGCTCGTCACCTCGCTCCAGCTTCTCGCGACGATCGTGGAACTTGTCGGTGATCAGCTTGGCGGCATCGTCATACTGGATCTTGACCGCTTCCAGATCGCTCTGGATCTTGTCGTCGGCGACCGCGAACTTCCACCACTCGTGGCGGTCGACGCTGTCGAGCAGATCCATGTCGATCACGACGCCCTTCTTGACGCCCTTGGGCGCCGAGGTGGCCGTCTGGTCGAGCAGCATCTCGCGGAGACGCGACCAGGTCGCACGGTTCAGGATCGAACGCTCGTCGTCCGAATCCTTCTTCAGCCGCTCGATCTCCTCGCGCTCGATCGCCATCGCGCGCTCGTCCTTGTCGATGCCGTGACGGTTGAAGACGCGAACGTCGACGACCGTACCCGACACGCCCGGCGGCAGGCGAAGCGACGTATCGCGCACGTCGCTGGCCTTCTCGCCGAAGATCGCACGGAGCAGCTTCTCCTCCGGCGTCATCGGCGATTCACCCTTCGGCGTGATCTTGCCGGCGAGGATATCGCCCGGCTCGACCTCTGCACCGATGTAGACGATGCCCGCTTCGTCGAGGTTGCGAAGCGCTTCCTCGCCGACGTTCGGGATGTCGCGCGTGATGTCCTCAGGCCCGAGCTTCGTGTCGCGAGCCATCACCTCGAACTCGTCGATATGGATCGACGTGAACACGTCGTCCTTCACGATCCGCTCGGAGATCAGGATCGAATCCTCGTAGTTGTAGCCGTTCCACGGCATGAACGCGACGAGGCTGTTGCGACCCAGCGCCAGCTCGCCGAACTCGGTCGACGGGCCGTCGGCGAGCACGTCGCCCGCACGGACCACGTCGCCCACCTTCACCAGCGGACGCTGGTTGATGCAGGTCGACTGGTTCGAGCGCTGGAACTTCATCAGCGTGTAGATGTCGACGCCCGACTTGCCGGCATCGATCTCGCCGGTGGCCCGGATCACGATACGCGCCGCGTCGACCTGGTCGACGATGCCCGCACGCTTTGCCGAGATCGCGGCGCCCGAGTCACGCGCGACGGTCTCTTCCATGCCGGTGCCGACGAACGGCGCCTCGGCCTGGACGAGCGGCACGGCCTGACGCTGCATGTTCGAGCCCATCAGCGCGCGGTTGGCGTCATCGTTTTCCAGGAACGGAATGAGCGATGCGGCAACCGAGACGAGCTGCTTGGGGCTGACGTCCATCAGCGTGATGTTGTCGGGCAGCGCCATCAGGAATTCACCCGCCTGACGCGACGACACGAGCTCCTCGGTGAAGCCGCCATCCGACGTCAGCTCGGCGTTGGCCTGCGCGATTGTGTGCTTGGCCTCTTCCATTGCCGACAGGTACACGACGTCGTCGGTCACCTTGTGGTCGACGACCTTGCGGTACGGCGTCTCGATGAAGCCGTACTTGTTGACGCGGCTGAACGATGCCAGCGAGTTGATCAGACCGATGTTCGGGCCTTCCGGCGTCTCGATCGGGCAGATGCGGCCATAATGCGTCGGGTGAACGTCGCGGACTTCGAAGCCAGCACGCTCACGCGTCAGACCACCCGGTCCAAGCGCCGACACGCGACGCTTGTGGGTGACTTCCGACAGCGGGTTGGTCTGATCCATGAACTGCGACAGCTGCGACGAGCCGAAGAATTCGCGGACCGCGGCAACCGCAGGCTTCGCGTTGATCAGGTCGTTCGGCATGACGGTCGAGACGTCGACCGACGACATGCGCTCCTTCACGGCGCGCTCCATGCGGAGCAGGCCGACGCGGTACTGGTTCTCGAGCAGCTCGCCGACCGAACGGACACGACGGTTACCGAGGTTGTCGATATCGTCGATCTCGCCCTTGCCGTCCTTGAGGTTCACGAGCGTCTTGATGACCTCGAGAATGTCCTCGGTACGCAGCGTCGTCACGGTATCCTCGACGTCGAGGTCGAGGCGCATGTTCAGCTTCACGCGGCCCACGGCCGACAGGTCGTAGCGATCCGGATCGAAGAATAGACCCGAGAACAGGGCCTCGGCCGTCTCCAGCGTCGGCGGCTCGCCGGGACGCATGACGCGGTAAATGTCGCTGAGGGCCTGCTCGCGCTCTTCGGCCTTGTCGACCTTGAGCGTGTTGCGGATCCACGGGCCGGTCGCGACGTGATCGATGTCGAGCAGGTCGAGACGCTCGATACCTGCCTGGTCGAGCAGTTCGAGGTTCTCGGCGGTCACTTCGTCACCGGCTTCGATGTAGATGCGGCCGGTCGACTCGTCGATCAGGTCGTACGCCGAATAGCGGCCGAAGATTTCCTCGGTCGGGATCAGCAGGTCGGTGAGACCGTCCTTGAACGCCTTGTTCGCAGCGCGCGGGGAGATCTTCTGGCCGTTCGGGAACACGACTTCGCCGGTCTTCGCATCGACGATGTCGAACATCGGCTTCTGGCCACGCCAGTTCTCGACCTGGAACGGAACGATCCAGCCACCCTGGCCGCGGACGAACGTCACGCGGTTGTAGAAATAGTTGAGGATCTCTTCCGACGTCATGCCGAGCGCGTAGAGCAGCGCGGTGACGGGCAGCTTGCGCTTGCGATCGATGCGGACGTTGACGATGTCCTTGGCGTCGAACTCGAAATCAAGCCACGAGCCGCGATACGGAATGACGCGGGCGGCGAACAGATACTTGCCCGACGCGTGCGTCTTGCCGCGATCGTGATCGAACAGAACGCCCGGCGAACGGTGCATCTGGCTGACGATGACGCGCTCGGTGCCGTTGATGAAGAACGTGCCGTTCTCGGTCATGAGCGGCATGTCGCCCATGTACACGTCCTGCTCCTTGATATCGATGACCGACTTGGCCTCGGTATCGGGATCGACCTCGAACGCGGTCAGACGCAGCGTGACGCGCATCGGGGCGGCATAGGTGATCCCGCGCTGGCGGCATTCCTCGACGTCGAACTTCGGCGGCTCAAGGACGTAATCGTCGAAATCGAGATAGGCGGTGCCGGCGAAATCCTGGATCGGGAACACGCTGCGCAGCGTCTTCTCGAGACCCGAGACATGGCCGATCGACTTGTCGGAGCGCAGGAACTGCTCGTAGCTCTCGCGCTGGACTTCGATCAGGTTCGGCATCTGCACGACTTCGTGGATGTTGCCGAAAACCTTGCGGATACGGCGCTTTGCAGTGCCGTGTTCGATCGCCTTGGATGCCATAGGTTTAATTTGCCCTCAAAAAACTGACGGGTCAGCCGTAAATTCGTGCTTGGGAACCCCCAAGCGGGACGCACGTTCACGCAAAAAGGCCGCTCGCATCAGGTGCGGCGGCTCTCAGCGTATGAAACCTCGGTATCCAATACGATCGACACGCTGCGCGACGGCATGTCATTTCCCGGATGCTGTGGTGAGCTGCGGATATAGGCGTGGCACGGCGTCATGTCAAAGGGGGAAGGGGTCACCGTGTCGCCCGATCGCAGGCCGGGTCCTTTCGGACCGTCGTTACCGACGAAAATACTATAGATTGTGCGTCCCCCGCGCAGCTAGGCGCATCCACTGTAGGACCTCGATCGTATACGCATGGGGAATACGGCAGGATGAACGACAAAGTGGTAAGCCAAAGCGTTGGAGTGCAACCAGCCTCGGACGAGGATCGCGCGAACTGGGCGCGGCTGATCGACGATCACCGGCATATTGCCGCGCAGTGCGTCGAGATCGCTGACCTGGCGCAGGGGCCGCGTGAGCAGAGCGGGCCGGCGTCGCGCAAGCTGATCGAGCTCGCGATCACCGTGGCCAGGCATCTCGACGTCGAGGACGAGGTGATCGACCGCACCGTCATCGCGATGGAGCCGCGGTTTTCGGCCGACACGATCGCGATGATGGAGGAGGACCTCGATATCCTCCGGTCCGACTGGAAGGTGTTTATCAGTCGCTGGCTGCCGGTGATCGCGCCGAGCGAGTGGGAGGCGTTCGGCGTCGAGGCGGAGTCGATGCTCGATCGCCTGTCGAGCCAGGTGATGCTCGAAACCGAGATACTCTACGACCACGCGCTGCGTGACGGCGTGGTCCGTGCCGGTGGCGCGGTGTTGCACTGAGCCTAGGGGGCGACGGCGACCTACGCTATCGTCGTGTACAAGTAGTACCGCCAAACCCTGCCACCCCGGCGAAGGCCGGGGTCCAATTGGTGAGGTGGCGGTAACGAAGCGTTGCGCTCAACCATCGGCGTCCCCCAATTGGGCCCCGGCCTTCGCCGGGGTGGCGTCTGTATAGATTGTCAGCGCGGCTCCGCTTCTAGCTACCGCCGCTTCTTCTTCGACGGCACAGCGACCACCGGAGCCACCGGCACGGGCGGTTGCGTCGTCACCTTCACCACCATCGGCACGATACCAGGATCCGCCGGATATTGCCGCCGCGCGCGCGCGAACACGAAACGCGCCTTGGCAGCGCCGAGCGCGCTTTCGGTGGCGCCGACCCAGCGCCAGTGCCACGGCTCCCACTTCACGTTCTGCTTGTTGCCGCCGGGAAAGCTCTGCTCGAACCCGAACCGCGGCGCGTTGGCGCGGAGCCAGCGCGCGGCGGGGGTGGCGGCCATGCAGGCCTCTGCGTCCGGACACCCGTTGGCCGGACGCACCGCGAAGTCGAGCGCATAGCCGGTCGAGTGCTCGCTATAGCCCGGGGGCGCGACCGAGATCGCCCGGTCGGCCGCGCTGCTCGACTCGCCGCGACAGAAGACGCTGCGCTGGCGGGCGATCGAGCGCTGGCACGACAGCGCGCGGAGCTGGCCCATCACCGCCGGATCGCTCTGGGCCGCGGCGAACAGCCGCAGCAGGTCGGGCAAGATATCGGCGCGCACCACGCACGGATTGCCCACCGAATATTCGGTGGGCAGCGTGACGAGCTCGGTCTCGGGCGCGTCGCCGTAAGGCAGATGCCCGAAGGCGCGGCCGTCGGGGGCGATCGCCGCGCTCTGCCCCTCGCACAGTTGCGCGTCCGCGATGGTCGGGGCGAAGAGGAGCGCGAGGGCCAGTGTGCGGTGCAACATCGACGCGGGCTCTGGCACGCAGGCGCTAATGATGGCAAGGGCGGCGCCATGCATGGTGAACGCGTACTCTTCCTCGACGGCGAGGCCCTGGTGATCGACAAGCCCGCAGGGCTGCCGGTCGATCCGCCCCGCGATGGCTCGTTGAGCCTCGAAAATCATCTCGAAAGCCTGAAGTTCGGGTTTCAGCGCTGGCCCAAGGCCGTCCACCGGCTCGACCGCGACACGAGCGGCTGTCTGCTCCTGTCGCGCAATCCCAAGGCGCATGCCCGGTTGCAGCAGGCGTTCGAGCAGGGCCTCGTGTCGAAGCGCTACGTCGCGCTGCTCGACGGCGTGGTCGAGGGCACGTCCGGCCTGATCGAGATGGCGCTGGGCAAGGTCAGCACCGCCGAGACCGGCTGGCGGATGGTCGAGGATCCCAACGGCAAGAAGTCGCGCACCAAGTGGCGCGTGCTCGAGATCAAGGACGGCCGCTCGCTGGTCGAGTTCCTGCCCGAGACCGGCCGCACGCACCAGATTCGCGTGCATGCCGCCAGCGGGCTCGGCGCGCCGGTGGTCGGCGACGGCGTGTACGGCAAGGCGGATGGCCTCGGCATGATGCTCCACGCGCAGCGGCTGATCGTGCCGCGCGCGGGCAAGCCCGACGTGCTCGCCGAAGCGCCCTTGCCGGAGCGCTTCGCCAAGGCCGGGTTCGCCGACGAGGCCGCGCCTGCGCCCGCTGCAGTTGCGACCGACGTCGCGACGCCTGCACCCACCGACGATTGAGCGGCCCGAGGGAAGACGCGGATGGTCGCGATCCCGATAACCCGGTCCATCTCGATCGATGACAGCGAACTGATCGAGAGCACGACCCGGTCGGGCGGTCCCGGTGGGCAGCACGTCAACACCACCGATAGCGCGGTGATCTTGCGGTTCGATGTCGGCCTGTCGCCGGGATTGCCGCTGGCGGTGAAGAACCGGATCGCGGTGCTCGCCGGATCGCGGCTCACGCGTGACGGCGTGCTGGTGCTGCGGAGCGAGGGATCGCGGTCGCAACTGCTCAACCGGCAGGAGGTCCGCGAGCGGCTCGTCGCGCTGATCAAGGACGCCACGATCGTCCCCAAGGCGCGACGCGCGACCAAGCCGTCCAAGGCGGCGAAGGCACGCCGCGTCGATACCAAGAAGGTGCGCAGCGGCGTGAAGGCGGGACGGGGCAAGGTCCGCGACGATTGAGCGCCGGCGCGACAGAGCGACGATCAAAGCGACAAAACATTGCCGCGGAGCTCCGCCCCAAAACCCGTCACCCCAGCGAAAGCTGGGGTATCCTTGAGGAACGGGCAATGCGCGCCAACATGGAGGCCCCAGCGTTCGCTGGGGTGACGGATCTGCGAGCGTCATCGCTCCACTACGCCGCCGACCAAGGAAGAAGACATGTACCAGTTCGATATCGCCGCCGGCAGCAAGGCCGATCTCTATCGCGACCTGCTCGCCGCGCTCGACGCGCTGACCGCGGACGAGCGTGATCCGATCGCCAACATGGCCAATGCCGCCGCGCTGGTGTGGGAATATCTGCCCGACCTGAACTGGGCGGGCTTCTACCGGATGGTCGAAGGCGAGCTCGTGCTCGGGCCGTTCCAGGGCAAGGTCGCCTGCATCCGCATCCCGGTCGGCAAGGGCGTCTGCGGCGCCGCCGCCGCGACGCTGACGACCCAGCTGGTCGAGGACGTGCACGCCTTTCCCGGCCATATCGCCTGCGATGCCGCGAGCCGCTCCGAACTGGTCGTGCCCGTGACGAAGGACGGCGTGCTGGTCGCGGTGCTCGACCTCGACAGCCCAGAGCCCGCGCGGTTCGATGCCGAGGACGCGGCGGGGTGCGAGGCGCTCGCGGCGTTGCTCGGCGAACGCCTGCCGGGGTGACCCGTTTCGGGACTGTGCGCAAACTGGTGAGTCCCCCGGCGCTTTGGTAAGCAACCGGTCAAGATATTCGGCGTTTGCGCGGGATAGGGTGGCAAAACCAGGGAGACGGACATGCGGGGCCTTTTGATCGCTGGCGTGGGAATGGCGCTGGCTGGCAGTGGCGCGGCGGATGCGCAGCAGCGCCCGGGCGCAAGCTACGGTGTCCCGGGCGTCGCGATGCAGGCCCCGATGCAGACGGCCCAACGCCCCGGTCCGATCGTGGCGCGTCCGCCCGTCGTCCACACATCGTCGCAGCAGGTAGGCGGTCACCGCGCTCCGCGCTGGGGTAGCAAGATCGGCGGCCGCTGGTGGGGCGGGGCAAATGCGCCCGGCGGCTGGGCCGCCTATCGCCGGCCCAACCGTGGCTGGGCAGTACCCGGCTACTGGAACGCGCCGCGCTTTTACGTCAACGACTGGTCGACCTATGACCTGCCGCAGCCGCCGGCGGGGTATCGCTGGGCGCGCTATTATGACGACGCGGTGCTGATCGATCCGCGAGGCTCGGTCTACGACACGGTCAGCGGTACCGACTGGGACCGGTATGACACGGACGGCTATGCGCACGTCGCACCGGGCGCGTACGCGCAGACCGACTCGGTCTACGCCGGTCCGGCGGACCGTGGTTCCGTCGCGCCCTATGCCGATCGCCAACCGCGCCGCGACTCCGGTCTTGGCGGTGCCGCGATCGGTGCGGTGGCGGGCGGTGCTGCCGGCAACCTGATCGCAGGGCGCGGCAACCGGCTGGGCGGTACGCTGATCGGCGCCGGCGTCGGCGCCGCGGCGGGCTATGCGATCGACAAGGCCGAGGACCGCGGTCGTCGCCCTCTGCCGCCACCGCCCGCGAGCTATGGCGCGCCCTACGCCCCGCCGTCGCCAGCCTATGCGGAGGATTACCCGATCTACGACGCGCCGCCGGTATCGCCGGCCGCACGCTATCCGCAACCGCAGCGCTATGCCTCGGCACCGGGCGGAAGCTGGGTATCGCCCGACGGGATGACGACGGTGACGACGACCAGCGGCACCGTGTATCCCACCGGTGCGACCACCGTCGTGGTCCAGTCCGCGCCGATCGTGACGACGACGACCACGACCGACTATTACGACTCCGTGTCCTACGCCCCGCGCAAGGCCTGGCGGAAGCGCGCCCGCTAGCGCGCGACCGTCGCCCCGTTTGAGGCCCTCCCACCACGCGCCTGATCGCGTCGCGGCAGGGTTTCCGCAGTCTCGAAGATCGTCCGGCCGTCGCCTGATTCCAGGCGGCGGCTTTCGCGTGCCCTGCGTAGGTCGATTTCCCAACAAATACGAATATAGAATATCGTATATTATATTTGACATCGTTTCGGCGACGTGATGGATTGCGCGCAACATCCAAACAGGAGCGCGGGCACTCATGACATTTCCGGTCGCAAAACTTCGCCAACGGTCGAGCATCGGTGCGATGCTCGCGATGCTGCTGTCGTCGGGCGCCTATGCGCAGGTACTCCCCGCGCCGCAGCCCGGCGCCGAATCGACTCCCGACGATGCGATCGTCGTGACCGGCACACGCATCCGCCGCCCCGACTTGGCAAGCAACAGCCCGATCACCTCGGTGACCGACCAGGAGATCAAATATCAGGGCGCGGTCAACGTCGAGAACGTGCTCAACCGCCTGCCGCAGTTCACCGCGGACGCAAACGAGAACGTCTCGAACGGATCGGACGGCACCGCCAACATCAACCTGCGCAACCTCGGCTCGAACCGCACGCTGATCCTGCTCAACGGCCAGCGTCTGCTGCCGCAACAGGCGATCGATCTGAACTTCGTGCCGTCGGCGCTGATCGAACGGGTCGACGTGGTCAGCGGCGGCGCGTCCGCGGTGTACGGGTCCGACGCGGTCGCGGGCGTCGTCAACTTCGTGCTGAAGGATCATCTCGACGGGTTGCGGATCGACGTGCAGTCGGGGCTCGGCGTGCACACCAACGACAACAGCGCAGTACGCAACGTCCTGACCACGCGCGGCTATGCGAACGCGCCGGGGCGGGTCGCCGATGGCGGCAAGCAGGATCTCAACGCGGCGTACGGCAAGAACTTCGCGGGCGGGCGCGGCAACATCACCGTCTATGGCGGCTATCGTCACACCGATCCGGTGCTGCAGGCGAACCGCGACGTCTCCGCCTGCGCACTGAACCCCTCGGACTCGGCCGGCACCGGCCTGGTCTGCGGCGGATCGAGCAACACGCCGACCGGAACGTTCGTACCGCTCGGCGGCCCGAACGCGGGCAAGACGCTGACCAACAATGCCAACGGCACGCAGACCTGGGTGCCGTACACCTCGGCCTATGCGTATAACTACGCGCCGACCAACTACTTCCAGCGCTCCGACGAGCGCTACACCGGCGGTGCGTTCGCCAAGTTCGAAATCGCGCCGATCGCCGAAGTCTATGGCAGCTTCATGTACATGAAGGACCACACCTTCTCGCAGGTCGCGCCGTCCGCGCTGTTCCTCGGCACGACGTTTACCGTCCCCTGCAACAACCCGCTGATGAGCGCGTCGCAGCAGCAGTCGCTCTGCGGCGCGGCGGCGGGGACGAGCGCGACCCAGGACACGCTGATCGGCTATCGCCTCGGCTCGGGCCAGTCGCGCCGCGACGACCTGCGCCACCAGGATTATCGCTATTCGGCCGGCGTCCGCGGCGATCTCGGCCACGGCTTCCGCTACGACGTCAACTATCTGCACTCGCTCGTGAAACTCAACGAGACCTATTTGAACAACGTCGACAATGTGAAGGCGCAGCGCGCGCTCGACGTGGTCAGCGTCAACGGCGTGCCGACCTGCCGCTCGGTCATCGACGGTAGCGACCCGGCGTGCGTGCCGATCAACGTGTTCCAGGCGAACGCGATCACCGACACGCAGGGCGCATACCTGTTTTCCGAGAGCAACACCGCGTCGCGCAACGTGCTCGACGTCATCTCCGCGAACGTGAACGGCGATCTCGGGACGTTCGGTATCACGAGCCCCTGGGCCAAGCGCGGCGTCAGCATCGCGCTGGGCGGCGAGCATCGCCGCGAGACGCTCAACTTCACCGCCGATGAGATCGCCAAGCAGGGCGGCACCACCGACTCGGACGGGCGCATCTCGGTCAACGAAGGCTATGGGGAGATCGAGATCCCGATCCTGCAGGACCTGCCGTTCGCGCACGAACTGACACTGAACGGCGGCCTGCGCTACTCCGCCTATCGCAATTCGCAGCAATCGACCGGACTGAAATCCAAGTACAATGTCTGGACCTACAAGGGCGAGGCGAGCTGGGCGCCGGTCAAGGACGCGCGGTTCCGCTTCAGCTACAACCGCGCGATCCGCGCGCCCAACATCGGCGAGCTGTTCGGGTCGCGCTCGATCGGCAACGTCTCCGCGCAGGATCCGTGCTCGGGCGCGTCGCCGAGCGCGTCGATCGACATCTGCCGCCTCACCGGCGTGACGCAGGCGCAATATGGCAACATCGTCGAATGTCCGTCGGATACCTGCTCGGCGCAATTTGGCGGCAACGCTGCGCTCAAGCCCGAAAAGGCGGACACCTATACCGCGGGGCTGGTGCTGACGCCGCGCATCATGCGCAACCTGACGCTGACCGCGGATTATTACCACATCAAGGTGAAGGACTATATCAGCTCGGTCGATCCGTCGCTGGCGATCAGCCAGTGCGTGGCGGCGAGCGATCCGTTCTATTGCGGGCTGTTCACGCGCGATCCGCGTTCGGGCGCACTGTTCGGCAGCAACGGCTATATCGTCTCGACGACGTATAATACGGGATCGCTCACGACGTCGGGGATCGACCTGACCGCGGACTACACGCTGGGGATCGGCGCGCTGGGTAAGATCAACCTCAACATGGTCGGCACGCGGTTGATCTCGCAGGAATCGGAGCCGCTGAAGGGTCTCGGCAGCTACGACTGCAAGGGTCTTTACGGGTACACCTGCGGCCAGCCCAGCCCGAAGTGGCGGCACGTGATGCGGACGACATGGACGATGCCGCAGGGCGCGAGCGTCTCGGTGTCGTGGCGGCATATCGACCAGGTCAAATTGTCGTCGCTGTCGGACAACACCTTCCTCGCGGGGACGCCGAGCGTGATCAACCGGAAGATCTCGGCGTATAACTATATCGATCTGGCCGGCACGCTCGCGGTCGGCGAGGGGCTCCAGCTTCGGGCGGGCGTCAACAACCTGTTCGACAAGGATCCGCCCGCGATCGCCTCGGGCATCCTGTCGTCGTTCGGCAACGGCAATACCTATCCGGGCGTGTATGACGTGCTGGGCCGCACGCTGTTCGTCGGCGCGACGGTGAACTTCTGACGGTGGGATGACGCTATGACGAACCTGGTCCGCCGCGACGTTCTGAAGACGGGCGGCGTGACCGCGCTTGCCGCAATCGTCCCCGCGGTGCCGATCGGTGCTGCGGCGGCCGCGCCGGTCAGCCCTCGCGAGGTCGTATCGCTCGGCACCGGGTGGCGGTTCCATCTCGGCCATGCGAGCGATCCCGCGAAGGATTTCGGCTTCGGCCGCTCGCACGACACCTATGGCAAGTCGGGCGATGTCGGCACGCCGGTCGCCGAGCCGAAATTCGCCGATGCGACATGGGACGCGGTGACTCTCCCGCACGACTGGGCGGTCGACCTGCCGTTCGAACGGTTCGGGGCCGCGGGAAGCGAGGCGGACCGGACCGGCGCGTTCCAGGGGTTCAAGCCGGTCGGGCGGATGTGGCCCGCGACCAGCGTCGGCTGGTATCGGCGCGTCGTCCCGCTCGCGAAGACGGATGCAGGGCGGCGTCTGCTGCTCCAGTTCGACGGCGTGGCGCGCGACTGCATCGTCATCCTCAACGGCTTCATTGTCGGCGCGAACGAGAGCGGCTATGCGCCGTTCGAGATCGACGTCACCGATTTCGCCAAGCCGGGCGAGGACAATATCCTCGTCATCCGCTGCGACGTGAGCCTGGGCGAGGCGTGGTCGTATGAGGGCGCGGGGCTGTACCGCGACGTCCGGCTCGTCAAGACAGCACCGGTGCACGTGCCGTGCTGGGGGACGACGGTGCGGTGTACCGTCGAGGGCGGTAGCGCGACCGTCCGGATCGCGACCGAGATCGCAAACGACGGTGCCGCGTGCGACGCGCGGGTTCGGTCGACGGTGATCGGCCCCAATGGGAAGAATGTGGTGCTCGTCGCGGACCCGCTCGCATTGCCGGCCTGGGGCACGACGACGGCGACGCAGGAAACGCGTCTTGCCTCGCCAGGCTTGTGGTCGCTGGAGACGCCGCATCTCTACACCCTGGTCAGCGAGATCCTCGTCGACGGCATCGTAGTCGATCGCGACAGCTGTACCTTCGGGATCCGCACGATCCGCTTCGACGCGACCCACGGCTTTTTCCTCAACGGCAAACCGGTCAAGATCAAGGGGACCTGCAACCATCAGGATCATGCCGGAGTCGGCTTCGCGGTGCCCGACAGCCTACACGTCTGGCGGCTCGAGCAACTGAAGGCGATGGGGAGCAACGCCTATCGCTCGACGCATCATTCGCCGTCGCCCGCGATCCTCGATGCGTGCGACCGGATGGGGATCCTGATGATCGACGAGACCCGGCAGATGTCGAGCAATGCCGAGGGGCTGGGGCAGCTAGAACGGATGGTGCGGCAGGGGCGCAACCACCCGTGCATCATCCTGTGGAGCATCGGCAACGAGGAGATCCACCGCGGCACCGAGACGGGCGCGCGGATCGCCGAGACGATGAAGCGCAAGGTGTACGAACTCGACGGGACGCGGCCGGTAACGGAGGCGTTCAACGGCAAGTTCGGCGAGGGGGCGTCGCGCGTGCTCGACGTGATGGGGTGCAATTACTACCTCGACGCGATCGATCCGTACCATGCCGCGCACCCCGACATGCCGATGATCGGCACCGAGACGGGCAGCACGGTGATGACCCGCGGCGAATACACGCGCGACGACACGCAGGGCTTCGTGCCGGCGTACGACCGCGACTTCCCCAAATGGGCGACGACCGCGGAGACATGGTGGCGCTTCTACGGCTCGCGGCCGTTCCTGAGCGGCGGGTTCGTCTGGACCGGGTTCGATTATCGCGGCGAACCCACCCCGTTCGAACGCTGGCCGGAGAATGTCTCGAACTTCGGCCAGATGGATCTGTGCGGCTTCCCCAAGGACAATTACCATTATTACCGCGCGTGGTGGAGCGGCGAGCCGGTGCTCCACCTGTTCCCACACTGGAACTGGGCCGGGCGCGAGGGGCAGCCTGTCTCGGTGTGGGTCCACAGCAACTGCGATGCGGTCGAGCTGGTCCTCAACGGCCGCAGCCTCGGGCGGCAATCGGTGGTGAAGAACACGCATCTCGAATGGCAGGTGGCCTATGCGCCCGGCCGAATCGAGGCGCATGGCTACCGCGACGGCAAGCGCGTGATGCATGCTGTGCGCGAGACGACCGGGGCGCCGGCGCGGATCGGGGTGACGAGCGAGCGGCGGCATTTGGCCCCGGGCGAGGTCGCCGTCGTACGCGTCGCGATCCTCGACGCAAAACAGCGCGAAATACCGACCGCGTGGGATCGCGTGACGTTCGCCCTGTCGGGCGATGCGAAACTACTCGGCGTCGGCAATGGCGATCCGCGAAGCCTGGAGCCCGATCACGCGACGTCGCGATCTGCATTCAATGGGCTGTGCATGGCGCTGGTGCAGGCGGGCGAGCAAGGCGGACCAATTCGGCTCGAGGCTCATGGTGAGGGGCTGGCACCAGCGATGCTGGCGCTAATCGGGCGGGGCGGGGACTGACCGCCCCCTTGCTACTGCGGAGACAGATCGAGCTGCATCGGTACGGCCCCTAACGCTATGGTGTAGCCGCCCCGGTCTTGCCGCGCGCCGGCGGCGGCGTATTGCCGGCCGGTCTTGGTCGTCGTCTCGACGAACACGCGCGCGGTCGGAGTAGTCGCCGTCGCGGCGTCCAGCGTCAGCGTGACCAAGCCCGTGCTCGGCCGATACGTAGCCCGCGCGATCTTGCCGGATTCGAGCGTGATCCACAGGCCCGCAGGCGCGACGAACAGCCGCGCCCGCGCGCCGTCCTTCGGCACGATGCCGATCGCGTCGGCCGCCTGCTCCACCGTCCCGCCAAAGCCGAGCCAGCCGAAGGTCGGGTCGTTCACCAGATAGCTCGCGGCGGTGATCGCGTGGCCGTAAAAGCCCATGCCGTAATCGCCGCTATACGGGTCCCAGCGCATCATGTCGGGCGCGGAGTGGAACGCGGCGGACGAGAAGCCGTCCCGGTCGATGTTGGTGATCCCGCCCATCATCCCGCCATACGCGATCCGCAGCAGCCGCAGATCGGTCGGGTCGGCGCGATAGGCGTCGAACAGCGGGACGGCGTTCAGCGTCGAGCCGTAATGATGAAGCTGCCGCTCGATCCGCGGGTATTTGCCGCCATACAGGAAATCCCAATAGCGCCGCGCATTGCCGTTATAGCCCCAGCTCGGGATCGCCGGATCGTAGGCTAGGATCACCTGCCGCGTGACGTCGGCCTGGGGCTGATAGCCGAAATAGCGCATCCACGCGTAGACCTCGGGCTGGCCGGTCGAGTCCCACGCCATCTCGCTGCCGAACGGATAGCGCAGTGTGCGCCAGTGATCCGCGCGCTGCTTCATCAGGCGTTCCATGTCAGTCCCCTCCGCGGTCAGTCCCTCGCGCTTCAGGTCCTTCAGGATGTCGACGAACACGTCGCCCTCCATCAGCCCGAACTGCGTGTAATAGGGCGCGTCGCGCATCATCGCGGTGGTCGTCTGGTAGGCGTGGTCGAGATACCAGCGCCACGGATGCGCGGTGACAAGCCCCGGATGGTTGCGCGCGACGCGGTAGAGCACCCAGTGCCCGATCGCGACATGCGGGTAATTATACGCGCGACCGAGATCGCCCGCGTCCTTCCTCGACCAGGACGTCCAGGTCTTCCAGTCGACGCTCGGATCATAATAGCCCGGGTGCGCGGCGGGGTCGTAATAGAACAGGCTCTTGCGGACGGCGCCTGCGTGCGGGCCGTCGGGGAGTTGCAGGCCGCCCTGGATCGTCCCGTCGACGAGGCGTTGCAGCTTGGCGATCTCGGCGGGGTCGGGGTTGTCGAGCTGCTTCGCCACTGCCGCGACCCAGCTGCCTGCGCCGCCTTCGTCGCTCATGCCGGAGATCCAGACGCGCGGGTCCTGCGTGACGACCTTGCCCGCCTCGCGGTCGTAGGTGAGGATCGCGGGATTGCGGCCGAACGGGTCGGCCTTGTTCTCGTACCATTGCCGGGTGGTCGAGAAGCGACCGAGATCGGCCATCGTCTGGTCGAGCGGCTTGGTGATGTAATAGCTGACCGTCTGGACGCTGCCATCGGCATAGGTGATCGCAAGGCTCGCGCGGCCCCAGCCTTTGCTGCGAACGGTGTAGCGGGCCCAGCCTTTTGCGCTGGCCGTCGGGGTTGCGGTGAGCGCACCGGCCGGCAGGCTCTCGACCTTCGCGACCGGCGACGGTGTCGTTAGGAACAGCGCGGCCTCCTGATCGGTCGGCACGACGTAGCCGGGGATGCCGACCGCGACCGGGCGGTGATTGGCGACGAGCGTGTCCTCGATCGCGGCGATCGAGGGCGCGGTGACGAAGCGGACGCCGATCGTGCGCGCCGTCCCCGGCGCGAGCGTGAAGCTGGTCGGTGCGTTCCACTGCTCGCCCGCCTTGGCCCATTCCTTGTCGGCGAACGCCTTGCTCGCGACGGTCCAGTCGTAGAAGCCTTCGGAGGTCTGGCCACGCTTGCTGCGATCGGTGAAGATGTCGCCCTTCGGCGCTTTGGCGGCCTCAAGGATCGGGCGATACGCCTCGAGCGGCGTGCCCTTTTCGGGGAGCACGAGCAGGGCGGGGCCGGCGCCGTTGAGGCGGGTGACCTGGAGATAGCCCGCGTCGCGGCCGATATACGGGTCGACGAAGCTCGCCTGCGCGTGCGCCTGTTCGAGGCTGCGATCGGTGATGATGTTGTCGAACACCATCGGCATCCCGAGCGCGCCGATCTCGACGGGGGCCTTCGTCGTGTTGGTCAGCGTGAACCGGAGCGCGAGGACCCCGTGATCGTCCACCCAGCGGCGTTCGACGCGCAACGGGCTGGCCGTCCCCAACGAGGCGGTGATGTCGGCAGCGGCGAGCGTCGCACCGATCGCAGGCAGGCGGCGGATCGCCTTGCGGTGCTGCGCGGAGGCGAAGTCGGCCCACGCGCCTCCAGCCTGGCGCACGCGGAGGTGGATGTCGCCAATATGGACATAGCCGTCTCTGGCGCGCTCGGCTTCGCGCCCGCCGGGGACGAAATCGCAACCCGGTTCGGCGGCGGGGGACAGCCGGGCAAGCGTCTGCGTGTCGGTGCGGAGCGCAGCGCGGAAGGCGGGCGTGCGGATCGCAGTCTGCGCGATCGGGCGATAGGTTGGCCGTGCGATCTTGGGCTGTGCGTCGATTGGCAGCGCCGCCGTGGTGACGAGGAGCAGCGCGAGCAGGGGGCGGAATGGCGACATGATGGGGCTCGCTCGTCAGGATGCGGTGTCGAGATGGCGCTTGCACCGCAAGGCTTAACGTATAGTATACGATATCCAAGTGGAGATAAAGATGTTCGCGAACCGGCGGGACGTATTGATGGGCACGACCGCGGTGGCGCTGTTGTCGGTGGGCGACAAGGCATTCGGCAAGGGGGCGGCGACGCTGCCGACAAGCGCGAAACCCTTGCCGCTCTCAGCGGTGCGCTTGCGCCCATCCGCCTACGCAACCGCGGTCGAGGTCAATCGTACGTACCTGCTGCGGCTGAGCGCGGACCGGTTCCTGCACAATTTCATGGTCTATGCCCGGCTCCCGGCGAAAGCGACGATCTATGGCGGGTGGGAAAGCGACACGATCGCGGGGCATACGCTCGGCCATTATCTGACCGCGCTGGTGCTGATGCACGCGCAGACGGGTGACGCGGAGTGTCGCGCGCGCGCCGATTATATCGTCGCTGAATTGGCGCGCGCGCAGGCGAAGCGTGGCACCGGCTATGTCGGCGCGCTCGGGCGCAAGCGGAAGGACGGGACGATCGTCGACGGGGAGGAGATCTTCCCGGAAGTGATGCGCGGCGAGATCAAGTCGGGCGGGTTCGATCTGAATGGCTCGTGGTCGCCGCTCTATACGGTGCACAAGGTGTTCGCAGGGCTGCTCGACGTGCACGCGGCATGGGGCAACACGCAGGCGCTCACCGTCGCGACGGGCCTCGCGACCTATTTCGCCAAGGTGTTCGCGGCGCTCGACGATGCGCAGATGCAGACCTTGCTCGGGTGCGAATATGGTGGGTTGAACGAGAGCTATGCCGAGTTGTCGGCACGCACCGGCGACAAGACATGGCTGGCCGTGGCGGAACGGCTGTACGATCGCAAGATGCTCGACCCGATGGTCGCGGGCGAGGACAAGCTCGCCAACTTCCACGCGAATACGCAGGTGCCCAAGCTGGTCGGCCTCGCGCGCATTCACGAACTGACCGGCAAGCCCGCGCCTGCGAACGCCGCGCGGTTCTTCTGGAACACCGTCACGCAGCATCACAGCTATGTGATTGGCGGCAATGCCGACCGCGAGTATTTCTCCGCGCCCGACACGATCGCGACGCATATCACCGAGCAGACGTGCGAGCATTGCAACAGCTACAACATGCTCAAGCTCACGCAGCATCTCTATGGCTGGCAACCCGACGGCGCGCTGTTCGACTATTACGAGCGCGCGCATCTGAACCATGTCATGGCGGCGCAGAACCCGAAGACTGCGGGCTTCAGCTACATGACGCCGCTGATGACCGGCACCGCGCGCGACTATTCGACGGCGAAGGACGATGCGTTCTGGTGCTGCGTCGGCAGCGGGATGGAGAGCCATGCCAAGCACGGCGAGGCGATCTTCTGGGAGGGCGAGGGCATGCTGCTCGTCAATCTCTACATCCCCGCCGAGGCGCGGTGGCAGGCGCGCGGCGCGGTGCTGACGCTCGACACGCGCTATCCGTTCGAGCCGGAGTCGCGGCTGACGCTGACGAAACTGGCCAGGCCGGGGCGCTTCCCGATCGCGTTGCGCGTGCCGGGCTGGGCGAACGGCCGCGCGACGGTGACGGTCAACGGCGCGCCGGTCGAGCCCGTGATCGCGAAGGGCTATGCGATCGTCGAGCGCCGGTGGAAGGCGGGCGATATCGTCGCGATCACCGTGCCGCTCGACCTGCGGCTGGAGAGTGCGCCGGGCGACGTCGATACCGTGGCGGTGCTGCGCGGGCCGATGGTGATGGCCGCAGACTTGGGACCGGCCGAGGCGAAATGGGAGCAGGCGGATCCGGCGATGGTCGGTGCGGACCTGCTCGCGGCGTTCACGCCGACGGTCGGCACCGCCGCGACCTATGCGACAAAGGGGATCATCCGCCCGGCGGACCTCAGCTTCGTGCCGTTCTACAGCCAGTATGACCGTCGCAGCGCGGTGTATTTCAAGCGCTTCGGCGAGGCGGCGTGGACGACACAGCAGGCGGCGTTCCTGGCCGATCAGGCGCGGCTGAAGGATCTCGCCGCGCGGTCGGTCGACGTGATGCACCTCGGCGAGATGCAGCCCGAGCGCGATCACGGCCTGACGTCCGAGATATCCTATCCCGAAAGCTATCGCGGGCGGAACGGCCGCGATGCGCGCTCGGGCGGGTATTTCGAATTCGCGATGAAGACCCGGCCCGGGCCCCTGCTGTTGCAGGCGACCTATTGGGGCGACGAACGCGCACGCGATTTCGATATCCTCGTCGACACTGTGAAGGTCGCGACGCAGCATCTCGAGGCGGACCAGCCGGGCAAGTTCTTCGATGTCGAATACCCGCTCCCCGTCGCGCTGACCAAGGGCAAGACGAGCGTGAAGATACGCTTCGTACCGCATGACCGCTCGTCCGCTGGGCCGGTATTCGGGGTGCGGATGGTGGTCGCCAAACCGGGTGCGGCCGCGTGAGCGAAGACGTGCGGATGACGCTCGACGCGGTGCGCACGCTGGCGAGACGCGTGCTGCTCGGCGCAGGCCTGTCGCGCCCGCATGCCGAGGCGGTGGCGGAGACGATGGTCGCGGGCGAGCGCGACGGCTGCGCGAGCCACGGCATCTACCGCTTGCTGGTCGCGGCGAACAGCATCGCCAAGGGCGTCGTCGCGGTCGATGCCGACCCGGTTATGAGCGAGCCCGCACCGGCGCTGGTCCGCGTCGATGGCGGCGGCGGCTTTGCGCAACTCGCGTTCGAGCGTGGCCGCGTGCGGCTGGAGGAGAAGGCGCGCGGCTACGGGATCGCCGCGCTGGCGCTGACCAACGTCGTGCATTTCGCCGCCTTGTGGCCCGAGGTCGAGGCGCTGGCGGAGCGCGGTCTGGTCGCGCTCGCGGTCACGCCGAGCCATGCCTGGGTCGCGCCCGCGGGCGGCACGCAGCCGGTATTTGGGACCAACCCGATCGCGTTCGGCTGGCCACGTCCCGGCGACCATCCGTTCGTGTTCGACTTCGCGACCAGCGCGGTCGCGCGCGGCGAGATCGAACTGCATCGGCGCGCGGGCAGGCCCGTCCCCGGCGACTGGGGCTATGACGCGGACGGCCAGCCGACGACCGACGCGGCGGCGGTGCTGAACGGTGCGATGCGGACGTTCGGCGGGCACAAGGGCTCTGCGCTGGCGGCGATGGTCGAGCTGCTCGCGGGGCCGTTGATCGGCGACATGACCAGCCGCGAGTCGCTCGACGCCGACGCGGCGCGTGGTGGGTCGCCGATCGGCGGCGAGCTGATCGTCGCGATCGATCCTGCCGGGTTCCTCGGCGATGCGGTCGCCGATCACCTCGCGCGCGCCGAGGCGATGTTCGCGGCGATCGAGGGGCAGGGCGCACGCCTGCCGTCGCAACGGCGCTATGCGGCGCGGGCGCGAAGTCTGGCAGAGGGTGTGGTGATACCCGCGGCCTTGTACCGCGACATCATGGCGCTGGTTCCGGGAGAATGACGATGAAGGCGATGATCCTGCTGCTCGCGCTGGGCTCGACCGCGGTGGGCGCGATGCCCGCCAAGCCGCCGCAGACGGCCGCCAGGACGGGGGCCAATGCGCGGTTCAAGGCGCTCTACACGTCGGAATATGCGTGGCGGCAACGCCAGATGGCGCAGGGCGAGGACAATCCGGGCGCGGCGGCGCGCCTGCCCGACGTCGGCCCCGCAGCCCAGGCCAAGCGCCTCGCACGCTGGACCGACGTGTCGCGCCAGCTCGCGGCGATCGCACCCACCAGCCTCTCGTCCGCCAATCGCGTCAACTATGCGGTCTATGCGCAACAGATCGACGCGCTGCTCGCCGAGCAACGCTATCGCGAGTACGAAAAGCCGCTGACCGCGGATACGAGCTTCTGGGGCGATGTCGCCGAGGGCGCGCGCGGCACGTTCAAGTCGGTGAAGGACTATCGCGACTATATCGCGGTGATGCGCCAGATCCCGCGCTATTTCGACCAGCAGACGGGCAACATGCGCGCCGGGCTCGCGCGCGGTTTCACGCCCGCGCGCGTGACGCTGACTGGCCGCGACATCGGCGTCGCGCAGGTCGCCGAGGCGAAGACGCCGCAGGACTCGCCCTTCTACGAACCGTTCAAGACCTTCCCGTCAACGATCCCGGCGGCGGATCAGGCCGCGCTGCGCGCGGAAGGGACGGCGGCGATCGCGCAGGCGGTCGTGCCCGCCTATGCGACGCTGCTGAAATTCCTCCGCACCGACTATATTCCGCATGCCCGCGAGGGGCTGGCTGCGTACGACCTTCCCGACGGCAAGGCCTATTACCAGTCGAAGATCCGCGAATACACCACGCAGAACCTCACGCCCGACCAGATCCACGCGCTCGGCCTCGCCGAGATCGCCAAGATCCGCGGGCGGATGGACGGCGTGATGCGCAGCGTGAAGTTCGACGGCGACCTGCAGGCGTTCTTCAACCACCTGCGCACCGATCCGCAATTCTATCCCAAGACGCCCAACGACCTGCTCTACCGCGCGGCGTGGATCGCCAAGACGTTCGACGGCAAGGCCTCGCAATGGTTCGGGCATCTGCCGCGCAGCCGGTTCGCGATTCGGCCGGTGCCCGCGGACATCGCGCCCTTCTACACCGGCGGGCGCGGGGGCCCGGGCATCTATCTGGTCAACACCTACGCGCTGCCGTCGCGGCCCTTTTATTCGCAGGTCGCGCTGACACTGCACGAGAGCGCGCCGGGCCACGCGTTCCAGATGCCGCTCGCCGCGGAGAACACGGCGCTACCCGCGTTCCGGCGCGACACCTATCTGTCGGTCTATGGCGAGGGATGGGCGCTCTATTGCGAGACGCTCGGCGAGGACATGGGAATGTACGAGACGCCGTACGACCTGTTCGGGATGCTGAGCTACCAGGCGTGGCGCGCCGCGCGGCTGGTGGTCGATACCGGCATCCACGCCAAGGGCTGGAGCCGGGCGCAGGCGCAGGCCTATCTGCACGACAACACCGCGCTGTCGGACCACGAGATCGAGACCGAGGTCGATCGCTACATCGCGTGGCCGGGGCAGGCGCTGTCCTATTACATGGGCCAGATCGCGTTCCAGACCGCGCGGAAGAAGGCGCAGACCGCGCTGGGGGCGAAGTTCAACATCCGCGCGTTCCACGACGCGATGCTCGCGATGGGATCGGTCCCCGTACCGGTGATCGAGGCGCGCACCGACCAGCTGATCGCGGCAGGCGGCAGGGGGCCCTATCCCGACGAGGAGTGAGGGCGGGGGTGTGCTTATACCCCCGTCATCCCAGCGAAGGCTGGAATCCAGAGCCAAGCAAAGCCTGCGTCCGTGGCTCTGAATCCTGGGTCGAGCCCAGGATGACGGAAACTGCCTAGCCGAACGGTCGGTCGATCGAGGGTTGCGGCTCGGTGAACCAGGCCGCGCCGGTGTCAGTGACGTGGAAATGATCCTCCAGGCGTATCCCGAAGCGGTCCGGAACCACGATCATCGGCTCGTTCGAAAAGCACATGCCGGACGCGAGCGCCGTCCGGTCGCCACGCACGAGATAGGCGGGCTCATGGATCGACAAACCAATGCCGTGCCCGGTGCGATGCGGCAGCCCGGGCAGGCGGTAGTCGGGCCCAAGTCCCGCCTTCTCCAGCACCGCCCGCGCGGCGGCATCGATCGCTTCGCAGGGCACGCCCGGCTGCACCGCGTCGAACGCCGCAGCCTGCGCCTCGTGCTCGATATCCCAGATCGCGCGCGCCTCGTCGCCGACCTCGCCGAACGCATAGGTCCGCGTGATGTCGGAATGATAGCCCTCGACCTGGCAGCCGGTGTCGATCAGCACGAGCTGATCCTCCTCCAAGAGCTGGTCGCCGGGCAGGCCATGCGGGAAGGCGGTCGCGCGGCCGAACTGCACCGCGCAGAAATACGAGCCCGACGACCCGATCGCGCGATGCGCATCGTCGATGAAGCGGATGACGGCGCTGGCGGCGATGCCGGGTTGAAGGATCCGCGCGGCGCGGCGCTGGACGTCGAGCGTCATCGCCTTGGCCTGGCGCAGCAAGGCGAGCTCGGCCGGGCTCTTGATCATCCGGCACGCGTCGATCACCGCCGCGCCATCGCCGAGATCGAGCCCGGTCGCGGCAAGCGCGCTCGCCATCCCGTAAGGCAGCTGCGGATCGAGCAGCAGCCGACCGCGCACGGCATCGGCAACCAGCGCATAGGGGCTCTCATCCTCTTCCCAGAGGCGCAGCTCGGCCTCGATCTCGACCGCAGCCTCGAGCGAGCCCTGTTCAAAGCGCGGACAGACCAGGATCGGCTGGCCCTTCACCGGCAGCAGCAGCGCGACCAGCCGCTCGGTCGCGCCCCACGGAATCCCGGCGAAATAGCGCAGGCTCGCCCCCGCACCGATCAGCAGCGCATCCGCACCCGCCGCCTCGACCAGCGCGCGCGCCTTGTCGAGCCGCGCCATCCGCTCGGCCAGCGCGATGCGCGGCGCCGGCGTCGCCCAGGGGGCGATGGTCGCCAGTTCGTCGGCTATCGAAGATCCGCCGATGGTCATGCGCGAGGTCCTTTTTTAGCGAAGCGGTCGAGGTCGAACGGCGCGAGCGACACCGCCGGGGCCGTCCCCGCCACCAGTGCCGCGACCAGCTGTGCGGTCACCGGCGCCAACGTCAGCCCGAGATGCTGGTGGCCAAAGGCATAGACGAGGTTGGCGCTTCTGGTCGAGCGGCCGATCGCGGGAAGGTAATCGGGCAGCGTCGGCCGCGCCCCCATCCAGCGTTCGAACGGCCCCTCGATCGGCAGCCCGAGCGTGCGGACATGGTGTTCGAGCCGCGCCCATTTGCGCGGATCGGGCGGCGCGTCGGGATCGCCGAGCTCGACGAAGCTGGCCGCCTGCACGCAGTCGGCATAGCGCGTGACGATCATCGCATGATCCTCGAACACCAAAGGCGGCAGGTCAGCGGGCCAGCCATCGGCGCGCGCGCGGATATGATAGCCGCGCTCGGCGATCATCGGCACGCGGTAGCCGAGCGGTTCGAGCAGCGCGCGCGATCGCACCCCGGCCGTCACCAGCACAAGGTCGACGTCGTGCTCCGCGATCCCGGTCCGCCCGGCGTCGTCCGTCAGCCGCGCCGCCTCCCGCACGATCCGGCCGCCGCGGGCCGAGACGGCAGCCTCGAGCGTGGTCGCAAGCCTGCGGAGATCGACGATCTGCCCGCTGCCCGTGAACCGGATCGCCCCCCCGACCGGATCGGCAAGGAAGCCGAGCCGCCGCAACAAGGCGGGTTCCGCATCGACGATCCGCGCCGTCCCGATCGCGCTCCGCGACCAGCGTCTGCGGCCGGCCTGCGCCTGCGCGGGCGTGTCCCAGATCACGACATGGCCATCCGCGCGCACCAGGTCGGGCGCGCCGATCGTCTCGACCAGATCGCGCCAGGCAGGCATCGCCCCCGCCAGCAGCGGAGTCAGCGCCGCGGTTCCCGCCGCGAACCGCGCCGGCGTCGACGCGGCGATCAGTCGGACGGCGAAGGGAAGCCACCGCGCCGCCATCGACGGCGGCAAGGCGAGCGCACCGCCCGCGCTGAACAGCCGTGCTGGCACCGAACGCAGCGCGGCAGGCGAGGCGAGCGGTTCGACCTGCTCGACCGCGATATGCCCCGCATTGCCCCAGGATGCGGCGTTGTAATCGCCATCGGGTTCGAACACACTCACGTCATGCCCGCGATCGAGCAGCGCGACCGCACAGCACAAGCCGACCACGCCGCCGCCGACTACACCGATCGCGCGCCTGTTCGCCGTCACGTCATTCTCCTGTTGCACCGCGTCAGTCGCTTTCGTATACGGTATATATATTGAAACGCAGGAAGGTCGATACCCAATGTCTGTCGAATGGAAAGGCGTATTTCCGGCCGTAACGACGCAGATCCGCGAGGATATGAGCGTCGATCTTGCCGATACCCAACGCGTCGTCGACGACCTGATCCGCGACGGCGTGACCGGGGTAATCGCGCTCGGCACGGTCGGCGAGAACAACTCGTTCGATTATGATGAGAAGGTCGCGGTGCTGACCGCGATCGTCGAGGCGGTTGCCGGGCGCGTCCCCGTCATCACCGGCGTCTCCGAATATGATACGCGCCGCGCGGTGCGCTATGCGCAGGCCGCGGAAAAGGTCGGCGCGGACGGCCTGATGCTGTTGCCGCCGATGGTCTATGTGCCCAAGCCGCATGAGCTGGTGGCGCATTTCAAGGGCGTGGCCGAGCAGGTCGGCCTGCCGATCATGCTCTATAACAACCCGCCCGCCTATCGCACGCTGATCGACAACGACGTGCTCGCCGCGCTGGTCGACGTCGCGAACATCGTCGCGGTCAAGGAGTCGGCGCCCGACACGCGGCGGTTCACCGACGTGAAGACCGCGTTCGGCGACCGTTACGTGCTGTTCGCCGGGCTCGACGACGTCGCGCTCGAGGGGCTGTATCTGGGCGCGCAGGGCTGGGTGTCGGGCCTCACCAACGCATTCCCGCGGGAATCGGTCGAGCTGGTCAACGCGTTCGCGCGCGGCGATCATGCCAAGGCGATGGAGATCTATCGCTGGTTCATGCCGCTGCTCCACCTCGATGCCGAGCATGACCTGGTCCAGTCGATCAAGCTCGCCGAACAGGTCATGGGTCGCGGCTCCGAACGCGTCCTGCCGCCGCGCTATCCGCTGATCGGCGCCCGCCGCGCCGAGGTGATCGCGATGGTCGAGCACGCAGCCGCAACGCGCCCGGTGCTCTCGAACTGATGCGCCACACCTTCTTCTGCATCGACGGCCACACCGCCGGCAACCCGGTCCGCCTCGTCGCGGGCGGGGCGCCGTTGCTGAAGGGCGCGTCGATGTCGGAGCGGCGGCAGGACTTCCTCACGCGGTTCGACTGGATCCGCACCGGGCTCTGCTTCGAACCGCGCGGGCACGACATGATGTCGGGCGGGTTCCTCTACCCGCCGACGCGCGACGATACCGATATCGGCATCCTGTTCATCGAGACGAGCGGATGCCTGCCGATGTGCGGGCACGGCACGATCGGCATGGTGACGTTCGGGCTCGAGCACGGGCTGATCCAGCCCGCGCTTCCCGGCCGGTTGCGGATCGAGGTGCCCGCGGGCGTGATCGACGTCGCCTATGAGACCGAGGGCGCGAAGGTGACGGCGGTCCGCATCACCAACGTCCCCGCCTATGTCGCCGCGCGCGATATCCGCGTGGACGTCGAGGGGATCGGGCCGCTCGGCATCGACGTCGCCTATGGCGGCAATTACTACGCGATCGTCGAGCCGCAGGGCCGGTACACCGGACTCGACGACCTCGGCGCGGCCGAGATCATCGCGCTCAGCGGCCGCGTTCGCGAGGCGGTGCGCGCGCAGTTCGAGCCCGTCCATCCGCTCGATCCGACGATCCGCGGCGTCAGCCACGTGTTGTGGGCCGATGTCCCGCGCGGTGACGGCGCCGATGGCCGAAACGCCGTCTTCTACGGCGACAAGGCGATCGACCGCAGCCCGTGCGGCACCGGCACCTCCGCTCGGCTCGCGCATCTGGCCGATCAGGGCCGCTTGTCGGTCGGCGACCGGTTCGTCCACGAAAGCTATATCGGCAGCCGCTTCATCGGCCGCGTCGAGGCCGAGACCGCGCTCGGCGACACCCCCGCGATCATCCCGTCGATCGAGGGATCGGCGGTCGCAACCGGGTTCAATACGATCTGGATCGACCGCGAGGATCGTTTCTGGGAGGGGTTCCAAGTTTCGTGAACCGTTTTCCATGAATATTGGGCTATGCTGGCGCTGCACTTCTGCCCCCGGAGCCTTCTTCCTATGAGTATCGTCGTCCGCACGCTGTCCGAACAGGTGTTCGAGATCGTCCGCGAACAGATCGTCACGGGCAAGCTCGCGGGTCATACCGCGATCCGCCAGGATGCGCTGGCGACCGAACTGGGGGTCAGCAAGATCCCGCTGCGCGAGGCACTTGCGCGGCTCGAGCAGGAGGGCCTGCTGACCAGCCACGCCAATCGCGGCTATTCGGTCCAGCCGATGTCGGCGGACGAGGCGGACGACATCTTTGCGCTCCGCCTCAGCATCGAACCGCAGGCGGCGGCCTACGCCTCGACCGTCGCCAACGACTCGGATCGCGCGATCGCCATCCTCGCGTTCGAGGAACTCGACAGCGCGGCGTGCGAACGCCTCGCCGAGGTCGCGATCCGCAACCGCGTGTTCCACACCGCGCTCGTCCGGCCGGGCCGGCGCCTGCTGACGACGCAGATGGTCGAGCGGCTGGCGATCCTCGCCGAGCGCTACGTCGTCGCGCATCTGCGGCCCGCGGGGCGCGAGGACCGCGCGCATCTCGAGCATCGCCAGCTGCTCGACGCGTGGCTCGCGCGCGACGACGATCGCATGCTGACGCTGCTGACCAGCCATATTCAATCGACGCTGACCGATCTGCGCGCGCAGTTCGACGCAGTCCGAGACTAGGGAGCATAACCGGGGATGGGCATGTTTGGACCGCGTAAATCGTTCGAAGCGTCTGCCCATGGCCAGGACCACAGCTTGGCGAAAACGCTGAGCTGGCCGCATCTGATCGCGCTCGGGGTGGGGGCGATCGTCGGCACCGGGATCTACACTTTGGTGGGCGTCGGCGCGGAGCGCGCGGGGCCGGGCGTGATCCTCGCCTTCGTGATCTGCGGCGTGATCTGCGCGTGCGCCGCGCTCGCCTATACCGAACTCGCGACGCTGATCCCCGCCGCGGGCAGCGCGTACACGTTCAGCTACACCGCGCTCGGCGAGACCGTCGCCTGGGTGGTCGGCTGGAGCCTGATCCTCGAATATTCGCTGGCATGCTCGACCGTCGCGGTCGGCTGGTCGGGCTATCTGGTCGGCTGGATCGAGGCGGCGGGGGTGCATTTGCCGCATGCGCTGCTGGTCGGGCCGCATGGCGGCGGCCTCGTCAACATGCCCGCGGTGCTGGTCTCGCTTGGCGTCATGGGGATGCTGATCCTCGGCACGCGGCAGAGCGCGACTCTGAACATCGTCCTCGTGCTGATCAAGCTGGTCGCGCTGACGATCTTCGTGGTCTACGCAGCCCCCGCGTTCAAGGCGGACAATCTCCACCCGTTCATGCCCTACGGCTTCGGCTCGACCGAGCTCGGCGGGCACAAGCGCGGCGTGATGGCGGCGGCGGCGATCGTCTTCTTCGCCTTTTACGGCTTCGACGCGGTCGCGACCTCGGCGGAGGAAACCAAGAATCCCAAGCGCGACCTGACGATCGGGATCGTCGGCTCGATGCTGGTGTGCACCGTGATCTACATGGCGGTCGCGGTCAGCGCGATCGGCGCGCTGCCGTTCACGCAGCTCGCCAATTCGCCCGAGCCGCTCGCGCTGGTGCTGCGCCAGCTGAGCCAGCCCTTCGCCGCGCAGCTTATCGCGCTGGCCGCAGTGATCGCGCTGCCCTCGGTGATCCTGGTGATGATGTACGGGCAGAGCCGCATCTTCTTCGTGATGGCGCGCGATGGCCTGCTCCCGCGCGGTCTCGCCAAGGTCAGCAAGCGGACCGGATCGCCGACGCTCATCACGCTGCTCACCGGTCTGTCGATCGCCGCGGTCGCGGGGTTCTTCCGCCTCGACGAGATCGCCGAACTCGCCAATGCGGGGACGCTGATCGCGTTCATCTCGGTCGGGATCTGCCTGATGGTCCTGCGTCGCACCGCAGCCCATCTGCCCCGACTGTTCCGCTGCCCCGCGGCCTATGTCGTCGGCACCGTGACCGTCGTCGGCTGCCTGTACCTGCTGGCGAGCCTGCCGTCCTCGACGCTCGCCCGCTTCGTGATCTGGAACGCCGCCGGGCTCGCGCTCTACTTCGCCTATGGCCGGCGCAAGAGCGACGTCGGCAACCCGGTGGCCCGCACGGCGTGACGCGTCACCGTTTCTTGCGGCACGCGTCCGAGCAATAAATCACGCTATCCCAGTCGCGCGCCCATTTCTTGCGCCAGGTAAACGGGCGCTCGCACGCCGGACACACCTTGGTCGGCAGGTTCTGCTTGGCGACACCGTTGGGCATCAGCGGGCCTGCGCGTCGAGGAACGCCGCGACATCGGTGAGGTCGACGGTCTTGTCGAGATAGGTCCCGCCGATTCCGCGCGCGAGCAGGAAGGGCAGCGTCCCCGCCGCCATCTTCTTGTCGTGCCGCATATGATCGACGAGCCGCGCGCCGCTCGCGTCGACCCCCGCCGCCGCCAGCCCGTCGGGCAGCCCCGCGTCGCGCCAATGCGCCGCAACGCGCTGCGCGTCCTCGTCCGAACACAGACCCTGCGCCGCCGAAAAACCGAACGCCAGCGAACAGCCCGCCGCCACGCCCTCGCCATGGATCAGCGCCTGCGAGAACCCGGTCTCCGCCTCGAGCGCATGCCCGAACGTGTGGCCGAGGTTGAGCAAGGCCCGCGTCCCATTGGTCTCGTGCTCGTCCGCCGCGACGATCCGCGCCTTCGCCGAAACGCTGTGCGCGATCGCATATTCGCGCAAGCCCAGGTCGCCCGCGAGCAACGCCGCGCCATTGGCCTCGCACCATTCGAAGAAGGCGATATCGTCGATCAGCCCGTATTTCACGACCTCGGCATAGCCCGCGCGCAACTCGCGGATCGGCAGCGTGTCGAGCACCTTCGGGTCGATCAGCACCATCGCGGGCTGATGGAACGCGCCGATCAGGTTCTTGCCCGCGCGCGTATTGATCGCGGTCTTGCCGCCGACCGAGCTGTCGACCTGCGCGAGCAGGCTCGTCGGGATCTGCACGAACTGGCACCCACGCTTGAGGATCGCGCAGGCGAACCCCACGAGATCGCCGATCACGCCGCCGCCCAGCGCGACGACATGATCGCCACGCTCGATCCCGAGTTCGAGCAGCCGGTCGCACAGCATCTCAAGCGTCGGCCAGCTCTTGCTGCCCTCGCCGGGCGCCAGCACGATCGCCTCGGACTCGAGCCCCGCCGCCGCCAGCGAAGCCTGGAGCGTCGCCAGATGCATCGTCAGGTTCGCATCGCTGACGATCGCTATGCGCCGGCCCTTTGCCAGCGGCGCGACGAATTCGCCCGCGCGGCCAAGCAGTCCTGCCGCGATATGGATCGGGTAGGTCCGCGCGCCCAGTTCGACGGTAATGGTCTTCATCGGCCTAACGCTCTCAGGATTGCAGCGACGGTCGCTTCGTGCGGCGTCTTGTTGCTGACGATATGGATATGCGCCTGCGCGTAGATCGGGTTGCGGACGCGCGCCAGTTCGGCGAGCACCTTGCCCGGATCGCGGTTGCGCAGCAGCGGGCGGGTGTCACGCCGCCCGACACGCTCGACGAGGATGTCGGGATGCGCGCTCAGCCACACCGACACCGCGTCGCGCAGGATCAGCGCGCGCGTGTCGTCGTTGATGAACGCGCCGCCACCCGTCGCGATGATCTTGGGCGTACCGTCGATCAGCCTCGCGATCACGCGGCGTTCGCCGTCGCGGAAATATTCCTCGCCATATTTGGCGAAGATCTCGGCGACGGTCATCCCCGACGCCGCCTCGATCTCGTGATCGGCATCGACGAACGGCAGGTTCATGCGCAGCGCGAGGCGGCGGCCGACGGTGGTCTTGCCGACGCCCATCAGCCCGACGAGCACGATCGGGCGATCGATCGGGGCAGCGCGGCGACTGCCGGCAGGGCCGCCTGGAGGCCCACCTGAAGGGTTGTGGCTTTGCAACATCGTGAGCCGCGCTATACAGCGGCACCGCGCAAGGGCAAAAGCTCTTGGCGCCTGTTTGTCCACTACAAGGTTACGTCGCATGTCCCGTTTCATCGTCTCGGTCGTCGTCGTTCTTGTGGTCGTGGTCGGCGGCCTGTTCCTGCTGGCCGGCCGCGCGACCGAGCGTCCGCAGAGCCGCGTCGAGAAGGCCGTGACGCTTGCGAACCTCTCTTAAGGCGACACTGGCGGCGGCGGTTGCCGCCGGGGCTCTCGTCGCGCTGGCACCGGCGATCGGGCAGGATCGCCCCGAATCGATCCTGCCGCCCGGGTTCGGCGATCCGACCCCGGCGCCCGCGCCGCGGCCGGCGCCACCTGCGGGCACGCCCACGCGGCCATCCGGCACGCCGCAGCCGACCGTCCCGCAGCCGGCGCCCGCCGCGCCGTCACCCGGCGCGATGATCCAGCCGCTGCCGCCGACGACGCCGACCGGCATTCCCCCGGTGGCGCCCGCCGCGACGCCCGCGGCCATCGATCCCGCCGTGCTCGCGCGGTACGAGATGCCCGAATCGGCACGGCGCTCGCTCGCGACGGTCGGGCCGGTGGCATCGCGTGAGGGTGGGCTGGAGACCGACGCGTTCGGCGAGGCCGACGGCCATTATGTCGAGACGCTGATGCGTCGGCTGACCGCGCCCTTGCCGTCGCGCTGGATGTCGATCCTGCTGCGCCGCGCGCTGGTATCGCGCGTCGATACGCCTGCGCGCATCAACGGCGCGGACTTTGCGGCGGAACGCGCCTGGCTGTTGCTGCGGATGGGCGAATCGGTCGCCGCGCGCGCGGTCACGCAGAGCGTCGACACCGACAACTACACGCCCAAGCTGTACCAGGTCGCGATGAACACGGCGCTGGCGACGGGCGATCCCGCGGGCTTCTGCCCGCTCGTCCCCGGCGCGATGCGTCTTGCACCGGCGCGTGGCTGGACGATGGCGCAGGCGATGTGCGCTGGCCTCTCGGGCAACCCAGCGCAGGCGACCCCGCTGATCGCGACCGCCAAGCGCCGCAACGTCGCGAGCGGCGTCGACATGCTGCTCGCGCAGAAAGTCGTGGGGGCGGGGGCGCAAGGCCGCCAAGCGGTGACGATCGAATGGGACGGCATCGACCAACTCACTGCGTGGCGGTTCGGGCTTGCGATGGCGACCGGCGTCGCGGTGCCCGACGCGCTCTATGCGAGCGCGGGGCCGCAGGTGCGATACTGGCAGGCGCTGTCGCCGTCGGTGCCGCTGGCGGCCCGGCTCGCGCCCGCCGAATCAGCGGCGGGGCAGGGGGTGCTCTCCAGCGCCGCGCTGGTCGATCTCTACGCCGCCGCCTCGACCGACGACGATACGCAAAGCATTGCGGCCGCGGCCGCCAACGATCTGCGCACCGCTTATGCCGATCGCAGTTTCGAGACGCGGCTGAACGCCCTGCGCCAGCTCTGGGGCAGCGCGGACACGCGGCCGTCCTATGCGCGGCTCGTACTCACCGCACGCGCGGCGGCACGGATGAACCCGGCGCTGGCCAAGGCCGAGGCGGATCATCTTGTTGCGTCGATGCTGTCGGCGGGGCTCGACCGCACCGCCGCACGCTGGCTCGGCACCGTACCCGCGGGCGGCGACGCCTGGGCGATGATCATGCTCAGCGATCCCGATGCGCATCGCCGGCTGACCTATGCCGACCTCGCCTCCTATTCGGGCGGCGAAGGCGATTCGGCGCTCAAGCAGCGGATGTTGTTCGCGGGGCTCGCCGGGCTCGGGCGGCTCAACACGGGGGATATCGAGCGTGCCGCCCAGTCGCTGGGCGTACCGATCGGCGCGGACAATGCCTGGACGCGCGCGCTCGATCGTGCCGCGCGCGCCGGCCAGTCGGGTACGGTCGTGGTCCTCGCGGCGATCGGCATGCAGGCCGCCGGCTGGAAGGATATCCCGCCCGAGGCGCTGTACCGGATCGTCGGCGCGTTGCGGGCCGTCGGGCTCGACGGCGAAGCACGGATGATCGCCGCCGAGGCGATTGCACGGGCGTGACCCGCGCTACCGACCGTGCGCTGATCGACCGGTTCCTGGAGATGATGGCGGCGGAGGCGGGGGCGGCAGCGAACACGCTCGCCGCCTATCGCAGCGATCTGATGCTCGCGTCGCAGGCGCTCGAAGGCGGCTTGGTCGACGCGGATGCCGCCGCGCTCGCGACCGTGTCGGGCGGGTGGTCCGCGCTCTCGCGCGCGACCGTTGGCCGAAAGTCCGCGTCACTCCGTCGCTTCTTCGCGTTCCTCGCCGAAGAGGGGCACCGCGCCGACGATCCCGGCAAGGCGCTGCCCAGGCCCGGCCCCGCTCGGGCGCTACCAAAGGTGCTGAGCCACGCCGATATCGACCGGTTGTTCGCCGCGATCGCCGAGCGTGCCGCGCGCGATCCGCTCGACCCCAACGACCTTCGGCTCTCCGCGCTGTTCGAGCTCCTCTACGGTTCCGGCCTGCGCGCGACCGAGCTCGTCAGCCTGCCGCGCAACGCGGTCCACCCCGATCGCCCGTTCCTGATCCTGCGCGGCAAGGGCGGACGCGAGCGGATGGTGCCGATCTCCGACCGTGCGCGCGCCGCGGTGGCGCTCTGGCGCACCCATGTTGCCGCGGACCGTCTCTGGCTGTTCCCCTCGGGCAAGGGCCACCTCTCGCGCATCCGCCTGTACCAGATCGTCAAGGCGCTCGCCGCCGAGGCGGGGATCCCGCCCGACCGGGTCAGCCCCCACGTCCTGCGCCATGCGTTCGCGACTCACCTGCTCGCAGGGGGCGCCGATCTGCGTGCGCTGCAATCGATGCTCGGCCACGCCGATATCGCCACCACCGAGATCTATACGCATGTCGATTCGAGCCGCCTGGTCGAGCTCGTCAACACGCGTCACCCGCTGGCGGATATGCCGCCGCGTTGACGCGGACGGCGCCGCACCGTAACCGCCGCGGATGCCAAGCTTCCTCGACTTCGAGAAACCGATCGCCGAACTTCAGGGCCGGATCGACGAACTCCGCGACACCGCTGCCGAAGGCAGCGTCGACCTGGCCGCGGATATCGCGCGTCTCCAGGCCAAATCCGACAAGCTGCTGAAGGATACCTTCGCGCGGCTGACGCCGTGGCAGAAGGCGCAGGTCGCGCGCCATCCCGAGCGTCCGCACTTCAAGGACTATGTTGCCGCGCTGTTCGACGAGTTCGTCCCGCTCGCCGGCGACCGCGCATTCGGCGACGATCAGGCGATCCTCGGCGGCTTCGCGACGTTCCGCGGGCGCAAGATCATGGTGCTCGGCCATGAGAAGGGCGACGATACCGCGAGCCGCCTCCGCCACAATTTCGGCATGGGCAAGCCCGAGGGCTATCGCAAGGCGATCCGCCTCGTCGAACTCGCCAACCGATTCGGCCTGCCGATCGTGACGCTCGTCGACACCTCGGGCGCGTTCCCAGGGATTCAGGCCGAGGAGCGCGGCCAGGCCGAGGCGATCGCGCGCTCGACCGAGGCCTGCCTCAACGCGGGCGTGCCGATCGTCGCGGCGATCGTCGGCGAGGGCGGTTCGGGCGGCGCGGTCGCGCTCGCCGCGGGGAACCGGGTGCTGATGTTCGAACACGCGATCTATTCGGTCATCAGCCCCGAGGGCTGCGCCTCGATTCTGTGGCGCACCGCCGACAAGGCCCCCGAGGCCGCCGAAGCGATGCGGATCACCGCGCAGGACCTGAAAGCGTTCGGCGTCATCGACGATATCGTCGCCGAACCACTCGGCGGCGCGCACCGCGACCGTGCGTTGGCGATCGAATCGCTCGGCAATGCGCTGGCGTCGGCGCTCGCCGACCTCGTCGCGCTTGCGCCTGCCGATCTGCGCAAGGATCGCCAGGCCAAGTTCCTGAAGATGGGTAGGCTCTAACCGCGCATCGACCCGCGTCGGAGCACAAGAAAAGGGCGGCGGAACCGGAGTTCCGCCGCCCTTCTTCGTAGCGCATCGTGCTGGCGGGAGACTCGTCGCCGACTCGCCCGCCCGCTCAGCGGCTTACGTGGTCGAGCTGTTGAGCTTGGTCGAGACGTTGTTGAACGTCTTGTTCAGGCTGTTGCCCAGGCCCTGCATCGCAGCGATGGCGGCGACGGCGATCAGCGCGGCGATCAGGCCGTACTCGATTGCGGTTGCGCCCTTGTTGTTCTTGAAAAACTTGCGGATCGTCTTCATTCCGGTCTCCATCGTTGGATTGCTTCAGTGTCACCCGGCTGGACCGGACGGGCCGGATCAGCACAGACACGATTAGAAGTGGTGGGTTGAGAAAGGCTTAAGGTCGGCAGTTTTCGTCGAGCGATGTACAAAACCACCGCGCGCGGTCAGCGTGCCCCGGCGACCTTCGTATCGACCTTGCCCCACATGCCCGTCGTCGAATCGGCGAGCGCGGTCAGGCCGGCGATCATCGCGATGACGATGAACGCCAGGATCAGGCCATATTCGATCGCGGTCGCGCCGCGGGTGGTGCGCAGGGCACGCAGCAGCGTCCGGCCGGCGATCGTGGCTAGGGAAACGACAGACTTCATAAGCCCCAGTGTACGCAAAGGAAAATTAAGGAATGACCAACGATCGGCCCGTTTCGGGCGTGTCGTCCTTGTTGCCCGTCGTCGCCGCGGCGATGGTCGATCTCGAGGGGCGCGTGCTGCTCCAGCAGCGGCCCGAGGGGAAGTCGCTCGCCGGGCTCTGGGAGTTTCCCGGTGGCAAGGTCGAGCCCGGCGAGACCCCCGAGGCCGCGCTGATCCGGGAGCTGGAAGAGGAACTCGGCATCGCGGTGCCGCACGCCTGCTTGGCGCCCGCGGCCTTCGCCAGCGCACCGCTTGGCGACCGTCATCTTGTCCTGCTTCTATACATCACCCGAAAATGGACCGGCGTCCCCCGCGCGCTCGAGGCGACGGCACTCCGCTGGGTGCGGCCGAGCGAGATGCACGCGCTGCCGATGCCGCCCGCGGATCGCCCGTTGATCGGTCTGCTCGACGCGCTGATCTGACCAAACCGCGTACGGAAACGGGACGGTTTCCGCTCGGCGGCGCCGCATACTTCGCGTTCGAAAATATGCACTTGATCTGGTGTCGGCGGTGTCGCAAAGCAGCGTTTCCGGCGTGCGTCCCCAAGACCGCACGCAGGCGTTGGACCGCGGCTCGCGCGAGTTATTCCCTTTTCTCGAGCGAGCCGTTTCCGGTCTTGCTGCCGTCCGACGCGCCGCGATCATGTACGGTCTCTGGCGCCTGAGCGCGGCGCAGTCTCTCGACCGTCGTTCCGATGATGTAGCGATTGGAGGCCCGACCGGGAATCGAACCCGGGTGCGAGGATTTGCAGTCCTCTACGTCACCACTCCGCCATCGGGCCTCGATGCGGACGGCGCAAATGCTTCCTTTTGTCCGCGCGGTCAACCGCGACGTGCAACGCTGCGCGAATTATCCTTGTCCGGCACGTTGCAGGGGAGTCCGGGCGTGCAGCCTGACGCACTCCAAACGGGGTGTCTGGGAGGTGCCAAAAGCCACCCATGTCCCATTTTGGGCGACGCGGCCGGCATTCGCTGCTAGGAATCATCGCAGAGGTAGTGCCGTGGTCTTCCGCATGCGCCCTCGACGTCCCGCCCGCGACATCTTCGGTGTCACACGGGCGGGCGGGGCGTCTACACCGCAAAATCGGTCCATCTCGTACCCGCCGTGCACAACTCCGGCTTGGCGCGGCCGATGCCGCACGATACACATCGACGCGACAACTAGTGTATTGCATGGCTAAAACAGTTGTGCGACAGGATGGGTTATGACGACGATGAGCCTCGAGACCGAGACCCCTGCTTTGGCCCCCGCCGCGGCATTCGATACGATGCGTCACGCGATGGTCGCGAGCCAGCTTCGCACCAATGCGGTCAGCGACCAGCGCGTCGTCGCGGCGATGGCGCGCGTGCCCCGCGAGACGTTCATGCCAGAGGGCGTCCGGTCGATCGCCTATCGCGACGCCGCGATCCCGCTGGGTGGCGGTCGCTACGCCAATCTGCCGATGGCGACCGGCCGGTTGCTGACCGAGGCCTATCTCACCCCTACCGATCGCGTTCTGCTGATCGGTGCCGCGTCGGGCTATACCGCCGCCGTGCTCAGCGAGATCGTCGGTTCGGTGGTCGCGGTCGAAAGCGATCCCGCGTTGCTCGCCACCGCGCGCGCTGCGCTCGCCGGGGTTGGCAATGTCGAGATCGTCGCCGCGCCGCTGAACGAAGGGCACGCTGCCGGCGCGCCCTATGACGTGCTGATCGTCGACGGCGCGATCGAGGCGATTCCCGATGCGCTGATCGCGCAGGTCCGCTCGGGCGGCCGCGTCGTGTCCGGAATCGCCGAGCATGGGCTGACTCGTCTGGCGTCGGGCCGAAAGACCGATGGCGGGTTCGCGCTGGCGGCGTTCGTCGATGTCGAATGCGTCGTGCTTCCAGGTTTCGACACCCCCAAACCCTTCAGGTTCTAAGCCTTATGATCACGCGCACCGCTCGAATCCGCTGCTTGCTCGCAAGTGTTGCGCTGATCTATAACGCTGCACCAGTCGGTGCGGAGACGCTGCGTGAGGCGCTGGTCAAGGCGTACACGACCAACCCGATCATCACCGGCCAGCGCGCAACGTTGCGCGCGACCGACGAGAATGTCCCGATCGCGCGCGCCTCGGGGCTGCCCTCGGCCAATGTGACGGGCGACTATACCGAATATGTCGTGACCGCGGCGAACAGCTTCATCGCGCTGCCGCGCCAGGCGGTGGCGCGCACCAACGTGTCGGTGCCGCTCTATCAGGGCGGACAGGTCCGCAATTCCGTCGCCGCCGCCAAGACCAGGGTCGAGGCGGGCCGCGCGACGCTGCGCGGGACCGAAGCGGATTTGTTCACCAACGTCGTCGCCGCCTATATGGACGTGATCCGCGACGAGGCGATCGTCGGCCTGAACACGCAGAACGTCCGCGTGCTCGACGTCAATCTGCAGGCGAGCCGCGACCGGTTCCAGGTCGGCGACCTGACCCGCACCGACGTCGCGCAGTCGGAGGCGCGCCTCGCACTCGCCCGCGCACAGCTCCAGTCCGCCGAGGCGCAGCTGATCTCGAGCCGGGAAAACTATATCCGCTATGTCGGCACGCCCGCCGGCACGCTCGAAACGCCCCCGACGCTCCCGCATCTTCCGGACAGCCCCGCCTCGGCGGTGACCGTCGCGATCGAGAACAACCCGGTCCTCATCGCCGCAGCGAAGGAGCGCGATGCGACCCGCTATGATGTCGGGGTCGCCCGCGCGAGCCGCCTGCCGCAGGTCAGCGCGACCGGTTCGGCCAGCTATACCAACTATCTCGGTTCGGCCTCGACGACGGACGGCAGCGTCAACACGTTTCCCAACGCCAACAAGGCGGTGCAGGCGGGCCTCTCGCTGACGCTGCCGCTGTTCCAGGGCGGTCGCCCCGCCGCGCAGGTCCGCCAGGCCGAAGCCTTTCAGAGCCGCGCGATCGAGAACGTCACCGCGACCGAACGCAACGTGATCTCGCAGGCGCGCTCCGCCTTCGCCGTCTGGCAGTCGTCGGAACAGGTGATCCAGTCGTCCGAAACTGCGGTCAACGCCAACAAGCTGAGCCTCGAAGGCGTCCGTGCCGAGAACAGCGTGGGCACGCGAACCATCCTCGACATCCTCAACGCCGAGCAGGAACTGCTCAACAGCCAAGTGACGCTCGTCACCGCGCGGCGCGACGCGTATGTTGCCGGGTTCGCGTTGCTCGCGGCGATGGGGCAGGCCGAGGCGCGCGACCTGGGGCTCGACGGCGGGGTACTCTACGATCCGGTCGCCAACTATCAGCGCGTCCACCACAAGATCTGGGACTTCGGCGGCCATGGCGAGCCGGTGCCGGTCGGCACGCGGACCGTCCAATCGCCTGCGCAGGATGCGCACGTCCAGCCGCAACGCGATCCGTTGCTCGATACGCCAGTTGACAGGAACCCCGCCTTAACCACAGGTAAGAACGCGCCGAGCCGCCAATAGGGGTGTTGCGCGGCTACGGGGTTTGGGATGGTCCGGATGGGGGACGTGAACGGCGAGCCGTCGATGGAGGAGATTCTGTCGTCGATCAAACGCATCATCGCGGAGGAGGGCGACACGCCCGGCCGTTCGCGGCGTCCCGCGCGGACGAACGCGGCGCCTGCCGATCGCGATTCGGCCTATCATGAGCCCGCCTATCGCGACGCCGCCTATCTCGACGACGAGATCGACGACGATGAAGTTCTCGAATTGAGCGATCCCATGCCGATGGTCGACCGTACGCCCCGCCCGCCGAAATCCCCGGTCCTGACCTCGGTCGATGCCGCGCCCGAACCACGCCAGGCAGCGCCCAAGCCGCAGCCCCAGTCGCACGCGCAGCAGCCGCCGCACGCTGCGCCGGAGCCCACGTCCGAATCGATCGTCTCGCGCGAGACCGCCGCGGCAACGCGCGCGCCGCTCGAGGCGTTGACCCGGATGATGATCAAGCCCGACACCAACAGCGACGGCACGCTCGAGGGGCTCGTGCGCGAAATGTTGCGGCCGATGCTGCGCGAGTGGATCGACGCGAACCTGCCCAACATGGTCGAGGACATGGTCGCGCGCGAAATCGCCAAGATCATGAACCAGCAGCCTTAACCCCGGCGCACCCCGGCGGAACCAGCACGGTTCCGCCGGGGTTACGCTCTCCATGTCTGATCCGAGCGCGCAGCAACCAGTGGCCGGGATGGACCCGGCTGAAGCCCCCATACAGGGCGGGGAGTGGCGCGGCTCGAACGAAGCCATCGTCCCGGCTAAGGCGGGCAGCGATATCTTCTTTGCGGCGGTGAAGACCACGCGGATGCCGATGGTCGTCACCGACCCGCATCGCCCCGACAACCCGATCATCTTCTGCAACGAGGCGTTCTCGTTCATGACGGGCTACTCGCAGGACGAGATTCTCGGCTATAACTGCCGCTTCCTGCAGGGTCCCGAGACCGACCAGACCGCGATCGACGAGGTTCGCGCCGCCATCGCCAAGCGCGAGGAAGTCGCGGTCGAGGTCCTCAACTATCGCAAGAACGGCTCGACCTTCTGGAACGCGCTGTTCGTGTCGCCGGTGTTCGGCGACGATGGCGAACTCCGCTATTTCTTCGCCAGCCAGCTCGATATTTCCCGTCGCCGTGAGGCCGAGGAAGCGCTGCACGAGGCGCAGCGTATGGAAGCAGTCGGCAAGCTGACCGGCGGCATCGCGCATGATTTCAACAATCTGCTGCAAGTCATCCAGGGCTATGCGGACATTCTCGATGCACGGATCGGCCCCGACGACCGGTCGGCGCGACGTGCGGTCGATGCCATTTCCACCTCCGCGGCACGCGCGGCGACGCTGACGCAGCAACTGCTGGCATTTGCGCGCAAGCAGGAACTGCGCGACCGGCTGATGAACCTGAACCAGCTCGTCGGCGATTTCCGGCCGATCCTCGAACGCAGCGTAGGCGCCGGGATCACGCTGAAACGCGATCTTTCGTCCGACCTGTGGAATTGCCGCGTCGACCCCGTCCAGACCGAGATGGCGCTGCTCAACATCATCGCCAACGCGCGCGATGCGACCGGCGGTGCGGGCACCGTCACGATCACCACGCGCAACGCGGTGCTGCCCGAGGATGCCAGCGTCGCCAAGCTCGAACCCGGCGAATATGTCGTCGCCACGATACGCGACGATGGTCCCGGGATCGATCCGACGGTCGTCGAGAAGATCTTCGAACCCTTCTATACGACCAAGGAGATGGGGAAGGGCGCCGGGCTCGGCCTCGCTATGGTCTATGGTTTCATGCGCCAGTCGGGTGGGATCGCCACCGTCCAGAACGTGCCCGGCGGCGGTGCCGCGTTCTCGCTCTATTTCCCGCGCGCGAGCGGCGCGGTCGAGCGCAAGCCCACAGGCCCGGTCGCACCGCGCGCGGGCGGTGCCGAACGCGTGCTCATGGTCGAGGACCAGATCGAGGTCGGCGAGCTCGGCAAGACCATCCTCGAGGATCTCGGCTACGAAGTCGTGCTGGTCGACAGCGCGCGCGCCGCACTCGACACGCTGCACGGTGATTCGGATTTCCGGCTGTTGTTCACCGACATACTGATGCCCGGCGGCATGAACGGCGTCGCGCTCGCGCAGGCGGTGCGGCGCGACTATCCGCACACCGCGGTGCTGCTGACGACCGGGTTCGCGGACGAGGCGATCGACGCCGGCAGCCGCTCGTTCGAGCTGATCCGCAAGCCCTATCGCCGCAACGAACTCAACGAACGGATTCGCGCGGTGCTCGACAAGCCCGGCGCGCGGACGTGACGCTGGCCTAGCCCGGACGCGCTCGCTAAGGCTTCCGCCATGAGCGAGCTTCCCAAAACCTTCGACCCCGCCTCCATCGAATCGCGCTGGTATGCGCATTGGGAGGCCAGCGGCCAGTTCCGCCCCGACCGCCCGAATGCGGAGCCGTGGACGATCGTCAATCCGCCGCCCAACGTCACGGGCAGCCTGCATATCGGCCATGCGCTCGACAACACGTTGCAGGACATCCTCACGCGCCACGCCCGCCTGAAGGGCAAGGACGCGCTCTGGGTGGTCGGCACCGATCACGCCGGCATCGCGACGCAGATGGTCGTCGAGCGCCAGATGGGCGCGATGTCCCCGCCGCAGAAGCGCACCGACCACTCGCGCGAGGACTTCATCGCCAAGGTCTGGGCGTGGAAGGAAGAGAGCGGCGGCGAGATCACGCAGCAGCTCCGCCGGCTCGGCTGCTCGATGGACTGGGCGAACGAACGCTTCACGATGGACGAGGGCTTTTCGAAGGCCGTCCTCAAAGTGTTCGTCGACCTCCACAGGCAGGGGCTGCTCTACCGCGACAAGCGCCTCGTGAACTGGGATCCGGGTCTCGGCACCGCGATTAGCGACCTTGAGGTCGAGACGCGCGAGATCAAGGGGAGCTTCTGGCACCTGCGCTATCCGCTCGCCGACGGATCGGGCTTCATCGAGGTCGCGACGACGCGGCCCGAGACGATGCTCGCCGACATGGCGGTCGCGGTGAACGGCGCGGACGAACGCTACACTGCGCTAATCGGCAAGCAGGTGAAGCTGCCGATCACCGGACGGCTGATCTCGATCATCGCCGACGACCATGCCGATCCGGAATTGGGCTCGGGCGCGGTGAAGATCACGCCGGGGCACGACTTCAACGACTTCGAGGTTGGCAAGCGCGCCGGCATGGCCGCGGGCGCGATGCTCAACATGCTCGATGCGAAGGCGCGTGTTGTGCAGGTGTCCGACGGGCTGATCCCCGCCGACCTGCTCGGGCTGACGACCGCGGAGGCTCGCAAGGCCGTCGTCGCGCAGCTGAAGGCCGAGGGCTTCCTCATCGCGCACGTCGACAAGGAGGGCGTCGAGCACGACGCCGAGCCGCGCACGATCCAGACGCCGTACGGCGATCGCTCGGGCGTGGTGATCGAGCCGTGGCTGACCGACCAATGGTATGTCGACGCCAAGACGCTCGCGCAGCCCGCGATCGAGGCGGTGCGCGTCGGCGCGATCGATATCGTGCCAAAGACCTGGGAGAAGACGTTCTTCAACTGGATGGAGAACATCCAGCCCTGGTGCGTCTCGCGCCAGCTGTGGTGGGGACACCAGATCCCGGCCTGGTTCGGGCCGGACGGCACGCCGTACGTCGCCGAGACGGAGGCCGAAGCGCAGGCGCTGGCCGGCGCAGGCGTGGCGCTGGTTCGCGATCCGGACGTGCTCGACACATGGTTCTCGTCGGCGCTCTGGCCCTTCGCGACCATGGGCTGGCCCGATGAATCCGATCCGACGCTCGGCGGGCGCTACCCCAACGATGTCCTCATCTCTGGTTTCGACATCCTGTTCTTCTGGAACGCGCGGATGATGATGCAGGGGCTGCACTTCATGAAGGACGTGCCGTTCCGCACGCTCTACCTGCACGGCCTCGTCCGCGCGGCGGACGGCGCGAAGATGTCCAAGTCGAAGGGCAATGTCGTCAACCCGCTTGGGCTGATCGACCAATATGGCGCCGATGCGCTGCGCTTCTTCATGGCGGCGATGGAGAGCCAGGGCCGCGACATCAAGATGGATGAGAAGCGCGTCGAGGGCTATCGCAACTTCGCGACCAAGCTGTGGAACGCGGCGCGGTTCGCGCAGGCCAACGGCATCGTCGCGAGCACCACGCTCGAAGCCCCGCGTGCCGAGCTCGCGGTCAACAAGTGGATCATCGCCGAGACGATCGCGACCGTGCAGACGGTCGACCTCGCGCTCGCCGATTACCGCTTCGATGGCGCCGCCAACGCGATCTACCAGTTTGCGTGGAGCCGGTTCTGCGACTGGTATCTCGAACTCATCAAGCCGCAGATGGTCGGCGACGAGCGCGGCCAGATCGACGACGAATCGAAGGCGGTCGCGGGCTGGGTCCTCGACCAGATCCTCGTCCTGCTCCACCCGTTCATGCCGTTCATCACCGAAGAGCTGTGGCACGCGATGGCCGATCCCGCCCACCCGCGCGAGCACGACCTGATTGTCGCGCAATGGCCAATGGCGGATGCGCGCTCGCTCGATCCCGAGGCGAGCAGGGAGGTCGACTGGCTGATCCGGCTGGTTCAGGAAATCCGCACCGCGCGCAACGAGCTGAACGTGCCACCGGGCGTGCGTCTGCCGCTGCACGTCCGTGACGCCAACGCGGCGACTCTGGCGCGGCTCGAACGCCAGGCGCCCGCGCTCGCACGGCTCGCACGGCTCGCGCGCGTGACGCATGCCGAGGGTGAAGTAACCGGCGGCGCGGCGCAGGTCGTGGTCGACGAAGCGACCTTCGTCCTGCCGCTCGAGGGTGTGATCGACCTCGACTCCGAACGCGCGCGTCTGACCAAGGCGATCGCGGCGGCGGAGAAGGAGCGCGACGCGCTGTCGGGCCGGCTGGGTAATGCGAGCTTCGTCGAGCGCGCCAAGCCCGAAGCGGTAGAAAAGGCCAAGGCCGACCACGCCGACAAGGCCGCCGAAGCCGCGCGGCTACAGGCGGCGCTGGGCCGCCTCGGCTGACCCTGCTCCCCTCCCGCTCGCGGGAGGGGTTGGGGGAGGGGCGTGCCTCAAAAGCCGGACGCCAGTACGTACGTCGCACCCGCCCCTGACCCCTCCCGCGAGCGGGAGGGGAATGCGCATCCGGCCAAATCCCGTCACGCCAGCGAACGCTGAGGTGACCGTTGAGAGTGGTAGACTGGCTCGGCAGAGTTCATCCGACCGCCTCCTTGTTCTCCCGCGGAGGCGGGAGCCCAGTCTGGGTCCCCGCCTTCGCGGGGAAACATGGAACGCTCGCTCCTGAGGGGGGACCTGCCGACTTGTTCCCGCGTTCATTCCGCGGCTAGGCATGGAGCCTGAGGGGGCGTCCGCCCGTCCGCCGGTGGATACCGGACAATCCGGCCAGACGGAGTGACTGTGTGAGCGATCTGCCATCCAACGTCGACACAAGCGCTCACGCCACCCCCAGCCCCAAACCCGGCGGCAAACCCGGCCAGCGCGATCTCACCACCGGCCATATCGGCCGCACGCTGCTCGCCTTCGCGCTCCCGACGCTGGGCTCGAACATCCTGCAATCGCTCAACGGCTCGATCAACGCGATCTGGGTCGGGCGCTATCTCGGCGAGGGCGCGCTGGCCGCGACCTCGAACGCCAACATCATCATGTTCCTGACGTTCGGCGCGGTGTTCGGGTTCGGGATGGCGGCGACGATCCTCGTCGGCCAGAGCTTCGGCCGCCACGATATCGACGGCGCACGCCGCGCGTTCGGCTCGGCGGTGGGACTGGTGCTCGGCGGGGCGATCGTCATCGCCGCGCTCGGCTGGGTGTTCGCGCCCGAGATCCTGCACCTCCTCGCGACGCCCGGCGATGCGATGCCGCTCGCGCTCGCCTATCTGCGCGTGATCTTCCTCGGGCTGCCCGCATCGATGATGATGGTGCTGCTGATGATGGGCCTGCGCGGTACCGGCGATTCGATGACGCCGCTCTGGTTCATGCTGCTCAGCGCGATCCTCGACAGTGGGTTCAACCCGTTGCTGATCGCCGGGATCGGGCCGTTTCCGCAGTTGGGGATCGCCGGGTCGGCGATGGCGACGCTGATCGCCAGCCATGTCTCGCTGCTCGGGCTGGTCCTCTATATCTACCGGCGCGACCTGCCGCTGCGGCTGCGCGGGCCCGAGCTGCGCTACCTAATCCCCGAGCGTGCGCTGACCGGCACGATCGTGCGCAAGGGCCTGCCGATGGGCGCGCAGATGCTCGTCATGTCGACCGCGGGGCTCGCGATGGTCGGGCTGGTCAACCGGCTCGGCGTCGATACCGCGGCGGCCTATGCGGTGTCGCAGCAGCTCTGGACCTATATCCAGATGCCCGCTTTGGCGATCGGCGCGGCGGTCAGCTCGATGGCGGCGCAGAATATCGGCGCGGGCCGCTGGGACCGGGTCGGCGATATCACCAAGTACGGCCTGCTCTTCAACATCGCGCTGACCGGCGCGATGGTCGGCGTGGTGATCCTGTTCGACCGGCCGGTGATGACGCTGTTCATCGGCGGCGACAGCCCGGCCTTGCCGATCGCGCGGCATATCCAGCTGATCGCGAGCTGGAACTTCATCCTGTTCGGCATGACGATGGTGCTGTTCTCGACGGTGCGCGCAAACGGTGCGGTGATCGCGCCGCTGATCGCGCTGATCATCGCGTTGTACCCGGTGCGGATCGGCTTTGCGCTGTTGGCGAAACCGTGGCTTGGGCCGGATGCGCTGTGGTGGAGCTTTCCTCTGGGATCGGCGGCGACGCTCGCGATCGCGATCGGCTATTACCGCTACGGAAATTGGCGGAAGGGCGCGCTGGTGGTGCCCGAGGATTGCGAGGAGGGCGCGCTCGCGATGACCGAACCGGGCGGGCGGTTGCAGCCGACGGGGTAACCTGAGCTACCACCCCGGCGGAGGCCGGGGCCCAATTGGGAAGGTCGTAGTAACGAAGCGCCGCCCGTCGTCGTCGACGTCCCCCAATTGGGCCCCGGCCTTCGCCGGGGTGGTGCAGATGGTCTCGGCGTTCCGCCCTACCGCAGCCGCTTCACGAACGACCGGCCACCCTCGCGGCGCTCGTGCTGGAAGTTCGGGATCGTCTCGATCAAATCTGACAGCCGGTTGAACCCGTAATTCCGCGCATCGAAGCTCGAGCGGTTGCCCGCCAGCTGGCCGAGTTCGGCGACGCTCGCATAGCCCTTCTCGTCGCGCTTCACCGCGTTGTACGCGTCGATCAACAGCTTGATCACCTGTTCGTCGATCGGTTGCGCAGTCTTGGGGCGGGGGGCCGGGGCAGGCGCCGCTGCCTTCTCGCCCGCGACCGGTGCCGGGGCGGGCGCGGGCATCGGCTGCGACCTCTCGTTCAGCGCGCCCACGTCGATGAACCGCGTGCAGGCTTGGCGGAACCCCTCGGGCGTGCGGCTGGTACCGAAGCCGTAGACGGGGATGCCGTCCTGCCGGATGCGCGTCGCCAGCGGCATGAAATCGCTGTCTGACGACATGATCCCGAACCCGTCGATCCGCCCGCGGAACAGCAGGTCCATCGCGTCGATCGTCATCTTCATGTCGGTTGCGTTCTTGCCCTTGGTCAGGTCGAACTGCTGCTGCGGCTCGATGCCGTGCTTGATCGACATGTCGCTCCACGCCTTCAGCGCGGGCTTGGACCAGTTGCCATAGACCCGCCGGACGTTGACCGTGCCGAGCTCGGCAAGGACGGTCAGCACCGGGTCGAGCGTGGCGGCGGACGCGTTGTCCGCGTCGATCAGGAGGGCGACGTTGCGCGTTGTGGTATCGATCATGCGCGCAGGATTAGACGCGCCCGCGCCCCGCGTCCACGCTCCACGCGCCGCCGCCCGCCGCGGCAAGGTACAGGAAGACGAAGCAGTACAGCACCGCCGCCTCGCCGCCATTGGCGATCGGGAAGGGGCCCTGCGGCAGATGCACCATGAAATAGGCGACCGCGGACATCCCCGACAGCACGAACGCCACCGGCCGCGTGAACAGACCGACGATCAGCAGCCCGCCGCCGACGACCTCGATCACACCGGCGGCGGTCAGCAGCGGGGTCATCGGCATCGGGAACGGCGGCAGGCCAAAGAACTTCGAGATGCCGTGGCTGAAGAACACGAGCGCGACGATGATCCGCATGACGCTGAGCAGGCGGGCGGACCAGGTGGCGGGTATCGGCATGGGGAAATCCTCGGTGTCGTTGCGACCCCGAAATGTCCCACGCGGCACGTCTGGTCAATTTACGTAATTCGAAACGGATCGTTGACGGGCGTTCCAATCCTCCCCCGCCAGGGGGAGGTGGCACCGAAGGTGACGGAGGGGGAGGATACGGAACAGCCGTTTCGCTCACCGTCCCCTCCGTCTGGCAAGCGCCAGCCACCTCCCCCTGGCGGGGGAGGATTCAGGGATACGCGATCGCGATCACCTCATATTCACGCTCGCCCGCGGGCAGGTCGACGCGGCGCACGTCACCGATCGCCGCCCCGCGCAGCGCCCGCGCGAACGGCGAGTTCCAGCCGATCCGCCCGTTGCTCGCGTCGGTTTCGTCGTCGCCGACCAATGTCAGAATGCGCTCGACATCATCCTCGTCCGCGACCGTCACGCACGCCCCGAACCAGACGCGCGAACGATCCTCCTGCGCGGCGGGATCGACGACCTTGGCCGCCTTCATCCGCTTCGACAGCCAGCCGAGCCGCCGGTCGATCTCGCGCAGCCGCTTGCGGCCGTAGATGTAATCCCCGTTCTCCGACCGGTCGCCATTGCCCGCCGCCCACGAGATCGTCTCGACAAGCTTGGGCCGCTCGCCGACGAGAAGGTGTTCATATTCCTCGCGCAGCACGGTGTAACCGGCGGGGGTGATATAGTTCGGGCGATCCATACGCGTCCGTATCATGTTCTGCGCGACCGTCATCCTGACGAAAGTCAGGATCCAGAGCCACGAAGGACCATCGCGCGTTACCCTGGATCCTGACTTTCGTCAGGATGACGAAAAGGCCTCAGCCTGGCCGGTTCTTCCCCAGATACCACGACAACCTCGCGGCGCCCCGGCTCTTCGCCCGCGCGGGGTTCATCAGGTCGTACACCACCGCGTTTTCCAGCACACGCTGCACATAATTGCGCGTCTCCTGGTACGGGATCGCCTCGACCCAATCGACCATATCCACAGCCCCCGTGCGCGGATCGCCGTTCGCGCGAAGCCATTTGTTCACGTTGCCGCCGCCCGCATTATACGCCGCCACCGCAAGCGGATAGCTGCCGTAATTGGCGTAGACGCGCTGGAAATAGCTCGATCCCAGCATGATCGACATGTTCGGATCGGTCGTCAGCGCCGCCTGGTTATACGCCAGCCCGATCTTGCCCGACTGCTCGCGCGCGGTGGCGGGCATCAGCTGCATCAGCCCGCGCGCACCGGCGTGGCTGACCGCGGCGCGATCGAACTGGCTTTCCTGGCGCGAGATCGCGTGGATGATCGTCCAATTGTCCTCATATCCCGCGGGCACCGCGACCATCGGAAAGCCGACCGCGGAATAATCGCTTAAGCCGTTCGCCAGCGCGCTCCGCCCGACCATCACGCCCAGATCGGGGCGGTTGATGCTCTTCGACAGCTCGGCGGCGAGCAGGTGATCGGTGTCGGTCGTCGCGTCGGCGGCGATCTGGCGAACGAACGCGGTCTGGTCCTGCCAGTCGCCGATCTGGCCGAGGAACTTCACCGCGCGCACCACCTCGCGCCGGTCGAACGCGGCGCGTGCCGCCGGATCGATCGCCACCGACGCCACCGATGGCGGCGCGACCAGCGCGCGCCCGGTGCGCTCGTTCGCGAGTTGCCCGTAATATTGATCGCGGTACCCGGCCGCCTGCCCGTAGAACGCCGCCGCCTGCGGCGCGAGCCCCGCCGCTTCGGCCGCACGCCCCGCCCAGTAATAGCCCTTCGACCGGACCTGCGGCGAGCGCGAGCCACGCGCATAGCGGTCGAACAGCGTCATCGCATCCGCCGGCCGCCCAAGCTGTTTCATCGCGACGCGGCCGCCGAGCCAGGCGAGATTGGTATATTCGTCGCGCTCGGCATAGGATTTGGTCGAGACGTCGGCGCCGTAAGGATAGGCGTCGTCGATCTGCCGCGCGATGTCATAGGCGACCTGATACTGGCTGTCGTTCGCCGCGCCGTTCGCGTTGGTGACGAGCACCTCATACCATTCCGCCGCATTCCCCGGCCGCGTCGTCAGCGACCGCGGCCGCGCCAGCCACGCGCGCGCCGACGGGCTCGCGCCCGAATTGCGCAACCACTGCGCCCGGTCCGCGACATAGCCCGCGTCGTTGGCATACAAGGTCTGCGTCGAAGCCGAGATGTCCGAGGCATTCGGCGCATTCGTCCGGAACGCGAGCCGCGCCGCGAACACCGGTCGCCGCGCCGCGCTGGTCCATACCAGTTGCCGCTGCGCCGCTCCGGTCTGGCCCGCCCACAGCAGCGCATCCATCCGCGCGTCCTGATCGTCCGGCGTCAGCGCACCGGGGAAGCCCGACACGACCATCGCCTCGTCGGTCGGCGTCAGCCCGCTGCTGCGCCACGCGGTCCGCACCGCAGCATAGGCCTGATCGCGCGCGCCCGTCGCCTGCAGAGCCCGCGCATAAGCGACACCGCCCGAGGCCGTTTGCGGCGGATACCGGCGGAAGAATGCGGCGACGCTGGCGGGCGAACCCGTCGCCGCCTTGCGCTCGGCCGCACGCCGGTTCGCAGCCTCGTTCGGCCAACCCGGATGCGCCATCAGGAAGCCCGCATAGCTGTCGAACGGCAGCGCGTCGGTCTGCTGCAACGCGCGCCACTGCGCGATCGTCGCGGCGATCGCACCGTCGCTTGCCATTGGCTGCGCATTGGGCCCCATATTGGCGAGCTGCGTGCTGTAGCGATCCAGCGTCTGCTGCCCGCCTCCGGACGCGGCGACCGTCCCCGCCACGACTGCAAGAAGAAGGCTCGTTTTCAACATCGATGCTACCATGTGGACAGCATACGCCTCGAACCCGTATCTGTCCTGAACGAAATCCGGATTCCACCCGGTATTTGGCGCAACAGGCCAGACTTTTCTTCTCGCAGGGACGCAAGGCTACCGCATGTTTTCAGGATCGATTCCGGCACTCGTCACGCCGTTCGCCGCCGATGGCAGCTTCGACGAACCCGCCTATCGCGACTTCATCGAGTGGCAGATCGCGGAGGGCTCGTCGGGCCTCGTCGCGTGCGGCACCACCGGCGAGGCGGCGACCTTGTCGTATGACGAGCATTTTCACGTCGTCCGCGTCTGTGTCGATCAGGCGAAGGGCCGCGTCCCCGTGATCGCCGGCGCAGGCTCGAACGACACGCGCGTCGCCTCCGCCAATTTGCGCGCCGCCAAGGACGCCGGTGCCGACGCCGCGCTGATGGTCCCGCCTTATTACAACCGGCCGGGGCAGGAGGGCATCTTCCGCCATTTCGAGGCGCTCGCGCAGGCGACCCCGTTGCCGATCATCCTCTACAACGTGCCCGCGCGCACCGTGACCGACATCCAGCCGGCGACGCTCGCCCGGATCGTCACGGCGTTCCCCGCCGTGTTCGTCGGCGTGAAGGATGCCAGCGGCGTGCTCGCCCGCGTGTCGCAGCACCGCGCGGCGTGCGGCCCCGACTTCTGCCAGCTCTCGGGCAATGACGACCTCGCGCTCGCGTTCAACGTGATGGGCGGCACCGGCTGCATCTCGGTAACCGCCAACGTCGCGCCCAAGCTGTGCGCAGAGTTCCAGGCGGCGTGCCAGTCGGGCGATTTCGTCAAGGCGCTGACCTATCAGGACCGGCTGTATCCGCTCCACGAAGCGCTCTTCACCGACGCCTCGCCGGGCCCGGTGAAATACGCGATGACGAAGGTCCGCACAGGCTTCCCCGAAACGCTGCGCCTGCCGATGACGCCCGCCGGCGAGCCGTCACGCGCCGCCGTCGACGCCGCGTTGGCGCACGCCGGTCTGGCCTGATCCCACGCCGTCATCCTGACGAAAGTCAGGACCCAGAGCCAAGCAGCGCACCGCGCCGTAACTTTGGGTCCTGACTTTCGTCAGGATGACGTGGGGGCAGACAAGAAACGCACACCTGCGCCCCGCCACCGCTTCCCCTAAGCCCCGCGACCTCCTACATCGCGCGTCCCATGGCACGTCCCAAACCCCCCACCTTCGAGAAGACCAAGATCGTCGCCGAAAACCGGCGCGCGCGGTATGATTATTATATCGAGCAGGTGTTCGAGGCGGGCATCGCGCTGACCGGCACCGAGGTGAAGGCGTTGCGCGGCGGCGAGGGCTCGATCGCCGAGGCCTATGCCGAGGTGAAGGGCAAGAATGTCGTCCTGGTGAACTCGAACATCCCCGAATTCAGCCACGGCAACCGCTTCAACCACGAGCCCAAGCGGCCGCGCAAGCTGCTGCTCCACGAGCGCGAGATCAACAAGATGTTCGGCGCGGTCGCGCGTCAGGGCATGACGCTCGTACCGCTGATGATCTACTTCAATTCGAAGGGCCGCGCGAAGATCGAACTGGCGCTCGCCAAGGGCAAGCAGAACCACGACAAGCGCGATTCGGTGAAGGAACAGGACTGGAAACGCGAGCAGGGCCGGATCATGCGGGATCGCGGATAGCCTGTGTCGAAGGCGCCGGGCAGCATATTCTCGCGTCTCGCGGCGTGGTCGCATCGTAACCTGCCCACGCGCGAATCGATGGAGAAGAACCGTCTTCTCCGCCCCGTCGCGCACCGCGTGCTCGCGCCCGAACTCTGGCGCTTCACTCGCCGCTCGGTCCCGCGCGGCGTCGCGCTCGGGATGGTCGCGGGCATCCTGATCCCGGTCGCGCAGACCCCCGTTGCGGCGATCTTCGCGCTGCCGTTCCGCGCCAACGTGCCGACCGCGGCGCTGACCACGTTCATCACCAATCCGCTGACGACGCCGCCGCTGTGGATCGCAGCCTATTGGATCGGCTCGTCGCTGCTGCGGCTCGACGAGCATGTTCCCGGCCAGCCCGTCGCCGAGGCCGCCGCGCGGACCGAATGGATCCCTTGGCTGATGCAGGCGGGGCCCGCCACCGCGCTGGGGCTGCTGGTCATCACGATCGTCTGCTCGATCGGCGGCTATGCGCTCAGCGCGCTGGGCTGGCGGCTGTGGATCGCGCGCAAATGGCGGAACCGGCACGATAATCGCGGCGGCGACGTTTCGTAACATTTGACACCGGTTGGAATTGACGGACCGTCTTATCGGCGTAGAACACACCGTATCCAGACGGTCTTTTCTCCGAGGTTCTTGATGCGCAAGTCGATTGTTACCGTGATCCTGCTCGCGTCCGCCGCATCGGCGATCGCGCAGACCGCCCCGCGGACCGCCCCGCGCACTGCGACGCCCCGTTCCTCCACGCCTGCGCCGGCGACCAAGGACGCGAACAAACCGCAGATCGGCGATTTCGGATTCGACATGGCGGGCCGCGATACCAGCGTGACGCCCGGCACGGACTTTTTCGACTACACCAATGGCGGCTGGGTGAAGGCCACGCCGATCCCCGCCGATCGCTCGTCCTACGGTATGTTCCACGTCCTGCAGGACCTGTCGCTATCGCGCACCCGCACGATCCTCGATGTCGCCGCCACGAAGCCCGGCGACAAGGTCGGCGATTTCTACACCAGCTTCATGGACGAGGCGGCGGTCAACGCGAAGGGGGCCGTGCCCGTCAAGCCGATGCTCGCCGCGCTGCGTGCCACCAGGGACAAGACCGCGCTCGTCACCGAGATCGCCAGGCTTCAGCGCCAGGGCGTCGGCGGCCTCGTCGGCGTCGGCGTGCAGCAGGACGACAAGGATCCGACCACCTATGTCGTCGGCCTCGGCCAGAGCGGCCTCGGGCTGCCCGATCGCGATTATTACCTGAAGGACGACGCGAAGCTCGCGACGATCCGCACCGCCTATCAGGCGTATCTCACGCGGATGCTGACGCTGGCGGGCGAGCCCAACGCCGCCGCGCGCGCCGCCGCGGTGTTCAACATGGAGAAGGGCCTCGCCACCGCGCACTGGACCCGGATCGAGAGCCGCGATGCGGACAAGACCTACAACAAATGGACCGCCGCCGACTTCGCGGCAAAGGCACCGGGCTTCCCCTGGGCGCAGTACATGACCGCGATGGGCGTCGCGGGCCGTCCATTCTACCTCGTCGCACAGCCGACCGCGTTCACCGGCGAGGCCAAGGTGTTCGCGGACACGCCGCTCGCCGTGTTGCAGGATTACGCGATGCTCAAGGTGCTGCGCGCCTACGCGCCGTATCTCTCGAGCGATTTCGACAAGACCAACTTCGGCTTCTACGGCACCACGCTGTCGGGCACGCCCGAGCAGCAGGTCCGCTGGAAGCGCGGCGTCTCGACCGTGTCGGGCGCGATGGGCGAGGCGATCGGCCAGCAGTATGTCGCGAAATATTTCCCGCCCGCGTCGAAGGCCGCGGCAGACGATCTCGTCAAGAACGTGATCGCGGCGATGGGCGAGCGTCTCAAGAACCTCGAATGGATGGCGCCCGAGACCAAGACCAAGGCGCTCGCCAAACTGGCTGCGTTCACCCCTAAGATCGGCTATCCCGACAAGTGGCGCGATTATTCTGCGCTCCAGATCCAGCGCGGCGATCTCGTCGGCAATGTCTCCCGCGCCAACGCGTTCGAATATGATCGCGACCTCAAGAAGCTGGGCCAGCCGATCGACCGGGCCGAGTGGTTCATGACGCCGATGACGATCAACGCATACGCCAACCCGACGATGAACGAGGTCGTCTTCCCCGCCGCGATCCTCCAGCCGCCCTTCTTCGATCCGAAGGCGGACCCGGCGGTCAATTACGGCGGCATCGGCGCGGTGATCGGTCACGAGATCAGCCATCACTTCGACGACCAGGGCCGAAAATACGATCTCAACGGCAAGCTCACCGACTGGTGGACGCCGCAGGACGTCGCGCGCTTCAAGGTGTTCACCGATGCGCTCGTGAAGCAGTATGACGCGTATGAGCCGCTGCCCGGCCAGCACATCCAGGGCGGCCTGACGCTCGGCGAGAACATCGCCGATCTGGCAGGGCTGACGGTGGCGTACGACGCGTATCACAAGTCACTCGGCGGCAAGCCGGCACCGATCATCGACGGCACGACCGGCGACCAGCGCTTCTACTACGGCTGGGCGGGCGTCTGGCGCACCAAGTTCCGCGACGCAGCGCTCCAGCAGGCACTGCTCTCGGATCCGCATTCGCCGGGCCATCAGCGCGTGCTCACCGTCCGCAACCTCGATCCCTGGTACGCCGCGTTCGGCGCCAAGCCCGGCGAAGCAAGCTACCTCGCCCCCGCCAACCGCGTTCGGATCTGGTAACAAGACCCCGCCGCACACCCCGACCACGCACCCCACCCCGGCGAAGGCCGGGGCCCAGTTGGGGGACAGCCGTAACAGCGGACTGCCCCTCGTTACCGAGACCTTTCCCAACTGGACCCCGGCCTTCGCCGGGGAGGTCGTGTCGGTGGTATGTGCCAACGAAATTCTAGGAGAACCCCATGAAGTCCTTCCTCGTCGCCGGCCTTCTCGCCGCAACCGCCATCACCGGCGTCACCGCCGCCATCTCGCAAACGGCTGAGCCGACCCCGCCAGCGCAAGCCTCCACCGGCGCGCAATACGGCACGTTCGGCTTCGACGAGAAGGGCATGGACAAGACCGTCCAGCCCGGTGACGACTTCTACACCTTCGCCAACGGCAACTGGTCGAAGGCCAACCCGATCCCCGCCGACAAGTCGAACTACGGCTCGTTCAACCTCCTGTCCGACCTGTCCGAGACGCGCACGCGCGGCATCCTCGACACCGCCGCGAAGGACAAGGGCTCGAAGATCGGCCGCGCCTACGCGACGTTCCTCGACACCGGCACGATCGAGGCCAAGGGCCTCGCCCCGATCCGCCCTTGGCTCGGCAAGATCGCCGCGCTGAAGGACCGCGCCGGCTACCCCGCGCTGCTCGCCGAAGCCGACCGCGCCGGCATCCGTGGCCCGTTCGGCGGCGGCGTCGGCCAGGACGACAAGCTGCCCGAGCAATATGCGCTCTCGCTTGGCCAGTCCGGTCTCGGCCTCCCCGACCGCGATTATTACCTCAGCACCGACGCGAAGCTGGTCGAGGCACGCAATGCCTACCGCGCGCACATCGCCAAGATGCTGACGCTCGCGGGTGAACCCAATGCCGAGGCGCGCGCTGCTGCGCTGCTGGCGTTCGAGACCGAGATCGCCAAGGTCAGCTGGACTCGCGTCGACAGCCGCGACGCCACCAAGACCTATAACAAGATGACCGTCGCCGACCTCGCCAAGCGCGCGCCCGGCTTCGATTTCGCGGGCTATTTCAAGGGCATCGGCACGCCCGTCGCGACCGTCATCGTCGCACAGCCCTCGGCGATCACCGGCATCGCCAAGCTCGTCTCGACCGCGCCGCTCGGCGTGCTGAAGGACCAGCTGATGCTCCGCTCGCTCGACGGCTATGCCGACGTGCTCCCCAAGGCGTTCGATGCCGAGCAGTTCGCGTTCTACGGCACCGTCCTCGGCGGCACGCCCGAGCAGGAAGCCCGCTGGAAGCGCGGCGTCCAGTTCACCTCCGGTGCGCTCGATGACGAGGTCAGCAAGCTCTACGTCGCGCAGTATTTCCCGCCCGAGACCAAGGCCGCGGCCGACAAACTCGTCAAGAACGTGCTGGCCGCGATGGGCCGCCGGATCGACAAGCTCGAATGGATGGCGCCCGAGACGAAGGTGAAGGCGCACGCCAAGCTCGCCGCGTTCACGCCCAAGATCGGTTATCCCAGCCAGTGGAAGGATTTTTCGGGCCTGGAGATCACGAGCGGCGACGCGTTCGGCAACGAATGGCGCGCCAACGAATGGCAGCATCAGGACAATATCTCGAAGCTCGGCAAGCCGCTCCAGCGCTGGGAATGGGGCATGACGCCGATGACGGTGAACGCCTATGCCAATTTCGGCATGGTCGAGATCGTCTTCCCCGCCGCGATCCTGCAACCGCCGTTCTTCGATCCCAAGGCGGACGATGCGGTCAATTACGGCGGCATCGGCGCGGTGATCGGTCACGAGCTGAGCCATCATTTCGACGATCAGGGCTCGAAATACGACGCGCACGGCCAGCTCACCGACTGGTGGACGCCCAAGGACATCGCCGGCTTCCAGGCGCTCACCGGCAAGCTCGGCGCGCAATATGACGCGTACGAACCGCTGCCCGGCATGCACGTGAAGGGCCAACTGACGATGGGCGAGAACATCGCCGATCTCGCCGGGCTTACGGTCGCCTATGACGCCTACCACACCGCGCTCGGCGGCAAGGCGGCGCCCGTGCTCGATGGCTTCACCGGCGACCAGCGCTTCTATCTCGGCTGGGCGCAGGTCTGGCGCCGCAACTACCGCGAAGCCAATCTCCGCAACCGCTTGCTGACCGATCCGCACTCGCCGTCGCAGCAGCGCGCCTGGGTCGTGCGCAACCTCGACCCCTGGTACGCGGCGTACAAGCCGACCGCGGGGCAGAAGCTGTACCTGACGCCCGAGCAGCGCGTCCGGATCTGGTAAGCGGCGCCCCGTGCGATTGGAGGAAGCCCACCAGAATTACTGCTGGCGGGCTTCCTCATCGCCTAACTATGCGGGGGGACGCACCACCCCAACCACGGGGAGAGGGTAGGGCGCGCCGCCTGCAGTCCGCGCGCCCCACCCCTAGAAACCCACCAACGCGCTTGACGCCTAACCCCGCTCCGGCGGAAGACCGTCCCGATGGCATCGATCGCTTTACCCACCCCCGTCCGCAACGCGGCGCTCGTCGCCGCCGCCTCGGGCATCGCTGCCGCCGCGATCATATTGCTGCTGGTCGGCAGCTGGATCGTCGCCGCCGGTTTCTTCGCCGCCGCCGTCATCGTCATCGGCGCGCTGATCGCCTGGCGCCTGCTCAATCCGGTCACGAACGACGCGTCGCGCCCGGTCGACTGGGACCTCACCCGGACGGTAGCCGAAGCCGGCTCCGACGCGCTCGCGATCACCGACCGCGCAGGGCGCCTCGTCTGCGCGAACGACGCGTATGAGGCGCTGTTCGCAGGCTTCCCGACTCCCCCCGGCCTCCCGCTCGACGACGCCGGCACCGCAGCCCTCGCCGACGCCGGCCGAGCCGCGTGGCGCGACGGCAGCGCGCATGTCGACCGGCTCGCCGCACGAGACATCGCGCTGTCCGCGCAGATCGCGCGCGCCGGCGACGATGCGGACATGCTCGTCTGGCGCTTCGTCACCGCGCAGGAGCACGACCTCGCAGAGACACTTGCCGCCTTGCTCGCGGGCCCGACCGGAGACCGGCTCGGCGGCAGCGGCATCATGGCCGCCTTGCTCTCGCCCGACGGCCGCGTCCGCACCGCCAACCGTGTGCTCAGGGCGCGCGCGTGCGGCGACGAATATGACGCGATCGAAGGCCGCGACTTCGCCCGCTTCCTCATCACCGACAGCCGCGGCCTCGTCCGCTTCGAACGCGAGGGGCTTGAGGGCACGCCGCTGCGAGTCCTCCAGATCCCGTTCCTCGACGGCGACGACGCGCCCGTGCTCGTCGCATTGCTCGACGACGAGGAGGACGCGCCCGCGCTCGGCGCCAGTGCCTCCGCGCATGTCCGCAGCCTGGTCAGCATGATGCCGTTCGGCATGGCGCTGGTCGATCGCGACGGCCGCTTCCTCCAGATGAACGACTCGTTCCTGCGCGCGGCGGGCGTCAATGCGGTCGCACCGCCGCTCTACCCCGGCGATCTCGTCGTCCGCGAGGACAAGGCCGCGGTCGCCGACGCGATCCGCAAATTCGCCGGCGGCGCGACGCACTCGACCGACATGGCCGTCCGTCTCAAGGATCACCCCGACGAGCCGGTCGCACTCACCATCGCCGGTGCGCGCGGCCTCGGCGATGCGGCGGTCCTCCTCAGCCTCAAGGACAATAGCGAGGAAAGCCGTCTCAAGCGCGAAGTCGCCCAGGCCACCAAGATGCAGGCGGTCGGCCAGCTCGCGGGCGGCGTCGCGCATGATTTCAACAACATCCTCACCGCGATCATCGGCCATTGCGACCTGATGCTCATGCGCCATTCGCCCGGCGACAGCGATTATGACGACATCCAGCAGGTCCGCACCAACTCGAACCGCGCCGCCAGCCTCACGCGCCAGCTGCTCGCCTTCTCGCGCCAGCAGACGCTTCGCCCGCAAATCCTTCAGCTCCCCGACGTCGTCTCCGAAGTCTCGAACCTGCTCAAGCGGCTGATGGGTGAGACCGTCCGCCTCGACATGACTCACGGCCGCAATCTCGGCCCGGTCCGCGCCGATCCCGGCCAGCTCGAACAGGTCGTCGTCAACCTCGCGGTCAACGCACGCGACGCGATCGTCTCGGCGAATGCGCGCGGCGGCGGCGTGCTCACCATCACCACGCGCGCGGTGCCCGCGTCCGAAGTGCGCGAGATGGCGTCGGATATCCTGCCGGTCGCCGACTATACCGCGCTGATCGTGCAGGACACCGGCACCGGCATCCCGCCCGACGTGCTGCCCAAGATCTTCGAACCCTTCTTCACCACCAAGGAATTCGGCAAGGGCACCGGGCTCGGCCTCTCGACCGTCTATGGCATCGTCAAACAGTCCGGCGGCTACATCTTCGCCGACAGCAAGCCGGGGCAGGGCGCGATCTTCTCGATGTACCTGCCGGTGCACTCCGCGCCCGCCGCCACGCGCCCGGCGGTTCTCAAGCCGACGCCCAAGCCCGTCGATCTGTGGGGCACCGGCACGATCCTGCTGGTCGAGGACGAGGACATGGTCCGCGCGGTCGCCGAACGCGCGCTGGTGCGGCAGGGCTATACCGTGCTCACCGCCGAGAATGGCGAAGTCGCGCTCGAGGTGCTCGCCAAGCACGGCCGTCCCGACCTGCTGATCAGCGACGTCGTCATGCCGCAAATGGATGGCCCGACGATGGTGCGGCATGCGCGCGAGAGCTATCCCGACCTGCCGATCCTGTTCATGTCGGGCTATGCCGAGGAGCAATTGCGCCGCTCGATCGATCTCGACAACGTCGCATTCCTGCCCAAGCCCTTCTCGGTGCAGGAACTCGCCGAAGCGGCACGAGACGTGCTCGCGACGCGCCGACACGAACAAGATGTTGGCAAGTCGTAACAATCCCGACTATGGCAGGGGATGACCGTTTCCCAGCAGATCCTCATCGTCGAGGACGAACCGTTGATCGCCATGATGCTTGAGGATTTCCTGGAGGTGCTCGACAAGGGCGTCGCCGGGTCCGTCGACACCGTCGCCGACGCGCTCAAGCGGATCGAGCAAGGCGGCGTCGACGGCGCGATCCTCGACGTGAACCTGCGCGGCGGCGAAAAGAGCACCGCGGTTGCCGAGGCCCTCGCAGCCAAGGGCGTCCCCTTCGTGTTCGCGACCGGCGGCGGCGACGACGGCGTCGCCCCAGAATTCCGCGACCGCCCGCGGCTGCAAAAGCCCTTCACGATGGACGGCGTGGCAAAGGCGCTCGAGGCGCTCTGACTGCCACGGCTGGAGCGGTAGAAGCCAGTCCGTCATCCTGACGAAAGTCAGGACCCAGAGCCAAAGGCGTGATCAGCTGTAACTCTGTCTACTGACGTCCGTCAGGATACCCGGCGCTGACGGGTCGGGCGCGCTTGCACAAATGGTGCCCGAACGGCACCATCCGGTTCATGCCTCCACCCAGCCTCAACTGATGCGCGTTACGGGCGCGCGGGCGGTCACGCTCCTGTGCGTAGTGTCGGCCTTGAGTGTCGGCTACGGTTTGGGCGGCACGGGCGTCGCCGTCGCGGTCGGCATCCTTTCGCTTCCCGCGCTTGCCTGGGCTTACGACAACGCAACCGGGACGTTTCTGGTGCTCACGAGTCTCTTCGTGCTTACAGTCGGGATTATGGTGCTCCTGATCGCGCTCATGGCGTTGGCACGGTAAATCGCAGGCTCGGTGTCGCAACTCTCTTGCGCAAATACCCCCTCCCGCGACATAGGCGTTCGCCATGACCCGCACATTCGATAAATCGCGCCTGCCGAGCCGCCATGTCTCCGTCGGTCCCGAACGCGCCCCGCACCGCAGCTATTACTACGCGATGGGCCTCGACGAGGAGCAGATCGCGCGGCCGTTCGTCGCGCTCGCGTCCGCCGGCAACAACTCCGCGCCCTGCAACACCACGCTCGACGCGCAGGCCGATGCCGCGCAGGCGGGCGTCATCCAGGGCGGCGGCATGCCGCGCCGGTTCAACACGATCACCGTCACCGACGGCATCGCGATGGGCCATCAGGGGATGAAGGCGAGCCTCGTCAGCCGCGAAGTCATCGCCGATTCGGTCGAACTCTCGGTCCGCGGCCATTGCTACGACGCGCTCGTCGGGTTCGCGGGCTGCGACAAGTCGCTCCCCGGCATGATGATGGCGATGCTCCGCCTCAATATTCCGTCTGTGTTCGTCTATGGCGGCTCGATCCTGCCAGGCCGCTATCAGGAGCGTGACGTCACCGTCGTCGACGTGTTCGAGATTGTCGGCAAATATGCGGCGGGCGCGTGCCCGCTGTCCGAGGTCCATGCGCTCGAGAAGGTCGCATGCCCCGGCCACGGCGCGTGCGGCGGCCAGTACACCGCCAACACGATGGCCTGCGTCGCCGAAGCGATCGGCCTGTCGATCCCGAACAGCAACATGGTGCCCGCACCCTACACGACGCGCGAACAGATCGCCGTCGCCGCCGGTGCGCAGGTCATGGACTGCCTCGCCGACAATATCCGCCCGCGCGACATCTGCACGCGCGAGGCGTTCATCAACGCCGCCCGAGTCGTCGCCGCGACCGGCGGCTCGACCAACGCCGCGCTGCATCTGCCCGCAATGGCGTCCGAAGCCGGGATCGAGTTCGACCTGTTCGACGTCGCCGAGATCTTCAAGACGACCCCGTACATCGCCGACCTCAAGCCCGGCGGGAAATATGTCGCCAAGGACATGTACGAGGCCGGCGGCGTCTACATGCTCATGAAGACGATGCTCGCGGGCGGTTTCCTCGACGGCAACTGCCTGACCGTGACGGGCAAGACGCTGGGCGAGAATATCGACCAGGTGACGTGGAACCCCGACCAGAAGGTCATCTACGACATCAACACCCCGCTGACCCCCACCGGCGGCGTCGTGGGCTTACGCGGCAGTCTCGCCCCCGACGGCGCGATCGTGAAGGTCGCGGGCATGCACCGCCTCCAATTCTCGGGTCCCGCCCGCGTGTTCGATTGCGAGGAGGATACCTTCGCGGCCGTCGAGAACCGCGAGATCAACGAGGGCGAGGTCATCGTCATTCGCTACGAAGGGCCCAAGGGCGGACCCGGCATGCGCGAGATGCTGTCGACCACCGCCGCGCTCTACGGCCTCGGCATGGGCGAGAGCGTCGCGCTGATCACCGACGGGCGCTTCTCGGGCGGCACGCGCGGCTTCTGCATCGGCCATGTCGGTCCCGAAGCTGCAGACGGCGGCCCAATCGCGCTCGTCGAGAATGGCGACATCATCCACATCGACGCCGAGGCGGGCACGATCGACCTCGACGTTCCCGAGGACGTCATGGCGGCGCGCCGCGCCGCCTGGGTGCCGCGCACCAACGATTACGGCTCGGGCGCACTCTGGCGCTATGCGAAAACCGTCGGCCCCGCGTACAAGGGCGCGGTCACGCACCCAGGAGCCGCAGCCGAAACCCATGTCTACGCGGATATCTAAGCGGCTTCAGTGTCTTGGCGCGCTTCTCTCGCTCCCGCTCGCTGCGTGCGGGCGGGAGCAGCCGACCGACACCGCGGTCGCCGCGCAACGGCAAGCCACCCCCGCAGATGAAGCGCGCATCGCATGCGCGCGCGGCGATGCCGCACTCGCTGCGACCTGCACGATCGAGCAGGCGCAAGGCCGCGACGGCCTGATTCTCACGGTCCGCCATCCCGACGGCGGGTTCCGTCGGTTACTTGTCACGCAAGACGGTCGCGGTGTGATCGCCGCGGACGGGGCGGAGGTCGCCAAGGTAACGGTCCTGGGTGCGGACGGGATCGAAGTGGCGCTGGGCGGCGACCGCTACCGCCTGCCCGCCACGATCAAGGGCGCAGCCAAACCCTCATGACCCCAATCGAAGGCCAGCCCATCCTGACCGCCGCCGAGATGCGCGCCGCGGAAGACGCGGTGATCGCCACCGGCGTCCCGGTCGAAACGCTGATGGACCGCGCCGGCACCGCAATCGCCCACGCCGTCCGCCGCCTCGCCGGATCGAACCACGTCCTGATCCTGTGCGGCCCCGGCAACAACGGCGGCGATGGCTATGTCGCTGCGCGCGTGCTGGCGGACATGGGCGCGACGGTCCGCGTCGCGGCGCTGTCCGAGCCCAAGACCCATGCGGCAAAGTCGGCGCGGGCAGGGTGGTCGGGGCCGGTCGAGACGTTCTCGGAAGCCAAGCCAGCCCCGGTCCTGCTGGACGCGCTGTTCGGCACCGGCCTGACGCGTGCCCTCGGTGTAACCGAGACCCAAACCCAAAACTCCCCCCCGGCGGAGGCCGGGGCCCAGTTGGGCAACGCCATCGATAAATCGCCCGGTTCACCCAACTGGACCCCGGCCTCCGCCGGGGAGGGGACTATTGTTGGGTGCCTCCATCGCCTCGCCACCGCCGCGAGCCTCACTATCGCCATCGACCTCCCCAGCGGCCTCGCCACCGACTCCGGCCAAGCCCTCAGCACACCCCCCGTCTTCGACCTCACGCTAGCCCTCGGCGCGCTGAAGCCCGCGCACCTCCTCCAGCCCGCCGCGCGCTACTGCGGCCAGATCCGCCTGCTCGACATCGGCGTCCCCGCCACCAGCCAGGCCGAAGTCCTCGCAACCCCAATCCTCCCAACCCCCGGCCCCGACTCGCACAAATACACCCGAGGCATGGTCGCGATCGTCGCCGGCACCATGTCGGGCGCCGCCGACCTCGCAGCCCTCGCCGCGATGCGCGCCGGCGCGGGCTACGTCACGCTGCTCGGCGACAGCCACGGCCCACCCCACGCGCTCGTCCGCACGCCGTTCTCAACCCACGCGCTCGCCAACGACCGGATCGGCGCGCTCGTCATCGGCCCCGGCCTCGGCCGCGAAGACACCGCCAGGACCCGCCTCGACGCTGCACTAAGCGCGGGGCACCCGCTGATCATCGACGGCGATGCGCTCCGCCTGATCGACCCCGACCGGATCAAGGCGCTGCAAGTCCCCGTCATCCTCACCCCCCATGCAGGCGAGTTCGACGCGCTCTTCGGCAAGTCCGATGCCGACAAGATCACCCGCGCCCGCGACGCGGCTGCCCGCGCGCACGCGGTCGTCGTCTTCAAGGGCGCCGACACCGTCATAGCAGCCCCCGACGGTCGCGTCCGCATCGCGCAGGGCGCCAGCGACTGGCTCTCGACTGCAGGCACCGGCGACGTGCTCGCCGGGGCGATCGGCGCCATATTAGCGATGGGCCTCGACCCGCTCGACGCCGCCGGCGCCGGCGTGTGGCTCCACGGTGACGCCGCCCGCCGATTGGGCGCAGCATTTATCGCCGACGACTTGGCGGACGCGCTGCGGTGCGCCAGAGCGGCGCTATGACTTCTGAACAGACGATCGACACCATCATCCGCGTCGCGGCGCGCGGCGACGGGATCACCGCCGACGGCCGCCACGCGCCGCTCTCGGCCCCCGGCGACACGCTCGCCGCGGACGGCACCGTCATCCCCGGGCCGCACCACCAGACGCCGCCTTGCGTCCACTTCCCGACCTGCGGCGGCTGCCAGCTCCAGCATCTCGACGATGAGAGCTATGCCGCGTTCGTCACCGACCGCATCGCCTCCGCGCTCGACGGGCAGGACCTGTCCGCCCCGATCCGCACCCCGCACATCTCGCCGGAAAGAAGCCGCCGCCGCGCGACGCTCCATGCCGAGGGCAAGGGCGGCAAGATCACGCTCGGCTTCACCGCCGAGAAGGCGCACACGATCGTCGACATCAAGGAATGCTGGATCCTCGATCCACGTCTGTTTGCCCTCGTCCAACCCTTGCGCCAGCTGCTCCGGCGCCTGAACTTCCGCCGCCGCGCCGACATCCACCTGACGCTCGCGGACCAGGGCGCGGACATCCTGATCACCGGGTTCGCCCCCGAAGGCCTCCCCGCGGCCGAGGCCCTCACCAAATTCTGTGAAGACCACAAGATCGCGCGCGTCGCGTTCGACGACGGTCTCGGCCCCGAGACTCGCTGGGAGCCCGACGCGGTCACGATCACGCTCGGTGGCGTCCCCGTGCCGCTGCCCCCCGCCTCGTTCCTGCAGGCGACCCCCGACGGAGAGGCCGCGCTGACCGCCGCGGTGCTCGAAGCGATCGGCAAGGCCAACACCGTGGCCGACCTGTTCGCCGGGCTCGGCACCTTCACGATGGCGATCCCCGCCAAGGTCTACGCCGCCGAAGGCGCACGCGACGCGCTCACCTCGCTGAAGGCCGCCGCGCACCGCACGCAACGCCCGGTCTACCCAGAGCACCGCGACCTCTACCGCCGCCCGCTGACGGCGGCCGAACTCGACCGCTTCGACGCGGTGGTGATCGATCCCCCGCGCTCGGGCGCGCGCGAGCAGGCGACCGCGCTGGCGGAGTGCAAGACCCCGGTGATCGCCTATGTCTCGTGCAATCCGGCCACCTTCGCCCGCGATGCGAAGGAGCTGTGCGACGCGGGCTGGCGGATCGACTGGGTCCAGCCGGTCGGCCAGTTCCGCTGGTCGACGCATGTCGAGCTGGCCGCGAAGTTCACGCGACCCGTACCCCCATCGTCATCCTGACGAAAGTCAGGACCCAGAGCCTCGAACGCTGCGCCGCGTAACCCTGGGTCCCGGATCAAGTCCGGGATGACGGGGGCGGGTAAACGGCACTCACGAAGAACAACCCATCGGGCGGTGCATTCAGCCCCAGCATCGCCCGATCCTTCGCCGCCAGCGCGTCCGCCACATCGCAGACCGCCCAGCGGCCCATCCCGACCAGCGCGAGGCAGCCGACCATCGACCGTACCTGATGATGCAGGAACGACCGCGCCGCCGCGTAGATGAACAGACGCTCCCCCTCGCGCACGACATCGAGCCGGTCGAGCGTCCGCACCGGACTGTCCGCCTGGCAATGCGCTGACCGAAACGTCGTGAAATCATGCCGCCCGAGGAGCGCCTGCGCCGCCTCTGCCATCGCCTCCGCATCCAAAGACTGCGGCACCTGCCACGCCAGCCCCGCCTCGAAACTCAGCGGCGCCCGCCGGTTGACGATCCGGTATTCGTACGACCGCCCGACGCACGAAAACCGCGCATGCCAATCGTCATCGACGACCTCACACGCCAGCACCGAAACCGGCGCCGGCTTCACCAGGGCATTCAGCCCCTCCATCAACCGAAACGCCGCGACCGGCTTCTCGATATCGACATGCGCGCGCATCGCCATCCCGTGCACGCCCGCATCGGTCCGTCCCGCCGCCTGCACCGACGCCGTCTCGCCGGTCATCTTGAGCACCGCCGCCTCAAGCGCAGCCTGCACGCTGGGGCCGTGCTTCTGCCGCTGCCAGCCCATGAACGGCCGCCCGTCGAATTCCACCGTCAACGCGAACCGCGTCAAAGCTGAGTCCCCGAGCGAATCGCAAACCCGCGTAGCAGCTCGTCCGCCGAGGTAACGCCGCGCCCGGCCCGCTGCACCAAGGTCGGCCGGATCGCGCCGTCGCCGCACCCGATCGTCAGCGCGTCGTTGACCGTCAGCCCCTCGCACCCCAGAAAACTGAACGGCAACACGTCCGCCGCGAGCACTTTCACCCGCTCGCCGGCGACCTCGAACCACGCGCCGGGCGCCGGGTTCATCGCGCGCACCAGCCGCTCGACCTCGACCGCCGACCGCTCGAAATCGATCCGCGCCTCCGCCTTGTCGATCTTGGCGGCATAGGTGACGCCCTCCTCGGGCTGCGGCCGGGCAGGGTAGGCGTCGAGATCGCCCAACACCTCGACCATCAACCGCGCCCCCATCGCCGACAGCTCGGCGGTAAGATCGCCCGCCGTCTTCCCCGCAACGTCGGTCCGCCCCTCGAGCCGCACCGCCCCGGTATCCAGCCCGGCCTCCATCTGCATGATCCCGACCCCTGTCTGCAGATCGCCCGCCAGGATCGCGCGCTGCACCGGCGCCGCCCCCCGCCACCGCGGCAACAGCGAGCCGTGCACGTTGAGGCACCCGAACCGCGGCGCGTCGAGCACCGCACGCGGCAGTATCAGGCCATACGCAGCGACGACCGCAACATCCGCCCCCAAGGCCGCAAACGCTTCCCGCGCGGCGAGACCCTCGGGCAACGACGCCTTGAACGACACCGGCGTCCGCACCTCGATCCCTAGCGCCTCCGCCCGAACCTGCACCGGCGAAGGCACCAGCTCGCGCCCGCGTCGCCCGCCCGGTCGCGCCGGCTGGCAATACGCCGCCACCACGTCATGCCCCGCCGCGACGAGGGCCTCCAGCACCGGCACGGCGAAGTCCGGCGTTCCCATGAAGATGATCCGCATGGCGCCTCTCGAACACGCTGGCGGGGAGCGACGCAACCCCCTATCTGTTCCCGATGGCATCCCCCGAGATCGAGGCGCTGACGCAGGCGCTGGCCCGGCTCCCCGGCCTAGGCCCCCGGTCCGCACGTCGCGCCGTGCTGCATCTGCTCAAGAAGCGCGACGCCGCGCTGGGCCCCTTGCGCGAGGCGCTGACCGCGGTCGACGAGCGGCTGGAGAACTGCACCACCTGCGGCAACGTCGATACCACCAACCCCTGCGCGATCTGCGCCGACCCCCGCCGCGACCAGCGGTCTTTGTGCGTGGTCGAAGAGGTGGCCGACCTCTGGGCGCTCGATCGCTCGCGGTTGTTCCCCGGCCGCTTCCACGTGCTGGGCGGCCGGCTGTCCGCGCTTGAAGGCATCCGCCCCGAGGATCTCAGCATCGACAGCCTGGTCCGCCGGATCGAGGCGGGCGGCATCGACGAGGTCGTGCTCGCGATGAACGCCACGCTCGAGGGCCAGACCACCGCGCATTACATCGCCGAGCGGATCGAACGCTTCCCGGTCCGCGTCACCCAACTCGCGCACGGGCTGCCGGTCGGCGGCGAACTCGACTATCTCGACGAGGGCACGCTGGCGCAGGCGTTGCGCGCGCGCCGCCCGATGGCCTGATCCCCGCGGCTTGCGCCAAGTGCTTGACGGCCCCCCGCGCTGTACTTAGCTGCGCGGTATGACCGTAATGACCGTTCTCGAAGTCCCCGATCCCCGCCTGCGCCTCGTCGCCGAGCCGGTGGACACGGTCGACGATTCCATCCGCACGCTCGTCGCCGACATGATCGAGACGATGTACGACTTCAACGGCATCGGCCTGGCCGCGACCCAGGTCGGCGTGCAGAAGCGCGTCCTCGTCATCGACCTTCAGGAAGAGAAGGACGAGGAGGACAAGCCGATCAAGGCACCCAAGGCCTATATCAACGCCGAGATCCTGTCGGTCAGCGACGAGATGTCGACGTACAACGAAGGCTGCCTCTCGATCCCCGAGCAATATGCCGAGGTCGCCCGCCCGTCGCGCTGCGTCGTCAAGTGGCTCGACGAGACCGGCGCTGCGTTCGAGGAAGAGCTCGACGGCCTGCTCTCGACCTGCATGCAGCACGAGATCGACCATCTCGATGGCGTGCTGTTCATCGACCAAATCAGCCGCCTCAAGCGCGACATGGTGCTGAAGAAGCTCGCGAAGGCCCGCAAGCTGGGGTGACGCGTGTGGGTGCGCCCGGATGAGCACCTGAAAGGGCGCGCCCGTCCACCCAACACGCCACCACCCCGGCGAAGGCCGGGGCCCAAATGGGGGACGGTGCTGACAAAGCGCGGTCCTTCGTTACCACGACCTCTCCAATTGGGCCCCGGCCTCCGCCGGGGTGGTGCCCAGGTATTGGGGTAAGTACCGCCCCCCTCTAGTTCTCCCGCGAAGGCGGGAGCCCAGAACCACAAGCGCCACCGCGCGAAACCCAGACCTCCCGCCCCCGCGCGACAGCACGATATTCACACTGTCCTACCCCACGCGTTCGACGTATGTTCCACGCATGACGTCCCCATACCCCTCCCAAACCCGCCCGCCACCCCGCGCATCCTCGCCAGAAACGATGCTGCACGTGCGTCTATACTTCCTATACTTCACTCCGGTTTCGGCCACGCAAAATGGCTGAGTTCGCCATCATCGCCGTCCTCGCGCTCGCCGCGGGCGTCCTCCTGGGCTGGCTGCTGGCCTCCCGCCGCGCTACGACCCTCGCCAGCGATCTCGCCGTAGCCCGGACCAAGGCCGCCGACGCCGACCTCCTCCGCACCGCCCGCGACGCGGTCGAGCGAGAGCGCAACGAGGCGCAGCGCGACCTCGCCCGCCTCCAGGCGCAGAGCGAGGAACGCCAGGCCGCGCACCTCGTCACTTTGTGCCAGTTAAAGGACGCCAACGACGCGATGACTGCGCAGTTCGGTGCCGCCGCCGCCAAGGCGCTCGAGGCGGCGCAGGTGCAATTCCTCGACCGCGCCGACGCACGCTTCCGTCAGTCGGAGGAAACCGCCGGACAGAATCTCAAGTCGATGCTGCAACCCGTCAGCGATCGTCTGCAACGCTATGAAGAGGGCGTCGCCAAGGTCGAGGCCGAGCGCCGCGATGCGTTCGGCGACCTCAAGGGTCAGATCGAACAGATGCGGCTCGGCCAGGAGAAGGTGTCGACCGAGGCCGCCAAGCTGGTCAATTCCTTGCGCAACGCACCCAAGTCTCGCGGCCGCTGGGGCGAGCAGCAGCTCAAGAACGTCCTCGAAACCTGCGGCCTAAGCGAGCACACCGACTTCCAGACCGAAGTCAGCGTCGCGGTGGGCGATGACGGCGCTAGGTTGCGCCCGGATGCGATCATCCGCGTCCCCGGTGGCCGCGCGCTGGTCATCGATGCGAAGGTGTCGCTCAACGCCTATCAGGACGCATTTGGCGCGGTCGACGACGCCGAGCGGCTGATCGGTCTCGCGGCGCATGCGGCGTCGATGCGCGCGCACGTCAACGGCCTCGGCAACAAGGCCTATTGGAGCCAGTTCGCCGACACGCCCGACTATGTGATCATGTTCGTCCCCGGCGAGCATTTCCTCTCGGCGGCGCTAGAGCATGATCCGACGCTGTGGGATTTCGCCTTCGAGAAGCGCGTGCTGCTGGCGACGCCGACCAACCTGATCGCGATCGCGCGTACGGTGGCGGCGGTGTGGCGTCAGGAAAAGCTCGCCAACGAGGCGCGCAAGATCGGTGAACTCGGCAAGGAGATGCACGATCGCCTCGCCAAGGTCGCGGACGACCTGCGCAAGGTCGGCGTCGGTCTCAACAGCGCGGTGAAGAATTTCAACGGGTTCACCAACTCGTTCAACGGCCGCCTGATGGTCACCGGCCGCAAGTTCCGCGACCTCAACATCGAAACAGGCGCCCGCGATCTGGAAGACGTGTCCTCGGTCGACGCGCTGGCGCTAGGCGAGGGACCTGCGCTGATCGAGAAGCCCGAAGACGCACAAATCTGACACCAACACACCACCCCGGCGAAGGCCGGGGCCCAGTTGGGGACGGTGCCAACTGGGCGCAGGACGCCGTTACATCTGCCATTCCAATTGGGCCCCGGCCTCCGCCGGGGTGGACAAGCAATCCCGTTCCAGCCACAAAAACCGATCGGTACAAAATTCGTTCACCTGCGGGAAACCTTTCCCAAGGCCGCGCATTATCCCGGCAACACCTCTCAAAGAGTGACCCGGCCATGAAGCATCTCGTCCCCATCTTCTGCGCGCTCATCCCCTTCGCCGCCGTGATCGGCGCCTGCGTAACCTGCCCCTGATCCGCATCTAAAATGCGCAAAAAAAAGGCCCGCCCGGATCGCTCCGGGCGGGCCTTTTCGTAACAGCCGGATAAGGCGAGGGGATTAGCCCTGCGCCTCGTCCTCCTGGTCGCGCGGTGCTTCGGCGGTGGCGCCGGGCTCTGCGTTCGGATCGTAATCCTCGACGAAGCCAGCCTCGTCACGCTCGAACATCGACGACATCACGTCGACGCCCGAAGCCTGCATCTCGGCCTCTTCCGGCGAGCGGGCGACGTTGACCTTGACGGACACCGACACCTCGGGGTGGAGTGCAACCTTGACGGTGTACACGCCGATCGCCTTGATCGGCTTGTCGAGCACGATCGCCGACTTTGCGACCTTGTGACCATCGGCCACCAGCGCGTCGACCAGATCGCGAACCGCGACCGAACCGTAGAGCTGACCGGTGTTCGACGCCTGACGGATCAGGGTGATGGTCGTGTCGTTGAAGGTCTTCGCTTCGGTCTCGGCATCGCTGCGACGCGATGCGTTGTCCGACTCGATCCGCGCACGGTTCGATTCGAACACCTTGCGGTTGGCTTCGTTCGAACGAAGCGCCTTCTTGTTCGGGAGAAGGAAGTTACGGGCGTAGCCGTCCTTTACCTTCACCACGTCGCCGATGGCGCCGAGCTTTTCGACGCGCTCAAGCAGAATGACGTCCATGTGGGCGCTCCTTACTTAACGATGTAGGGCAGCAGGCCCAGATGACGCGCACGCTTGATGGCCTGGGCCAGTTCGCGCTGCTTCTTTGCGGCCACCGAAGTGATACGCGACGGGACGATCTTGCCACGCTCGGACACGAAGCCCTGCAGCAACCGGACGTCCTTATAGTCAATCCGGGGAGCGTCTTTGGCGGAGAACGGGCAGCTCTTGCGGCGGCGGAAGAATGGACGTGCCATGATTATTCAGCTCCCTCTTCGCGGTCACGACGGGGACCACGGTCCGGACGATCGCCGCGGTCAGGACGGCCTTCACGGCCACCTTCGCGGTCGCCACGACGCTCACGGTCGCGGTCCGACTTGCGCATCATCACGGTCGGGCCCTCTTCGAGGGTGTCGACCTTGACCGTCATGTAACGAATGATGTCTTCGTTGATCTGCGTCTGGCGCTCCAGCTCTGCGATCACGCTGCCCGGGGCATCGATCTCGAGCATCACATAGTGCGCCTTGCGGTTCTTGGCGATCTTGTACGCCAGCGAACGCAAGCCCCAGTTCTCGGTCTTTACGACCCGACCTTCGTTGTCGTTCACGATCTTGGTGGCGATTTCCGCCAGAGCGTCCACCTGCGCTTGTGCCAGATCCTGGCGCGCAAGGAACACGTGCTCGTAAAGAGCCATGTCTTGTCCTTCGTCTTGGCCGATCGCTGATACACGCCCCATGCGTGCACCCCTCCGGCTGTCGTCTAGAATGCAAACAGGGGCGAGAGACGCGAATCTCTCACCCCGGTTGCAATGGCCCTTACCCGATTATCGGGGAAAGGCAAGATTGGTTACGACCCTACCGGTTCGATTACCGGAATGCGCCGCCGCGAACCTGCACCACGTTGCCGCGGCCGTTGATCAGGATCGCATCATTGCCCGAGCGGACCCACTGGCTGCCACGCGGCGGGGCGGCGAGGCGATAGTTGCGATACGTCGTGATCACGCGATAGTTCTGCGCCTGGCGACGATCGAAGCGCTGGCCGGCGCGCCAGTTGCGCTGCTGCGGTGCGCGGACGACCGTCTTCTTGGTGACGACGGTGCGGCCGTTGTTGTTCTGGCGCACGGTGGTCACTTCGCGGCGCTGCTGCGCTTCGGCCGGGGCGGCGGCGAGCAGCGGGCTGGCGACGAGGGTGGCGGCAAGCGCGCTGAGGATGAACTTCTTCATGGTAATCTCCCGTTGAAACACGGCGCCGTTGCTGCGGCGTCCTCCATAATCTGGGGGCCGGTTGTCGCAGGCGCTTGTCGCAGGGACGGCGAAATGGTCGCAGTTTGTCGCAAATCCGGCGGGTTCGTTCAGGTTCGCGCAGTTGCAACTCGGCCCGCACCTTTCTAGTCCGCCCGCTTCAAAGAGGAGAGGTCATGCGCGCGTTCATCTTCCCCGGCCAGGGGAGCCAGTCTGTCGGCATGGGCAAGGCACTCGCCGACGCCAGCGGCACCGCCCGCGAGGTCTTTGCCGAAGTCGACGAGGCGCTCGGCCAGCATCTGTTCCGGCTGATGAGCGAGGGGCCAGCGGACGACCTGCTCCTCACCGAGAATGCGCAGCCCGCGATCATGGCGAATGCGATCGCCACGTTGCGCGTCGCCGAGAAGGAGGGCGGTCTCCGCCTTGCCGACAAGGCCGACTATGTCGCTGGGCACAGCCTCGGCGAATATACAGCCTTGTGTGCCGCGGGCGCGCTCGACCTGTCGACCACCGCGCGGCTGCTCAAGCTGCGTGGCCGGGCGATGCAGGCGGCGGTACCGGTCGGCGAGGGGGCGATGGCGGCGTTGCTCGGCGCGGATCTGGAAAAGGCGCAGCTGATCGCGGGCGCCGCGGTCGATTCGATCCTGGCCGAGGGCGGGCCCGAGCTGGTGTGCACGGTCGCCAACGACAATGATCCGTCGCAGGTGGTCATCTCCGGCCACCGCCTCGCGATCGAGAAGGCGATCGCGCTCGCCAAGGACCTGGGCGCCAAGCGTGCGGTCCTGCTCCCCGTCTCCGCGCCGTTCCACTGCCCGCTGATGCAGCCCGCTGCCGATGCGATGGAGGCGGCCTTGCTCGATGCCGACCTGCGTGCGCCGCTGGTGCCGGTGTTCGCCAATGTCGACGCGGTCGCGGTCGCCGAGCCCGGCGCGATCCGGCATCTGCTGGTTCAGCAGGTTACGGGCATGGTTCGCTGGCGCGAATCGGTGCTGGCGATGCACGCGGCGGGGGTGGGGCAGTTCGTCGAATTCGGCGGCAAGGTGCTCGGCCCAATGGTCAAGCGCATCGCCCCCGACGTCGAGACGCTCAGCGTCATCACGATGGACGATATCGAGGCATTGGTTAAGGTGCTTTAGATTTCGCGCAGAGGCGCAGAGGACGCAGAGGTTATGAAAGATATCGATGCGGTCAGTGGCGACGTCCTTGATGTCGCACTGCGCCTGCATCGGGATCTAGGGCCGGGGCTTCTCGAAAGCGTCTACGAAGCGGTTCTTGCCGGTCGGTTGGTGGCGATGGGCTACAGCGTTGCGCGACAACGGGCGATCGATATCGAGTTCGAAGGCTTACGCTTCGAGGCGGCTTTCCGGATCGATCTGCTGGTTGACGACCGATTGGTCGTCGAGATCAAGTCGGTCGAGCGCCTTCTGCCCGTCCACGCGAAGCAACTGCTGACCTATCTCAGATTGACCAAACAGCCCGTCGGTTTGCTCATCAACTTCGGCGGGGACACACTGAAAGAGGGTGTCCGCCGTCTCGTCAACAACTACCGCCCCTCTGCGTCCTCCGCGCCTCTGCGCGAACAAATTTCTTGAATCTGGAGATTAGAATGTTCGACCTCACAGGCATGACCGCGCTGGTTACCGGCGCATCCGGCGGGATCGGGTCCGAGATCGCCAAGGCCCTCGCCACGCAAGGCGCGCGGCTGGCCGTATCCGGGTCCAACGCCGACAAGCTGGAGGCGTTTCGCGCCAGCCTCGGTGGCGATCACGTCGCGCTGCCATGCAACCTGTCGGATGGCGCCGCGGTCGATGCGCTCGTGCCGCAGGCGGTCGAGGCGCTCGGCAGACTCGATATCCTCGTCAACAATGCCGGCGTCACGCGCGACAACCTCGCGATGCGGATGAAGGACGAGGAGTGGGACAGCGTCATTCGCGTCAATCTCGAAGCCGCGTTCCGCCTCATGCGCGCCGCTGCCAAGCCGATGATGAAGGCGCGCTTCGGCCGCATGATCTCGGTCACGTCGATTGTCGGCGTCACCGGCAATCCGGGGCAGGCGAACTATGCCGCGTCGAAGGCGGGGCTGATCGGCATGTCGAAATCGATGGCGCAGGAACTCGCCAGCCGCGGCATCACCGTCAACTGCGTCGCGCCCGGTTTCATCACCTCGCCAATGACCGACGCGCTGCCCGAGGCGCAGAAGACCGCGCTGACGACGAAGATTCCGGCGGGTCGCCTCGGTGAAGGCGCAGACATCGGCGCCGCCGTCGTGTATCTCGCAAGCCGCGAAGCCGGCTACGTCACGGGACAAACCGTGCACGTGAACGGCGGGATGGCGATGATCTGAACTTGCGCGCTGAACTGCCGCGTTCTAGGTGCGTTCAGGAAATACCGAAAACCCCCAGATTTGAAGAGGGAACTACCATGAGCGAGACCGCTGACCGCGTGAAGAAAATCGTCGTCGAGCATCTCGGCGTCGAAGCCGACAAGGTGACCGAGGACGCGAGCTTCATCGACGACCTGGGCGCAGACAGCCTCGACATCGTCGAACTCGTCATGGCGTTCGAGGAAGAATTCGGCGTCGAGATTCCCGATGATGCCGCCGAGAAGATTGCGACCGTCAAGGATGCGATCACGTACATCGACGAGCACAAGGCCTGATCAGGGCGTGAGGTCCGGGCAACTGGGCCTACCCTGATGGGTTGAATTTAAGCGGCTCCCCGTCCTTGCTGAGAGGGCGGGGAGCCGTTTCGTTTTGAGAGCAGACGGAGTTTGAAGCCATGCGGCGTGTCGTCGTAACCGGGTTAGGCCTGGTCACCCCCCTGGGGGCCGATGTTGAAACGGCTTGGGCGAATATCCTCGCCGGCAAGTCGGGTGCGGGCCCGATCACGCGCTTCGACGCGTCCGATCAGGTATGCCGCATCGCCTGTGAGGTGAAACCGGCCGACCATGAGTATGGCTTCGATCCCGGCAAGCGGGTGGATCACAAGGTCCAGCGCCAGGTCGATCCGTTCATCATCTACGGCATCGACGCGGCTGGCCAGGCTCTGGAAGACGCCGGGCTGACCGAGATGACGCTCGAAGAGAGCTGGCGTGCCGGTGTCTCGATCGGCTCGGGCATCGGTGGCCTGCCGGGCATCGAGAGCGAATCGATCGTTCTGCACACCAAGGGCCCGCGTCGGGTGTCGCCGCACTTCGTGCATGGTCGACTGATCAACCTGATTTCTGGTCAGGTTTCGATCAAATACGGGCTGCGTGGTCCGAACCACGCGGTCGTCACCGCCTGCTCGACCGGTGCGCATGCGATCGGCGACGCCGCGCGGATGATCGCGATGGATGATGCCGACGTGATGCTCGCGGGCGGTGCGGAGGGCACCGTCTGCCCGCTCGGCATCGCCGGGTTCGCGCAGGCACGTGCGCTGTCGACCAACTTCAACGATTCGCCCGAAAAGGCTTCGCGGCCGTACGACAAGGACCGCGACGGCTTCGTGATGGGCGAGGGCGCTGGCGTGCTGGTGCTCGAGGAATATGAACACGCCAAGGCACGCGGCGCGAAGATGTACGCCGAAGTCATCGGCTATGGTCTGTCGGGCGACGCGTATCACGTCACCGCGCCGCATCCTGAAGGCGATGGCGCGTTCCGCTCGATGCAGATGGCGATCAAGAAGTCGGGCCTGAAGCTCGAGGACATCGATTACATCAACGCGCACGGCACCTCGACGCCGTTGGGCGATGAGCTCGAACTCGGCGCGGTGCGTCGTCTGTTCGGCGATGCGATCGCGGGTCTGTCGATGTCGTCGACCAAGTCGGCGATCGGGCATCTGCTCGGCGGTGCCGGTGCGGTGGAGAGCATCTTCTGCATCCTCGCGCTGCGCGACCAGATCGTCCCGCCGACGCTGAATCTCGACAATCCGAGCGACAGCTGCGTGGGCGTCGACCTCGTCCCGCATGTCGCCAAGAAGCGCGAAGTCCGCGCGGTGCTGAACAATTCGTTCGGTTTCGGCGGGACGAATGCCTCGTTGGTGATGACGAAGGTTCAGTAAAAGGGTTTGTTCCCCCGCGAAGGCGGGGGCCCAGACTGGGCTCCCGCCTTCGCGGGAGAACAAGAGGTAGTGATGCGCAAGGTCGGCTGTTTCGGACTCGTCTTAGGCCTGGCGGCCGTCGTCGCGCTGTTCCTGGGCGTTCGAGGCTGGGGCGGCGCCGGCCCAGCCCCCCGCACGCTGACCGTGCAGATCGGCGAAGGCAGCACGCTGGCGGGTGCTGCCACCGAACTCGAAAAGGCCGGCGCGATCCCCTCGGCCCGACGCTTCCGCCTGTACGCGCGCGTGTTCGGCTCGGGCGATCCTATCAAGGCCGGCGAATACCGCATAGCGCCGCGCGCGAGCCAGTCGGACATCCTCAAGCTGATGCAGGGCGGCAAGGTCGTCCAGCGACTGGTCGCGGTTCCCGAGGGCTATCCCTCGGTCCTCGTCCACGACGCGCTGATGAAGGCGGACGGCCTCACCGGCGACGTGCCCGTCCCTGCGGAAGGTTCGATCCTTCCCGACAGCTACGCGTTCCAGGCGGGTGACACACGCGCGTCGGTCGTCACGCGCATGCAATCGGCGATGAAGACCTATCTCGCCAAGGCATGGGCCGCGCGCAAGCCGGGCATCGCCGTGACGACCCCCGAACAGGCGATCATCCTCGCCTCGATCGTCGAGAAGGAAACCGGCAAGCCGTCCGAGCGCCGCACTGTCGCCGCGGTCTATGGTAATCGCCTGCGCAACGGCATGCCACTCCAGGCCGATCCGACCGTGATCTATCCTATCACCAAGGGCCGTCCGCTCGGCCGCCGCATCCTGCGGTCGGAACTGCACGCCAAGAACGGCTATAATACTTATGCGAGCGCCGGGCTGCCTGTCGGGCCGATCGCCAACCCCGGCCGTGCGTCGATCGATGCGGTGCTCGACCCGGCGCAGACCCAGGCGCTGTATTTCGTCGCGGACGGCACCGGCGGCCATGTGTTCGCGAACACGCTGGCCGAGCACAACGCCAACGTGAAGAAATGGTACGCCATCCGCAAAGCCCGCGGCGAGATGTGACGCGCAGCCGCCATCCACGCTAATTCGTCATCCCAGCGAAAGCTGGGATCTCCCGCGACAGGAGACCCCAGCTTTCGCTGGGGCGACGATCTGCACGATTACCCGCGCAATGCGTTTGCGGCGCGGGCCTTGATCTCGATCTCCGCCATCGTGCCGCCGGTCACCCAGCTGCCGCCGACGCACAGCACCGGCTTGAATGCGAGCCATTCGGGGGCGCTCGCCTCGGTGATGCCGCCGGTCGGGCAGAAGCTGCACTGATAGAACGGCGCCGCGAGCGCCTTCAAAGCCTTCAACCCGCCATTGGCCTCGGCGGGGAAGAACTTGAAGTGCGTGAGGCCCAGGTCGAGCCCGGTCATGATGTCGGCCGCATTCGCGATGCCCGGCAGGAACGGGATGCCGCTTTCGATGATCGGCGTCGCGAGGCGTTCGGTGAGGCCCGGCGAGACGATGAACTCGGCGCCCGCATCGCGGACCTGCGCGAATTGCTGCGTGTTGACGACGGTGCCGGCACCTACGATCGCGCCCGGCACCTTCTTCATCTCGGCGATCGCCTCAAGCGCGGCGCCGGTGCGCAGCGTCACTTCGAGCACGCGCAGGCCGCCGGCGACCAGCGCCTCGGCAAGCGGGCGCGCAAGCGCCGCGTCCTCGATCACCAGCACCGGGATGACGGCGCTGGTCTGCATGATGTCTGCGATAGTCGGGGCGGGGGTGACGGTCATTGCGTGTGTTCCTGTGCGAAGGCGGCCGCGGCGCCGAACAGGCCGGGCTGGGGGTGAGTGATGAGCTTGACGGGCATCGCTGCCATCATGCCCTGGAAGCGGCCCTTGGCGACGAAGCGCTGGTCGAAGCCCGAGCGGATCAGGCGATCCTTGATCCGGAAGCCCAGGCCGCCTGCGATCACGACGGCCTTTGCACCCTGCGCAAGCGCGAGATCGCCCGCCACCGCGCCGAGCGCGAGGCAGAAGCGGTCGAGCGCCGCCAGCGCGATCGAATCGGTGCCGTCGATCGCCTCGGTCCAGATCGTCTTGTCGTCATGGCTGGGGACCGCGCGGCCCTCCAGCGCGGCGAGCGTCTCGTAGATCGCGACGATGCCGGGGCCGGCGACGACGCGTTCGGCCGAGACGCGCGTGAACGTCTTGCGCAGGCGCTTGAGCAACGCATCCTCGATTCCGTCGAGCGGCGCGAAATCCATGTGGCCGCCCTCGGTTTCGAGGACCTGATAGCCGGTCTTGCGCCGTAACAACTGCGCGACACCGAGCCCGGTGCCGGGACCGCAGATCGTCGTGATGCCCTCGGACGGCAGTGGTGTGTCGGGGCCGCAGAGGTGGATGAAGTCGCTGCTCGGCACCTGCGCGACCGCATGGCCGACTGCGCCGAAATCGTTGACGACGACCCACTGGTCCGCCTTCAGCCGCTCGGTGATCAGCGACTTGCGGATGATCCAGGGGTTGTTGGTGAGGCGGATGACGTCGTTCGCCACCGGCGAGGCGACCGCGATCGCCAGCGCGCGGGGGAGGGGGCGACCAAGGCCTGCCTCGAACGCCTGGTAGGCGGTCTGCAGCGACGCGTGGTCCGCGGTCTTCATCGTCGCCGGCTCGCCGAGCGCGACGACGCGGCCATTCTCGACCTCGGCGATCGCGAAGCGCGCGTGCGTTCCGCCGATATCTGCCGCTACGATTTCCATGTCATCTCTCCTGATTCCTGCCGTTCGTCCCGAGTAGCCATCGAGCTTGTCGAAATGGCCTATCGACGGACAGGCCGCGGGGGGTGTCCGTCGATACGGGCTCTCGGCTTCGCTCGATCCCTACTCGGGACGAACGGATTTATTAAAGCCCTGCCCCCGCCAGCATCGCCGAGGCGCCCTTTTCGGCTTCGTCGGCGAGCCCACGGAACATCCCGAACAGCTCGCGGCCCATGCCGCTGACCGGTGGCGGTGTCGCCTCCATCCGGCGCGTTGCCCAGACGTCCGGGGCGACCAGCGCCTCCAGCGTGCCGTTGACCGCATCGACGCGAATCATGTCGCCGTCGCGGATCAGGCCGATTGCGCCGTCGAGCAGTGCCTCGGGCGAGCAATGGATCGCGCACGGCACCTTGCCGCTCGCGCCGGACATGCGGCCATCGGTGACGAGCGCCACCTTGAACCCGCGGTTCTGCAGCACGCCGAGAGGTGGGGTCAGCTTGTGCAGCTCGGGCATGCCGTTCGCGCGCGGCCCCTGGAAGCGGACGACGACGACGACGTCCTTCTCCAGCTCGCCGCGCTTGAATGCCTCGATCACGTCGAGCTGATCGTCGAACACCGCGGCGGGCGCCTCGACGATCCAGCGCTCGCGCTCGACCGCGGACACCTTGATGCACGCGCGGCCGATATTGCCCGCGAGGATCCGCATGCCGCCATCGGCCGAGAAGGGCGCAGTGGCGGGACGTAGGATCGTCTCGTCACTGCTGTCGGGGGTGTCGCGCCATTCAAGCGCACCGTCCGCGACGACCGCGGTCTTCGCATAGGCCGACAGATCCTGCCCACCGATCGTCATGATGTCGCCGTGGAGCAGGCCTTCGCTCAGCAGTTCGCGGATGACATAGGGCATGCCGCCAGCCGCCTCGAACGCGTTCACGTCGGCCGAGCCGTTGGGATAGACGCGCGCTATCAGTGGCACCGCGGCCGACAGGCGGTCGAAATCCTCCCAGTCGATGATGATCCCCGCCGCGCGCGCGATCGCAGGAACGTGAAGCAGGTGGTTGGTCGATCCGCCGGTCGCGAGCAGGCCGACGGCCGCATTGACGATCGCCTTTTCATCGACGCAGTGGCCGAGCGGCCGGTAATCGTCGCCGCGCGCGCCGATTTTCGCCAGCCGGTGGACGGCGGCGCGCGTGAGTTCCTGTCGTAGTTTCGTGCCCGGATTGACGAACGCCGCACCCGGCATGTGGAGGCCCATGACCTCCATCATCATCTGGTTCGTGTTGGCGGTGCCGTAGAAGGTGCACGTGCCCTTCGAATGATAGGCGCCGATCTCGGCTTCGAGCAGCTCCTCGCGGCCGACGAGTCCCTCGGCGAACTTCTCGCGTACCGCTGCCTTCGCCTTGTTGGGCAGGCCGGTCGGCATCGGGCCGCCCGGGATCAGCACCATCGGCAGATGCCCGAATCGCAGCGCGCCCATCAGCAGGCCGGGGACGATCTTGTCGCAGATGCCGAGCAACGCCGCGCCCTCGAACGTGCCGTGGCTGAGCGCGATCGCAGTGCTCAGTGCGATCGTGTCACGGCTGAACAGCGACAGCTCCATGCCCGGATACCCTTGCGTCACGCCGTCGCACATCGCCGGCACGCCGCCCGCGACCTGCGCGGTGGCGCCGGCCTCGCGCGCCCAGACCTTCATCAGCTCGGGGTAGCGGTAATAGACCGCGTGCGCGGACAGCATGTCGTTATACGCCGTCACGATGCCGATGTTCATGCCGGCATCGGCCTTCATCGCATCGCGATCCTCCTCGGTCCCGGCATAGGCGTGCGCGAGGTTCGCGCAGCCGAGACCCGGACGCCGGACCTGCGAGGCCGCCTCGCGCTCGATCAGCGCGAGGTATGCGGCGCGGCTGTCGCGCGAGCGTTCGATGATCCGGTCGGTGACCGCGGCGACGACGGCGTTTAGCATGGTCAGGCGGCCCAGTGGACGTCGACGGGCAGCTCGACCTCGGCCAGCACGCGGCCGATCGGGTAGGACGAGGACGGACCCTGCTCGATCGCCTGTTCGAGGACCTTCTTCTTCTCGTCGCCAGTGATCATGATCATCAGCGCCTTCGACGAGGCAATCGCCGCCGCCGACAGCGTCACCCGCGCCAGCGGCGCCTCGGGCGGCAGCGGATCGGGCATCACGCCGAGCGCGCGGCGTTCCTTGGGACCGCTGAGCGCCTCGTCATAATCGGGGCCGGGGAAGATCGACGCGGTATGGCCGTCGCTGCCCATGCCGAGCAGGCAGAAGTCGAGCGGCCAGTGCAGGTCCTGCATAAGCGCATCCGCCGAACGGCCCGCTGCCTTGTAATCGGACATCGCCTCGGGGACGATCGGCTTCACGCGCGCGCCCTTGGGCAGGAAGATCTTGGCCAGCGCGGTAACGTTCGACAGCGGATCGCCGAGCTTCACGATACGCTCGTCGCCGGGGATGATCGTGACCTTCTTCCAGTCGAGTTTCGCCTGGGCGAGCTTCTCATACGCCGCCATCGGCGTCTTGCCGCCGGCCAGCGCGATCACCGCCGAGCCGCGCGCGTCGAGCGCGCTCTCGATGACGAACTGGATGTCACCCGCGACGGCGTTGGCGAGCTCGTCCGCGTCCTCGTAATCCCACCATTCGATCTCGGTCATATGCTCAAACTCACTCAGAAAATTGCTGTCAAAAATGCCGTTCGTGCCGAGTAGGGATCGAGCGAAGCCGAGAGCCCGTATCGAGGTACAATGCCACAATCGGGCCTATCCCTCGATACGCCTTCTCGACTTCGCTCGAAGGCTACTCGGGACGAACGGAAAGAAACAAACTCAGTCGTCCTGCCAGGTCACCCCGTCGCGCTCGGTCAACGCGATCGCAGCGGAAGGGCCCCAGCTGCCCGATGCATAGCTTTTGGGCTTCATCGCGTTCGCCTTCCACCCCTCGCGGATCGCATCGATCCAGGTCCACTGCGCCTCGACCTCGTCGCGGCGCACGAACAACGTCTGGTCGCCCTCGATCAGGTCGAGCAGCAGGCGTTCATAGGCGATGCGGCGACGCGAGCCGGCAAACTCGGCATCGAGGCTGAGGTTCAGCGGCACCTCGCGCAGGCGGACGCCTTCGCGGTCGAGCCCCGGCTCCTTCGCCATCACGAGCAGCTGGACATACTCCTCGGGCTGCAGGCGGATGATCAGCATGTTGGGCTGCAACAGCCCACCGCGACCCGCGAACATCGAATGCGGCACTGCCTTGAACTGGATCGCGATCTCGCTCTGGCGAGTCGCCATGCGCTTGCCGGTGCGCAGGTAGAACGGCACGCCCTGCCAGCGCCAATTATCGACATGCGCCTTGATCGCGACGAACGTCTCGGTCGTCGAGGGCTTGCCGAGTTCGTCGGAATAGCTCTTGACGATCTTCCCGTTCACCGCGCCTTCGCCATATTGGCCGGTCACCGTGACATGCGGCGCCTCCTCGGGCTTGATCATCCGCAACGACCGGAAAACCTTCGACTTCTCGTCGCGAACGTCGGTGCCCTCGAACCGCGCAGGCGGCTCCATCGCGATCAGCGCGAGCAGCTGGAGCATGTGGTTCGCGACCATGTCACGCAGCGCACCCGCGGTCTCGTAATAGCCCGCTCGCTCCTCGAGCCCGACCGTCTCGGAGATTGTGATCTGGACGTTGTCGATCCCCTGCGCATTCCAGACGGGCTCGAAGAACGAGTTGCCGAAGCGCAGCGCGAGGATGTTCTGGACGGTTTCCTTGCCGAGATAATGATCAATCCGGTAGGTCCGGTCCTCGGGGAAGGCCTTCGCGACCGCGTCGTTGATCTCGCGGCTGGTTGCCAGATCGTACCCGAGCGGCTTTTCGAGGCCGACGCGTACGGTTTCGCCAGCGAGGCCGACCTTGCCGAGCCCTTCGATCGCGGACTCGAACAGCGAGGGCGCGGTCGACAGGTAGATGGCCAGGCCGCCCGAAATGTCGCCGATCTTGTCCGCGAGCGGCTGGAAGCTCGCCGGATCGGACAGGTCGGTCGGCTGGTAATGGATCCGGTCGAGGAACGATCCGATCGCGGCCTCGTCCTTGCGATCGTCCGACAGAAACTCGTCGAGCGCCTTCTTGGCGAACGCCCGATAATGCTTGTCGTCATAGTCGTGACGCGCCGCGCCCGTGATCGTCAGTTCGTGGGGCAGCAAACCGTCGGCGTGCAGGCCATACAGCGAGGGCAGCAGCATGCGCTGTGCGAGATCGCCGGTCGCGCCGAACAGGAGCAGCTTGGCTACGGGATTACGGTGCATGAAAGCTCCTGGAACTAGCCGGTTGGGACGCCGGTCTTAGAAAACGAGGCCGGCCACGGGATCGACACCGGCCATGATGTTGAGGTTCTGGACCGCCGCGCCGCCGGCGCCCTTGCCCAGATTGTCGAGCGTGGCGACCAGCCGTGCATGGCCGACCGCATCGTTGCCGCAAACGCGTAGCGTCAGGCGGTCGGTGCCGGCATTCTCCTCGATATCGATCGCACCGATATCACCAGCCGCGACCGAAACGAGCGTCGAGCCGTCGAACGCAGCGCGCAAGACGTCCTCGATCGCCGCCAGACTTGGGCGGCCGGGTAGCGCGTGGAGATGCAGCGGCACCTCGACGACCATGCCGCGATAGGCGTTGGCCACCGCTGGCGCGAAGATCGGCGCGTGGACGAGGCCGGCATGCTGAGTCATCTCAGCAATATGCTTGTGCGCGAGGCCCAGAGCATAGGCGCGGAACGCCGTCGTCGTCCCGCCCGCTTCGAACTCGGCGATCATTGCCTTGCCGCCGCCGGAATAGCCCGACGTCGCATTGACGCTGAGCGGCAGGTCAGCGGGAAGGAGCTTGGCCGCAACGAGCGGCGCGACGAGCGCGAGGAAGCCAGTCGGATAGCAGCCGGGGTTTGCGATGCGCATCGCGGTCGCGACCATCTCGGCTTGGCCCGGCAGTTCGGGAAAGCCGTAGGTCCAGCCAGCCGCGACACGGTGCGCGCTGGAGGCGTCGATCACGCGGGTGCGGGGATTGTCGATCAGTGCGACCGCCTCGCGCGCGGCGTCGTCGGGCAGGCAGAGGATGACGAAATCGGCATCGTTCAGCGCCTCGCGCCGGGCGGCGGGATCCTTGCGCCGGTCTTCGGCGAGCAGCGCGATCGAAATGTCATCGCGCCCGGCCAGCCGTTCGCGGATTTCGAGACCGGTGGTGCCGACCGCGCCATCGATGAAGACGCTGGTCATGCGGAAGCGTCCGGCGCCAGATCGAGCGCTTCGGCTTCGACATAACCGACGAGTCCGCTCGGGCGTGCGACACCCCAGGCGGAAACTCCAGCAATCTCCAGTACTTCGAAACTGTCGCCGGGATTGAGGTCGACCATCGTATCGCTCGCTTCATCTCGTCCGCTGCGCAACAAAGCTGTGCGCGCGACGGGCCGTATCATCGGCACGGCATAGTGTGGAGCGAATACGTATTCGGCGAGGCGAATGTCGGCGATATCGCGGCGAACGGCGTGCGTGCGCGGGTCGAGCTGGACCGAACGGCCCGTCAGCGCGAAGCTGGCACGGGCCTTGTCGTCGAACGGCTCAAACGTGAGCGGCGGTGTGGCCGTTTGCGCCGGCTGGGGCGGGGCCGTCGCCGATGAATTGCCCGAACTCTTCAAGAAAATCTGCCCCTTCGGTCGTGCGCGCGACGAAGATATTGCGCTTGTCGCTGTCGTCGCGTTGCCGGCGCAGATAGCCGAGGGCACCCAATCTGTTCAAGGCGCGCGTGACGACCGGCTTCGATACGTTGAGCGCACGGGCCAGCCCGCGCACGGTATGTGGCCCCGGTTTGAGGTAGACGAGCAGAAGCAGGGCCATCTGACGATTGGTCAGATCGGGTTCGCCCGAGCGGACATAATCCACCAGAGCGGTCATCCAGGTCGATAAGGTATTGGCTGCCATTGATGCCACAGCGTTGATCCGCCATCTGAATTTATATGCACGATACCCAGTCATGAGCGTCATTACGGGTTCATAACGCCCGCCTGCGCGGCTTGTTTCCGTAGTTTTGAGGGGGGCATGCGATATGCGGTGTCCGGGTTGCGGTTGATCGCAGCCGCAGCCTCGACTATGTGCGCGCCTTCGCAAAAGTTCCGGGGTTTTCCGCGCAATGTTCGCCTTTCTGCTCGTCATCCACGCGATCATCGCGGCCGCCCTCGTCACGGTGATCCTCATGCAGCGGTCGGAAGGCGGCGGTCTGGGCATGGGCGGCAGCCCGTCCGGCCTTATGTCGGCCCGCGGCGCGGCCGATTTCCTGACCCGCGCGACCGGCGTTCTTGCAACGATGTTCGTGCTGTTCTCGATCCTGCTCGCCGTCCTCGCGGCGAATCACCGCACCACGACGATCGACACCTCGCTCGCGCGTACCCCGGCAGCGGCCGCGACAACGGTTCCGACCGCACAGCCCAAGGGTGATGCGGCACCGTTCGCCGGTGGCGCAGAAAACGCCGGCGCTCCGGCGGCGGCAACGGCACCTGCCGACAACGGCGCGGTCCCACTCGCCCGATAAACACTCCATTCGCCGATAATTAGCCCCTGCGTGAACCGCGGGGCTCTTGTCGTTCGTCCCCAACACACGCTACGAGACTCTTCCCATGGCTCGGTACATTTTCATCACCGGGGGCGTGGTTTCGTCGCTCGGTAAAGGTCTCATGGCGGCATCGCTTGCCGCTCTCCTCCAGGCACGCGGCTACAGCGTCAGGATCCGGAAGTTCGATCCGTATCTGAACGTCGATCCCGGTACGATGTCGCCCTATCAGCACGGCGAGGTCTACGTCACCGACGACGGCGCCGAGACCGATCTCGATCTCGGCCATTACGAGCGCTTCACCGGCGTTCCGTCGCGTCAGTCGGACAACGTCACCTCGGGGCGCATCTATCAGCAGATCATCGCGCGCGAGCGCCGCGGCGACTATCTCGGCGCGACCGTGCAGGTCATCCCGCACGTCACCGACGCGATCAAGGCGTTCGCGCGCGCCGAGACCGACGATCTCGATTTCGTGCTGTGCGAGATCGGCGGCACCGTCGGCGATATCGAATCGCTGCCGTTCATCGAGGCGATTCGCCAGCTGAAGAACGAGGAGGGTCGCGGCAAGGCGATCAGCATCCACGTGACGCTGGTGCCTTACATCGCCGCCGCGGGCGAGCTGAAGACCAAGCCGACCCAGCATTCGGTCCGCGAGCTCGCCGCACTCGGCGTCCAGCCCGACGTGCTGGTATGCCGTTGCGAGCACCCGCTGCCGCCGTCGGAGCGCGCCAAGATCGCGCTGTTCTGCAACGTGCCCGCCAGCGCGGTCATCCCCGCGCTCGACGCGAAGAGCATCTATGCGGTGCCGCTCCAGTATCACGGCGAAGGCCTCGACATCGAAGTGCTGCGCGCGTTCGGGATCGAACCCGCGGAGGCGCCCGATCTGTCGCGCTGGACCGAGATCATGGACCGGCTGACCAACCCGCAGGGCGAAGTCACGATCGGCGTAGTTGGCAAATATGTCGGCCTGCAGGACGCGTACAAGTCGCTCAACGAGGCGCTGGTCCATGGCGGCATCGCCAACCGCGTGAAGGTCAACGTCCGCTGGATCGACGCCGAGCTGTTCGAGAATGCCGAAAACGACATCGCCGGCCAGTTGGAGCCGTGCGACGCGATCCTCGTCCCCGGCGCGTTCGGCGAGCGTGGCGCCGAGGGCAAGATCGCCTCGGTCAAGTTCGCCCGCGAGCGGAAAATCCCGTATTTCGGTATCTGCTTCGGGATGCAGATGGCGTGCGTCGAGGGCGCGCGTCATCTCGGCGGCGTCGCCGATGCCTCGTCGACCGAGTTCGGTCCGACCGAACAGCCGGTGGTTGGCATGATCACCGAGTGGATGGGCCGCGAAGGCCTCGAAACGCGCGCGGCCGAGGGCGACATGGGCGGCACGATGCGACTCGGCGCCTATGACGCGACGCTCGACGGCAACAGCGTCGTCGCATCGATCTATGGCGGGACCGATATCTCGGAGCGTCATCGTCACCGCTACGAAGTGAACACCGGGTATAAGGCAGCGCTTGAGCAGGGCGGCCTCGTCTTCTCGGGCATGTCGCCCGACGGCACGCTGCCCGAGATCGTCGAGCGTCCCGATCATCCCTGGTTCGTCGGCGTCCAGTTCCACCCGGAGCTGAAGTCGAAGCCGTTCGATCCGCACCCGCTGTTCGCCAGCTTCATCGAGGCTGCGGTCAAGCAGAGCCGCCTGGTCTGATTTTCCTCTCCCGGCGGGAGAGGGGGCGTGGGCTATTGCTCGCGATCGTCAATCCCGCGGGGCGGGAACCCACAATAGCTGACCTCCGTGTCTCTGGATCCCCGCCTCCGCGGGGATGACGGACCACCGGTCAAGGCAGCCGACGTTCGAGCCGACGAAGCGCGAAGTCCGGCTTTGCCGGACCCAAGACGACGCCACATTGAATCCCCCCTGAATTACTGGACATTACGCGCCAGGGTTCAGGGGAAATATTCGATGTCGCTTACGCTCGCGCTGCTGTTGGCTGGTCAAGCCGCTACCGTTCCAACGCCCTCCACTCCGCCTACTGCGCCGCAAGCCCCGGTCGATGAGCAGGCGCGCGGGCGGCTCGGCAACCAGCAGCAGGGTGGGGGCGATGTCGTCGTCACCGCGCGCCGTCGCGCCGAAACGATCCAGACGGTGCCGATCGCGATGTCGGTGATCGGCGGCACCGCGCTCGCGGAGACGGGGGCATACAATGTCAGCCGGCTCACGCAGCTTCAGCCGACGCTGCAATTCTATTCCACCAATCCGCGCAACTCGGCCGCGAACATCCGCGGGCTCGGCGCGCCGTTCGGCCTGACCAACGACGGGATCGAGCAGGGCGTCGGCATCTATGTCGACCAGGTCTATTACAGCCGCATCGCCTCGGCGACGTTCGACTTCACCGATACCGAGCGGATCGAGGTGCTGCGTGGTCCCCAGGGGACGCTGTACGGTAAGAACACCACCGCGGGCGCAATCAACATCACCACGCGCAAACCCAGCTTCACGCCCGAGGCGCGGATCGAACTGACGGGGGGCAATTACGATTTCTTCCAGGGCAAGGCGTCGGTGTCGGGCCCGCTGGTCGACGACAAGGTCGCGATCCGGCTGTCGACGTCGATCACGACTCGGCGCGGCACGATCTACAACGTCCGCACCGGCGAGCATCTCAACAGCCAGGACAATCTCGGCTTCCGGGGCTCGATGTTGTGGCAGGCGGCGCCCAATCTCGATCTGACGTTGTACGCCGATTACAGCCGCCAGAATCCCGATTGCTGCGTCCAATATTACGTCCGCACGGGCGCGACTCAGCGGCCGACCAACCGGCAATATGCCGCGCTAGCCGCCGCGCAGGGCTATGCCGTCCCTTCGACCAACGCGTTCGACCGCGTGACCGACGTCGACACCCCGCTTCAGGCCAAGCAGGAGCTGGGCGGCCTGTCGCTGCTCGCCAATTGGGATATCGGCGCGTCGACGATTACGTCGGTCAGCGCGTTCCGGTTTTGGCATTGGGATCCGTCTAACGATCGCGACTTTACCGGCCTGCCGATCACCACCGTGTCCGCCAACCCGTCGCAGCAGAGCCAGTATAGCCAGGAACTGCGGATCGCCTCGAACGGGAAGCACACACTCGATTACGTGCTCGGCGCGTTTTATTTCTACCAGACGATCGATACGCAGGGCCTGCAGGTCCAGGGGGCGGCCGCGAGCGCGTTCCTGCTCAATCCGACCAGCGCGGGCGGGCGTAATCCGGCGACGCTGAACGGGCTGACCGCGCGCAACACGATCGGTTTCACCAACACGAGCGCCGCGTTGTTCGGCAAGCTGACCTGGAACGTCAGCGACCGGCTCCAGATCGTGCCGGGGCTGCGGTTGAACTATGACAAGAAGAAGGGCGATTACGTCTCGGTCGTCACCAACGGCACGGGCACCGCGCTGACCGCGGATCAGCGCGGCGTGCTGGCGCCGCAGAGCTACCAGCCCGATTTCGACAATTGGAACCTGTCTGGCGATATAACCGCCGCCTACACGGTGACGTCCGACATCCACGCCTATGCGACCTATGCGCGCAGCTACAAATCGGGCGGGATCAACCTGTCGGGCCTCCCGCTCGACGGCGCCAGCAACCCGATCCTGTCCGCGGCGACCGTGAAGCCCGAAAAGGTCAATCATTACGAGCTTGGCCTGAAGACGCAGCTCGCCGACCGTCGCATCACGCTCAATCTCGCGGCGTTCTGGACCGAGATCAGCGATTATCAGGCGACCGTCACCAACGGCCAGCTCGGCGTGCTGCGCGGCTATCTCGCCAATGCCGGCAAGGTCCGGACGCGGGGGCTCGAATTCGATTCGGCCTTCCGCCCGTCGTCGCGGTTCAGCGTCTATGCCAACGGCGCCTATACCGATGCGAAATACGTAAAGTTCGTCGATGCGCCATGCCCGCCGGAGCTGTCCGGCGGCACGACCGCGACCGCAGGCCAGACGCCCAGCGCGCCCGGGACCGCCGGTGGGATCAGCCCGCAGAATTGCGACATTTCCGGGCAACGCCTGCCCGGCGTGTCGAAATGGGCGTTCTCCTATGGCGCGGAATATGATCTCCCCGCGCGGATCGCCGGGCTCGAGGGGCAGGTCTATCTCGGCTATGACGGCAGCTACCGGTCGACCTTCTCGTCCAACCCGTCGCGCTCGGCCTATACCGATATCAACGGCTATGCGCTCAGCAACTTCCGCCTCGGGTTCAAGGCGAAGGACAGCTGGAACGTCTTCGGCTGGCTGCGCAACGCGTTCGATGAGAAGTATTACGAGGTGCTCGCGCTCCAGTCCGGCAGCACCGGGCTCGTCGTCGGCCAGCCGGGTGATCCGCGGACCTATGGCCTCACCGTCTCGCGATCATTCTGATCGTCACGACGCGTTCAGGTTTGACGGTCTATAAAGCAGGATACGGCCCGGAGAGGCATCGCAGTCGGAAGCTCCCGATGTCTCTCCGGTTCGCGTCGCGCGGAGGCTGCAAGAGGCCTCCCGAGCCATCCCCTTGCGCACACCCGCTGCGAAGCGCAGTCTGCCGACCCGAGGCAAACACGCCGGGACAACAGGGGTGGCCGCATGTTCTTCGTACGACAGGGGCCCTTGTGGTTTCGGATGACCACCGGCGTCCTCGTCGCCTGGGGCCTTATCGGCTGCTTCATGTGTCTCCAGCAGGTCCGGCTCGGTGCCGACGCGATGGGCCATGCGACCACCTACGACCGTGCGCTCTACGCGGCGCTGCCGGGCTGGTATGATCCGCTGTTCGCGGTCGTGGTCCTGACCGGCCTGATCGGCGCGGTCCTGTTGTTCATGCGCCGTGCCAGCGCCCGCCCTTTCCTGATCGCATCGCTCGCCGCGATGATCGTGCAGTTCGGCTGGCTGTTCGCCTCGACCGACATCGTCGCGCACAAGGGGGCCAGCGAGACGCTCGTCTTCCCGATCGTGATCGTTGCCGTCGCCGCCTTTACGCTCTGGCTCGTTGGCCACGCCCGGCAAAAGGGCTGGGCGGTTTGACCCGCGTTGAGCTGAACCGGGTTAGGCTGGGCGAGACGCGGCACTGGCGCTACTAGCGGTCGCATGTCCACGACCTACACCCTCGACACCGCGACGAGTCGCGCGAACCCGACGCCGGCGCCGCTCAAGCGCCTGACGATCCCCGCGATCCGACGGCAGAAGGGCAAGACGCCGCTCGTCATGCTTACCGCCTACACCGTGCGGACCGCGCAGCTGCTCGATCCGCACTGCGACATGCTGCTCGTCGGCGACAGCCTGGGCCAGGTGGTTTACGGCCTGCCGTCGACCGTCCCCGTCACGCTCGAGATGATGGCCGCACACGGCGCGGCGGTGGTCCGCGGCAGCTATCACGCGGTGGTCGTCATCGACATGCCGTTCGGCAGCTACGAGGCGTCGCCCGAAAAGGCGTTCGAGAGCGCAGCGTGGCTGCTGAAACAGACCGGCGCGGCGGCGGTAAAGCTCGAGGGCGGCACCGCGATGGCGCCCACCGTCAAGTTCCTCACCGAGCGCGGGATTCCGGTGATGGGGCATGTCGGCCTCACTCCGCAGGCGGTGAACGTGCTCGGCGGCTATGGCGCGCGTGGTCGCACGCCCCAGGAAGCGGCCAAGATCGTCGCCGACGCGCAGAGCATCGCCGAAGCCGGCGCCTTCGCGCTGGTGATCGAGGGCGTCGTCGAGCCGATCGCGATCGAGATCACCACCACGATCGCCTGCCCGACGATCGGCATCGGTGCGTCGGCGCAGTGCGACGGGCAGGTGCTGGTCGCCGAAGACATGCTCGGGATGTTCGAGCGTACCGCCAAGTTCGTGAAGCGCTTTGCCGATATCGCAGAAACCATCGCGTCGGCGGCGCAGACCTATGCCGAGGACGTCCGCACCCGCGCATTTCCGGGGCCTGAGCAGGTCTACGCCCCCAAGGATTGATCCGCTTCCGTTTCGGTCCCGGCGCGGCTAAGGTCCGCGCCGTCCATCCCCCAATATTCCGGAGCTGTCCTTGGCCCTCCCGCCGAAAACCGATGAAGCATTCCTGCGCGAGGTCGACGAAGAACTCCGTCGCGACAAACTCGCCGGATTCTGGACGAACTGGGGTATCTGGGTCGCGATCGGCGTCGTCGCCGCGCTCGCCGCGCTTGCCGGCTTCCTTTACTGGCAGCATCACAATGGCGAGACCGCCGGCGTTGAGGGTGAACAGCTCCAGGCAGCCTACGACTCGCTCGGCGCGAACAACGCTGCCGCCGCGTCCAAGCCGCTCGCCGAACTCGCCAAGTCGAACCGCGACGGCTACCGCGCGCTGGCGATGTTCACGCAGGCCGACATCCTTCTCCAGAAGGATGATCTGAAGGGCGCTGCCGCCAAGCTCGGTACGATCGCGGCGGACAGCTCGCTGGCCAAGCCGTTCCGCGATCTCGCGCTGGTCCGCCAGACGTCGGCCGAGTTCGATACGCTCAAGCCGCAGGTCATCGTCGAGCGCCTCCGTCCGCTCGCGGTCCCCGGTGGTCCCTGGCTCGGCAGCGCGGGCGAGATGGTCGCGATTTCCTATCTCCGCATGAACCAGCGTCAGCAGGCGGGCACACTGTTCGGCCAGATCGCGCGCGACACCGGGGTGCCGGAGACGATTCGTCAACGTGCCGTTCAGATGGCGGGCGTACTGGGCGTGGACGCTGTTGCCAGTACCGGGCCTACCGCCGGGACACCGACCCCGGTCGCATCAAACGAGGATACCAAGGCGCAATGATGAAGACATATCGGGTGACGGTCGCCGTCGCCGCGCTGATGGCGCTCAGCGGTTGTGGGATCTTCAAGGGCGGCGTGAAAAAGACGCCGACGGTCGGCGACCGCGTCTCGATCCTGGTCTCGGAGAACGAGGTCGAGGCCGACAAGACGATCGCCGACGTCCAGGTCCTGTTGCCGGCCCCCGCGGTCAACGACGCCTGGGCACAGCCCGGCGGCAACCCCGCCAAGTCGATGGGTCAGCTCGCGCTCGGCGACCAGCCCAAGCGTGCCTGGCAGGCGTCGATCGATGGCGGCTCTAACCGCGAGCGTCTCGGCGCCGCACCGGTTGTTGCCGATAACAAGCTGTTCGTGACCGACGTCACCGCGACCATCCACGCTTTTGCCGCCGACACCGGCGCGGCGCTGTGGAGCGCGGGGATCACCGAGGGCAAGCTCAACAAGGCGGCTCGGTTCGGTGGCGGCGTCAGCTATGACGACGGCAAGCTGTATGCGACCGATGGCGTCGGCGACGTCGTCGCGATGAACGCGGCCGACGGCGCGATCCTGTGGCGCGCCAAGCCCGGTGCGCCGCTGCGTGGATCGCCGACTGTCGCCAATGGCGCGGTCTATGTCCTGACGCAGGACAATCAGGTCTTCTCGCTCAACCAGACCGACGGCAAGGTCCAGTGGGTCCAGTCGGGGACGCTCGAAACGCAGGGCGTGTTCGGCGTCGCGGCACCCGCGGTCAGCCAGGGCACCGTCGTGGCGGGCTTCTCGAGCGGCGAGCTAAGCGCCTATCGCTACGAGAACGGCCGTATCCTGTGGCAGGACGCACTGTCGCGCACCTCGGTGACCACGTCGGTTTCCAGCCTGTCGGACATCGATGCCGCACCGGTGATCGACGGCGGCCGCGTCTACGCGGTCGGGCAGGGTGGCCGCATGGTCGCGCTCGAACTGTCGACCGGACAGCGTCTTTGGGAGCAGAATTTCGCCGGGATCTCGACCCCGTGGATCGCAGGCGAATGGCTGTTCGTCGTCACCGACGATGCCCGCTTGGTCTGCCTGTCGCGCTCGAACGGCAAGGCCCGCTGGATCGCGCAGCTGAAGCGGTTCCAGAACGAGAAGAAGCGCAGCAACGCGATTACCTGGTTCGGCCCGATCCTGGCCGGCAACCGCCTCGTCCTGACCAACTCGCGCGGCGAGATCAACTTCGTCTCGCCGACCGATGGCACGGTCAGCTCGACGATCGAGACGAAGACGCCGTTCTCGCTGCCGCCGATCGTCGCCAACTCGACGCTCTATACGCTCGACCAGAAGGGCAAGGTCACCGCGTACCGCTGACCCAACTCCCTCTCCCCGCCGGGGCGAAGCCGGGTGGGAAGGGTGAGGGGCGTGAGGCGCGGATCACCCGCCCGAACTCCTCGTCCCCCCACGTCCCCCTCGCTCTCCATCAAGCGGAGAGGGACTAGGTGACCTTTGCCGCGACACGCGCTAAGGGCCTGCCATGTCCAAACTCCCCGTGGTCGCGATCGTCGGCCGCCCAAATGTCGGCAAGTCGACCCTGTTCAACCGCCTCGTCGGCAAGAAGCTCGCGCTGGTCGACGACCGGCCCGGCGTCACGCGTGATCGGCGCGAGGGCGATGCGTCGCTGATCGGGCTCGAATTCCGCATCATCGACACCGCCGGTTACGAAGACCACGACGCGCAGACTCTGCCCGGCCGGATGCGCCAGCAGACCGAGGCCGCGGTCGAGCAGGCCGACGTCGCGCTGTTCCTGTTCGACGCGCGCGCCGGGATCGTGCCGCTCGACGAAGAGATCGCGCGCTGGCTGCGCACCGCCGACGTCCCCGTCATCCTGGTCGCCAACAAGGCCGAGGGCCGCGCGGGCGAAGACGGCATCCTCGAGTCGCTCGCGCTCGGCTTCGGCGATCCCGTCCAGCTGTCGGCCGAGCATGGCGAAGGCCTGGGCGACCTGTTCGAAGGCCTGCTCCCGCTGCTCGAAGGCAAGGAAGAGCCGCCCGAGGAACAGCCCGACAACGAATATGAGGGGCCGCTGAAGCTCGCGATCGTCGGCCGCCCGAACGCCGGCAAGTCGACGCTCGTCAACCGTATCCTCGGCGAAGACCGCATGATTACCGGCCCCGAAGCGGGCATCACGCGCGATTCGATCAGCGTTGATTACGACTGGCACCCGACCGGTGGCGAAGCGCGGAAAGTGCGGCTGATCGACACCGCGGGCATGCGCAAGCGCGCCAAGGTGCAGGACAAGCTCGAGAAGATGTCGGTCGAGGACGCGCTGCACGCGGTCGACTTCGCCGAGGTCGTCGTGTTGCTGCTCGATGCCACGCTCGGGCTCGAGGCGCAGGATCTGCGCATCGCCGACAAGGTGCTGCAGGAGGGCCGCGCGCTCGTCATCGCGCTCAACAAATGGGACATCGCCGAGAGCGCGTCGTCGCTGTTCAACGGCGTCAAGCGCGCGCTCGAGGATGGCCTGAGCCAGGTCAAGGGCGTCACCGTGATGACGGTGTCGGGCGCGACGGGCAAGGGCATCGACCAGTTGCTCCAGGCCTGTTTCGATACGCGCGATGCCTGGTCGAAGCGCGTCGGCACCGGCGAGCTGAACCGTTGGTTCGAGCGCGCGATCGAGGCGACCCCGCCGCCGGCGCCGGGCGGCAAGCGGATCAAGATGCGCTACGTCACGCAGGTCAAGACTCGCCCGCCGAGCTTCGTGATCTTCGGCACGCGCGTCGATCAGCTGCCGGCGAGTTATGAGCGCTATCTGGTCAATTCGATGCGCAAGGACCTCGGCTTCGGCGCGGTCCCGGTTCGTCTGATGTTCCGAGCGCCAAAGAACCCCTATGACGATAACGGCAAGGGCGGCGGCGGCAGCTAGGCGCTGGTGTCCGGGGTGGTCCGCATCGACGCGCGGGGGATGCGCTGTCCCTGGCCGGCGATACGGCTCGCGCGCGCGTTGCGCGATGGTGCGCACAGCGTCGAGTTGCTCGCGGACGACCCGCAGGCCCCGGCCGAGCTGGCGGCAGTCGCCAAGGCGTCGAATGCCGCGCTAGAGATCATTTTGGACGATTTTTACCGGATCTTTGTCGTAACTTGTCGGTAGTATGACAACATTGTATTTACACGAACCGGATACGATGCGGTTCTGAGTTTCGTGGCGCTATTGCTTAACGGGAGAAGGCGACAGTGTCGTTCGAAGGAAGCACCTTGGTCGACTGGCCGGCCTTTTCGCAGGCGCGGGCTGAGCTGGGTGCCGGGTTTGTCCGTATCCTCGGCTATTTTCGCGAGGACGGTGTCAAATCGGTCGCGTTGATCGAGGCGGCGATGCGGTCGCTCAACGCGGCGGCGATGGTGATCCCGGCGCATACGCTCAAGGGCGAAGCGCGGCAGTTTGGCGCCGAGCCGCTGGCCGATCTTGCGGAGGCGATCGAGACGATCGCGCGCGACTGTCTTGAAATGCAGGATACCCCCGAAGAGGCGCTGGAGCATATCGTCAATCTGCGGCCGCTGTTCGACCAGACGCTGACGTTGCTCGAGCGTGAGGCCAACCCGATCATCGCGCGGAAACCCGCGGCGGGGGGCTTCGGTCGTCGCGCCGTGCCGACGGGCTTCGGCGAAGACTAGGATCGAGGCGGGCTGCATCCTCCGCCAGCTGGCGCAGGATGCAGCCCGTTAGGGGCCGGCGATACCCGGGAGGGTATCGCCTGGCGATTACCCCTTCAGATACGGTGCCGCGCCAGCCTTGGGCGAATCATGCTCGGAGATCGAGTTCAGCTGGATGTAGTTGTGGATGCCCATCCGCGCGATCATCTCGAACTGGCGCTCGAGCGTGTCGACATGCTCTTCCTCGCTGGCGAGGATGCGCGCGAACAGGTCCCGGCTGATGTAATCCTTGACCTCTTCGCAGTAGGAGATCGCGCCCTTGAGCTGGACGGTCGCCTCGACCTCGAGCGCGAGATCCGACTTCAGGACCTCCTCGACGGTCTCGCCGATGCGCAGCCGGCCGAGCAGCTGGAAGTTTGGCAGGCCGTCGAGAAAGAGGATGCGCTCCGACAACCAGTCGGCATGCTTCATCTCGTCGATCGACTCCATCCGCTCATACTGGGCGAGCTTGTAGACGCCCCAATGCTCGAGCATCCGGTAATGGAGCCAATATTGGTTGACCGCGGTGAGCTCGTTCTTGAGCGCCTCGTTCAGATAGTCGATTACTTGGGGGTCGCCGCGCATGGCCATATCTCCGTCACCTCTGCGCAGTATGTAGCGGGCTAACCTGGATCACGGCAACCCCGAAAACTCCAGGATTTCTGCGGGTTTCAGCGCTTGCGAGCGCTACGCAGCAGCGCGTTCCTCGTTGATAATCGCACGCGCTACCGATGTGCACTGGCCGCATTTGGGCTGGCGACCGAGCGAGCGGAAGGCCTGGCACGGCGTGGTGCACCCGCCGCGCGCGCAGCTGCGGACATCGGATTCTCGTATGGCATTGCAAACGCAGACGACCATGGAAGCTCCTTCGTGTTGGAGCTGGAATACCGATAATGCGAACCAGTCGCAAGCTGTTTTGCGTCTTATTCGCAACAACCCGAACGGCTCGCCGCGCTTGGCGAACCGCGCATCGGTTGCCACGCGAATCGCGACAGGCTGCGCCACAGCCATTCGAGCGGACCGTATCGGAACCGATCGAGCCACGGCTTCGACCAGGCGAGCATCAGAAGCCAGATCGGAACGACGACGAGGTACAGCTGCGCGCGGGAAAGCTCGCCGTACAGGCCGAGGCCGTAGCCGTAGAATATGGTGGTGCAGATCACGGTCGTGCCGAGATAGTTGGAGAACGCCATGCGCCCCGCCGCCGACACGCGCGTCGTCAGCCAGCCGCCCGGGCGCGCCAGCACGATGATCGCCGCGGCATAGCCCATGATCGTGAGTGGCCTGAGCGGCGTCGCAAGCGCCAGCCACGACAGCGCGACATAGCGGGCGTCGAACCCGTGGCCGATGTCGAATGCGACGATCCCAGCAGAGCCGACCCACCCGATCGCGATCCCTGTGACGGCGACGACGATGTAGCGTCGTCGCGTCCAGTCGCCGGTAAGGAACCCCGAGCGCAGGCCCGCCATGCCGAGCAGCATGAAGCCGAGCGTTTCGGGGCCTCCGACCGTCAGGAACGTGATCGGCCCGACCGCGTGCGTCCAGCGCCACGCGACCAGATCGTGCCACGTGCCACGCCCGATCGCGAGTTCGCGCGCCACGGCGGCGGGGGAGGGCTGGCCGAACTGATCCGCCAGCGATTGCCAGTTCGCGATCGTGCGTGCCGTTGCGCCGGCCTTGTGCGCGGCGGCGTGGAGGTCGAACGCATAGGCGGTCAGCGTGCCGAGTTCGAGCGTCTGTACCGCGATACAGGCAAGGCCGAGCCCGATCAGCCAGCGGACCGGTAGCCTCGCGAACATATACGCGATCGCCCCGACGAGCGCGTAATGCGCGAGGATGTCGCCCCACCACAGCAGGTAGAGATGCGCGACGCCGAACACGAACAGCCACGCCATTCGGCGCAGGTGGATGGTCGCGGGGTCTTCGCCGTTCGCGCTCGCGCGGTCGATGACCAGCAGCATCGACGCGCCGAACAGGAACGAGAACAGCCCGCGCATCTTGCCGTCGATGACGATGAACGTCGCGGTCCATGCGATCAGGTCGGGCGTGCTCGGCGAGCCCATCGAGGCGGGCGTCATATAGGCGAATTCGGGGAAGCCGAATGCGGCGATGTTCGCGGCAAGGATGCCCATCACCGCGACGCCGCGGATGATGTCCAGGGTGACGATTCTGGTGGGGGCGGGGGTCATGCCGGCAGAGTGAAGTATAGGAAGTATAGACGCTCGCGCGGGTCGCGATGACCGACTGGTGTGGCGTCGTGCGACGGTACTTTAGTGCGGGAGGGGAGCGGCGGTGCCATGCCGGATTGCTGGCATAGGCGAGGCGCGTAGGACAGCGTGATTTTATCCGGTCGCCGTGCGCACCGTCAGGGCAGGCTCTGGGGGCTGCGGTCTCCCTGTTCTCCCGCGAAGGCGGGAGCCCAGTCTGGCCCCCGCCTTCGCGCGGGAACAAGCGCGGTTCGTGCTGGCCGTCCGCGCTCCGCAGATCCCACCACCCCGGCGAAGGCCGGGGCCCAAATGGGAAGGCTTTAGTAAGGATGGCAGCGCGAGGTTACTGCGGCCATTCCAATTGGGCCCCGGCCTTCGCCGGGGGGGCGTTTGTGTGTGGGGGGGCTCTAACTTACCCGCCCCCCGATCCCATCACGCCAGCGCGGCGTCGACCCCCATCAGCTTGGGGAAGAAGCCTTCATGCGCGGTACGAAGCGTTTCCAGCGCGATCACGTCGTCGCGGTCGGGGCGTTCGAAGATCAGGCGCTTGCCGCCGGTGCGACCGAGCGGCTCCGCCTCGACGTCGGCCGCGTGCGCCGCACCGAGGAAGTCGAGCAGCGCATGATCCTCGACGGTGACGATATAGACGCCCTGGTCCTCCGCGAAGAACGCGCGCGCGCAGTCGAACGGCTGCTTGCGGTCGATCATCGCGCCGATGTCGCCTGCGAGCGCCATCTCGGCGAGCGTCACCGCGATGCCGCCGTCCGAGACGTCGTGGACTGCGGTGAGCTGGCCGAGCGCGATCGCCTCGCGGATCAGGTCGCCCACGCGGCGTTCGGCGGCGAGATCGACGGGCGGCGGCGGGCCGGCGTCGAGCTGTTCGCGGCCATGGCATTCGCGCAGCCAGAGCGACTGGCCGAGATGCCCGCCGCGCGTGCCGACCGCGAGGATGATGTCGCCCGAGCCCTTGAACGCGATCGTCGCATTCTTCTGCCAGTCCGCCAGCAACCCGATCGCACCGATCGCGGGCGTCGGCAGGATCGCCGAGCCGCCGCCGGTGGCCTTCGATTCATTGTAGAGCGAGACGTTGCCCGACACGATCGGGAAGTCGAGCGCGATGCACGCGTCGCTCATCCCCTCGAGACAGCCGACGATCTGGCCCATGATCTCGGGGCGCTGCGGGTTGGCGAAATTGAGGCAGTTCGTCACCGCCAGCGGCAGCGCGCCGACCGCGGTGAGGTTGCGCCACGCTTCGGCGACCGCCTGCTTGCCGCCCTCGACGGGATCGGCGAAGCAATAGCGCGGCGTGCAGTCGGTGGTCATCGCCAGCGCCTTCTGCGTGCCGTGGACGCGGACGACCGCGGCATCGCCACCGGGGCGCTGCACCGTGTCGGCGCCGACCATGTGGTCATATTGCTCCCAGATCCACCGGCGCGAGGCGATGTCGGGCGAGCCCATCAGTGTCACCAGATCGGCGGCGATGTCGTTGCTGTGCGGCGCGTTTTCGAGCGGCGCGGGCTTGGGCGTCGGCACGTGCGGGCGATCGTAGAGTGGCGCCTCGTCGGCGAGCGGCCCGAGCGGAATGTCGCAGACCGTCTCGCCCTTGAACGTCAGCACCATGCGGCCGGTGTCGGTCACGCGGCCGATGACCGCGAAATCGAGCTCCCACTTCCGGAAGATGGCCTCGGCCTCGGCTTCGCGACCGGGCTTGAGGACCATGAGCATCCGCTCCTGGCTCTCGCTCAGCATCATCTCGTACGGCGTCATGCCGGTCTCGCGCTGCGGCACGTCGTCCATCGTCAGTTCGATGCCGACGCCGCCCTTCGACGCCATTTCGACCGCCGAAGAGGTGAGGCCGGCGGCGCCCATGTCCTGGATCGCGACGATGACGTCGGTCGCCATCAGTTCGAGGCAGGCCTCGATCAGCAGCTTTTCGGTGAAGGGATCGCCGACCTGGACGGTCGGGCGCTTGGCGTCCGAATCCTCGCCGAAGTCCGCGCTTGCCATCGTCGCGCCGTGGATGCCGTCGCGGCCGGTCTTGCTGCCGACATAGACGATCGGATTGCCGATGCCGCTGGCGGCCGAATAGAAGATCTTGTCCTGATCGGCGATCCCGACGGTCATCGCGTTGACCAGGATGTTGCCGTCATAGGCCGAGTGGAAGTTCACTTCGCCGCCGACGGTCGGGACGCCGACGCAATTGCCGTAGCCGCCGATGCCGTGGACGACGCCCGAAATCAGGTGGCGCATCTTGGGATGATCGGGCCGGCCGAAGCGCAGCGCGTTCAAATTGGCGATCGGCCGCGCGCCCATCGTGAAGACGTCGCGCAGGATGCCGCCGACGCCGGTCGCCGCGCCCTGATAGGGCTCGATGTACGACGGGTGGTTGTGGCTCTCCATCTTGAAGATCGCCGCCTGATTGTCGCCGATATCGACGACGCCGGCATTCTCGCCGGGGCCGCAGATGACGCGGGGGCCCTTGGTGGGCAGCTTCATCAGGTGGATCTTGCTCGATTTGTAGCTGCAATGCTCGGACCACATCACCGAGAAGATGCCGAGCTCGACGAGATTGGGCTCGCGGCCGATCGCGTGCAGGACGCGCTCATATTCTTCGGGGGACAGGCCGTGGTCGGCGACGATCTGGGGCGTGATCTCGGTCATGGGGCGGGCTTTAGCGGGGTAGGGCGCGCCCGTCACCTGTGCGCACCCCGACAAATTGCGCGCGGGGGGATTTATCGCGGCTATGGGGGGCGGGGCGATTGCCCGCGCCCCCGGCCTAATCAGCCGTACGGCGGCTGCGTGTAGCCCTTGGGGCTCAGCGTGAAAATGTCGCAGCCCGTCTCGGTGATTCCGATCGAATGTTCGAACTGCGCCGAGAGCGAGCGGTCGCGCGTCACCGCCGTCCAGCCGTCGTCGAGCAGCTTCACGTCGGGGCGGCCGATGTTGATCATCGGTTCGATCGTGAAGATCATGCCGGGGCGCAGCTCGGGGCCGGTGCCTGGCTTGCCGACATGGACGACCTCGGGCGCGTCGTGGAACAGCCGGCCGACGCCGTGGCCGCAGAAATCGCGGACCACGCCGTAGCGGTGCTTTTCGGCATGGCGCTGGATCGCGTTGGCGACGTCGCCCATGCGGTTGCCGGGCTTGGCCTGTTCGATGCCGAGCATGAGGCACTCATAGGTGACCTCAACGAGGCGGCGTGCCTTGATCGGCACGTCGCCGATCAGGTACATCCGGCTCGTGTCGCCGTGCCAGCCGTCGAGCAGGGGGGTCACGTCGACGTTGACGATATCGCCCGATTTCAACGTCTTCTCGCTCGGGATGCCGTGGCAGACGACATGGTTGATCGAGATGCAGACGCTGTGCGTGTAGCCGCGATAGCCGAGCGTCGCGGGGACGCCGCCGCCGGCGACGATGAAGTCGTAGATCAGCCGGTCGATTTCGGCGGTCGTCACGCCGGGCACCATGTGGGGGACGATCATGTCGAGCGTCTCGGCGGCGAGCTGGCCCGCCTTCATCATGCCTTCGAACGCGGCGGGGCCGTGCAGCTTGATGGCGCCGGTGCGCGCGTCGGGCTGGTCGGAGGTGACGGTTACATATTCGGTCATGACGCGCGATATAGCGTAGCGACGGCTCTTTTGCGAGGCTATGCGGGGGCATGGCACAAGAACGCATCTGGACCGCCGCGCTGACGATCATCGGTGACGAGATCCTGTCGGGCCGCACGCAGGACAAGAACGTCGCGCAGATCGCGGCGTGGCTCAACGTGCAGGGCATCCGCCTCGCCGAAGTGCGCGTCGTCGCCGACAAGACCGAGGCGATCGTCGAGGCGGTCAACACGCTGCGCGCGCGCAACGACTATCTGTTCACGACCGGCGGGATCGGGCCGACTCACGACGACATCACGGTGGATGCGATCGCCGAGGCGCTGGGCGTCGCGGTCGAGCATCATCCGCGCGCGATGGCGGTGCTGGAGGCCTATTACGCGACTCGCGGCGGGCTGACCGAGACGCGGGCGCGGATGGCGCGGGTGCCGGTCGGCGCGGACCTGATCGACAACAAGGTGTCGGGCGCGCCGGGGATCCGGATCGGCAATATCTTCATCATGGCAGGCGTGCCGCACATCACCGCGGGGATGCTCGACGCGCTGACCGGGACGCTCGAGGGCGGGCGGCCGGTGGTGTCGAAGACGATCGGCTGCTGGGTGGCGGAGAGCGAAGTCGCCGACCTGTTGCGCGATGCCGAGAAGACGCATGAGGGCGTCGCGATCGGCAGCTATCCGTTCTTTCGCGACGGGCGGACGGGCGCGAATTTCGTCGTGCGGAGTTCGGACGAGGCGCTGGTCGATCGCTGCCTGGCGGACCTGACTCGCGATCTCGAGGCGACAGGTCGGGTCGTTACCGCGCAGGGCATCTAGCGCGGCGCGGAGTTCAGGCTCCCCATTCGGGCCCTTCGGGATCGGGATAGAAGGCATCCGGATCGAAGGTCGCGGTGCGGTTGGGCGCGGGTGCTTCCGCGTCGCCCGGAGCGGGCAGGGTCGGCGCGCCGCCGCCGAAGCGGATGCGGACATAGCCCATGCTGCCGGTCAGCGCCTGGAACACCGCGACATGTTCCTCCTGCTGCATCCGCCTGCCGATGAGCGGTGCTCGCTCAGCGGAGAGATATCCGATCTGCACGCCGCGGCCACTGAAGACCGCCACGGCGTTGGCATCATGCGGGTTCTTCGGCTCGCGACGGAGATCGACCGGATCGCCCGGCACGCAGAGCATCAGCTCCATCCGCCGGTTGCTCTTGCTCTTGTCCGCGTTGGGAAAGTCGATGCCGACGACGGCGAGGGTCAGTTCGTCCATGCCGTGTCCCTAGTTTTCACCGCGCCTTGATGAACCGCGCGAGTCGCGGAGGTCGGTAACCACGAGATGCACGAGTCGCGAGCCGCAGCCCAAGGATATCCCGCCGGCGCGTGATCGACGCCAGGCAAAAAAATAGCGGCCCGAAGGCCGCTATTTCCTTCAACCAAGTCGTAAGACTTAGTTGCTGTCTGCGTTATCATCGTTGTCAGCAACGATGATGATGCCGGCAACGACTGCTGCCGCTGCCAGGATAGCGACGATGATGCCGCCGCCAGCCAGCTCGTTCTTCTGAGCCGAAACCGAACCGGTGCGAACCGACTTCGAAACCGACAGGCTGGCTGCTGGATTTGCTGCCATGGCCGGAGCAACTGCCATCGTGGCTGCTGCTGCGGTCAGGATGTACTTCCCAAGACGCATGTTGAACTCCCTTTGTGCTCGTCGCATCGCAATTGGCACGAAACCACTCGCAAGGCAACCGAGGTAACGGGTACGAAACGGAAGCGTTCCATACTGTTGCGGCAGTGCAACATGCATCTGCCGCGATCGCGTATAGAGGCTCGCGAAGCTTCGAAAAGGGGCCGTGTCGCCGCACGGCGATATATTCCTGCCAAAACGGTGGGTGTTTTCCCCAGCGGCCTAAGCCGTTGGCGCGGAACCGGGCGATCCCTTGGTCTGCACCTGCCACACTTCGCCGCCTTCCAGCCCCAGCGCGGTCAGCTTGCCGGATGCATAGGCGCCGGTATCCACGCCGATCCGGTGACCGCGATGCTCGACCTCATCGGTCATCGTATGGCCGTGGACGATCGTCTTATCGAGCTTGGCGCGGTGATCGAGGAAAGGGTCGCGAATCCACCGGAGATCCGACGATCGCTGGCGATCGAGCGGGACGTCGGGGCGGACGCCCGCGTGGACGAAGGCATAGTCGCCGATCACGATCATGTCCTCGAACGCGCTCATGAACGCGCGGTGTTCGGCGGGGACGAGGTCGGCGAGGCGGTGGACGAGTTCCTCGTAATCCAGCCGCTCATATTCGGCAGCGTCCATGCCATAGCTCAACACGGTCTCGCGCCCGCCGATCCGGCAGAACAGGCGCAGCGCCTTGGGTTCGCCGTCGAGCGCGCCAAGGAAGATTTCCTCGTGATTGCCGAGCAGGAACCTGACCGATCCGCGGGTCGCGGCCAGGTTACGCAGCCGCTCGACCACCGCGGCAGAGGCCGGACCGCGATCGACGACATCGCCGAGGAAGATCAGCGTTGTCTCGGCGGGGCCGCGCTGCGCATCGTCCGCATCGATCAGTGCGACCAATTCGTCGAGCAGCGCGACGCACCCATGGATGTCGCCGACGGCATAGACCCGCTGCCCCTCCGGCACGACCGATGTTGCGGCCTTGGCGACCGTACGCGACTTGAAAAGCTTGGAAATCATGATGCCGACAATGTGTGGAGCCCGGTATCGAACGGCAATACCGGTAAAGCGGCGCGCATACCGGCTCGTGCGGCAAGTCGCAATCTTGGCACGGCGACGCGTTGGAGGCCGCCCGCTCGGCGCACACCTGCCGCGGTGCGCACCAGAGGCATGACGCGCGCGCTGAACAGGGCTAATGCGCGGTCATGACTCTCATCGCCCGGCTGATGCCGCTTCTCCTGCTGACCGCGGCGGCGCCCGCCAAGGACGCCGCGCCCGCTCCGGCATTTTTCGAGGCGCTGCGGGCGGCGGACCTGCGGCTCGCGACGATCGCGTATCGGCTGACGACCGCGAATGCGCCCTTGTGCGACGTGCTCCAGCCGCAGATCGGCATGCCGATCCATGCGCTGACCCAATATGCGCCGGCGGCACGCGCATCGGCGGCAGCGGTCTTCGGGTTCGAGTCGCTGATCGGCGTCGAGGCGGTGGTGGCCAGCGCGCCAGCGCAGCGCGCAGGGATCGCCGCGAACGATTCGCTGGTGGCGATCGGGGATGTCGCGTTGCCGGGCACGCCGCCCGCGAACGCCCCCGAAAACGCCGCGAGCCGGGATAGCGCGGAGGCAGCGATCGCCGCGGCCCCGCTCCGCCAGCCGCTGCGCCTGACCGTGCTGCGCAAGGGGCAGCGCCAGTCGATCGCGGTGACCCCGGTTACAGGCTGCCGGTCGCGGTTCGAGATCCTGCTCGGCAGCGGTCTCGATGCCAGCGCGGACGGATCGGTGGTGCAGATCGGCGAGCGGTTCTTCGAGGGCTATACCGATGCCGAGATCGCGGTCGTCGTCTCGCACGAACTCGCGCACAACATCCTGCGCCACCGCGCGCGACTCGATGCGGCGAAGATCAACCGCGGGCTGTTGGCGGAGCTCGGGCGCAACGGCCGGCTGATCCGCGAGACCGAAGACCAGGCCGATCTGCTCGGTATCTATCTGCTGACGAATGCCGGGTACGACCCGATGTCCGCGCCGAACTTCTGGCGGAACAAGGGCGGCGCGGTCGATGGCGGACTCTTCCGCAGCCGGACGCACGCCTCGTCAAAGGCGCGCGCCGAGACGCTCGAGGCGGCCGCGCGATCGATCGCGGCCAACCCGGCGAGGCCGATCATCCCGGCTGTCGTTGCGACCCGGACCGTGCCGCTGCGCTGATCACCGGCCGCGGCTGATCGGGCCAGATCCCGCGCGTGTCGAGCACCGCCTTGTCGGCGCGCTCCTCGAGCGGGATCGATTTGAAGACGTCGTGATCGACCAGCACGACCATGATCGGGCAGGTCTCGATCGCGGTGTCGACGTCGATCAGCGTGGCGCCGGTCTCGGCAAGCGCCGCGGGCAGCGTCCTGGCATAGGGCTCGACGATCCGGACCCGGTCGCCGAACGCCTGCGCGACCGCGTGCGCGACCTTGAGCGCGGGGCTTTCGCGGAAATCGTCGATATTCGCCTTGAACGCGAGGCCGAGGCACGCGACCGGCGCGCCGGGCATCGATTCGACGAGGGCTGCCACCTGCGCGATGACATGGTCGGTCTTGCCGTCGTTGACCTCGCGCGCGGTCCGGATCAGCGGCGTCTGGTCGGGCGCGGCATGCACCAGGAACCACGGATCGACCGCGATGCAATGCCCGCCGACGCCAGGACCGGGCTGAAGGATGTTCACGCGCGGATGGCGGTTGGCGAGCCGGATCACCTCCCACACATCGACGCCCATCGTGTCGGCGATCAGCGACAATTCATTGGCGAACGCGATGTTGACGTCGCGAAACGCGTTCTCGGTCAGCTTCGTCATTTCCGCCGCGCGCGCCGTCGTCGTGACGCAGGCGCCGCGGACGAAGCGCCGGTAGAAGGTGAGTGCCTTGCGCGCGCATCGCGGCGTGATCCCGCCGATGACCCGGTCATTGTCGATCAGTTCGACCAGGATCCGGCCGGGCAGGACTCGCTCGGGGCAATAGGCGATCGCGATGTCCGCCTGCTCGCCCGCGCGGCCTGGAACCCTGATATCGGGGCGCAGCTTTGCCAGCAGATCGCGGACCTGCTCGGTCGTGCCGACCGGCGAGGTCGATTCGAGGATGATCGTATCGCCGGGCTTCAGCACGGGGGCGATCGTCGTCGCGGCGTTCAGGACATAGCCGATATCGGGCGCATGATCGTCGTCGAACGGCGTGGGGACCGCGATGACGAACACGTCCGCGGGCTCGATCGTCATCGACGCACGCAACGTACCCCGCGCGACGACGCCCGAGACGAGCCCGTCGAGATCGACCTCCTCGATATGCACGCGTCCCGAGTTGATCGTCTCCACCACCGATTCGGTCACGTCGACGCCGAGCACGCGCGCGCCGGTGCGCGCGATCACCGCGGCCGTCGGCAGCCCGATATAGCCGAGGCCCATGACGACGACGGTGAGTTCAGTCTCGGTCAGCATGCGCGGCAGTTCCTGTGGGATTCGAGGGGGCGGCTTCCGGGGTGGTCCCGGCAGCGAGGAAGTCGGTGACGATCGCGGCGATGCGCGCCGCCGCATGGCCGTCGCCGAACGGGTTGTGCGCGCGCGCCATCGCAGAATAGGCCGCCTGGTCATCGAGCAGCGTGAAGATTTCGGCAACGATTCGGTCCTCGTCGGTGCCGATCAGCCGCGCGGTGCCTGCCGCGACGCCTTCGGGCCGCTCGGTCGTCTCGCGCATCACCAGTACCGGTTTGCCGAGCGCAGGCGCCTCCTCCTGGACGCCGCCCGAATCGGTCAGCACGATATCGGCCATGCCAAGCGCGCGGACGAAATGCGGGTAATCGAGCGGCGCGATCCTGGCGACGTTGCCGCGGTCGCCCAGTATTGCGTCCATGACCGAGACAACGTTGGGATTGGGGTGGACGGGGAACACCACCGCGACGTCGTCGCGCGCGGCGATGCGGCCGATCGCGCGCGCGATCGCCGCCATCCCGTCGCCGAAATTCTCGCGTCGGTGCGTCGTGACCAGCACGATCCGCTTGCCGGCAAAGCGCGCGGCGATCGAGTCGAGCCCCGCGGCCAGCGCCGGATCTTCGGCGACCTTGGCGCTGGTCCAGTGGAGCGCGTCGATCACGGTGTTGCCGGTCACGTGGATCGTGTCGGCGGCGATGGTCTCGCGACGTAGCGCCTCTGCCGACGTCTCGGTCGGCGCGAGGTGCAATGCGGCGATCGGCGCGACGATCCGGCGGTTCACCTCCTCGGGCCAGGGATGATAGATATCGCCCGATCGCAAGCCTGCCTCGACATGCGCGACCGGGACCTTGCGGTAATAGGCGGCGAGCGCACCGGTCATCGCGGTCGCGGTATCGCCCTGGACGATGACCAGATCGGGCCGTTCGGCGTCCATCACGTCGCCCAGGCCGGTCAGCAGCCGCGCAGTCAGCCGGTCGAGCGTCTGCCCCGGCTCCATCAGATCGAGATCGATGTCGGGCGCGAGATCGGCGATCGCCAGCACCTGGTCGAGCAGCCCGCGATGCTGCGCGGTGACGCAGGTGCGTACGGTCAGGCCCGGAACCCCGGCCAGCGCGCGGATGACGGGGAAGAGTTTGATCGCTTCGGGACGCGTGCCGAATATGATGAGGATCTTGGACATGGAACCCTTGTAGCCCAACGCGTTTAATGACGCGCTAACCGGCTGCGACGTTTCGTCGATCGGGCGGCCCGATTTGCACGGACCCGTAACGACCGGTAAATACGGCATCGAAATTGACGACCTTACGACAACATTTGGAGTTCGAATGACCATCAAGCCACTGCGCAAAGCCGTGTTCCCGGTCGCTGGACTCGGCACTCGCTTCCTCCCCGCCACCAAGGCGATGCCGAAGGAGATGCTGACCGTCGTCGACAAGCCTCTGATCCAGTACGCCGTCGAGGAAGCGCTCGAGGCGGGCATCGAGCAGATCATCTTCGTGACCGGGCGCGGCAAGGGTGCGCTCGAGGATCATTTCGACATTTCCTACGAGCTCGAGGATACGATGCGCGCGCGCGGCAAGTCGCTCGACGCGATCAGCCAGATCCGGATGAAGCCGGGCTCGCCGGTCTATGTCCGCCAGCAGGAACCGCTGGGCCTCGGCCATGCTGTGTGGTGCGCGCGCGAGATCGTCGGCGACGAGCCGTTCGCGGTGCTGCTGCCCGACGAACTGATGGTCGGCCAGCCCGGCTTCATGAAGCAGATGGTCGAGGCGTATAACAAGGTCGGCGGGAACGTCATCGGTGCGCTCGAAGTCGCGGATTCGGAGACCGACAAATACGGCATCATCTCGCCGGGCGCGATTGACGGGCGCCTGACCGAGGTCACCGCGCTGATCGAAAAGCCAGCACGGGGTACTGCGCCGTCGAACCTGATGATCCCGGGGCGCTACATCCTCCAGCCCGAGGTGATGCGGATCCTCGAAACGCAGGAAAAGGGTGCGGGCGGCGAGATCCAGCTGACCGACGCGATGGCGCAGCTGATCGGCAACCAGCCGTTCCACGGCTTTACGTTCGACGGCCAGCGTTATGACTGCGGTGACAAGGCTGGATACATCCAGGCGAACCTGGCGATCGCCTTGTCGCGCGCCGATATCGGTCCGGGCGTCCGCGCCTTTGCCGAGCGACTGCTGGCGAACTGATCTGATCCTCGCCCGTCGGGGGGGCTATACTGAACGTAAAGAGCGGAAAGGGGGCACTCGTGTTTCGAGTCCTCCCTTTCCGTCGGTTTTCCTCGGGTCGGGTAAACGTGCCCGGCTATCGACGCGCGGGGCGAAACCCCCAAGGGGCTGCCCCGCCGCGTGATGCGTCATCGCTGGGCGATCGTGGCGACCGGTGCGACCGTCGCGACTGTCGCGATCGGAATGCTGGGGTCGGCGATATGTGGCTTCGGCATGTCGAGCCCGGCGGCGCTCCACTGCGCCGAGGTCTTGCAGGTCTGTTGCTGGAGGTGACTGCCGGTGACGGCGGGATCGATCGCGCAGTATTTCTGCATCTTTGCGTTGTATTTGAGCTTCGTCGTCGGTTGCGACGCGCCGGCGGCGAGGACCGGCGTGGCGGATACGAGCAGCGAGGCGGCGATGAGGCTGTTCAGGAAGAGCGAGCGCATGATGGCGTCCTTCGGATCGTTGGTGTCGCAACCCGATCGGGCTGCATGACGACCAATGCACCGAGTGTGCCAGTTTAGTAATACAGCAGCGCACCGGCGCAACGCGTTCGGATCTCGCGATATTTTCCCGAGCTTGGGTGCGGTACGAGAACGTGTACCCTGTACGTCCCGCCATCTCTTGGCGAGAAGTACAGAGCATTGGCGTTTTCAGCGCTCGAGCAGCCGCGGCATCAGTTCGACGAAATTGCAGGGGCGGTGGCGACTGTCGAGCTGGTCGCGCAGGATGCCGTCCCAGCCGTCCTTCACCGCGCCGGTCGAGCCGGGCAGCGCGAAGATATAGGTGCCGTGCGACACGCAGGCACAGGCGCGCGACTGCACGGTCGAGGTGCCGATCGTCTGGAAGCTCAGCATGCGGAAGAGTTCGCCGAAGCCGGGGATCATCTTCTCGGCGACCTGCTCGATCGCCTCGGGCGTCACGTCGCGACCCGTCACGCCGGTACCGCCGGTGGTGATGATGCAGTCGACCGCGGGATCGCCGATCCAGGCATGAAGCCGCGAGACGATCGTCTCGACATCGTCCTTCTCGATCCGGCGGTCGGCGAGGATGTGCCCCGCCTCGGTTAGCCGCGCGACCAGCGTATCGCCCGAGCGATCCTCGGCGAGCCCGCGCGTGTCCGACACCGTCAGCACGGCGATCCGTACCGGCAGGAACGTCCGGCTTTCATCGATCGGCATGGCGATCAGTCCGCGCGCGTGAGGGTTGCGGACTGCGGGCTGACGCTCGCGTTGACCGCGACCGTCGTGTGCACGGGCGACACGCTGGCGCTCGCACGCGCGTTCGGCGTCGCATTCATCCGGACCGCGGTCGCACCCGGCAGGCCGGGGAAGCGCGGCCACATGCCCTGCGCGAGCGCGTTGCGGCTGGTCGATGCCTTCTTGCCGTCCTGCGCCTCGTACATCCAGTAGTTGCGCAGCACGGTGGTGACGTAGCCGCGCGTCTCCCAATAGGGGATGCTCTCGATATATAGCAGCGGATCGCCATTATCGTGGACGATCGCGTTCCAGTCGCCGACCGGGCGCGGCCCCGCATTATACGCCGCGATCACCTTGGGCAGCAGGCCGCCGGTGACTCCCGCCATGTCGCGCAGCCGTTCGAGGTGACGCTGGCCGATATCCATGTTGGTCGACGGCTTGGTCAGCGCCTTCATGTCGATCGCGGTGCCGCGTTCGCGCGCGAAGTCGGTCGCGGCGGCGGGCATGATCTGCATGAGGCCATAGGCGCCCGCCGGACTCTTCACGGTGTTGCGGAACCGCGATTCCTCGAGCGTGTGCGCATAGACCAGCGCCTTGTCGATGTGCCAGCCGCTGTCGGGCGTCCAGTTCGGCGTCGGATAGCGCGCCTCGGCGGTCGAGGTAACGCCTTGCGGGCAGTTATGCGCGAGCCACACGGTCGTCGCTGGCAGGCTCAGTGCCTCGGCGACCCGGACCAGGTTGCCGAATTCGCGCGGGTCGCCGATCTTGGCTTGCTGGCGGATGACGGTATCGGCCAGGTCGGTCTCGCCGACCTCGACCAGTGCCGCCGCGACGCGGACGTTGGGCCGCTTGCCGACGACCTTCCAGTCGCTCGCGACCAGCCCGCCGACCGCGGTGCCCTTGTCCTTCATCGCGAGCTGCTGGCGCGCGAGCTGGCCGTAGAAGCTCTCGCCGAACTGCGCCGCGGCCTTCAGGCGCCCCTCGATCTTGTCGGGGCGCGAGCAGACCATGTCCGCGCGCGACGCCCAGTAGAGTGCGGCGGCGCGCAGGTCGACGTCGCCGGCGCGCGCTGCGACGCCTTCGAACCCGGCCTCGGCATTCGCGCAGTCATTCTGGCGCCATGCGGACAGCGCGCCGACCCAGCGGCCCTGCACCGCCCAGTCGCCGACTCCGTCCTGCGCCTTGGCGGCCATGACGCGCGCGTTCGCATCGTCGCCCTGGAGGAAATAGATCCACGCGATCTTCTGCTGCCACTCGGTCAGTGCCTCGGGGGTCAGCCCCGGCGTGCTATCGAGCAGCGACTGCGCCTCGCGCCCCATGTCCGCCTTGACGTAAGGCTGCATCTTGAGCGCGAGATCGGCGGCGATCAGGTCGCCCTGCAGGCTCTTGGCGCGGACTCGACGCGGTGCGCCGTCCTGCCAGATCAGGCGTTGCGCAGCGGGCAGGGGGGGCAGGTCGACCGCGCCGCGCGTCATCGCCAGGCGAGAGATTTGCGCGGCCTCGGGCAGTTCGGGCGCTTCGTTGAGCAGCGCGACCAGCGGCTCCATCTCGACCCGGGGCGAACCCTTGGCCGTGTACATCTCGGCGCGCGCGATCGCGTGCAGCGGGCCGGGCTTCATCGTGTCGAGCCCGATCTGCGCATCGGTCCATTTGCCGTCGCGGATCGCGGCGAAGACGGTCTTGTACGCCTCGCGCTGTCCGGCATCGAGCTGGTCCGGAATCTGTTCCAGCGTCGGCGCGCCGACCAGCTGCGGCGTGCCGAGCCGGGCATCGCCCGCGGGCTCGCCCGGCAGCGTCGCGGCGAAGGCCGGGAGGGGAAGGGCGCTGAGCCCCAGAACGAGCGCTGCCCGCGAGATCGACCGGGTCCGGATCATCGTGCGCCCTTTTGCGATATCTGTTCGCCCATCAGCATCTGCAAATCCTTCCAGGCCTCGGCCTTGGCCGCGGGCTTCTCGATCAGAAACCGCGGATGATAGCTCGCGACCACCGTCGTCACATCCGACGCGTCACCAGCCCCCGTTTGTGCGGTCTTATGGTTAAACCGGTGTAAACGCCCGCGCGCCGCCTGTAATTCCGTCCCGAGGATGGCACGGCTCGCCGCATTGCCGAGCAGCAGCAACTGCCTCGGTGCAACCAAGCCGATGTGATGCTTGGCGATTTCGGCGAGCCGATCCTCGACCTCGATCTGGATCCGCCCCGCCGTCGGCCGCTTCGCGCACACCGCCGCAACGTGCACGGCGTCGCGCGCGAGGCCGATCGCCGCGAGCATCCGGTCGAGCAATCGACCCGACCCCCCGCTCAGCAACGCACCGGCATCGCCGTCGTCCCGGTCGGGACAATCGACAAGCACCATGACCGTAGCGTCAGCCGGCCCGCTGGCGGAGAGCGAAATCCCGCTCCAGCTCGCCTCGGGAACCTCTGCCCCGCCCCGCCAGTTGAGGAAGTCTGCCAGCACAAGCGGCATTGTGGATGGCGATACGGCCGGCGCAACAGGTGTCGCGGGTGCGACGACAAGCGGCTCAGGCGCCGCGAACCAGTCGCGGGGGACATCGTCGACCAGCGTGTCGACGCCAGCCTCGTGCCACCATTCGAGCGCGCTCGCCGCGGCATTTCGCCAATCGATGGTTTGGTCCGCCCCCACAGGGTAACCTATGCTGCACGGTTGACGTGGCGGTCAACTCGCGCAATCGCCATATTGGACAAGACGGTGCCAGCCCGAGCCCGAACGAGGGGGGGTCCGTGAAGCTGGGCAAAGAGGGGATATCCCCGGGAGACGATGATGACGACACGTGAATCGATGCCCTATGATGTGGTGATCGTCGGCGCAGGCCCGGCCGGTCTTTCGGCAGCGATCCGTCTCAAACAAATGGCGGCGGAGAAGGACGCGGAGATCAGCGTCTGCGTGCTCGAAAAGGGCTCCGAGGTCGGTGCGCACATCCTGTCGGGCGCGGTCATCGATCCCAAGAGCCTCGACGAACTGCTGCCCAACTGGCGCGAGGATGGCTGTCCGCTGGCGGAAGTGCCGGTGACCGAGAACCATCACTGGATCCTCAGCAAGACGAAGAAGAGCGAGATGCCGCACTTCGTCACGCCGTCGTTCATGCACAACAAGGGCACCTATACCGGCAGCCTCGGCAATCTGTGCCGCTGGATGGCGGGCAAGGCGGAGGAACTCGGCGTCGAGATCTTCCCCGGCTTCGCCGCCGCCGAAATCCTGTTCAACGACGATGGCTCGGTCAAGGGCGTCGCAACCGGCGACATGGGCGTCGCGCGCGACGGCACGCACAAGGGCGATTACACGCCGGGGCTCGAACTCCACGCGAAGTACACCTTCTTCTCGGAAGGCTGCCGTGGGCACCTGACCAAGCAACTGATCGCCAAGTTCGATCTCGCCAAGGACAGCGATCCGCAGGTCTACGGCCTCGGCATCAAGGAGCTGTGGGACATCGATCCCGCGCTCCATTCGCCCGGCCGCGTCATCCACACGCAGGGCTGGCCGCTGACCGAGACCGACGGCTCGAACGGCGGCGGCTGGATCTATCACCAGGCGAACGGTCAGGTCTCGATCGGGTTCGTGACGTGGCTCAACTACACCAACCCGCATCTCTCGCCGTTCCACGAGATGCAGCGCTGGAAGACGCACCCCGAGATCGCCGCGCTGCTCAAGGGCGCCAAGCGAGTGAGCTACGGCGCGCGCGCGATCAGCGATGGCGGGTTGCAGTCGATCCCCAAGCTCGTGATGCCCGGCGCCGCGCTGATCGGCGATAGCGCCGGTTTCCTCAACGTGCCGCGGATCAAGGGTACGCACACCGCGATGAAGTCGGGCATGATGGCCGCCGAGGCTGCGGTCGAGGCGATCGTCTCGCAGCGCGGCCATGACGAGCTCGCCGCCTATCCAGAGGCGTTCGAACGGTCGTGGGTCAAGAAGGAGCTGTCGGTCGTCCGCAACGTCGTGCCGCTGGTCAAGAAGTTCGGCGACCTGGTCGGGTCGGGGCTTGCCGGCGTGACGATGTGGCTCGAGCATCTGGGGATCAAGGTTCCCTTCACGATGCACCATCATCCCGACCATGAAAGCCTGTGGCGCAAGGATCTGGTCAAGCCGATCGACTATCCCAAGGCCGACGGCGTCCTCACCTTCGATCGCCTCTCGTCGGTGTTCATCTCGAACACCAACCATGAGGAGGACCAGCCGGTCCACCTGACGCTCAAGGATCCGGCGGTACCGATCACCTACAACCTGCCGATGTACGACGAGCCCGCGCAACGCTATTGCCCGGCCGGCGTTTACGAGGTCGTCGGCGTCGAAGAAGGCGATCCGAAGTTCGTCATCAACGCGCAGAACTGCGTCCACTGCAAGACCTGCGACATCAAGGACCCCACCCAGAATATCAACTGGGTCGTACCCGAGGGCGGCGGAGGCCCCAATTATCCCAACATGTAAGCCCCTGCGTCTGCCTCTCCTCCTCCTGCTCGGTCTCGCCGTGGCGGCACCCGCCGCGGCCGAGACGGGGGATCTCTCCGCCTATCTGAAGGCCCGCGCCGCCGATGCCGCGGGCCGGCCCGATCTTGCCGCCGCCAGCTATGCGAAGGTGCTGGCGGCGGCGCCCGACGATCCGGTCGTCGCGATCCGCGCGTACCGCGAGGCGCTCGAGGCGGGCGACATGCCGCTCGCCGCGCGCGCCGCCGCCGTCCTGAACCGGGCAGGCGTCGCCCCTGCGGATGCCGCGCTCCTCCCGTTGGCCGACGCCGCGCGCGCGGGGGATGCCAAGGCTGCCAACGCCGCGATCGCGACGCTTTCCACCGGGCCGCTTGTGGTTCTCGCACCGTCGCTCTACGCCTGGGTCGCGCATGCCGAGGGTCGCGATCCCGAACCGTCGCTCGCCACCGCCGCCAAGGACCCCGTCGCCAACCGCTTCGCCACCGAGGCGCGTACGCTGATCGCCGCCGCACCGCGCCGCCAGCCGCTTGCGATCGGCGTCTCGCGGCTGCTCGCCCGGCTCGCCAGCGATCTTGCGGCGGGCGAGCCCTCGCCGCTGTCGATCGCGCTGACGCAGGCGGCATTGCGCGCGGACTCCCGCTACGACAGTGCGCGGCTCCTGCTCGCCGACGCGCTCGCCCGTAACAGGATCGTCGATCGCGCGCTCACCGTCCTCGACGAGGTCGATCCGAAGGGCGCGTTCGCCGCCGCCGCCGCTGCCGAGCGGGTCGAGATCCTCGCCAATGCCGACCGCGACGGCGAGGCGCTGGCCGCCGCCAAGAACCGGGTCGACCAGGCGGACGCCGAACCCGCCGACTGGCAGCGCTATGCCGACTTGCTTCTGACCACCGGCAACCCCGCCGAAGCCGCGACCTGGTATCGCCGCATCATCACCGCGGACGGGGCGAATGGCGGCAGCTGGGGCTTATGGCTGCAATATGGCGGTGCGCTCGACCAGGCGGGGCGCTGGCCCGAGGCGCGCGACGCGCTCGAAAAGGCGGTCGCGCGGGGTCCTGCACAACCGCTTGCGCTCAATTATCTTGGTTTTGCGCAGGTCGAGCATGGCGATGACATCCCCGCCTCGATCCGGCTGCTGGAACGCGCCAGCCGCCTCGATCCGGCCAATGCGTCGATCACCGACTCGCTGGGTTGGGCTTACCATCTCGCGGGCGACACCGCGCGTGCGCTCCCGCTGCTCGAACGCGCAGGGCAGGGCGATCCCGCCAACGCCGAGATCGGCGATCACCTCGGCGATGCCTATTGGACGGTCGGCCGCCAATATGAGGCTCGCTACGCCTGGCGCGCCGCGCTGCTGACCGCCGAACCGAGCGACACTGCCCGCCTCACCGCCAAGATCGCCAATGGCCTCCCGCCGAAAGCTCGTCGCTGACTCGTTTTCCTACGGGGGGAGCGGGCTCGCACGGCTTCCGTGGGGAGGGCGATGCCGACGGCGGCAATGAGCGTAACGCCGCGCGCACCTGGCCCGCACAGGGCGAAGCGTGCGCAACGCCCCCTCCGTCATCCTGACGAAAGTCAGGACCCAGAGTAACGACCGATACCCTGCCTGGCTCTGGATCCTGACTTTCGTCAGGATGACGGACGCTAGAAGCAGAGCGGAACGTTGCCAGTGCCCCTCCATCCGCTAAGCCAAGCCCAACCCGCCAAACCCCGAGACCCACGATGCCCGCCACCACCGAATCCGCCCCGGCAAAGATCAACCTGGCGCTCCACGTCCGCCGTCGCCGCGAAGACGGCTATCACGATCTCGAAACGCTGTTCGCCTTCGCCACCGACGGCGACATCGTCACCGTCGAACCGGCCGCCGCGAACCGCTTCACCATCACCGGCCCCTTCGCGGATGCGCTGCTCCCCGCCCCAAAACACACCGCCACCCCGGCCTCCGCCGGGGTGGCGGCATGGAGTGGCAACCTCGTCACCGCCGCCGCCGACGCCTTCACCGCCGCATTCGCCCCGAACGCTCGTCACGCGATAACGCTGGAAAAGCACCTGCCCATCGCCTCGGGCATCGGCGGAGGCTCGGCCGACGCCGCCGCCACGCTTCGCGCGCTCGCTCGCCTCCACGGCGTCGCCGCGACCGATCCCCGCCTCCACGCCATCGCCGCAACGCTTGGCGCGGACGTCCCGGCATGCCTCGCCAACCGCACCACGCTCGGCACCGGCAAGGGCGATACGCTGACAAACCTCGAAGGCCTGTCCGGCACGCCGCTCCTCCTCGTAAACCCCGGCGTCGCGGTCTCCACCGCCGCGGTCTTCAAGGCCTGGGACGGCCAGGATCGCGGCCCGATCCCCGAAGGCGACCTTCTCACGCGCGCAACCGCCGGCCGCAACGATCTGGAGCCCCCCGCGCTGGCGTTGGCGCCCATCATCGCCGACGTCCGCACGTTGCTCGACGCGGCGCCCGACGTCCTGCTGTCCAGAATGTCCGGTTCCGGCGCCACCTGCTTTGCCCTCTTCCAGACCGCCGAAGCCAGAGACTCGGCTGCAACCGCGGCGCAAGCCTGCGGCTGGTGGACCCTCGCAACGACGCTCGCCTGAACGGACGCCCCCACCACCACCTGCCGTCATCCTGACGAAAGTCAGGACCCAGAGCCAAAACCGACTACGCTGGCCACTACCAAGCGCGCGCCTGAACGACCCATTCTCGACCAGACTCTGCCTTTTTCGCCCAAACCCGATGTTCCGTACTTGTTCCATGAGAACAAAGAGAATACATGGCGTTTGACGCGTTGAATGGCACGCGCGCTTGCTTTAGCGATGGAGCTTATCAATGGCCGCTAATCTGAAAGTGATCGACACCGGCATGGCAACCGCAACCAACGACCGGCAAAAGGCGCTGGACGCCGCGCTCGCGCAGATCGACCGCGCGTTCGGCAAGGGCTCGGCGATGCGCCTGGGCTCCAAGGAAACGATGCAGGTCGAGGTCATCTCGACCGGCTCGCTCGGGCTCGACATCGCGCTCGGCGTCGGCGGCCTGCCGCGCGGCCGCGTGATCGAGATTTACGGCCCGGAAAGCTCGGGCAAGACTACGCTCGCGCTCCACGTGATCGCCGAAGCGCAGAAGAACGGCGGCACCGCCGCGTTCGTCGATGCCGAGCATGCGCTCGACCCGGTCTATGCCAGGAAGCTCGGCGTCAACATCGACGAGCTGATCGTGTCGCAGCCCGACACCGGCGAGCAGGCGCTCGAGATCGTCGACACGCTGGTACGCTCGAACGCGATCGATGTGCTCGTGGTCGACTCGGTCGCGGCACTCGTGCCGCGCGCGGAAATCGAGGGCGAGATGGGCGACAGCCATGTTGGCCTCCAGGCGCGCCTGATGTCACAGTCGCTGCGCAAGCTCACCGGCTCGATCAGCCGCTCGCGCTGCATGGTGATCTTCATCAACCAGCTGCGCATGAAGATCGGCGTGATGTACGGCAATCCGGAGACGACGACGGGCGGCAACGCGCTGAAGTTCTACGCCTCGGTCCGTCTCGACATCCGCCGCATCGGCGCGGTCAAGGCCGGCGAAGAGGTCACGGGCAACCAGACGCGCGTGAAGGTCGTCAAGAACAAGGTCGCGCCGCCGTTCAAGCAGGTCGAATTCGACATTATGTACGGGCAGGGCGTATCGAAGCTCGGCGAGATCCTCGATCTCGGCGTGAAGGCGGGCCTCGTCGAGAAGTCGGGTGCCTGGTTCAGCTACGACAGCGTCCGTCTCGGCCAGGGTCGCGAGAATTCGAAGACCTTCCTCAAGGACAACCCCGAAACCGCCGACCGCCTCGAAAAGCAGATCCGTGCACGCACCGACAAGGTCGCCGAGGAAATGATGGTAGGCCCCGGCGCCGAAGACGACGCATAACACGAACGCTCCCCCGTCAAGCTAGAGCCGGACTGCTTGACCCTCTCCCCTCGGGGGAGAGGGAGGGGCCCATTGCCCTTGCAATGGGAGGGTGAGGGCACGCGAGGAAACGCGTCGCCCCCAAGCCCACACCACCCCGGCGAACGCCGCGGCCAGTTGGGAAGCCCGCTCATGTCGAGTGCCACGACGACGCAAGCCCGCACCACCCCGGCGAAGGCCGGGGCCCAGTTGGGAAGGCCTCACAAACCGAGCGCTCGGACAACCCAAACCCATACCATCCCGGCGAACGCCGGAGCCAGTTGGGAAGGCCGCTCATGTCGAGTGCCACGACAATCCAAACCCACGCCCCCCGGCGAAGGCCGGGGCCCAATTGGGATGTCTTCTCAACTCAGGTGCTACGACGCGCCCGCGCCAATGGTCTCCCGCGAAGGCGGGAGCCCAGGCTGGATCCCCGCCTTCGCGGGGAAACACGGATACGCAATCTACCGCGTCCACGAAAAATCCCTCGACGCAAAACCCGTGCGAGCGTCTATACTTTCTATACTTCACTCCCCCAACGCCCCCGAACCCCAAGCATGAAGCGCCCCGCTGATGACCACAGGCTTTGACTGGACCGGCAGGATTGGCGATATTTGGGCCGAGGAATGGCGCCGCACCGACCGCAGCTTCGCGAACCTCACGCCGCAACTGAACGCCGCGATCCTCGCCGCCGCGTCTCCGAAAACCGCCAAGGTCATCGACATCGGCTGCGGCGCGGGCGCGACCACGCTGGCCACCGCGCAGGCGCTGCCGAACGCGACCGTCACCGGTATCGACCTGTCCCCCAATCTGATCGAGACCGCCCGGCAACGCGCCGCCGACCAGGGCAACGCGCAGTTCGAATGCGCCGACATCACCGCCGCCGCCGCGCAGCACGCCCCGGTCGATCTTTACGTCTCGCGCCACGGCGTCATGTTCTTCGCCGACCCCGTTGCCGCCTTCGCCACGCTTGCCGCGGCCGCCGCGCCGAACGCGACGGTCGTCTTCTCCTGTTTCGCCGAACGCGCCGCCAATCGCTGGGCTACCGAAACCATCGGCGCCACCGGCGGTGACGCCGACGCGCCGGCGACCACTGCGCCCGGTCCGTTCGCGTTCGCCGACCCCGGCCATGTCGCCGCCATCCTCGCCGACGCCGGCTGGCAGGCAGGACCGCCCAGCCGCATCGACTTTGCCTATCGCGCCGGCGGCGGGTCCGACCCCGTCGCCGACGCGGTCGACTATTTCCGCCGCATCGGCCCCGCCGCCTCCGCGATCCGCGACGCCGCGCCCGCGGAACGCGCGCGCCACATCGCGCGTCTCACCCAGGTCTGCGACCGTCACCGCACCGGCGACACGGTGGAATTTCCCGCCGTCGCCTGGATCTGGACGGCGCGCACCGCGGCCCGATAAGCGTGTCGGCGGGATAGAAGAGCAGGGGAGCCAGCATGATCATCGTCCACCACCTCGAAAACTCGCGATCGCAGCGGATCCTGTGGATGCTCGAGGAACTTGGCCTCCCGTACGAGATCAGGCGCTACGAGCGGAACCCGGAGACCATGCTCGCCCCGCCCGAACTCAAGAAGGTCCATCCGCTCGGCAAGTCGCCGGTGATCGAGGATGGGGATCAGATCATCGCCGAGACCGGCGCGATCGTCGAATATCTCGTCGACAAGGCGGACGGCAAACTCGGTGCGCCCGCAAACCGCGGCGATGCGCTGCGCTACCGCTTCTGGCTGCATTATGCCGAAGGCTCGATGATGCCGCCGCTGCTGTTGAAACTCGTCCTCGCGCGCATCCCGATCATGGGCAAGGTCGCGGTCAAGAAGATCCAGCCGATGATCGACGTTCATCTCGATTACGTCGAATCCGAACTCTCGCAACGGCCGTGGTTCGCGGGCGCAGAGATGACCGCCGCCGACATCATGATGAGCTTTCCCTTGGAGGCTGCGCGCAGCCGCGGCGGCCTGAACGAGTCGCGCCCCGCCACGATCGCCTGGCTCGCCAAGGTGCACGCCCGGCCTGCCTATCAGGCCGGGCTCAAAAAGGGCGGCCCCTACGCCTACGCCTGAGCGCTAGGATCACGCCACCGCCTCCCCACGCCCGTCATCCGGGGCTCGACCCAGGATCCAGAGGCACGAGCGCGCCGATTGCGGCTCTGGATCCCAGCCTTCGCTGGGATGACGGAAGTTGTTGGCATGACGGAAGTTGCTGGGATGGCGGAAGGCGCTGGGATGACGGGCGATCCGGGGATGACGGGCGTCGCTAAACCTCCGCCCGCCTCAACCCTGACCCGGCCCGATCTTGTCGAAGCTGTCGATATTGGTCTTCGGCCCATGCCCGGTCGGCGCCACCGGTGGATCACGGTCGGCGGGCTCGCGCTCGTCGAGCCCGCCCTCCCACTTCGCGACCACCGTCGCCGCGACCGCATTGCCGATCACGTTGGTCGCCGAGCGCCCCATGTCGAGGAAATGGTCGACCGCGAGGATCAGCAGGATGCCCGCCTCGGGGATCTTGAACATCGACAGCGTCCCTGCGATCACCACCAGCGACGCGCGCGGCACGCCCGCAATCCCCTTCGACGTCACCATCAGCACGAGCAGCATCGCGATCTGCTGCCCGATCGGCATGTGGATGCCATAGGCCTGCGCGATGAACAGCGACGCGAACGTCATGTACATCATCGACCCGTCGAGATTGAACGAATAGCCCAGCGGCAGCACGAAGCTCGCGATCCGCGGCGGCACGCCGAACCGGTCGAGCGCCTCCAGCGTCCGCGGATACGCCGCTTCCGACGACGCCGCCGAGAAGGCGAGGATCAGCGGATCGCGGATATAGCGCACCAGCAACCGAGTCCGCGGGCCGATCAGCACGAACGCAATCCCGATCAGCAGCGCCCACAGCAGCGCCAGGCCCAGATAGAAGCACAGCATGAAATAGCCGAGATCGCCGAGAATGCTCGGGCCGCGCTCGGCGAGCGTCGCGGTCACCGCGGCGAACACCGCGAACGGCGCGAACCGCATCACGTAATTGGTGATCTGGAGCATCACCGCCACCAGCGCCTCGATCGCCTTGACCAGCGGCGCGGCCTTTTCGCCGACCGCGGTGATGGCCACGCCGACGAACACCGAGAACACGACGATCTGCAGGATCTCGTTGCTCGCCATCGCCGCGATCATCGAATCGGGTACGATGTGCGAGATGAACTTGGCCAGATCGAACGCCGCGGGATCGACCCCGCTCGACGCGGTCGCGGGCGGGATCGCGAGCTCGAGGCCGACGCCCGGCTGCAACACGTTGACCAGGATCATGCCGAGCGTCAGCGACAACAGCGACGCGCAGATGAACCAGCCGAGGCTGCGCAGGCCCACCCGGCCCAGCGCGCCCGTGTCGCCCATATGCGCGATGCCGACGACCAGCGTCGAGAAGACCAGCGGCGCGATGATCATCTTGATCAGCCGCAGGAACAGCGACGTCACGATCGAGAAATAGCCCGCAATGTCCTTCAGCCGCGCGGCGGACGCGGCGGTGCCGTCGTCGATCGACGCGTTGAGGATCCAGCCGACGACAAGGCCCGCGACCAGCCCCAGCAAGATGTAATAGGTTAGCCGCTTGGCCATTAATCGCTCCCGAAATACGTGCGCAAGGGAAGGGGATTGCGGCGCTCGGGTCAAGCACCCTATCGTCCGGCGATGTCGATGCCCACCTTTACGCCCCCCTTTACGCCGTCGCGTCGCACGCTGCTCGGCCTCGCCGCCGCGGCGCCTTTGCTGTCCACCAGCGCGTTCCTGCGCGCCGCGGAACCAGACCTCGCCGCGCTGTCCGATATCACCGGCGGAGCGAAACCGATCGACGCCACCGAGCGCGCTGCGCGGCTCGTTCGCGCGCAGTCGCTGATGAAGGCGGCGGGGATCGGCGCGGTGCTGATCGAGCCCGGATCGTCGATGATCTATTTTACCGGCGTGCGCTGGCATACCAGCGAGCGGCTAACGCTGGCGGTCATTCCGGTCGAGGGGACGCCGTGCATCGTCACGCCGTTCTTCGAGGAGCCGTCGGTGCGCGAGACGCTCGCCGTCCCCGCCGACGTGCGTGTGTGGCAGGAGGACGAGGATCCGCTGCGCGTCGTCGCCGGGTTCCTGCGCGATCGCACACTCGCCGCGCGGCCGATCGGGCTGGAGGCCGACGTCCGCTATTTCGCCTATGCGGGCCTCGCGCGCGTGCTGCCCGATGCGAAGATCGTGTCGGCCGATCCAGTCGTCCGCGCCAGCCGGATGATCAAGACCCCCGCCGAGATCGCGCTGATGCAGGCGGCGACCGACGTCACGCTCGCCGCCTATCGCTGGACCAAGGCCCGCCTCGAAACCGGCATGACCGGCCCGCAGATCGGCGCGCTTATGACCGCCGCGACGAAGGCGCTGGGCGGCGCGCCCGAATTCTCGATGGCGCTGGTCGGCGAGGCGTCGGCCTATCCGCACGGCAGCCGCGAGATCCACCGCGTCGCCGACGGGCAGGTCGTACTGATGGACTGCGGCTGCACCGTGCAAGGCTATCAGTCCGACGTCTCGCGCACCTGGGTTCACGGCACCGCGACCGCCGACCAGCGCAAGACCTGGGATCAGGTCGCACGTGGCCAGCAGGTCGCCTTCGCCGCTGCGAAGATCGGTGCCACAGCTGGCAGCGTCGACGATGCGGTCCGGCGCTATTACGAGACGCTCGGCTATGGTCCGGGCTACACGCTTCCCGGCCTGTCGCATCGCACCGGGCACGGGATCGGCATGGATGGCCACGAACCCGTCAACTTCGTCCGTGGCGAGACGACGCGGCTCGCGGCGGGGATGTGCTTCTCCGACGAACCGGGGATCTACACGCCGGGCAGATACGGCGTCCGGATCGAGGACTGCTTCCACATGACCGACGCCGGGCCGCGCTGGTTCAGTGAGCCGCCAAGATCGATCGACGCACCTTTGGGGTAGAGTAACCTACCACACATTCCGCCACCCCGGCGAAGGCCGGGGCCCAGTTGGAAAGGTGGTAATAACGAAGCACGATCTTCCGTTATTGCCGTCCCCCAACTGGGCCCCGGCCTTCGCCGGGGTGGAGGCTGTGGCCAGCGACACCCAGCACGTCCGTGTTCTCCCGCGAAGGCGGGAGCCCAGTCTGGGTCCCCGCCTTCGCGGGGAAACATGCTACTTTGGTTGATGAAGCCACGCCTCTACACCTCTACTTGAGCGAACCGCCGCGCTCGCCTAAGTCCCCCCGCATGACATCGACGAACGACATCCGCCGCGGCTTCCTCGACTATTTCGGTTCGCAGGGGCACCAGATCGTGCCCTCCGCGCCGCTCGTGCCGCAGAACGACCCGACGCTGATGTTCGTCAATGCCGGGATGGTGCCGTTCAAGAACGTCTTCACCGGTCTCGAATCGCGCCCCTACACGACCGCCACCTCGTCGCAGAAGTGCGTCCGCGCGGGCGGCAAGCACAATGATCTCGACAATGTCGGCTATACCGCGCGGCATCACACCTTCTTCGAAATGCTCGGCAATTTCTCGTTCGGCGAGTATTTCAAGGAACAGGCGATCACCCACGCCTGGACGCTGCTGACGAAGGAATGGGGCCTGTCACCGGACAAGCTGACCGCGACCGTGTACCACACCGACGACGAGGCGTTCGACCTCTGGAAGAAGATCGCGGGCCTCCCCGAGCACCGCATCATCCGCATCCCGACCAAGGACAATTTCTGGTCGATGGGCGACAACGGGCCGTGCGGGCCGTGCTCGGAGATCTTCTACGATCACGGCGACCACATCCCCGGTGGCCCTCCCGGCAGCCCCGACGAGGACGGCGATCGCTTCGTCGAGATCTGGAACCTCGTGTTCATGCAATATGAGCAGGAAAATGCCGAGATCGTCGGCAATTTGCCCAAGCCCTCTATCGACACCGGCATGGGGCTCGAGCGGATTGCCGCGGTCATGCAGGGCGTCACCGACAATTACGACACCGACACGTTCAAGGCGCTGATCGCCGCCTCGGGCGCGCTGACGCATACCGCGACCAACGGCGCGAACACCGCGAGCCACCGCGTGATCGCCGATCACCTGCGCACCGCGGGCTTCCTGGTCGCGGACGGCGTGCTGCCCGCCAACGAAGGCCGCGGCTATGTCCTGCGCCGGATCATGCGCCGCGCGATGCGCCACGCGCATATCCTCGGCGCGAAGGAGCCGTTGATGCACCGGCTGGTCCCCGCGCTCGTCACCGAGATGGGCGCCGCCTATCCCGAATTGTCGCGCGCGCGCCCGCTGATCGAGGCGACGTTGCAGCAGGAGGAGACGCGGTTCCGCCAGACGCTCGACAAGGGGCTGAAGCTGCTCGACGAGGCGACCGCGGAGATGACCGAGGGGACGCTCGCGGGCGACGTCGCGTTCAAGCTCTACGACACCTATGGCTTCCCCTACGACCTGACCGAGGACGCGCTGCGCGAGCGCGGGCTCGCGGTCGACCGCGATGGCTTCGACACCGCGATGGCCGAGCAGAAGCGCGCGGCGCGCGCCGCCTGGAAGGGCTCGGGCGCGAAGGCCTCGGACGACATCTGGTTCGACATCGTCGAGCAGTCCGGCGGTACCGAATTCCTCGGCTATGCGTCGGACACCGGCGAGGGCGAGGTCGTCGCGCTGGTCAAGGACGGCGCGCGCGTCGGCCATGCGACCACCGGCGACACGGTGTCGATCGTCGTCAACCAGACGCCCTTCTACGGCGAGAGCGGCGGGCAGGTCGGCGATACCGGGCATATCTCGACCGACACCGGGCTGCGCGCAACCGTCACCGAGACGTCGAAGCAGCTCGGCCGCGTGTTCGTCCATCATGCGATCGTTGACGCGGGCGGCATCAAGGTCGGCGAGTCCGTCAAGCTCCAGATCGACGTCGCGCGCCGCGCGCAGATCCGCGCCAACCACTCCGCGACGCATCTGCTGCACGAGGCCTTGCGTGAACGCCTCGGCAAGCATGTTGCGCAGAAGGGGAGCCTCGTCGCGCCCGATCGCCTGCGCTTCGACTTCTCGCAGCCGGTCGCGATGACCCCCGCCGACATCGCGCAGGTCGAGGCCGACGTGAACGCGCAGGTCCGCGGCAACGGCGCGGTGACGACGCTGCTGATGACCCCCGACGACGCGATCGCGATGGGCGCGATGGCGCTGTTCGGCGAGAAATATGGCGACGAGGTCCGCGTCGTGTCGATGGGGACGCAGGACGACGGAAAGACCTATTCGATCGAGCTGTGCGGCGGCACGCACGTGACCGCGCTCGGCGATATCGGGCTGTTCAAGGTGGTCGGCGAGGGCGCGGTGTCGAGCGGCGTGCGGCGCGTCGAGGCGCTGACCGGCGAGGCGGCGCGCGCCTATCTGACCGGGCGCGACGACCGTCTGCGCGAGGCGGCGGCGGCGCTGAAATCGACGCCCGACGAAGTGCCCGCGCGCGTCGCAGCGCTGATCGAGGATCGCCGGCGTCTCGAGCGCGAACTCGCCGATGCGAAGAAGGCGCTGGCGCTCGGCGGCGGCGGCGCTGGTGAGGCTGCTGGCCCCGAGGAGATCGGTGGCGTCGCGTTCATCGGCCAGGTGCTCAACGACTTTGAAGCAAAGGGTCTGCGCGGCGCGGTCGACGAGGCCAAGCAGCGGCTGGGGTCGGGGATCGCGATGCTCGTCGCGATCAACGACGGCCGCGCCTCGGTCGCGGTCGGCGTGACCGCGGATCTGGTCGCGAGCCGCAACGCGGTCGACCTGCTGAAGATCGCGGTCGCGGCGCTTGGCGGGCAGGGCGGTGGTGGCCGTCCCGACATGGCGCAGGGCGGTGGTCCCGATGGCGCCAAGGCAGCGGATGCGGTGGCCGCGGTGCGGGCGGCGCTGGCGGGCTGAGGGCCGCGTCGTTCCCTGCTGATAAGGGCAGGGACTACCTGCCGTTCCCCCGCGGACGCGGGGGCCCAGCTAAATACCGATAGCGCCCGGTACCCTGGGCCCCCGCCTTCGCGGGGGAACGGTTTGAGTGAATGGCGGCACCAGCATCACCACCACCCCGGCGAAGGCCGGGGCCCAATTGGCAAGGTCGATGTAACGGAGGATCGTCCGCGGTTACTGCTGTCCCCCAATTTGGCCCCGGCCTTCGCCGGGGTGGGGCTGTGGGTGGGGTCGTGGCCCCATCACCACCTAAGGATCACGCCGCCCCGCGCACCTTCCCCAGCGTCGTGCCCGCAGTAATCGCCTCGATATCCGTCACCAGGTGCAGCAGCCGCACGCCCGACTGCCCCATCGCCCGGTCCAGCGCATCGACGAAATCGCCCGTCTGCGTTACCGTCTCCGCCCAGCACCCATAAGCGCGCCCGAGCGCGGCGAAGTCCGGATTGCGCAGCGCTGTCCCCGACACGCGGCCCGGATACTCCCGCTCCTGATGCATCCGGATCGTGCCGTACCCGCCATTGTCAACGACCAGCACCAGCATGTCCGCCCCGTGCGCCACCGCGGTCGCCAGTTCCTGCCCATTCATCAGGAAACACCCGTCGCCCGCCAGCGCCACGACCGTCCGCTCGGGATGTCGCAGCGATGCGGCGACCGCCGCGGGCACACCATACCCCATCGCTCCAGCGGTCGGCGCAAGCTGCGTCCCCGGCCCGGCATAGGGCCAGTAGCGATGCCACCAGCCCGAATAATTCCCCGCGCCGTTGCAAATGATCGCATCCGCGGGCAGCCGCTCGCGCATCGCGGTCACGCACGGCCCCAGATCCATCGCGAGATCGCGCGGACGTGGCGTCGACCAGTCGCGCCATTCGGCATGCGCCTCCTGCCCGGCGGTGCGCGGCGGCAGGTCGAGCAGCAGCAACGCCTCGGCGAACTCCGCCATTCCCGCGCACACCGCGACGTCGGCGCGGTAGGCACGCTGCAACTCGTCGGGATCGGGGTGGACGTGGATCAGCCGCTGCCCCGGATGATCGGGCGTGATCAGCGCATAGCCATCGGTCGTCGCCTCGCCCAGCCGCGGTCCGACGACCAGCAGCAGATCCGCCGCCTTCACCCGTTCGACCAGCTTGGGATTGGGGCCATAGCCCAGATTGCCCGCCCAGACCGGGCAGTCGTTCGGGATCGCATCCTGCCGCCGGAACGCCGCGGCGACCGGAATGCCGTTGCGATCCGCCCAGGTCGAAAACGCGCCCGACGCGGCGACGTCCCAGCCCGCGCCGCCGACGATCGCGACGGGCCTCTCGGCGGTGGTCAGCAAATCGGCGAGCAGATCCATTGTATCGGCGTCGCAGCCTTGCGCGACGCGCTCGACCCGCGGCCGATCCACCGCCTCCACGACGTCGAGCAGCATGTCCTCGGGCAGCGCGAGCACCACCGGCCCCGGCCGCCCCGAAAGCGCGGTCGCGTACGCGCGCGCGACATATTCCGGGATCCGTCGCGCATCGTCGATCCGCGCCGCCCATTTGGCGATTGGTGCGAACATCGCCTGGAAATCGATCTCCTGGAACGCCTCGCGGTCGCGCGTGCCGCGATCGATATCGCCGACGAACAATATCATCGGCTGCGAATCCTGCATCGCGACGTGCACGCCGATCGACGCGTTGGTCGCGCCCGGTCCGCGCGTCACGAACGCGACGCCGGGCCGATGCGTCAGCGTGCCGTCCGCGCATGCCATGAACGCGACGCCGCCCTCCTGCCGGCACACCACCAGGTCGATCGCCGGCGTATCGTGCAGCGCGTCGAGGACGGCGAGGAAGCTTTCTCCAGGGACGGTGAAGATCCGGTCGCATCCCTGTGCGACGAGTTGGTCGACCAGGATGCGGCCGCCGGTGCGTGTGGTGCTCATCGCGGCATCCTGCCGTCCGTTTCGCGCGAAGTCGAGAAACGTCGTGCGCCCGCGGCGTTCTCGCTTACTCTTGCCGCGTTCGCGAAGCCGGGGCCGAACCCGACTCGCGCCAGGAGAGGATCATGACCGAATTCACCACCGTCGCCAGCGGCTTGCGCTTTCCGGAGGGCCCGGTCGCGATGCCCGATGGCAGCATCCTCCTCGTCGAGATCGAGGCCGGCCGCATCACGCGGATCGCCGCCGATGGCACCAGGACGACGGTCGCCGAACCCGGTGGCGGTCCCAACGGGCTCGCGATCGGTCCCGACGGCAAGCTCTATTGCTGCAACAATGGCGGGTTCGCCTGGCGCGAGGCGAACGGCTTCCTCACCCCGCACGGCCAGCCGCACGACTATTCGGGCGGCCGCATCGAACGGATCGACATCGCCACCGGCGCGGTCGAGACGCTCTACCGGGACGGCGACTTCGGCTGCACGCTGCGCGGCCCGAACGACATCGTCTTCGATTCGCATGGCGGCTTCTGGTTCACCGATCACGGCAAATCGCGCGATCGGGCCCGCGACATCACCGGCATCTTCTACGCCAAGGCCGATGGCAGCCACCTCGAGGAAGTCATCTTCCCCAGCGAAAATCCCAACGGCATCGGCCTCTCGCCCGACGGCACGCGGCTGTACGCGGCGGAAACCTTCACCTGCCGACTGATGGCGTTCGACATCGTCGCGCCGGGCAGGGTCGCCAGCGCCGCGGGAATGCCACTCTACCGTCCCGCCGGCTACAAGTTCTTCGATTCGCTCGGCGTCGAGGCGAGCGGCAACATCTGCGTCGCGACGATCGGCGAATGCGGGATCAGCGTGATCTCGCCGGAAGGCGCGCTGGTCGAGTTCGTCGCGACCGACGATGTCTTCACCACCAACATCTGCTGGGGCGGCGCGGACGGGATGGATGCCTATATCACCTGCTCGGGCAGCGGCCGGCTCGTGAAGACGCGGTGGAAACGCCCCGGTCTTGTGCTCGCTTACTAAGTTGCCGAGCGCCGGACGGCGTCTTATGCGAGGCCAAAGCTCTAGGAGGATGCATGGCGAACAAGCGCTACACCGATGCGGCAATGGCACTTGAGGGCGTGCTGTTCGACGGCATGACGATCTGTGCGGGCGGGTTTGGGTTGTGCGGCATCCCCGAGCGGCTGATCGACGCGATCGAGGCGTCGGGCGTCAAGGATCTGACGATCGCCAGCAACAATGCCGGGATCGACGGGCAGGGCCTCGGCAAGCTGCTCCGCTCGCGCCAGGTCAAGAAGATGATCTCGTCCTATGTCGGCGAGAACAAGGAGTTCGAGCGGCAATATCTGAGCGGCGAGCTCGAGGTCGAGTTCTGCCCGCAGGGCACGCTCGCCGAGCGCTGCCGGGCGGGCGGCGCGGGTATTCCCGGCTTCTACACCAAGACCGGCGTCGGCACGCTGGTGGCGGAGGGCAAGGAGGTGAAGACCTTCGACGGGCAGGACTATATCCTCGAACGCGGCATCCGCGCGGACCTGAGCATCATCAAGGGGTGGAAGGCGGACGAGAGCGGCAACCTGATCTTCCGCAAGACCGCGCGCAACTTCAACCAGCCGATGGCCACCGCGGGCAAGATCTGCGTCGCCGAGGTCGAGGAGATCGTCCCCGTCGGCAGCCTCGATCCCGACACGATCCATCTGCCCGGCATCTATGTGAAGCGGATGATCGTCGGCGCGCCCTACGACAAGCAGATCGAATTTCGCACCGTCCGCGAGCGGGTCTCGGCGTGAAATCGGCGCTGTTCTCCGGCGAACGCAGGAGCCTAAGGTCGCGGGCGCTATCCTGGGCGCCTGCGCTCGCAGGCGCACTGGCTTTGCAGGGATGCGTCAGCGTGTCCGCGCCGACGTCGATCGCCGCGGTGCCTGTGACGGTCGACGGCGTCCCCGCGGGGATGCAGTATCTCTACGCCTCGGGCGAGGCCGCCGCGGTCAGCATCCAGGCGTGGAACGCGCTCGTCGGGTACGTCCGCGCGCAGCGGACGCCGATATCGGTCGTCCTCGCGCCCGGCGCGTCGCTCGCCGCGCCCAGCTGGACCGCGTGCGGCAGCAAGCCCAGGGCGGCGGTGTTCGACGTCGACGAGACCGTCCTGCTCAATCTCGGCTTCGAATATGACGCATCGTCGGGCCGCCCCTGGTCCGAACCGCGCTGGCAGGAATGGGAGCGTACCGGGCTCAAGCAGGTCGCGCCCGTCCCCGGCGCGCTGTCCGCGCTCGGGAAATTGCGCGCGATGGGCGTGACGGTGATCTTCAACACCAACCGCGCCGCCGCCAACGCCGCGCAGACGCAGGCGACGATCGAAGCCGCCGGCCTCGGCCCCGCGCGCCACGGCGAGACGCTGTTCCTCGCTGGCGACGACGCGATGGGATCGAAGAAGGACGGCCGCCGCGCCACCATCGCCGCGAAATACTGCGTCGTCGCGATGGGCGGCGATCAGCTCGGCGATTTCAGCGATCTGTTCAACGCGGGCCAGACCCCCGCCGCGCGTCGTGCCGTGGTGCAGTCGCCCGCGATCACCGCGAAATGGGGGGCAGGGTGGTTCGTGCTGCCCAACCCCGTCTACGGCACCGCGCTGAAAGGCGCGCGTGACGACGTGTTCCCGCCCAACGTCCAATGGGCCCCGACTGGAGGCATGCGCTGATGGCCGATCATCCCGCCGATCACCCCAATGCGATCAAACTTGATGCAGGCGCTGCACTGACCGACGAATCGGTCGAGGTCGCGCGCATCTGGATCACCAACAATGCGGGCAGCAACGTGCTGATCGATGCGGGCGTGCTCGAGGATCCGACGGTGTTCGGCTATCTGCTCGCCGACACGATCCGCCACGCCGCGCGCGCCTATGCCGCCACCTGGGGCATTGCCGAGCATGTCGCGTTGCAGTCCATCGTCGAGGGCGTCAGCGCCGAACTGCGCGACCAGGTCACGACCATCTCGACCATCCAGGAAGGAACGCTCAACTGATGCCGTGGGATCGCAACCAGATGGCCGCGCGCGCCGCCAGAGAACTCAAGGACGGCTATTACGTCAATCTCGGCATCGGCATCCCGACGCTGGTCGCCAACAACATCCCCGACGGCATGACCGTCACGCTCCAGTCGGAGAACGGGATGCTCGGCATCGGCCCGTTCCCCTATGCGGGTGAGGAGGATGCCGACCTGATCAACGCGGGCAAGCAGACGATCAGCGAACTGCCCTCGTCGGTCTATTTCAGCTCGTCCGACAGCTTCGCGATGATCCGCGGCGGGCATATCGACCTGACGGTGCTCGGCGCCATGGAGGTCAGCGAAGACGGTGACATCGCCAACTGGATGATCCCCGGCAAGATGATCAAGGGCATGGGCGGCGCGATGGACCTCGTCGCAGGCGTCAAGCAGATCATCGTCGTGATGGATCACACCGCCAAGGACGGCACGCCGAAGTTCATCCCGTCGTGCTCGCTGCCGCTGACGGGGAAGAACGTCGTCGACATGATCGTCACCGACCTCGCGGTGTTCCAGCGCCCCGATCACGACTCGCCTTTCAAGCTGATCGAACTCGCCCCCGGCGTCACCGCGGACGAGGTCGCGGCGAAGACCACCGCGCACTACACCGCCTGATGAAGCGTGCGGCCATCGTCCTGGCGTTGATCGTGATGCTGATCGCGGGTGCGGCGTTCACGGCGGGGCCGGGGACGCTGAGCGTCCTCGACGGCGTGATGGGCGGCGGTCGCGGCACCGCGCGCGTGCGGGAGGGGGTGCCGTTCGGCACGCATGGCCAGAAGCTCGACGTGTGGCGCCCGTCGGGTGGCGCGAAGACCGGGCTGCCGGTGCTCATCTTCTGGTATGGCGGCGGCTGGGTTCACGGCTCGCGTGGTGCCTATGCGTTCGCGGCGCGCGCCTATGCGAAGGCAGGCTACGTCGTCGTCATGCCCGACTACCGCAAGGTCCCCGACGTGCGCTTCCCCGCCTTCCTCCAGGATGGCGCCGAAGCTGTGAAATGGACCCGCGATCACATCGCGCAATCGGGCGGCGACCCCAACCGGATCGCGGTCACGGGACATTCCGCAGGCGCGTACACCGTCGCGATGCTGACGCTCGACCAGCGCTGGCTGAAGGCGGAGGGCGTTGATCCGCATATCATCAAGGCTGCGGTCGGGCTGTGCGGGCCGTACGACTTCTACCCCTTCACCGCCAAACGCGCGATCGATACGATGCAGGGCGCCCCCGACCCGATGATGACCCAGCCGATCCACTTCGCGCGCGCGGATGCGCCGCCGATGCTGCTGGTGACGGCGGGCGACGACACGCAGGTCAAGCCGCACAACGCGATCAACCTGACCGCGCGGCTGAAGGCGCTGGGGGCGCCGGTGACGCACATCGATTATCCCGGCCTCAGCCACGAGAACGTCGCGATGGCGCTGTCGAAACCGTTTCGCGGAAAAGCCCCGGTGCTGGCCGACAGCGTCGCGTTCCTCAATGCGGCGATGCCCGCTCCCCCACCGTCATCCTGACTTTCGTCAGGATGACGGATGGAGGCCGATGCGCGCCGCATCGCCGTATTCCTGCGACCGAAAATTACATCAAACCTTGGCGTCGCAGCCCTTTTCGGTTACCGCGCGCCCCATCATGGCTATTCCACAAACGCTGTACGAAAAGATCTGGGCCGCGCACGTCGTCGAACGTCGCGACGATGGCACCTGCCTGATCTATATCGACCGTCACCTCGTCCACGAGGTCACCAGCCCACAGGCGTTCGAAGGCCTCCGCGTCGCCGGGCGGAAAGTCCGTCGTCCCGACCTGACGCTTGCCGTCCCCGATCACAACCTGCCGACGACGCCGCGCAAGGACGCCGCCGGGCGTGTCCTGCCGATCGCCGATCCCGAAAGCGCGCAGCAACTCGATGCGCTGCGCCGCAATACGACCGAGTTCGGGATCGACTATATCGACGCGACCGCGGCGGAGCAGGGCATCGTCCACGTCGTCGGCCCCGAGCAGGGCTTTACGCTGCCCGGCACGACGCTCGTCTGCGGCGACAGCCATACCTCCGCGCATGGTGCGCTCGGCGCGCTCGCGTTCGGGATCGGTACCAGCGAGGTCGAGCACGTCCTCGCCACGCAGACTCTGCTGCTGTCGCAGGCCAAGACGATGGAAGTCCGCGTCGACGGCGAACTCGGCTTCGGCGTCAGCCCGAAGGATGTCATCCTCGCGATCATCGGCAAGATCGGCGCGGCGGGCGGCACCGGACACGTCATCGAATTCACCGGCAGCGTGATCCGCGCGATGTCGATCGAAGGCCGGCTGACGATCGCGAACATGTCGATCGAGGCGGGCGCACGCGCCGGGCTGATCGCGCCCGACGACACGACCTTCGCCTATCTCAAGGGCCGGCCGATGGCGCCGACCGGCGAGAATTGGGACAAGGCCGTCGCGTGGTGGCGCAGCCTCGCGACCGATCCTGGCGCGAAGTACGACAAGTCCGTCGTGCTCGACGCAGCCGATATCGCCCCCGGCCTCACCTGGGGCACCAGTCCCGAGGACGTCGTGCCGATCACCGGCGTCGTCCCCGAGCCGACGAGCTTTGCCGACCCCGCCAAGCAGGCGGCGGCGCAGAAGTCGCTCGACTATATGGGGCTGACCGCTGGCACCGCGATGCGCGACGTCACGATCCAGCACGTCTTCATCGGCAGCTGCACCAACAGCCGGATCGAGGACCTGCGCGCCGCCGCGGCGATCGCCGACGGGCGGCATGTCGCCGATGGCGTGCGTGCGCTGGTCGTCCCCGGCTCGGGGCTCGTCAAGCGGCAGGCGGAAGCCGAGGGGCTCGACCGGATCTTCATCACGGCAGGGTTCGAATGGCGCGAGCCCGGCTGTTCGATGTGCCTGGCGATGAACCCGGACAAAGTCCCTGCGGGGGAGCGTTGCGCTTCCACGTCGAACCGTAATTTCGTCGGCCGACAGGGTCCCGGAGCGCGTACGCATCTGGTATCACCCGCGATGGCGGCGGCGGCGGCGGTAACGGGCAAGCTGAGCGACGTCAGAGAGTTAATGGGGGCAAGCGCATGAAGAAGGTTTTCGTATTGCTGGCGGCGGGCGCAATGCTCAGCGGCGTAGCGGCTTATGTCGCATCGGCACGCGTCGTCCCGGAGCGCACGGAACAGCGATGACTCCCGTCACCACCGTCTCGGGTCGCGCCTATCCGTGGGGCGCGAAGAACATCGATACCGATGTCATCATCCCCGCGCACTGGCTCAAGACGATCACGCGCACCGGGCTCGGCCGCGGCGCGTTCGAGACGGTGCGCGCGCAACCCGGCAACATCTTCGACGACCCGCGCTACGCCGGATCGCCGATCCTGATCGCGGGCGACAATTTCGGCTGCGGCTCGAGCCGCGAGCACGCCGCCTGGGCGCTTGCCGACATGGGCATCACCGCGGTGATCGCGCCGAGCTTCTCCGACATCTTCTCGGGGAACGCGTTCAAGAACGGGATCGTGCCCGTCGTCCTCCCGCAGGAGGCGATCGACCGCCTGCTGGAGGTCGCACAGGACCAGATCGTCACCGTCGATCTCGAGACGATGACCGTGACCACCCCGTTCCAGGATCGCTTCAGCTTCGAACTCGACGCATTCCGTCGCCAGTGTCTCATGGAAGGGCTGGACGAAGTCGGCCTGACGCTGGCAAGGGATACCCAGATTTCGAAATTCGAGGAGGCGGTCGCATCGAATCGCCCCTGGACGACGGTGGAGAGCGGGTATGCGAGCATTGGTGTCGAAGGCGATCGGCGGACCTGAAACTCTGGAAATGGTCGAGCTGCCCGATCTGGTGGCTGGCCCCGGACAGGTCGTCGTCGCGGTCAAGGCCTGCGCGATCAACTTTCCCGACGTCCTGATCATCGAGGACAAATACCAGTTCAAGCCGGAGCGGCCGTTCGCACCGGGTGGCGAGATCGCCGGCACGATCGATTCGATCGGCGAGGGCGTCGCCGGCTGGGCTGTCGGTGACCGTGTCATTGCGATGCTCGGCCATGGCGGTCTTTGCGAGAAGGTGATCGCCGACCCCGCCAAGCTCTACCGCCTCCCCGAGGGCCGCAGCTTTGCCGAAGGCGCGTCGCTGATCCTCACCTACGGCACGACGATCCACGCGCTGCTCGACCGCGGCCATATCAAGGCGGGGCAGACGCTGCTGGTGCTGGGTGCGGCCGGCGGCGTCGGTCTGGCCGCGATCGAGCTGGGCAAGGCGTTTGGGGCCAAGGTCGTCGCCGCGGTGTCGTCCGAAGAGAAGGCCGCCGCGGCGAAATCCGCGGGTGCCGACGACACGCTGATCTATGCCCGCGCGCCGTTCGACAAGGCGCAGTCGAAGACGCTCGCCGAACAGTTCAAGGCAGCGGTCGGTCGCGATGGCGCACACGTGATCTACGATCCGGTGGGCGGCGATTATGCCGAGCCCGCGTTGCGCTCGATCGCCTGGGAGGGGCGGTACCTCGTGGTCGGCTTCCCCGCCGGCATTCCCAAGCTGCCGCTCAACCTGACGCTGCTCAAGAGCTGCGACGTCTGCGGCGTCTTCTGGGGCGCGTTCGCGGCGCGCGATCCGAAGGCCAACCAGGCGCATATCGAAACGCTGTTCGATCTCTGGGCAGAGGCGAAGATCGCGCCGCGAGTCACCGAAATGTTCGCGTTCGAGGACGGTGGCAAGGCGATCGCAAAGATGGCCGCGCGCGGTGCGATCGGCAAGCTGGTGGTCGACATCGGCTGACGCCACCGCGTCGGCGATCGACAAGTCGCGCCCGGCGGGTGCGGCATTGTTGCGCATGCGCCGTGCGCGACCTATCTCGGAGCCGTATGAGACTGCACCGGGGACCCGCGCTATGACCACATTCGACGATCGCGATCGTGCCAGCGAGGCGCATTTCGTGCGCGAGGATGAAATGGCATTTCGGATCACCGCGCGGCGCAATCGCCTGCTCGGTGTGTGGGCGGCACATGAGATGAACCTGACGCCTGAGGAAACCGACGCCTATGCCACCGCGCTCGTCCATGCCGACATGGAAGGCGGCGGCGATGACGACGTCGTCCGCAAGCTGGTCGGCGACATGACGGCCGCCGGGCTAGACCATGACGAGGCGACCGTCCGCCGCGCGCTTGCGCAGCAGATGATCGAGGCACGTCGCCAGTTGATGGAGGCACAATAAGATGCCGATGGCTGCCGATGACATCGCGACGATGATCCGCGACGCGATTCCCGATGCGCAGGTCGAGATTACCGATCTTGCCGGTGACGGCGATCATTATGCCGCGAAGGTCGTTGCACCGAGTTTCGCCGGCATGAGCCGCGTGAAGCAGCACCAGGCCGTTTACGCCGCACTCGGCGGCCGCATGGGCGGCGTGCTGCACGCGCTCCAGCTTACCACTGCAATTTCCTGAGGACGAAGACATGACCGACGACACAAACGCCCGCATCGACGCCGTGGTGAAGGCCAGCCCCGTAGTATTGTTCATGAAGGGCAGCCCGCTGTTCCCGCAGTGCGGCTTTTCCAGCCGCGCGATTGCGATCCTCAACCATCTCGAGGTCGAGTTTGAGAGCGTCGACGTGTTGCAGGACCAGGGCATCCGCCAGGGTATCAAGGCGTACTCGGATTGGCCGACGATTCCGCAGCTCTATGTCGACGGTGAGTTCGTCGGCGGTTCGGACATCATGATGGAAATGTACGAAAGCGGCGAACTCGCGCAGCTGTTCGAGCAGCAGAAGACGGTCTGAAGTTGCGGTGGGGTAGGGCGCAGTATCCCGTGGATCACCGCGCTCAGTATGCCTCACCTCACCTCCGTCATCCTGACGAAAATCAGGATCGAGAGACACGAAAAGCGGCCCTTCGTCATCCTGGATCCTGACATTCGTCGGGATGACGAGTGCGGTGCGCATGTATCTTGAGGTGGCACCGGGGAGGGTGGATCGACGCGAGACCGGAAGGAAGCGGTCGATCCACCCTGCATGAACGCAGCAGCGTTCGGTGACATTCCCAACCTTGCACCCTGCGTGCCAGATTCCAGCGACCGCGGTTTTGTGCGGTACACGATAGTTAATCCCGATATTGGGTTGCGGCGACTTGTAAAGATCGCCGACATTCGGTCGTAACACTGAGGTATTGCCATCAGCTTACGAAGCCGCCATTTCGATCCCATGGCTGAGCATCCGACCGGTACCCCGATCCAGCTCGAGCCGCTCGTTATCCGCGTGCTCGCGCCCAATCCGTCGCCTTTCACGCACACGGGTACCCAGACGCATATCGTCGGCCGTAGCGACGTGGCGGTGATCGATCCCGGACCCGACGATCCCGCGCATATCGCTGCCTTGCTGCGCGCCATCGATGGTCGCCCCGTGACCGCGATCGTCGTCACGCACCACCACCGCGATCACAGCCCTGCGACACGACCGCTACAGGCGCTCACCGGCGCGCCGATCGTCGGCGCCGCGCCGTTCGATCTGGATGATGCCGGCGCGCGCGCGGATGCGTCGTTCGACAGCGCCTATGCGCCCGACCGCGTGATGGTCGAGGGGGATAGGATCGAGGGCAATGGCTGGACGCTGGAGGCGATTGCGACGCCGGGCCATACCTCGAACCATCTCGCCTTCGCGTTGCCTGAGACGGGGGCGCTGTTCTCCGGCGATCACGTGATGGGCTGGTCGACGACGATCGTGTCGCCCCCCGACGGCAACATGACGGCGTACATGGCGAGCCTCGAAAAGCTCATGGGCCGCGATGACCGCGTTTATTATCCCGGGCACGGCGAGGCGATCGAGAAGCCGCAGCGGCTCGTCCGCGGCATGCTCGGCCATCGCAAGCAGCGCGAGGGGCAGATCCTGCGCCTGCTCCGCGAGGCCGCGCGGTCGATCCCCGCGATGGTCGAGCGTATGTATGCAGGGCTAGACCCGCGGCTCGTGCCCGCGGCCGAGCGATCGGTGCTTGCGCATCTCTACGATTTGCAAACCCGCGGACTGGTGATCGAGGAAGGCGAAGCATGGCAGACGACAACCTGACTCCCGCACGCGGTGGCGGCATCGGCGGCTTCCTGGCCAAGGCGGTCGGCGTGGTCGTCATCCTCGTCCTCGCCAGCCTGCTCGCGCTCTGGGGCGTGCAGCGCTATGTCAGCGACCGCCTGACCCCCGACCCCACCACCATTGCGAGCGCGAGCCTCCAGGGCCTGCGCGAACAGAATCGCCTTTCCGCCTTCGCCGCGCGCTATGTCGCGGTCGTCACCTCCAAACAGTCGCAGCTCGGCTTCACCACCGAGAAGACGCTGATCATGCCCGGCATGGTGCGCTACGAGGTCGACATGGCCAAGCTCACCCAGTCTGATGTCGCCTGGGACGGCGCGAGCAAGACGCTGTCGGTGCGCCTGCCCGCAGTCGAGGCGGATGGCCCGCAAGTCGACCTGAATGCGGTCCGCGAATATGGCTCGGGGGGTGTGCTGACGACGTTCACCGACGCCGAAAAGCGTCTCGACGCCGCCAACCGCCGTGCCGGCCAGATCGAGCTGATCCGTCAGGCGCGCGAGCCGGCGATGATCACGCTCGCGCGCGATGCCACGCGCCGGGCGGTCGAGCGGAGTTTCGCGATGCCGTTGCGCGCTGCCGGGATCGACGCCACCGTCGCGGTGCGCTTCGCCGACGAGCCGACCGCAAGCACCGAGCGCTGGGATACCTCGCGCTCGTTGCAGGACGTGCTAGGGAACAGGCCTTAAGAGACGGGCAGCACTCGGGATACGACCATGGAATTGAACCAAAACTTCGCCGGCATCGACATTCGCGCCGAGATCGAGCGGCTCCGCAAGGAGAAGAACGCCGTCATCCTCGCGCATTATTACCAGAAGCCCGAGCTTCAGGATCTGGCGGATTTCGTCGGCGACAGCCTCGATCTGTCACGCAAGGCCGCCGCTACCGACGCCGATGTGATCGCGTTCTGCGGCGTGCGCTTCATGGCTGAGACCGCCAAGATCCTGTCGCCCGACAAGATCGTCGTATTGCCCGACATGGATGCCGGCTGCAGCCTCGAGGACAGCTGCCCGCCCGAGCAGTTCGCCGCGTTCCGCGCCAAGCATCCCGATCACATCGCGCTGACCTACATCAACTGCTCGACCGAGGTGAAGGCGCTGTCCGACATCATCGTGACCTCGTCGTCGGCGGACACGATCCTCGCGCAGATCCCGCCCGAGCAGAAGATCATCTTCGGCCCCGACCGCAATCTCGGCGGCTATCTCGCGCGCAAGACCGGTCGCGACATGCTGCTGTGGCCGGGCGTGTGCATCGTCCACGAGGCGTTCAGCGAAACCGAGCTGATGAAGCTCAAGGCACAGCATCCAGGGGCACCCGTGGTGGCGCATCCCGAATGCCCGCCGATCATCCTCGATCACGCCGATTATGTCGGCTCAACGCGCGGTATCCTCGATTACGCGCTGGCGATGCCGGGCGATACGCTGATCGTCGCGACCGAGCCGCACATTATCCACCAGATGGAAAAGGCATTGCCGAACAAGCGCTTCATCGGTGCACCGGGCGCGGACGGCAACTGCAACTGCAACATCTGCCCGTACATGGCGCTCAACACGCTCGAGAAGCTGTACGTCGCGCTGCGCGATCTTTCGCCGCGCATCGAGATCGAGGAGGGGCTGCGGCTTCAGGCCAAGAAGAGCCTGGATCGGATGCTGGAAATGGCGTCGAATACGGTAGGTAAGGGCGATCTTGGCCCCAAGTAAGGCGGGCAACGGTCGGGGAGACGAGTCTGCCTCTCCGACCGTATAGCTAGCCGTCAGGCGGTGGGCTCGTCTCCGCCGAGTTCAGCCAGCGCCTGGTCAATATGGATCGCCGCCAGCGGCATCTGCAACGCGTCCGCCAGCGCGAGAGCCTCATGCAGCAAGGCGCTCAAACGTGCTGTGTCGGTCGTCGTGGTATGCATAGCTAAATCCTCGGATAACGTTCGCGAAACCCGCGAACCACTTATTCGTTCCGGCCCTTGTAAAATATTATACGGGCTGCTCACCGGCGTAAATCTGCTGTTCCGGAGCACCGATTTTTGGCACCGGATCCGGCATCGCCGACCGGTGATATTTGGGAGACGCTAGGTGAACGCAACATTGCCCGACTCGTTCGATATCGGCGCCTTCGTCGCCGCGACGCTGGCGGAGGATCTCGGGACGATCGGCGACATCACCTCGGCCGCCGTCATTCCCGCCGACGCGCGGTTTACCGGCGTGATGGACAGCCGTGATCCGATCGTCGTGGCCGGACTGGCGCTTGCCGAAGCCTTTTTCCGCACGCTCGATCCCGATGTCCGGATCGAACGGCTGGTGCAGGACGGCGACTTGGTGGCGGCCGACACCGACCTGCTCCGGCTGGAGGGGGCAGGGCGCGCGTTGCTGACGGCGGAGCGTTCGGCGCTCAACACCGTCCAGCATCTGTCGGGCATCGCGACGATGACGCATCGGTACGTCGACGCGATGGCGGGGACAGGGGCGATCCTGCTCGACACGCGCAAGACGATCCCCGGGCTGCGCGTGCTCGAGAAATACGCAACCCGGATGGGCGGTGCGCAGAACCACCGGATGGGGCTGTGGGATGCGGCGATGATCAAGGACAATCATGTCGCGGTCGCTGGCGGCGTCAGCGAGGCGGTGCGCCGGGCCAAGGCCGCGGGGATCGCGCATATCATTGTCGAGGTCGACCGGATCGACCAGATCGAGCCCGCGCTCGCGGCGGGCGCGACGCACCTGTTGCTCGACAACATGCCGCCGCCCACCTTGCGCTGCGCGGTCGCGCTGGTCGCCGGACGCGTGCCGACCGAGGCGTCGGGGGGCGTCAACCTGGAGACGATCCGGGTGATCGCCGAAACCGGCGTCACCTATGTCTCGGTTGGCCGCTTGACGCAGTCCGCACCCGCGGCGGATATAGGGCTGGATTTTACGACCGCTTGATCGCCGTTGCAGTGCGGTGTGGCGTCCGTGACGCACTACCGGGCAAAGGGCCGAGACTATGAACAGACCGCCATCCATACGCTGGTACGAACGGCTGTACCTTGCGTCGTTCGTGCTGGGGCTCGTCGCTTCCGCGGTCAGCTGGACGCAGCGTTCCGCGGTCCTGCACGCCAATCCGATCCTGGCCAAGGCCGAGTGGATCCTGCCGACGACGCAGGCGATGAGCATCGCGATCGCGCTGCTGCTCTGGTACTTCACCGCACGCCGCCCGAACATCGTCGCCAAATGGGTCGTCGTGGTGTTCGCGGTGATCGGCGCGCTCAGCATCCTGCTGTCGCTCGGGACGCTGGCGATGGCGCGCGCGGTAAACGGCACGACGTTGTCGCTGTCGGTGCTGGCCAACCTGCTCTACATCGCCGCCGCGGTGATGCTGTTCAAATTCGACGCGCAACTATGGTTTGGCGAGACGCCCGAGATGGACGACGAGGGTGACGACTATGTCAGCGATAGGGACGTGCCGCATGTCGGGTAAGATGACACTCGCCGCCGTCGCGGTGTTGGCGGTACCGGTTGCGGCGCACGCGCAGGCCTATCAATGCTCGGCGCCGTCCTCGGTCGAGCGAGTCCACCAGGATCTGCCGTCCGAGAGCCAGCCCAAGCGCGTCATCCCGATCGGCAGCTATACGCTTGCGATCACCTGGGCCCCGCAATATTGCCGCGACAATGGTGATCGGCCGGGGTCGGCGTTCCAGTGCGGGGCGGAAAACCGGTTCGGTTTCACGCTGCATGGGCTCTGGCCCGACGGTGTCGGCAAGGACTGGCCGCAATATTGTCGCGAGGCCGAATTCGTCCCGCCGCCGGTGATCCGGGCGCATCTGTGCACGACGCCGTCGGCGCAGTTGCTCCAGCACGAATGGGCAAAGCATGGCACCTGCATGCCCGGCTATCGTCCGGCGCAGTATTTCGCGCAGTCCGCTGCGTTGTACGGCAAGCTCCGATTCCCCGACATGGACGCAGCGTCGCGCACGTTGCTGACGGCGGCGCGGTTCGCGGCGCTGATGGCCGGCGCCAATCCCGGGCTCAAGCCGGACATGATGCGCGTGACCGCCACGAAGCAGGGCTGGCTCGACGAGATCTGGATCTGTCTCGATCGTCGGTTCCGCTACCGCCGATGCCCGGTTCACCAGGGCGGGCTTGCCCCCGCGGCGCCGCTCAAGATCTGGCGCGGCGCGCGCTAGTCACGCGCGCCGCCTCGACCGTTACGCGCTCAGAGGTCGAGCGTGGCGGTCGAGGGGTGATGCTTGTCGAGATGCCGCTTGATGATGCGCAGGTTGCGCGTGTTCGAGCGGAAGAAGAAATCGGGGATCGCGCCGACGAACGGGATCATCCCCAGCGCCCAGTCGACGCCGACATTACCGAACATCCGCGCCATCTGGACCTTTGACATGCCGATGTTGCGCGCTTCCCACGCCATCCAACCGCCGACCGCCGCCGCGATCGTGCTGCCGGCAAAGGGAATGACGTCGAGGATCACGTCGAGACCGACCTTGCGGTTCGTCCCGGGGATCACGAACAACCCCTCCATGACTCGCTCCATCGCCTCCACCCGGCGGCGGACCGACAAGGCGTCGCGCCCCATCGGCAGCGTGTCGAGGATCGATCCGGGCGCTAGGCGTGTCGGGCGTTGTGTCATGGATATCAGTTGGTGTCGGCGCGCAACCGGTTCAACGGGTGCCAGGCGCGGACGTTGGGCTGCCACTGCCTCAACCGCGTGGACACCAGAGACCATCGGAGCGGCCGCGCGAGCGGAATGAAGGCGACGTCCGCATTCATTGCGGCATCCGCCTCGGCGATCCGTCGGGCGCGGTCGGCAAGAGTCGGTGCCTCGCGCGCGGCGGTGATCGCTGCCTGCGCACCGTCCCCGCACAGGACGCAGGCGGTGGCGAGGTACCAGCGCGCGCTGTCATAGGGCGCGACCGCATCGACCAGCACCAGCTCGGCTTCGGCATCCTGTGCGACACGCTCAGGCGTGATCCCGACGGCGATCAGCGAGGCCGCGACCTGCGCATAGAGCAACGTCGCACCGGGGCCGCTCGGGACTGCGATCCGGAGCGACACCGGTCCGCCCGACCATGCGGCCACCCGCTGCCGTGCCGCAATCCGGCGCTCGTCCTGTGTCAGCAGCGTCCAGCCTGGAACCTGCGGCAGCGCGGCGGAATCGAGGATGTCGGGCAGGATGCGATCCGCCGCATCCCAGTTCGGCGCGATCGCGGCGGTCAGCGCGGTGCGATCGATCGCCTCCGCCACCGCCTCGCGGTTCGCGGCATCGGCGAGGAACCCATCGCGGCGCACGATCGCGAGTCCGAACAGGCCGGCGGCAGGATCGACGCGGAGGTTGGCCGGAGACACTTCGGCGGTCGCCAGCAAGGGCCAGTCGACGAAGCTGCCACCGCTGACCAGATCCGAATCATGATGCGCGAATCGTGCGATCGCGCGCGCTGCCCGCTCGCCGATCAGCCGGACGTCCTCCTCGGGTCTGGTCGCGCGCTGGTCTTCGGGGTCGGCCTGGTTGGGATCGAAGGCGGGGCGCAGCAGCGGCGACCGCCCGCGCGAGGCGACGCGAAACGGTCCGCTTCCGCCGGCGGGCGTCACGCGGAGAAGCGCAAGCTCGGGCTGCGCGAACAGCTTGAGCAGGTCGGGGCGCGGGCGGCCCAGCCGGACTTCGATCACCTGCGGGGTCATCGCGACGATCTCGTCGATCGCGGTGAGAAACGGTGCGAGCGGATTGCGCGAGCCGGATGCGATCTGTCGGTTGAGGATCGCAACGACCTGGTCGGCGGTGACTGGCGTACCGTCGCCCCAATCGCCTTCGCGCAGGCGGAAGATATAGCTCATGCCGCCGTCGATCACGATCCAGCGCTCGGCCAGGCCGGGCTCGATCTGGCCTGCGGCGTCGAACCGGACCAGGCCTTGCGCGGTCGAGTCGATCAGCAGGCGGCTCGGCGTGTCGATCGGCTGGCGGCGGGGATCGACGAGACGGGGCGGGGCGCCGATCGCGCTAACGATGACGGGCCCGGTATCGGGACGTCGCTGATCGCAGCCGCTCAGTATCGTGCCGAGCCCACAGCAGAGGCTTATAAAGAGAGCCGCTTTGGTGCGGACGGCGGGACTCGAACCCGCACTCCTAGGGAGGGAGATTTTAAGTCTCCTGCGTCTACCGGTTTCGCCACGTCCGCACACACCCCCAACAAGACGACGCCGTCCGTCGGGTCAACCCATCAAGGGTAGAAACTCGACCGAACGGCGCCGGATGCTGGAAATTGACGCGCGTCACACGTTCAGGCGTGCGCGCATTTCCTTGCCAGGCTTGAAATAGGGAACGCGTTTCGCGTCGACCGCGACGACTTCGCCGGTGCGTGGGTTGCGGCCGGTGCGCGCATCGCGTGCCCGTGTGGAGAAGGCGCCGAAGCCGCGCAGCTCGACCCGGCCGTCAGCCGCCAGGCGCTTCGAGATCTCGTCGAAAAACGTGCTGACGATCAACTCGACTTCGTTCGGTTGCAGGTCCGGATGCGCCTCGGCGATCTTGAGGACCAGTTCAGATCGAATCATTCGTTTTCCCGCTCGTTTGGCAGTTCCGCTTGTTGACCTAAGTCAACTTGCGAAGCGTTAGCACTAAATCGAGCGTAATGAAAAACCAAAATGGAATAGGCAATAAAAAGCCCGGCATGTTTGGGACATGCCGGGCCAATTTATCGGTAAGGCGTTAACCTTACTTCTTTTCGGCTTCCGTGCGAGCCTTCAAGGCTTCGCCCAAGATGTTGCCCAGAGTCGCGCCGGAATCCGACGAACCATACTGTGCGACAGCCTGCTTCTCTTCCGAGATCTGCATTGCCTTGATCGAGAAGGTCGGCTTCTTCGAACGATCGAAGCCCGTCACCATCGCGTCGAACTTCTGGCCGACCTGGAAACGCTCCGGACGCTGCTCGTCGCGATCGCGACCCAGATCCGTGCGCTTGATGAAGCCGGTCGCGCCATCGTCGCCCTGCTGTACTTCCAGCCCTGCGTCGCGGACTTCGAGAACGGTGACCGTGACGATCGCGTTCTTGTTCAGCTTGTCGCCTGCTGCTGCGATGCCGCCGGCCGAAGGCCCGCCACGCTCGAGCTGCTTCATGCCGAGCGAGATGCGCTCCTTCTCGGCGTCGATGTCGAGCACGACGGCCTCGACGGTCTCACCCTTGCGATGCAGGTTGAGCGCGTCCTCGCCCGAAACGCCCCAGGCGATGTCGGACATGTGGACCATGCCGTCGACGTCGTTGTCGAGGCCGATGAACAGACCGAATTCGGTCGCGTTCTTGACTTCGCCCTCAACGGTCGAGCCGATCGGATGCGCGGCAGCGAAGGCCTCCCAAGGATTGGCCTGAGCCTGCTTGAGGCCGAGCGAGATGCGACGCTTCTCGGAATCGACTTCGAGGACCATGACGTCGACTTCCTGCGAGGTCGACACGATCTTGCCCGGATGGACGTTCTTCTTGGTCCAGGACATTTCCGACACGTGGACGAGGCCTTCGATGCCCGCTTCCAGCTCGACGAACGCACCATATTCGGTGATGTTCGTGACGCGGCCGGTGAGCTTTGCGCCGACCGGATACTTGACCATCGCGCCATCCCAGGGATCGCTCTCCAGCTGCTTCATGCCGAGGCTGATGCGCTGGGTATCCTTGTTGATGCGGATGATCTGCACCTTGACGGTGTCGCCGATGTTCAGGACTTCGCTCGGGTGACCGACGCGCTTGTAGCTGAGATCGGTGACGTGCAGCAGGCCATCGATGCCGCCGAGGTCAACGAACGCACCGTAGTCGGTGATGTTCTTGACGACGCCGTCGATGATCTGGCCCTCGGCGAGGCTGAGGATCAGGCCCGAACGCTGCTCGGCGCGCGTCTCTTCGAGAACGGCGCGACGCGACACGACGATGTTGCCGCGCTTGCGGTCCATCTTGAGGATCTGGAAGGGCTGGGGGATGTCCATCAGCGGGGTGACGTCGCGCACGGGGCGGATATCGACCTGCGAACCCGGCAGGAACGCGACGGCGCCGTTCAGGTCGACGGTGAAGCCACCCTTCACGCGGCCGAAGATCACGCCCTCTACGCGGGTCGTCTTCGAGAATTCGGTTTCCAGCTTGTCCCATGCGGCTTCGCGGCGCGCACGATCGCGGCTGAGCATTGCTTCGCCATGGACGTTCTCGACGCGGTCGACATAGACTTCGACTTCGTCGCCGACCTTGAGGTCAGCCTTCTGGCCCGGCGCTGCGAATTCGCGAAGCGGCACGCGGCCTTCCGACTTCAGACCGACGTCGATGACGGCCATGTCGTTCTCGATGCCGGTCACGGTGCCATGCACCACGCGGCCCTCGAAGCTGTCGGCGTCGCCGAGCGTTTCGTTCAGCATCGCCGCGAAATCGTCGCGGGTCGGCATTACCTGGGTTGCCATAGAATTCAGTAATCCTAGTCTGTTTCCGGCCAAGCGGTTGGGTCCGCTGGTCTTGGCCTTCGTTGCCGCGACGACCGAATGTCGAACGCGGCATCCGGACGGCACGAGGCGCAGAGGACGTAGACGCTGCATGCGAAAACGGCGCGTGAGACTCACAGGTCTCCGCGCCTTCCTCCACGAGCATCGCTCGCCGGACGTCTCCGTGTAGCGGAAACCACGTCTCGGAGCAAGTTCGCCGCTGCAGCGTTAGGGGCTGCTCACAACAGGAGCGAAGATTTGAGCGAACGCGGCATTCTCGTGCTGGGCTGGATCGCCACGGCGACGGCGATCGTGATGTATCTGTCGTATATCGACCAGATCATGCTGAACCTCGGCGGGCAGAAGGGTTCGGTGGTCCAGCCGTTCGCGACGATGGTCAATTGCGGGCTTTGGGTGGCGTATGGCGTGCTGAAGAAGAAGCGCGACTGGCCGATCGCGGTGGCGAATTTTCCGGGGGTGGTGCTTGGGGCGATTACGCTGGCGACGGCGCTTTAAGGGGGAGGCGGCTGCCAGCTTGCCTTGTTCTCCCGCGAAGGCGGGAGCCCAGTCTGGGTCCCCGCCTTCGCGGGGAAACAGTGTTAATGCACGGAGCCCTAACCCAACCCAAACACCACCCCGGCGAAGGCCGGGGCCCAAATGGGGGACGGTACTGGCCTAGGATAGCGCTTCGTTACGGCGAATTTCCCAATTGGGCCCCGGCCTCCGCCGGGGTGGTGTTCCTCTCCTTGTGAGAGGAAAGGCTTAAACCGCCGCCTTCTTCGCCCGCTGCGCCTCGACCAACGCCACCGCGCGCTGCACCGAGGCCTCGATCGACAGGAAGCTCGTATCGAGCAGCGCCGCATCCGCCGCCATCACCAGCGGCGCGGTCGATCGCCCACTGTCGCGTGCGTCGCGGGCGCGGATGTCTGACAGGACGCGGTCTTTGCTCGCCGTCCCGCCGCGTGCCTGCAACTCCGCATGCCGCCGCTGCGCGCGAATATTTGGGGTCGCCTTCACGAACAGCTTGGCGTCCGCATCGGGTGCGATCACCGTCCCGATATCGCGCCCGTCGAGAATCGCGCCGCCCTCCTGCGCCGCGAACCGCTTCTGCCGCTGCATCAGCGCCGCGCGGACCAGCGGGTGCGCGGACACGATCGAGGCCAGCGCGCCGATATCGTCGTCGCGCAGTGCCGGATCGGTCATCATCGCATCGTCGAAATCGCACGCCGCGACCGAGTCGGCTTCGCTCTCGGGATCGAGCCCCATACGCGCCACGTTCAACGCGACCGCGCGGTACAGCAGCCCGGTATCGAGGTAGGGAAGCTTGTAATGCTTGGCCAAGGCGCGCGCGATCGTGCCCTTGCCCGATGCCGCCGGGCCGTCGACTGCGATGATCATCTTAATTCCCCTGGCCGGTAAGCGCGTCGAGCGACCGGAAGAACACGGGGTAGCTCGTCGCCACCGGCGATACATCATCGATCGTGACGGGCTCGTCGCTCCCAAGTCCAGCCACCACCATGCTCATTGCGATGCGATGATCGAGTTTCGAGGCCACCCGAGCGCCACCGCGAATCGCCGCGCCACCCGACCCGGTGATCGCCATGCCGTCCTCATATTCCTCGCACACGACGCCGCACGCCTCGAGCGCGATCCGCATCGTCGTGATCCGGTCCGATTCCTTGACGCGCAGCTCGTGCGCACCGCGCGCGACCGTCGTGCCGGTCGCGAACGCGGCGGCGACGAACAGCACCGGATATTCGTCGATCATGCTCGGCGCGAGGTCGGCGGGCACCTCGATCGCGGTCAGGGGCGCGTGCCGCACCCGCAGGTCCGCGACCGGCTCGCCGCCGACGGTCCGCGAGTCGAGCTCGGTGATGTCCGCGCCCATCATGCGGAGCGCCGTGACGATGCCGATCCGTGTCGGGTTCAGCCCGACATTGCGTACCACGATATCCGACCCCGGCACGATCGACGCCGCGACCAGCCAGAATGCCGAGGACGACGGGTCGCCCGGCACGACGATGTCCTGGGGCCGCAGCTCCGCTTCCCCGGTGATCGAGATCACGCGGCCCGCCTCGGTCTCATCGACGGTCAGCTTCGCGCCGAACCCGGTCAGCATCCGCTCGCTGTGATCGCGCGTCGCGACCGGTTCGATCACCGTCGTGATGCCCGGCGTGTTGAGCCCCGCCAGCAGGATCGCCGACTTCACCTGTGCCGACGCCACCGGCAGCGTGTAGCTGATCGGAACCGCGGGGCAGATCCCGCGGACCATCAGCGGCAGCTTGCCGCCGGGCGACGCGGTGATGTCCGCGCCCATCTGCGACAGCGGCGCGATCACGCGGCCCATCGGCCGTCCCGACAGCGAGGCATCGCCGGTAAAGGTGCAGGTGATCGGATGGCTCGAGACGAGCCCCATCAGCAACCGCGTCGAGGTGCCCGAATTGCCCATCTCCAGCGCGGTCTCGGGCTGGAGCAGCCCGCCGACGCCGACGCCGTCGACGACCCAGATGCCGTCGTCCTGCCGCGCGATCGTCGCGCCCATCGCACGCATCGCCGCCGCGGTGGCGAGCACGTCCTCGCCCTCCAGCAGCCCGGTGATCCGGCTGGTGCCGACCGCGAGGCTGGCGAACATCAGCGCGCGGTGGCTGATCGACTTGTCGCCGGGAACCGCGATCGAACCGGTCAGGGGACCGCGCGCGACCACGTCGAGCGGCTGGGGGAGGGGGTGTGTCATGGGCCCGGGCTTTTGACAGTGGCCTTGCGCTATGGCAAGGCGCGCCCACTTTGCGAGGGTATCCCCCCGCAATCCATTCATCCGAAAGGTTCTATCGGCATGATCAAGCCGGAATGGGGCACGAAGCGTTCGTGCCCGAAATGCGCGACGCGTTTCTACGACCTCGAAAAAGCCGACCCCGTGACTTGCATCGAATGCGGGTATGCGTGGGAGCCCGAGCCCATCCTGAAGTCGAAGCAGCCGCTGCCGTTCGAGGTCGCCAAGCCCGACACCAAGAAGCCCGATGCGGATCTCGAGGGTGACGAGGAAGAGGATATCGCCTCGATCACCGGCGAGGACGAAGAGCCATCGGCAGACGACGAAGTCGATCTGGGCGGCGACGACGACTTGGGCGTCGAGACTCCGCAGGACGAGCACGAGCGGTAATTCGAATAAATTTGGCAAGCGGTGTTTACGCCGCTTGCCAACCCGGGCGGCTCCGGTTAGTGAGCCGCCTCCCAACGGGAATGGGGCCGTAGCTCAGCTGGGAGAGCGTTCGCATGGCATGCGAAAGGTCAGGGGTTCGATCCCCCTCGGCTCCACCATTTCCGTTGATGATCGGTCCACAGGGCCGGTGGCCCAGATCGTATAGACAAGGCCTTTGGCCGGTCTGGGACCTGTCCGGGATGCACACTCTGCACATCCCGAACCAGCACCATCTCTAGAACGCCGCGGATAGCCCGGCGAATGCCGTCACGCTGTCGCGATCGTCGCGCAGCGCGTACCCCGCGACGCCCGCGCGAAGCGACAATTGTCCGGCGACCGTGCCGTCGACGCCCATCGCATAGCTCATATAGTTGCGATCGGCGCGTTCCACCGTGCTCGTGAAGCTGATCGGCGCGCCGGTCGGCGTCATCGTCAGCGTGCGCGGGTCGTCGTCGAACTCGCGCTCATAGCCGGCGCGGGCGAAGAATCGCACGGGTTGGCCCGGTACCGTCCGAATCACCGCACCGAAGCGGCCGGTCAGGCTCTCGATCTCCTGCTTGCCGAACGCCGCCGCGGTCGAGAGGCCGCCGGCCTCCGCATAGCCCGCGATGCGGACTCGGTCATATTGTGCGGCGAGGTCGGGGCCGAAGGCTACGCCACCACGCGTGATCAGGTCGAACGCGGCGGTGATCCGTCCCGCGACATACGTGCCGTCGGTTTCGCCCTCATGCGTGCGCAGGGCAGGTCCGAGCTGAACGCTGCGGCGGATATGGCGATAGTCGATCTCGCCATAGGTCCCGTCCGCGAGCAGGCGCACCGGTCCAAGCTCGCCGCGCGCATAGCCGCTGACCGACCAGGCACGCGGCTTGTAGGTGCCGGCGCCGGCCTTGAAATCGCCCGTGCCGTCCGAATAGCCGCCGGCGATGCCGACCCCGGACGCATCGCCGATCGCGAGGTCGGCGCCCGCGGTGCCGCTGAACCCGCGTTCGGTGACGCCGACGCGCTGCGCCGAAGTGCCGCTCGCATAATAATGATAGCCGGCACTGCCGAACACCGACAGCGCCTGGCCGTCGCGTTGCGCGCCGCCGCGCTCTGCCGCTTCGATCAGGTCGCGCTGGCCGCGGAACATCGCCTGCGCGGCATAACCGAGCCCGGCGATCTGGTCGGGGGCCTGGACGAGGCTGGCGATCGCCTGGCCCTGGATCCGCTGCGTCTTGCCTGACGGGTGGACGCTGTCGGCGAGGATATAGGTCTCGTTGGCGTCGGCCGAGACGAGCGTCGCGCGTGTGCAGGCGAGCGACGAGGGCACCGTGCACGCGACGCCGGTGATGTTGGTGTAGCCATAGGTCGCAGGGCTCGCGACGAGCTCGCCGAACAGCCGGTCGGTATCGAAATACAGCGCGTTGACGTTCGCCGCCGCCAGCGCGGCCGCATAGGTCCGGTTGAACAGCTGCAACCCCGCCGCGCCGCCCGACTGGACCGCGAGCGTCACGATCCGGCTCGCACCCGCGGCCTGGAGCCGGCTGACCTGCGACGCGAGCTGAGTCGCGGCGGTCGTCAGGATCGCGGTATTGGTGCTGCCCCCGGCCTGGAACGCGAAATAGTCGTTCCCGCCGCCCTGGATATAGACGAGATCGCGCGCGCCGAAGGTGCCGCCTGCGGCGAGGAAATTGGTGATCTGCGTCGTGACCGGGATCGACAGCGCGTTGGCGGCGGTAACGCGCGCGCCGCCGACCGCATAGTTGGTCCCCCCCTTGCCGTAGACCGGATCGAGCGGGAGCCCGAGTCGCGCGGTGAGAACTTCGGGTGCGACCGGATCGGGGTTGGTTGTGAAGCTGCCCGCGTCGCGCGCCAGGCGCGGGTCGAGCGTCAGATAATAGCCGCCGTCGGCGAGGCTGTCGCCAAACACCACCATGCGGTTATAGGGTTCGCTGCCCGATGCGCTGGTTGCGTTGGTCGTCGTGCTGGCGGTCTGTGCGTGGCCCGGACTCGCGACGCTCAGCGCGGTCCCCAACAGCAACGCCGTATAGGTCGTCTTCATGATACCCTCTCCCTGGCGGCGAAGGATCACTGTCCTTCGCTCGCCGGGGAGTGTCGTAGGGCTTTACGATTGCGTCAATAGACTGAGTTTGGCCGTCAAACCGTTCAAACGAACAGTCCGACCAGCAGATACGTCCCCGCGCCGATCAGCCCGGCCGCGGGCAGCGTCAGCGTCCAGGCGACGACGATGTTGCTGGCGATGTTCCAGCGGACCGCGGAAAGGCGCCGCGCGGCGCCGACGCCAACGATCGACCCGGTGATCGTGTGAGTCGACGATACCGGGATGCCCCAGAAGGTCGCGGCGAACAGCGTGATCGCGCCGCCGGTCTCTGCACAGAAGCCCTGTGCCGGGGTGAGGCGGGTGATCTTCGACCCCATCGTATGGACGATCCGCCAGCCACCCGACAGCGTGCCGAGCGCCATCGCTGCCTGGCACGACAGCACGACCCAGAGCGGCACGTGGAAAGTGCCGCCGAGCAGCCCCTGCGAATAGAGCAGCACCGCGATGATCCCCATCGTCTTCTGCGCGTCGTTGCCGCCGTGTCCGAGCGAGTAGAGCGCGGCGGAGATCAGCTGGAGCTTGCGGAACCGCTTGTCGACGCCGAGCGGGGTGAGCCTCAGGCTGGTCCAGGCGACGAGCAGCACCAGCACGAGTGCGAGCATCAGCCCGATCGCGGGCGAGGCGAAGATCGCGACGACGGTCTTGATCACGCCGCTCCACACAATCGCGCCGAAGCCGATCTTGGCGATGCCGGCCCCCAGCAGGCCGCCGATCAACGCGTGGCTGCTGCTCGACGGGATGCCGAGCACCCAGGTGATGACGTTCCACGCGATCGCGCCCATCAGCGCGGCGAAGATCACCTGCGCATCGATGACATGCGCCTGGACGATCCCGGTGCCGACGGTCTGCGCGACGTGCAGGCCGAAGACCGCGAACGCGATGAAGTTGAAGAACGCCGCCCACAGGACGGCATATTGCGGCTTCAGGACGCGCGTGGAGACGACGGTGGCGATCGAGTTCGCCGCGTCGTGCAGGCCGTTCAGGAAGTCGAACAGCAGCGCGATGCCGATCAGGCCGATGAGGAGGGGGAGGGAGAGGATCATCCGCGTCCACCTACGGGTACGCGGATTAGGGGAACCGCCGCTCCCTCAACCAAGCTACCACCCCGGCGAAGGCCGGGGCCCAGTTGGAGAGGTCGCAGTAAGAGCGCGCCGTCCTCAGTTATCACGGTCCCCCAACTGGGCCCCGGCCTTCGCCGGGGTGGGGCACCTATCGAAGACTGACTCTCAAGCATGGTCGATGACCAGCCCCTGGATCTCGTTCGCGACGTCTTCGAAGCGGTCGACGATCTTTTCCAGGCTGCTGTAGATTTCGCGGTTGATGATGAACGTCATCGGGTCCGCGCTGATCTTCGAGGCTTGGAACAGCGCGCGCAGGCCGGTGTCGTGGATGTCGTCGGCATGCCCCTCGATCTGGATCAGCCGCGCGGTCAGGTCGTGCAACCGGCCCGCATTGGTGCCGAGCGAGCGGAGCAGCGGGATCGCCTCTGCGGTGATCCGCGCGGCCTCGACGATGATGCCCGCCATGTCGCGCATCTGCGGGGAGAACTCGGTCACCTCGTACAGCGCGATCGCGTTGGCGGTGCCGTTCATCTGGTCGATCGCGTCGTCCATCACGCCGATTAGGTCGGTGATCGCGCTGCGGTCGAACGGCGTCACGAACACGCGGCGGACGTCCTGCAGGACCTCGCGCGTGATATCGTCGGCCTCGTGCTCGCGTTTGACGATCTCGGCGATCTGCCCCTCGATCGAGCCTTCGCCGTGGAGCAGCCGTGCGAGTGCATCGGCACCGGCGACCAGCGTCGCGGCATGCGCGTCGAACAGTTCGAAGAACCGTCCCTGCTTCGGCATCAGCGACTGGAACCAGCCCAGCATCGGAATTCTCCTTTTCGCACTCGTGCGTACGACGGGTAAGATACGTTGCGCGAGCGTCGCCGGGATCGGCGGCTCGCGGAAAGCAGCGATAAGCGCCTTCAGGCCGGGCTCATTGACAGCCTCCGCCGCGCGATCAAGCGTAAACCAGCGCGTGTCGCGCTGATGCCGCTCGGGCCAGTCGTCGAGTTGCTCGACAAAGGCGAGCGGAAACACCGTCACGATCATGTCGCGGTAGCGGCCGGTGCGACGCCGTTTGCGGTAGCCGAACTCGCCGACCGCGGTGGGGCAGGGGATGCCGCGAATCCCCGCTTCCTCATACGCTTCCTGCGCGGCGGCCTCGTGGCTGGCGAGCCCGACGATGGGATTGCCCTTGGGGATCACCCAGCGACCGGTATCGCGTGAGGTGATCAGCATCACGCGGGCATGGCCGTCGCTGTCGATGATGTAGGGAAGTGCCGCGATCTGCTGGATAATTCTGATCCTTTGCCCCGCAGAGTCGCGGCGATTCGCGCGAGCTTATACGGCAGGACGGGGCAGGAACAGGGGGCGCCGGACGGCTTTGGCGCGGCGTCCGGCGCGGTGATTCCGTCCCATTCCCGGACGGCGCCGGCTTAACCACTTTTCGCGCTGGTCGATTTAGTAAACGCGGCGTTAACGTTTGCATCATGACCAGACGCCTAGTCCTTACCAACGAAGCCGCCCGCCATCCGCTGCGCCGCGCATTACCGCCGCCCGTGGCCGCGAATCCCAGCGACGACGATCATGACATCAAGCTGTTTCTGCTGAGCTTCGCTGCGTTCTTTACCTGCTTCTACAGCTTCTTTCTCTGAGCGCAGACGGCGGGTCGGCCGCCTGACTTCATAATCCGCCTAGTGGTGAAGCCCCGGCAGGCATCCATTCGCGTCGTCGTCGCAGGCAAGGTGCAGCTTCTGTGCCAGCCAGGCCGAGACGAGGCACATCGCAGCGACCAGGAACAGCATGTTCTCCGGCGTCACGCCCAGCGCAGTGATGCCGATGACCAGGATCGAGCCGATCGTCATCGCGCCCGAATTGACCACGTTGTTCGCCGCCACCGTCCGCGCAGTCTGGTCGCGTTCGACCGTCGTCGTCAGGAACGCGTAGAGCGGCACCACGAACATCCCGCCGGTGATCGCGATCGCCAGCAGCGTCGCCAGCACGGGTATCGCGCCTGGCTGGCGGATGAACCCCGCCCAGTCGTAGAACTGCCCCGGCGGCGCAGGCGTCCAGTTCCGCGCGAGGAACGAGAACAGCACGACGAAGCCGCCCATCGCGATGACCGACGCGGGTGAGAACTTCGCGGAGATGCGCCCGCGGAGCATCGAGTTGATGACCACCGACCCAATCGCGACCCCGACCGAGAAGACCGCGATTACGAAGCTCGCGACGCGCTCGTCGGCGGTGAGCACGTTCTTCACCAGCGGCGGGAACACGATGATCAGCACCGCGCCGATCGTCCAGAAGAAGCTGATCGCGATGATCGCGAGGAACAGCCGCGGAATGTGCAGCGTCGCGCTGATCAACCGCCACGACGCGGTGAACGGGTTGTAGTCGAGCTTCAGCGGCGGCCCCTCACGCGGGGCGGGCGGGACCTGGCGGCCGGAGAACCAGCCGATCACCGCGACGATCAGCACGCTGGCGGCGGCGCCCTCGATCGGGATCCAGCCCGCCGTCACGGTGCCGAGCAGGATTGCGAGATAGGTGCCCGCCTCGACCAGCCCGGTGCCGCCGAGCACGTCGCCTGGGGCCAGATGCTGCGGCAGAATCGCGTATTTGATCGGGCCGAAGAATGTCGAATGGACGCCGAGGCACAGCACCGCGCCGAGCATCAGCCCGATCCCGAGGCTCGGGTGGCCCGCGCGCGCGACCATCAGGCCGGTCGCGCCGAGCAGCATGATGCCGATCTCGACCGTCTTTACGATCCGGATGATTCGCGCCTTGTCGTGGCTGTCCGCCAATTGCCCCGCGAGCGCGGACAGCAGGAAGAATGGCAGGATGCCGAGCCCTGTCGCCAACGCGTTGAAATTGGCCTCCATCTTCGGATCGTTGAAGACGGCATAGGTGGCGAACAGGACCATCGAGGTCTTGAACAGGTTATCGTTGAACGCACCGAGAAACTGCGTCGTGAACAGGGGCAGGAAGCGACGTTGCTTCAGCAACCCAAGGGCATTGAGCATGACGAGAAATAGCCCTGATCGTTGCGAAAATACGCGAAACCCTTAGCCCAGCGTCATCGTCGCGCCAACGCTTAAACCGGTTTCGCCCCGCGACCGACCGGTATAGAGGTGGTGGGTGCTAAGCTTGCCTAACCTCCTGACATTGTCGCGGATCGTCGCGGTGCCCCTGCTGGTCTGGTTCCTGTGGTGGCCCGACTGGGAGGCGGGCTATGGCATCGCCTTCGTGCTCTACTGCCTGATGGGCATCACCGACTATTTCGACGGCTATCTCGCGCGGTCGAGCGGCGCGGTGTCGCGGCTCGGGATTTTCCTCGATCCGATCGCGGACAAGATCATGGTCGCGGCGGTGATCCTGATCCTGGTGGGCACGCGCGATATTCCCGGTGTCCACGTGATCGCCGCGCTGGTGATCCTGCTGCGCGAGATCGCGGTGTCCGGTTTGCGCGAGTTCCTGGCGCAGGTGCAGGTGTCGGTGCCCGTGTCGCAACTGGCGAAGTGGAAGACGACGCTGCAACTCGTATCACTCGGCGGGATCATTCTCGGCGGTGCGGTGCCCGATATGGCCTGGGTGCATAATGTCGGCATCGTCGCGCTCTGGGGCGCGGCCGTTCTTACCGTACTGACCGGATGGGATTATCTCCGCGTCGGCCTGAAGCACATGGACTGAGCATGACGATACGGATGGTGTATTTCGCCTGGGTCCGCGAGCGGATCGGCACGGGCGAGGAAATGATCGACCCGCCTGTCAGCGTCGTGACGGTGGCCGACTTGATCGACTGGCTCGCCAAGACCAGCGCGCCGCACGCCGAAGCATTCGAGAACCGCGCGCGCTTGCGGGCGGCAATCGATCAGGACTTCGTCGCGCTCGATACGCCAATCGGTGCGGCGCAGGAAATTGCGATATTTCCCCCGGTGACCGGCGGATGATCCACATCTCGGTCCAGCAGTCCGCGATCGACATCGCGGCGGAAATGGCTCGCGCCGAGGCGGCGGGGGCAGGCGCAGTCGCGACCTTTACCGGTCTGGTGCGTGCGGATGACGGCGTCGGTACGCTCGAGCTCGAACATTATCCCGGTGCAACCGAGGCGGCTTTGCTCAAGGTTGCGGAGGGGGCGGTCGCACGCTGGAGCCTGTCCGCGGCGATCATCGTGCACCGGGTCGGGCCGATGCATCCGGGTGAGCGGATCGTCTTCGTCGCGGCGACCGCGGCGCATCGCGGTGCGGCGCTCGAGGCGTGTGCGTATCTGATTGATCGGCTCAAGACTGACGCGCCCTTCTGGAAGCGCGAGACACGTGGCGCTGCGTCGAGTTGGGTCGAGGCGCGCGATCACGATCACGCGGCTGCTGCTCGCTGGGAATAGGCGGTAAGTTTAATCAGGAGTTGGGCTCCCGCGAAGCCAGAAGCCCAGACTGGATCCCCGCCTTCGCGGGGAAACAGGGCAATGCGGGCCGCGCTCTCCGTGGAGGTCGCGGCCCGTGATCGCGTTAGCCGAGCTTCGGAACGCTCATGCCGTTGGTCAGGTGGACGACGCCGTTCGTCTCCTTGATGTCGGCCGTATCGACGTACGCCTTGATCCCGGCGGTATCGGTCAGCTCGATGTTGCCGTTCGGACCGACCGACGCGATCAGGGGCTGGCCGGCGAGCGTGGTCAGCGTGGCCTTGCCACCGCCCGCGGTGATCTGCGCCTTCAGCTGCTCGGACGTGATGGCACCGGCGACGACGTGATACTTGATGATCGTCGCCAGCGTTGGCGCCGACTCAGGCTTCAGCAGCGTGTCGAGCGCGCCGGCGGGCAGACGGGTGAACGCCTCATCGCTGGGGGCGAACACGGTGAAGGGGCCGGGGCCTGCGAGCGTGGTCTGCAGCTTTGCCGCGGTAACCAGCTTGGTCAGCGTCGCGCGGTTCGGCAGCGTCGGCAGTGCGGCGGCGATCGTCGTCGTCGGCGCGGCGGTCGGCGCTGCTGGAGCGGCGGCTGCGGGCGCCGCCGGGGCCGCCTGCGCCGTACGCGCAGCGGTCGTCTCGACAGGGGCCGTCTGTGCGACCGCGCCGGTGGCAAAGACCATGCCCGATGCGGCGGCAATCATAAGGTTCGTCTTAAAAGTCATCTGTGACTCCAAATATAATGGACGGGACAGTTGGAAACTCAGTGCAAAAGCTAGGGTCAGGGTAGTCGCATCTGCAATGTTTTGGCGGACCAGCCGTAGCATCGATGCGATGAACCGAACCCGGAGGCCTTTGAATCAGCTCAGTTTCGGGACGATTACACCGTTGACGACATGGACGACGCCGTTCGACTGGCGAACGTCCGCAGTCTCGACATAGCTCTTGTTGCCGTTGACGTCGGTCAGCGTGATCACTGCGCCGACCAGCGTCGCGGTGATCGGATCGCCCTCGACCGTGGTTAGCGTCGCGGTGCCGCCGCCGGCCGCGATCCGCTGGCGCAGATCGTCCGCGGTGATGACACCCGGCACGACGTGATAGGTCAGCACCTTGGTCAGCGAGGCCTTGTTCTCGGGCTTCAGCAGCGTATCGACCATGCCGGGCGCAAGCCGTCCAAACGCGTCGTTGGTCGGTGCGAACACCGTGAAGGGACCCGGACCGGACAGCGTCCCGACCAGATCCGCTGCCTTCACCGCGGCGACGAGCGTCGACAGGTTCGGGGCGGCCGAGGCATTGTCGACGATCGTGCGCGTGGCCATCATTGGCACGCCGCCGACCGTCGGGTTGGCGACCGCGGGCGGACCGTTCGGTACGGCGAGCGCGGGATTGGTTGACGGACTGGCCACGTCGTCCTTCGATTTGCCGCTGCATGCAGCGAGCGCCAGCGCACTCGTCATCACCAGTAGCGGAAGCGTCTTCGACATCATCGGATCTCCAGCGGAAAGTGCGGAAGATACGATCGAACGTCGAGATGGTTGCGCATCCGTCCCGATCAGACGTCGGGCGATCGATCGGGCGGGGCATGGTCGAGACAGCCGCCCGGCCCCCGACGGTCGCGCGCACATGGAGAGCGGCAGACGCTTTATTGAATATCGGCGAGCGCCTTTGCCAACAGCTCAAAGTCCTTCTCGCGCGGGCTGGCGCGGCGCCACACCAGTGCGATCTTGCGCACCGCGTTGATCTCGTCGAGCGGCCGTGCGGTAATGTTGGTATTGTCCAGGATGCCGGCCTTCAACGCCATCTCGGGCAGCATCGTGATGCCAAGCCCGTTGTCGACCATCTGCACGATCGTGTGCAGCGAGGTCCCCAGCATCGTCGCCTCCGCGCGCAGCTCGGGGCGATTGCACGCCCCCAGCGCATGATCCTTGAGGCAATGCCCGTCCTCGAGCAGCAATAGCCGGGTCTCGTCGATCGCCGATGCGGGGATCGCGGGCAGCGCGGAGGGCACCTCGCCCGATGGGTAGGCGACGAACAGCCGATCCTCGAACAGTGTCTCGGCCGTCACCTCGCCGCAAGCATAGGGGAGTGCCAGCAGCACGCAGTCGGTGCGCCCGTTATGCAGCCCCTCGCAGGCCGCACCACTGGGCTCCTCGCGCAGGAACAGCTTCAGGTCGGGATAATCCTTTCGCAACCGCGGCAGGATGCGGGGCAGCATGAATGGCGCAATCGTCGGGATCACGCTCATCCGCATGTCGCCCGACAGCGGCTGGCCGGCGGCACGCGCCATGTCGCCCAGCTCCTCCGCCTCGCGCAGCACGCGCCGCGCCTTGTCGGCGATCGAATCACCCAGCGGTGTGAACCGGACGACGCGGCGCGTACGCTCGACCAGCACCACGCCGATGAGTGTTTCGAGCTCGCGAAGGCCCGCCGACAGCGTCGATTGCGTCACGAAACACGCTTCGGCGGCGCGGCCGAAATGACCATGGTCCTTCAGCGCCACCAAATATTGCAGCTGTTTCAACGTCGGTAGGTAAGTCGCAGCCATTAATCGCCTCTATCGATCATCAGGTGATAAATAGAGCGTTTGATCGATTACACCAGTCCCCATATACCGCATTGCACAACGAACGAGCGGGCCAACCGCCGCCAGTGAGGATGCCTGGAGCAAAGATTTTTCCCAGGAGGCTTCCATCATGTTGACCATCGGCGACCAGTTCCCATCGATGACCATCCCCGTCCAGCAGGGCACCGCAGCGCTGCCCGCCGGCGAGACGCTCGACCTGACGACGGCCTATCCCGGCAAGTGGAAGGTGCTGTTCTACTGGCCGAAGGACTTCACCTTCGTCTGCCCGACCGAGATCGTCGGCTACAGCGACATTCGCGGCGATTTCGAGGACCGCGATGCCGTGCTGATCGGCGCGTCGACCGACACCGCACACGTCCACCTCGCCTGGCGCAAGTCGGACGCGGACCTTGCCGCTGCTGACTTCCCGTGGTTGGCGGATAACGGCGCCAAGCTCGCCGACGCGCTCGGCATCGTCGACAAGAACGAGCATGTCGCGTTCCGTGCGACCTTCATCATCGATCCGGACAACGTCATCCAGGCGGTCCAGGTCAACGGCCTGAACGTCGGCCGCAATCCCGCCGAAACGCTCCGCGTGCTTGACGCGCTGCAGACCGACGAGCTGTGCCCGTGCAACTGGAACAAGGGCGACGACGTCCTCCAGCTCGCCGCGTAAGTAAAACGCCCCTCCCGCGTGCGGGAGGGTTTGGGGGAGGGCGTGTCCATTCGGACCGCCCTCTCTTTTTGCCTCCAGTCCCTCCCCCGACCCCTCCCGCAGGCGGAAGGGGAGTAGAAGGAAGAAGATCATGTCGCTCAAGGAATTCGCGGGGCAGCTGCCCGATTACGCCAAGGACATCCGTCTCAACGTCGGTTCGCTGCTGAACGAGACGCATCTGACCGATCAGCGCAAGTACGGCCTGCTGCTGACCTGCGCGCACGGCTCGGGCTACAAACCGCTCGTCGAGGCGGCCGAAGCCGAATGCGCGCCCAAGCTCAGCCCCGAGGCGGCCAATGCGGCGCGCGCGGCGGCGGCGGTGATGGCGATGAACAACGTCTATTATCGGTTCACGCATCTCGCCGGGAACCAGGAATATCGCAACATGCCGGCCAAGCTGCGCATGAACGTGATCGGCCAGCCGGGCATCGACAAGGTCGATTTCGAGCTGTTCAGCCTGGCGGTGTCGGCGATGAACGGCTGCGGCATGTGCATCGACAGCCACGAGCAGATCCTGAAGAAGGCGGGCGTCACCGCCGAGGCAATTCAGACGTCGGTCCGCATCGGCGCGGTGATGGCCGCCGTCGCGACGATCCACGCGACGCTGTAAGCGCTGTTCCCCTCCCGCTTGCGGGAGGGGTTAGGGGAGGGGCTGGCTGCGACTTTGTGTCGTCACCTGGCTGCGCCCCATATCCTCTGTCATCCTGACGAAAGTCAGGATCCAGAGCCATAAAGGAACGCGTCCCGTTACGCTGGATCCTGGCCTTCGCCAGGATGACGGAAAGTCGGGCGGCGAGGCTCTAGTGCCAGATCGCGCGGTAGAGGCCGAACAGACTGGTGATCGTCAGGATCACGCCGACCATGATCATCAGCGTCTTGGCCGGCACGCGCTTAGCCAGCATCGCGCCGAACGGCGCCGCGAGCACGCCGCCGATCAGCAGCCCTACCGTAGCCTGCGTGAACGCCGCCCAGCCGAGCTGGGTGATGAACGTCGCCGAGATCGTCGCGGTCAGGAAGAACTCCGCGGTGTTGACCGTTCCGATCGTGGTGCGCGGGGACGCCCCCTGAACAAGCAGGTTCGACGTCACCACCGGCCCCCAGCCGCCACCGCCCGCCGCATCGAGAAACCCGCCGATCAGCCCGAGCGGCTCGACGATCTTCGGCTCCTTCTGCTTGGGCGGGAAGCGCAGCCCGCGGTAGAGCAGATACACGCCGATCGCCGTCAGATAGGCGAGGATGAACGGCTTGGCGGTGCTCGCATCGATGTTCGACAGCACATAGGCGCCGAGAATACCGCCGATCACACCGGGGATCATAAGCCGCAGGAACAGCCGCCAATTGACGTTCTTGTGCAGCACATGGCTGATCCCCGACACCGCGGTGGTGAACGTCTCGACCGTATGCACGCCCGCGGACGCCGCAGCCGGCGGCACGCCGACCCAGAGCAGCAGCGTGTTCGAGATCACCCCGAACGCCATTCCCAGCGCGCCATCGACGACCTGCGCGGCAAACCCGACCAGAATGAACGGTATCAGCGTCTCGAAGCTCACGGTCGTCAGATCGAACATCGGCATCCCCTCAAAATCGCGGCCAACCTGCAACGTGCGGGCTTATCCCACAACAAAGATAGGCTTTACCCCGATCCCGGCGATCCGCGCCCGCATCCCGGCACGGGGCAAGGCCGGGCGGATGCGGTTCTGGAAATCGGCGGTTCGATATCCTAGATACGCACATCGCGAAGGGGACTGTCGATGTCGAGCGGATTACTGGCTTATCTGGATTCGATCCGCGCTCGCGATCCCGCTCCACATTCGCGCGCCGAGATCATGCTGTACCCCGGCGTCTGGGCACTCGGCTATCACCGCATCGCGCACCGCCTGTACAAGGCGAAATTCTATTTCCTTGCGCGGTGCGTCAACCACTGGTCGCGCTTCACGACCGCAATCGACATCCATCCCGGCGCGACGATTGGCCGCAACTTCTTCATCGACCATGGCTTCGTCGTGATCGGCGAGACTGCGGAGATCGGCGACGACGTCACGATCTACCAGTGCGTCACGCTCGGCGGCACCAGCCCCGACAATGGCGTGCAGGGCAAGCGCCATCCGACCATCTCCGACGGCGCGATCATCGGGTCGGGCGCACAGGTCCTGGGACCGATCACACTCGGCAAGCGATCGCGCGTCGGCGCCAATGCGGTCGTCACGCGCGACGTCGCGGAGGGGACGACCGTCGTCGGAATCCCCGCGCGGACGACCACGATCGAGGGTGGCAACGCGCCTGAAATGCCGCGGTTCGTTCCCTATGGCACGCCGTGCACCGAGATGTTCGACCCCGCGACCCAGAAGATGGAGATCATGCGCTGCGAGCTCGAGACGATGCGCAAGCGTCTCGACGCGCTGCTCGCGGACGGGCAGGGCGAGGACCGCCTAGAGGATCGTCGCGACCGCGCATGAACGAAAAGCGCACCTGATGGGTATCGTCACCCCGTTCCCGACCCCGTCCAAGGCGACCCAGATCGGCTTCGATCGGCTCGAATTGATGCGGATCCTCGATCTTTACGGCCGGATGGTCGCAGCGGGCCATTGGCGCGACTATGCGATCGATCTCGGCAAGGACGCCGCGGTCTTCGCCGCCTTCCGCCGCGCCGCCGAACGCCCCGAGTTCCGGATCGAGAAACGCCCTGCGCTGCGCAACAAACAGGGCATGTGGGCGCTGATCGGCGAAGGCGGCGCGGTGGTGAAGCGCGGGCACGAGCTGGGCCCGGTGCTCGCGCCGGTAGAGCGGCGCTTCATGAAGCTCGTCGAAAACTGAGGGGCTTCGTCGTCCTGATGACAATCAGGATCGAGAGTAACGCGCGATATCCGTTGTGACTCTGGATCTGACCTTCGTCAGGATGACGAAAGGGGGTGGCGGCCTGCCCGCTTAGGCTGACCGCCACCTCGATCGATCAGAGCCCCCAGGACAGGCGGATATAGCCGAACTGGCCCGGCACGTCGTAGGTCGTCGGATCGTAGTTCGGGCCCGTGCAGCTGTAGCAGGCAGGCGGATCCTGGTTGAAGATGTTGTTCACGCCGATCGTCAGCCCCAGCCGGTTCTCGAGCCAGCCCGGTGCCAGCGTCAGCTGGACATCGCCGTAGAAGGTGTTGTCGAGCCGCTTGCCGTCGGCTTCCTTCACGCTCTTGATGTAGCGCCCCGTGAACGAGGCGCGCATCAGGCCAATGTCCCAATCCACGACCGCGTTGCCCTTGAACTTCGGATAGGATTGTTCGGGTGAGCCGCGGGTCGTGCCCTGGTAGTTGGTCGTGGTGAAGCCGACCGTCGCGGGGAAGCTCTCGGCATATTTCAGCAGGATGTTGCCGTTGAGCGAGAGCCCGAACGTGCCCACCGAGGTCCGTGGCGAACGATAGACCGCGGTGACGTCGACGCCGCGCGTGCGGATGCCGCCGATATTCTGCAGCTGCGCGTTGATCCGCGAGATCAGGCCGTTAGGTGTCCGCGTGATGGCGGCGCAGCTCAGCGCGTCCGCCGCCTCCGCACAGCGGCTCAGCGTCAGCGTCGCATCGGTCGCCGCGATCGCGTCGTCGACCTTGATGTCGTAGTAATTCCCCTCGATGCTCAACTGGCTGGCGATGCCGCTCGTCCGTGCCCAGCTCGGGGCGTAGACCGCACCGAACAGCCAGGTCCGCGACGTCTCGGGCTTCAAGGCCTTGTTACCGCCGGTCAGGACGCCGAGCTGGCCGCCATTCGGCTCCTGGTAGCTGCCATTGGCAGGGACGCCGTTGGCGATGCAGTTCGTGCGCACGGTCGGCGAGGTCTGAAACGGCGAACCCGCGACGTTGGTGCAGGGGTCGTCGATCGACGCGTCCGATCGCGATTCGGCGCCGAACAGCTCGCCGATGCTCGGCGCGCGGAAGCCTTGCGCGTAGGAGGCGCGCAGCAGCAGGTCGCTGAACGGCTTCCACAGGCCGCTGCCGGTATAGGTCGTGTTGCTGCCGCTGATCGAATAGTTCGAATGCCGCACCGCGCCGCCCACTTCGAGCGACTTGATGAGTGGCGTGTCGTGGATCAGCGGGACGCGCAGCTCGGCATAAACTTCGTCCGAATTGAAATGGCCGCGCGCTGGCTGCGCGGGAATGTCCGCGCCGAGCCCGGCGGTGATCAAGGGATCGGGCGTGAAGCTGCCATATTGCACGCGGTGCTCATAGCCTGCCGCAATCCCGACCGGCCCGGCGGGCAGGTCGAACAGGTCGCCCGAGATGTTGGCGGTATAGTCCTCGAGGCTCTGCGAGCTGCGTGCCCGCTCGTCGAACGCGATATAGCCGAGCATTTCGGGGGTAACCGACCCGACGCCGCCGAAGATGTTGAACGGCACGCACGCCCCGGTGCAGTTAGCGACGGGCCCGAGCGCGCGGGCGAGATTGGCCGCGTTGATGTTGCCGGTGAACAGCTGCTTGGCATCGTTGAAGCCGAGGACCGCGTTGACGTCCCAATAGAATTTACGCGCGCCGATATTGAACGATCCATCCAGCGTCGCGGTCGCCGACATCGTGTCGACGGTCTGCGAATAGGTGCGCTGCCCTGCCTCGACCAGGCGGCGGCGGACCGTCGAGTAATTTGCCGGGCCATTGCCCGCGCCGCCCGCCGACAGCGTGTAGCCGAACGGGTTGTACGGGTTGGTTGCGTCGATCGAGATCGTGTCAAGCAGGTTGCCGTTGCCCGCGTCGGGGCCGAGCACCAGCGGCAGGAACGCCGCCTGGTTCTGCGAATTGCGGCGCGTGTAGTTCAGCTTCACGCGCAGGTTCACCGCGTCCGTCAGTTCCTGCTTCGCGCTGACGAAGAAGCCATAGCGTTCGGACGGCGTCAGGAAATAGTTGAACGGTGCGAAGTTGAAGCGGTCGGCCGACGTGAATGCCTTGAAGTCGCTGTTCGGCCCGGTCGGGTTGGCCGCATCATAACGCGGCCGCCCGGCGATCGGTCCGGATTTCAGGGTCAGGTTTTGCCCGCCGACTTGAAAGAACCCATTGGGCGTCGCACCCGAACAGCCGCCGATAACGTCGGAGCAGCTGGTCTGGCCGGGGTTCGGGAATTGCGAGATCGACCGATCGCCGGTCCGCACCGCCTCCTGCTTCACATAGCTGCCGCCGAAGACCACGCTCGTCCGCGGCGCCTGGATGCCGTAGCTGACGTTATAGTCCTGCGTATGCCCGTCGCCCTGCCGGAACGTGCCGAACTGGGCGGACGCCTTCAGCCCCTTTTGCTGCGACTTGGTGATGATGTTGACGACGCCGGCTAGCGCGTCCGACCCGTAGAGCGGCGACTGGCCTGACTGGAGGATCTCGATCCGCTCGATCGAGCCGACCTGGATCGTGTTGAGATCGACCGTCGACGGGATCCCGCTTGCCGATGCGCCGTTGACGAAGCGCAGGCCGTCGACCAGCACCAGCGTGCGCTTGGCGGTGAGATAGCGCAGGTCGATCTCGGCCGACCCGGCACCGACGCCGCCGCCGTCGGGCGGATTGCCGATGTTGCCCGAATTGTTGACCTTCGAATTCAGCCCGCCCGCCGCGCTTGGCAGCCGCTGGAGCACGTCGGCGACCGACGAAAGCCCGGTCCGCTGGATCGATTCCGCGTCGACCGTGACGACCGGCGATGGCTGATCGAGCGGGTTACGACGGATGCGCGATCCGGTGACGACGATGTCTTCACCGGCCGCCGCCTCTGCGGTTTGTGCAGTGTCCGCGGCGGGCGTGGTCACGGCTTGCGCCGATGCCGACGTTCCGGCGAGCATCGTCGCCAACGCCAGCCCACCGGCGCCGGCATACATCCAGGTCTTCAATACGCGCATCAAAAAGTCCCCCTGTTCGCGCCCGTCGCGACATCCCCGTCATTATCTTGTGACAGGATGATGGCTCAGGATCGGTACGAAGCAAGACGGGATCGGTGAATGGAGTAATTTTGTTACAGAATGCGCCGATTATGTTGCGCATCGGCAACGATCGGTTTGCCGGGTGGAATCACACCAAAACCGGGGTCACGGACCGGTCGGCTTCGCCGAAGACGCGGAGATAGCGCGCGATTTCCGCCGGTTCACCGGTCGCCTTGGCAGGGTTGTCCGACAGTTTGACCGCGGGACGGCCGTTCGCCTCGATCACCTTGCAGACCAGCGAGATCGGCTCCAGCGCCGCTGCGCCGTCGGGATCGCAGCCGCGGAAATCGTTGGTGAGGTTGGTCCCCCAGCCGAAACTCATCCGCACGCGGCCGTTGAAATGCCGATAGGTCTGCTCGATCGTGTCGATATCCATCCCGTCGGAAAAGATCAGCAGCTTGGTCCTCGGATCGACGCCCTGTTCCTCCCACCAGCGGATGATCTGCTCGCCGCCCGCGATCGGCGGCGCGCTGTCGGGGCGGAAGCCAGTCCACTCGGCCAGCCAGTGCGGCGCATTGCGCAGGAACGCTGTCGTTCCAAACGCATCGGGCAGCGCAATCAGCAGGTTGCCGTTATAATGTTGCCGCCAATGCTCAAGCACCCGGTAAGGCGCCTGCGCCAGCTCCGCGTCGCTCTCGGCAAGCGCGGCGGTCACCATCGGCAGTTCGTGCGCGTTGGTGCCGATCGCCTCGAGGTCCGCGTCCATCGCCAGCAGCACGTTCGAGGTGCCGATGAACCGGTCGCCAAGCCCTTCCTTCAGCGCCTCGACGCACCAGCGCTGCCACAGGAACCCGTGCCGCCGCCGCGTGCCGAAATCAGACAGCACCAGGTCGGGCATTTCGCGTAGGCGCTCGACCTTCTCCCACAACTTCGCCTTGGCGCGCGCGTAGACGATATCGAGCGCGAACCGGCCGCGGTTGCGCAGCGCCGCGCGTGATTTGAGTTCGTTGATGATCGTGAGTGCCGGGATCTCCCACATCGTCGTGTGCGTCCACGGGCCCTCGAAATGCAGTTCATATTGCCCGTCGACCTTTCGCAGGTCGTAGGCGGGCAGGCGGAAGTCCGCGAGCCAGGCGAGGAACTCGGGCCCGAACATCTTCTGCTTGCCGTAGAAGCTGTTGCCCGCGAGCCAGATCAGCTCCTTCTTGGCGAAGCCGAGCGTGCGCGCGTGATCGAGCTGCGCGCGCAGTTCGTCCTCGTCGACGATCTCGGCCAGCCGCACGGTCTTGGTCCGGTTGATCAGCGCGAAGGTCGCGGTGCCGTCCGGATAAACCTGCCGGATCATCTGCAACATCAGCAGCTTGTAGAAATCGGTGTCGAGCAGGCTGCGCACGATCGGGTCGAGCCGGAAATTATGGTTGTACGTCCGGGTGGCGATATCGGTCACGGCCATGCGCGTGGGCTCCTGCTTCATTCGGCCTGCGGGTGTCCGAGAAGACGCGAGTGTGTCAAGCAGCGGCCAAAGGAGACGGGCGATGTCGCGGTTCGTGGTCGTGGTGGATACGCAGTGGGATTTCATGGCCGGCGAGGGCGCGCTGAGCGTCGCGGGCGCGGCGGCGCTGGTCGCGCCGATGCAGGCGTGGCTGTCGGCGTTGCAGCCTGCAGACGTCGCCGGCGTGCTGTTCACCTTCGACACGCATTTCCGCGAAACCTACGCTGCGTCGCCCGAAGCCAAGATGTTTCCGATCCACTGCGTTCGCGACACGCCGGGCTGGGCGAACATGCTCGACATCGCGCTGCTCGATCTGGCGATCCCGGCATGGCGGATCGAGAAGGGGGTGTTCGACATGTGGGCCGAGCCCGGGCTGGCGATCGAGGACGCGCGCGATCCGGGCGCGCCATCGATCCCGCGCGAGGCGTTCTTCAGTCACCTGGCTGCGCAACACACGACGGACGTCATGGTGATCGGCGTCGCTGCGGACTATTGCGTCCGCTGGGCGGTCGAGGGGCTTGTCGAGCGCGGTTTCGCGGTCACCGTTCCGGCCGGCCTGACGCGCGGGATCGACCGGCAGATCGACACCGTCGCCGCGGAGGATTTCGCGGGCAGGCGGCTCACCATCTCCACCAGCCCGGCCTAATCCATGCCGGCAGCGGGCCGGCACGTCGATGAAATACTGCGGACAAGAATGCCGCGCATGCCGTCTCCGGGGATCTCGGAAGGGCAGAGTCATGCGCAGGGTCGTGCAGCGTCAGTTGGTACCATCGCCCGAATGCGCGACCGGGCGTCATGCGCCGCGTTCGCGCCATCGGGATGTCCTGGGCGAGCCGATCCAGCGATCCGCGTGTCGTCGGTGCGGCGCCACGATCGTCAAATCCGCGGTCAGCCGGCGCTGGATCGTTTCCGGGCTGCTCGGCTGAGACCCGCATCATCATCGAAAAGGGGAAAGACATGACATCGAAGATCGTACCGGTGCTCGCATTGCTGCTGGCAGTGCCGGTCGCCGCGAGCGCGCAGATGCACCGCGCAGGGCCACCGAGGATCGATTTCGCCAAGGTGCGACAGCGCGAGGCCGACGACATGGCGTTGCTGCTGCGCTTGCGCCCGGCGCAGCGCCCCGCGCTCACGGCGTTCCTGCAGTCGTTTGCGCCGCCTGCGCCGCCGCAGCGCGGGGAAGAGCTGCGGGGGCCGATGCCGGACGACGGCTTTGCCCGCCAGCTCGAGCGGATGACGGAGATGACGGCACGCCGCGCAGCAGACGATACCCGCCGGATCGCCGCCGCCCGCAGCTTCTACGACAGCCTGGATGCGACGCAGCAGGCCGCGTTCGAGGCGCTGATGCGTTTGCGCCACGGCATCCCGATGATGGAGCCGAGGCCGATGGGGCCGATGGGTCCCATGCCGGGCGGTCCGATCGATCAGGGCCCTCCCGGCGGTGGTCCGTTCCCCGGCGGGCCGGGGCGTGACGGCCCTCCGTATCCGGGGCCGCAGTCGCTGCCGAGTTCGCCCAACGGCGCGGATGGCGATCGGTAGCAAAGACCGGGTGACCGGGCGCCGGGAAGGGTTGAGCCGTCAGCCCTGTCCCGGTGCCCCGTCGCGATCGGGCGTGGCGGGGGCATCGGATCCGTTGCGCCATGTCTCCGCCCCGCTGCGCGGCAGTTCGCCACGCGTGATCGCACCGTCATGGTTGCGGTCGAGCGCGGCGAAGCGGATCGTTGCCGCGCTCGCAAACTCCGCGGCATCGACGCCGCGGTTGCCGTTGCTGTCGGCGGCAATCACCGGTTCGGGGAAGTCGAAGAATCCGAACCGCGCTGCGCCCAGGCGTTCGCGCGGCGCCGCCGTCTTGCTGCCGCCGCCGTTGCCGAAATGCATGCCGTCGCTGCCGCCTCTGCCGCCGCCGCCGTTACGGCCACCCGGTTCGGGCGAGCGGCGGCCGCCGACGACTCGGATCTCGGGCACGAGGACGTTTTCGTAGAATGCGATATCGTCCGGATCGACCTCGCCGTCCTTGCCGCGATCGAGCACCGCAAAGAACCGCATCGCGTCCTGCCGGAACTCGGCGAGCGTCACGCGGCCGTCGCCGTCGGTATCGGCGCCCGCGAACCACAGGCCTTGGGCAGCACCGGGGCGCAGGATCGTGCGGAAGGGTTCGCCCATCGGGCTGACGAACAACTGGCCGCGGCCGCGTTCGGGCGGACCGCCGGGCCGCGGGACGGTGGCGGCACAGCCCGCCAACGCGCCGGCCAGCCCGATCAGGATTACGCGTCGCATGGTGGTTCCTTGCATATCGATACGGAAAACCGGTCAGCCCGGCAGCGTGATGCGCGCGCGCAACCCGCCTTCGGGCCGAGTCTCGAGCGTTGCGTCGCCGCCATGCGCGCGCGCGACCGCGCGGACGCTGGCGAGGCCCAGCCCGATCCCCCCGGTATCGCGGTTGCGCGATTGTTCGGCACGGAAGAAGGGTTCGAACGCGCGGATCAGGTCGTCGGGTTGCATGCCCGGGCCGCGATCCTGCACCTCGATGACGACCGTGTCGCGGTCGCGGTACAGCAGCACCTCGGCATGGCCGGCATATTTGATCGCATTGCCGACCAGATTGCCGATCAGCGCCTTCAGCGACGGCGCGTCGCCCTCGATCGTCAGCGGGTCGCCGGCCTGGAGCACGACGTCGTCGCCGCGGTCGGCGAACTCGTCGGTGACGCTCTCTGCCAGCGATCGCAGGTCGAGTCGCTGGCGACGGACGTTCCTGGTCATGTCGCGAACGAAGGCCATCGCTGCGCCGATGCGGTGGCTCATCTCCTGAATATCGTCCTCGGTGGCGATACGAAGCGCCTCCGGTGCCTTTTCGAGGCGCAACGACAGCCGCATCAACGGCGTGCGAAGGTCATGCGCGACCGCGGCGATCAAGGTCGTCCGATCCTCGACATAGCGATTGAGCCGTTCCTGCATCACGTTGAACGCGCTGGCCGCCTCGGCAATCTCGGGTGGGCCGGTGAGCGTCAGCGGTTCCGCGCGCGGGTCGCGGCCCAGCCGCTCGACCGCCGCAGTGAACTGGCCGATCGGCTTGACCACGCGTCGCGCTAGCAGCCAGGCGATCGGCGCGACGACAGCCAGCGCGACGAGGAACCACAGGATGATCCGGATCCGCCACGGTCCCATGATCGCGCTGTTGGGACGGATCACGCGCCACCGCCCGCCGCCGGTATCGATCGAGACGACGAACGGCCCGAACAGTGCATTCTCCAGCGCGGCGAAATTGCGATGCCGGCGGGGGCCCAGCGGCGGCCCCATCGGGATCGGTGGGCGCAGCGCATCGGCGAACATCGGTCGCCCGGACCGCTCCGCCTCGACGACGACCGCGCTCGCCGGCAGCCCGAGATCGGTGGCGATGATCGCGCCGAGCCGGCGATCGCGCGGACTGTCGGTCGGGTCGGGGCGGCGTGTCGAGATTTCGGTCTTGAGCAGCCTGGCGGGATCGACGCCGGTCCGCGCGAACGCCGCGATCCGGGTGGTGGAGAAGATGATCGGCGTCGGCGGCGGCATCAACAGCAGCGTGGCGAAGTTTAGCACCTGCACCAGCAGCACGGTGATCAGCATCAACGCGAAGATCCGCAGGAACAGCGGCCAGGATTGCGGCAGGCGGCGCACCCGCCCGTCGTCCGCACCCGTGTCTCTGGCACTCGCCGCGGCGGCCGTGCTCACAGCCGCACGACCCGTGGCACAAAGAAATACCCTTCGTTGCGGATCGTCCGGATGATGTCGTCGCCCCGTGAGCGCAGCTTGCGGCGCAGGCGGCTGACCTGGACGTCGATCGCGCGGTCAAAGGCATCGGTATCGGGCCCGCGGGCGGCCTCCAGCAGCGCATCGCGCGCCAGCACCCGGCGCGGACGCTCGACGAACGCGCGCAACACCGCGAACTCGCCATCGGTCAGGTCGATCAGCGTGTTGTCGGCATCGAACAATTCATGCGCGGCGAAATCGACCCGCCAGCCGAGGAAGCCATAGGATCGTCCCTCGCTGGCGTCCTGGATCTCGCGCGCGCGCAATGCGGCGCGGACGGTCGCGAGGATCTCGCGCGGGCTGCACGGCTTGGTGAGATAGTGACTCGCGCCGATCTCGAGCCCCAGGATCCGGTCGGGCTCTGCGCCCAGCGCGCTCAGCATCACCACCGGCGGTCCGGCGGTGCGCGCAAGGCGGCGGCATACCGACAGTCCGTCCTCGCCCGGCATCATCACGTCGAGCAGGATCAGCGACACCGACTGGCGTGCGAGCACCGAGTCCATTTCCTGCGCGCTCATCGCGGTCTCGACATTGTAGCCGTGCATGCCCAGGCTTTGCGCCAGCAGCGTGCGGATCATGTGGTCGTCGTCGACGACCAGCAAAGTCGGTTTCGGCACCACGCCGCCGGTGGTCGGGCTGAACGATTCGGGGACGGGATTCGACATCATGCGGCGATCCTAGCGGGCGCGTGTGTTCGCGATGTTTCCGCATGCGCCAAAGCACGTCGTCTTACAGCGATTCGTTGCCCCGCTGCCCGCCGGGGTTACCGCGCAACGCCTCTGTGTCACGTCGGGGCAGGGGATGTCGCATCGGGAAACATCCCGGACAAACACCGGGTGCAGGGGGATGAGATGGCTCACCGTCTCCCTCTCCTCGAAAGTCGCCGGCGATGAACGTTTCCCAGCATTACGACTCCGCAATCCCCCGCCCGCCGATCGTCACGACATGGCAGGACGATGCGACACAGGATCTTGCGGACGACGCCGGCTATCAGTCTGCCCGCGTGATCATCGTCGACGACGACCCGGGTCTTCGCGAGCTTCTCACCGAATTCCTCGTCGACAACGGCCTCGGCGTCGAGGCGGTGTCGAGCGGCGCGGCGTTGCGCGCGCGCCTCGTCCAGCGGCCGTGCGATCTCGTCATCCTCGACATGATGATGCCCGGCGAGGACGGCCTGTCCGTGCTGCGCGGGCTCGCCCAGTCGGACGATCCCCCCGGCGTGATCATGCTGTCGGCGCTGTCGAGCGAAGTCGACCGGGTCGTCGCGCTGGAAATGGGCGCGGACGATTATGTCACCAAACCATCGACCCCGCGCGAGATTCTCGCCCGGATCCGCTCGGTGCTGCGGCGGCGCAACCGGACGGCCGCGACCGGAACGGACAGCGCCGGCACGGTCGAGCAGGGCGACGCGCCGCGTTTCCATACCACCTATCGATTTGCGGGATGGACGCTCAATTGCCGGATGCGATCGCTCCAGTCGCCCGGTGGCGAACTCGTGTCGCTGACCGAGGGGGAGTTCCAGATGATGGACGCGTTCGTCACGCATCCGCATGCGGTCCACACGCGCGAAGATATGATCGCGTTGTCGGGGCGTGCCGATACCTCGTCGAAGGACCGCACGATCGACGTCAACATCAGCCGCCTTCGCCGCAAGCTCGCGGCGTTCGACCGGACCGAGATCATCCGGACGGTCCGCGGCAAGGGCTATCTGTTCATCGCCGACGTGATCGGTGCCTGACCGGAGTTCGCCCCGTCAGGCGGCGGCGCGCGGGGTCCGCGCCGGATCGCCCGGATGCGCGATGGACCAGGCGCGGAATGCCGCCGCCGGCATCGGTCGCGCGAACAGGAACCCTTGGGCTTCGTCGCAGTCCATCGTCGCGAGGCAGGCTGCGACGCCCTCGGTCTCGACGCCTTCGGCGACGACCCGGTAGCCCAGTTCGTGCGACAACCGGATCATCGTCCGCACGAGCGTCTGTTCGTCGCCGCCGTTGGTCGTCGAATCGAGGTCGCGCATGAAGCTCTGGTCGATCTTGACGACGTCGACGGGCAGCTGCTGGAGATAGGCGAGGCTGCTGTAGCCGGTGCCAAAATCATCGATCGCGAGCCGGATCCCGGCGGCGCGCAACGCGGCAAGCTGTTCGCGCGCCTGCGCGACGTTGCGCATGATGGCGCTTTCGGTGACTTCGAGTTCGATCCGGTCGGCACGGACACGGTGCTTGAGCAGCAGCAACTGGACCCGCGCGGCGAAATCGGGCTCCTCGAGATTGTTGGCGGACAGGTTGATCGACAAATTGCCGTCAAATCCGTCGGCGATCCAGCCGGTCAGCTGTTCCAGCGCGCGGTCGATGACCCAGTGCGTCAGCGGTTTGGCATGCAAGGTCTGCTCGATCAGCGGGATGAACTCGGCCGGCGACACCTCGCCCAGCACCGGATGGGTCCAGCGCAGCAGCACTTCGGCGCCCAGGCATCGGCGGTCCGTCATGTCGACCCGGGGCTGGTATACCAGGCTCAACTGGTCGTCGCTCTCCAGCGCGGGCTCGAAATCGCGCAACAGTTCGTAGCGGCGGCGATGCGCGGTGTCGTTCGCCGAGGAGAAGAAGCAGACGGTCGCCTCCTGCGTCCGCGCGTCCTGTGCGGCACCGTGCGCGAACCGCAGGAGGTCGGTCGGCTCGACCCGGCCGAGCACGACCGGCACGACGCCGACCGCGATCGTGGTGGCGAATCGCATCGACGATTTGATGCTGCACTCGGCGATCTTGTCCGTCAGCACCCTGACATAGGCGGCGTCCTCGATATCGGGCTCGGCGAAGAACACGAACTGGGTCGCCGCGACATGATAGGCGCGCCGGGTCTGCGACAGCGCGTCGCGCAGTTGCAGCGCCGCGAGCCTGACCATCTCGACGACGTGCTCGGAGCCGAGCACGCGAGTCATGTTGTCGATCTGGTCGGTTCTTGCCAGGTCGAGCATCACCAGCAGGCGACGCTCGCCGCCGTGATCGCGCGTGAAATCGTCGAGATCGTCGAGGAATTGCTGGCGGTTCGGCAATCCGCTGATCGGATCGATCCGGCCAAACGCATGTTGCAGCTCGATCTGCGCCATCGCCATCGCGGCCAGATCGCGCAGCGCTGCCATCTCGTCGCCCGTCGCGGTGCGCGGCTCTTTCCCGAGCACGCACAACGCGCCGAGGCCATAGCCGTCGCGAGTCGTCAGCGGTGCGCCGGCGTAAAATCGCGTGCCCGAACGTGCCAGCTGGCTCGACGCGTAGAAGGGATCGTCGAGCAGATCGGGGATCACCAGCGGCGCGGTCTTCTCGGCGACTTCGGCACAGGGCGCACGGGTCCGGCCGAGTTCGGTATGGTCGAATCCGACGCGAGACTTGAACCATTGGCGATCCTCGTCCGTCAACGAGATCGCGGCGACCGGCAGGCCGAATATCTGGCTCGCCATCCGCGTGATCCGGTCAAAGCTCTCGCTGGGTGGGCTATCGAGGATATCGAGCTGTTTGAGAGCGTCGAGCCGCGCTGCTTCGTGCACCGGTTTAGTCATAGTAACACTCTGGCAAATATGACTTAAGTGAGTGTGAATACTCACCAGAATGATCATAACCTAAGTTAAGCGGCGCGTATAGGGTGCGTCTGTCGGCTTCGCTTGGCGGCGTAGAGCGCAGCATCAGCACGCGCCCATGCCGCGGCGAAGCTCTGCGCCGCTGGCGTGGTACGCGAGCCCTGCATGAGCGCGGCGCCGACGCTGCCGCCGACCGGCAGCGTGATGCCGTTGTTGACCAACCGCTCACACAAGGCGCGTTCGATTCGATCGGCGACAACCGCCAGCCGGACGTCGTCGGCGTCGGGCAACAATACGGCGAACTCGTCGCCGCCCAGCCGCGCAAGATGATCGCCGGCACGTACGACTCCGCGCAATCGCCGGGCGACCTCGACCAGCACGGTATCGCCGACGCTATGGCCGAACCGGTCGTTGATCGCCTTGAACCGGTCGAGATCGATCGCGACGATGCCGACGGACACACCGTCATCGGTCTGCGCGAGACGCTGGTCGAGCCCACGACGGTTGAGCAGCCCCGTCAGCGGATCGGTTTCCGCCGCGGCCATCGCGCGCAACTGCCGTTCGCGGTCTTCGGAGATGTCGATCGTCACGCCGACGATCCGCAACGGGCTCCCGTCCGAGGCGCGCAGCAGCTTGCGGTCGCACCGCATCCAGCGGGGGCCGTTGACCGTCGCCAGCTCATATTCGACCGACGCGTTGTCGATCTCGCCGTCGAGCAGTGTCTGGACCGAGGCGGCATCGCGGTTCGCCGGCGCGATATATTCGCCATAGGTATCGAGGTCGATAGGCCCCGATCCGCCCGGCCCGCGCACGAACCGGGAGAAGCTCGGCGAGGTTTCGAACCGCCTGGATTCGACGTCGATATGCCAGAAGCCGCCGCGCACGGCTTCCATCGCCAGCGTCATCCGCGCGTTGATCTCCTGGAGCGCGCGATCCGCGCGTCGCCGCTCGGTAATGTCCTGGACATGCGCAATCATCCGGATGAGCGTCCCGTCAGGCGCGCGAACCGCCGACACCGCGAGCGAGGCATGGACCGGTTCGCCGCTCGGATGAAGGTAGCGCTTCTCCAGCGTATACGTGTCGCGTTCGCCCGCCACGATCTCATCGAACAACGTCACGTCGGCATCCTGATCATCGGGATGCGTGATCGTCCGGAAATCGAGACCCGCCACGTGATCGATCGACAGCCCAAGCATCGCGGCGAACGCGGCGTTGACGCGCTCCATCCGTCCGTCGGCGCCGGTGACGACCATGCCGACGGGGGCATGCTCGAACGCATCGTTGAACATGATCTCGTTCTCGGCGATCCGCGCCTCGAGATCGCGTCGCACGCTGATGTCGGTGACCAGCACGACGACCCCGCGGACGATGCCGTCGGCGTCGATATCGGGGACATAGCTGCCCTGCACGCGGCGCGCATTGCCGCCATCGAACAGCGAATATTCATAGGTGACGCGCGTACCGCTGAGCGCCTCGGTCAGGCGCGGCAGCACGGTCGGGAAATTGGCCTCGCCGACGATATCGCGGCAATGACGCCCGATGATCTGGTCGGGGCCGATCCCGCGCCATGCGGCATAGGTCGCATTGGCGAACCGATAGGTCAGGTCCCGGTCGAAATACGCGACCAGCCCCGGCAACATGTCGAGCACGGCCAGCGCGCAGGGCAAGCCGTCCGGCGAACGACCGGCCCCGCTCAAAATAGATCCATTTTGAAGTCTATCTGGCGCGGGGGTAGGGCGGTGGGTCATGACGCTCCATACGACCGGCATGGTTAAGTGATCGTTCGCACTGCCGTATACTATCGCATCCCAGTCGGCCAAAGCACTGGGGAGTCAAGCAATTGCGCGGTGACGCCGGTGAAGATGTCACCGCGGCACGCGCGCAATTGTACAAAGCTCATCAAGCCCGGCGGCTTGACGAATACTCCGTCTTCAGCCGTTCCGTGCGACCTGGAACCCGGCGAAGGACTGGCTCACTGGCATGATCTCGAGCCGGTTGATGTTCAGGTGTGGCGGCATTTGGGCGATCCACAACAGCGTTTCTGCAAGGTCGCCCCCCGTCATCGGATCGGCACCGCTGTACAGCGTGTCCGACGCGGCCTGATCGCCCGCGGTGCGGACCAGCGTGAACTCGGTTTCGATCATCCCCGGCTCGATCGACGTCACGCGGACGCCCTTGCCGTGCAGGTCCGATCGCAACCCCAGCGAGAATTGCTCGACGAACGCCTTGGTGCCGCCATACACGTTGCCACCGGTATAGGGGTAGGTCGCGGCGACCGACGAGATGTTGATGATCGCCCCCTTGCGCGCGATCAGCCCCGGCAACAGCCTGTGCGTCATCGACACCAAGGCGGTGACGTTGGTCGCGATCATCGTCTTCCACTGGTCGACATTCGCCTGGTCCGCGGGTTTCGTCCCCAGCGCCAGGCCGGCATTGTTGATCAGCAGGTCGATATCGGCAAACGCGACAGGCAAGCCGGCAAGGGCGGCATCGCGCGCGGCCTCGTCGCAAATGTCGAAGACCAGCGGATGAACCCTGTCCGCACCCAGCGCGGTGACCAGTGCATCGAGCCGTTCGGCCCGGCGTCCGGTTGCGATCACGCGCCAGCCTGCGCCCGCAAAGGCGTGCGCGGCGGCCTCGCCGATTCCGGAGGTGGCGCCGGTGATGAGGACGGTTCTGGTCATGATGCTTCCTAGCCGAGGTCCACCGCGCATCGGTGGCAGGCGCTATGTAGGCGCGATCCCCACGGTCGCAAACGACACGCCGGCGGGAACGCCTAGAGCGCGCGGACCGCGGCCAGGATCATTCGGCCCGTCAATCGCGCCGTCTCGCCTTCGGACAGTTGCGGCCGCGACAGGGTGCGATGGCCAAGCCCGAACATGAACGCCAGGATCAGCTCCTCCGCGCCTTCGAGATCGTTGTCCGACAGGTCAGGGTTGGCGACGCAGGCGAGCTCGCGGATCATCTGCCGGAAATCGCGGCACAGGTCGGCGATCGTGTCCGCCACGTCGGCATTGCGGTGCGCCTCGGCCATGATCTCGAACGACAGCGCCTCGTCGCCCTTGGACAGGGCACGCTGCGCCAGCGCGACGAACCCTTCCTCGATCGAGAACTCGCCGGACTTCACCGACGCGTTCATCGCCTGGAGCTCGGTCATCTTCGCCGCCGTGTCTTCCGTGACGATCGCCTGGATCACCGCGTTCTTGCCTGTGAACAGGCGATAGATCTGGCCGACCGATACGCCCGCCGCGACGGCGAGTTCGGACATCGGAGTCTGATGAAACCCTTGGGTCGCGAACAGGTAACGGGCGGCGGCAACGATACGCTCGCGGCTCCCGATCTCATGTTGCACTGCACGCAAAACCATATCCTCAACGCGTTTTTTGGTTGACCCGCCGCTCGCACAATCCTAGCGGGCAGGCAAGCGGAATGAACGTTCATTCCGGTAAAACCTATCTGCACGGACGTCGGGATGCTCAACATGCAGCGATTGAATCTCAAGGGAACGGTGGCTTTCGCCGCGCTTGCACTGATGACCGCGTGCAGCAAGGAGGAGGCGCCCCCGCCGCCGCCCACGCCAACCGTCGGGGTCGTCAACGTCGCCGAGGAATCGGTCGTCCTTACCTCCGAGCTGCCCGGCCGGATCGCTGCGGTGGAGACGTCGGAAGTGCGTCCGCAGGTCAGCGGCGTGGTCCGCGACCGGTTGTTCACCGAGGGCGCGATGGTCAGCAAGGGTCAGGTTCTCTACGCGATCGAGGACGCACCCTATCGCGCGGCACTCGCCAGCGCGCAGGGCCAGCTCGGCGCGGCGCAATCGCAGATCAACGCGACCCGGCTCCAGGCGCAGCGCTACGGCCAGCTCGTCGCGCTGAACGCGGTCAGCAAGCAGGAGGCGGACAACGCCACCGCGTCCGCCCAACAGGCGCGCGCCAATGTTGCAGCGCAGCAGGCGTCGGTCCAGTCCGCGCGCGTCAACCTCGGCTTCACGCGCATCAAGGCGCCGATCTCGGGTCGTATCGGCCGGTCGCTGGTGACCGTCGGCGCGCTTGTCCAGACCGGCCAGACCGATCCGCTCGCGACGATCCAGCGGACCAACACCGTCTATGTCGACGTCGTACAGTCCGCCGCGCAGCTGCTCGATCTCAAGCAGGCGATGGCGACCGGCGGCGTGACCCGCGGCGACGGCAGCGCACGCGTCCAGCTCATCCTGCCGAACGGCCAGACCTACCCGATCGAGGGGCGTCTCCAGTTCGCCGAAGTCACCGTCGACCAGACCACCGGCGCGGTCACGCTGCGCGCGAGCTTCCCCAACCCCAACGGCCTGCTGCTGCCGGGCATGTATGTCCGCGCGAAGCTGGTCGAGGGCACGCGTCGCCAGGCGATCATGGCGCCCACCGCGGGCATCACGCGCGATCCGCGCGGCGGTGCGACCGCGCTGGTCGTCAACGCACAGAACAAGGTCGAGCAGCGCACCGTCACCACCGACCGCGTGATCGGCGACAAGTGGATCGTCACCAGCGGGCTGAAGCCCGGCGACAAGCTGATCGTCGAGGGCCTGCTGAACCTGCGTCCCGGCGCGACCGTCAAGCCCGGTGCTCCGCAGCAGATCGGCAAGGCCGCCGGCGCGCCCGGGGCTGCACCCGGAGGCGGCGACGCGTCCGGCGCGACCAGCAACAGTTCCGCGCAGGCCGGGAAGTAACCGCCCATGTCACGCTATTTCATCGATCGACCCATCTTCGCATGGGTCATCGCGATCATCCTGATGCTGGCCGGCATCCTCGCGATCCGCTCGCTGCCGATCGCGCAGTTCCCTGAGATCGCCGCGCCCAAGGTGACGGTCGCGACGTCCTATCCGGGCGCCGACGCACAGACGCTCGAGAACACGACGACCCAGATCATCGAGCAGCAGATGAAGGGGATCGACAACCTTCGCTACTTCGCCTCGACGTCTGACGGCTCGGGCAACCTCGCGATCACGCTGACCTTCGAGCAGGGTACCGATCCCGACATCGCGCAGGTCCAGGTGCAGAACAAGCTGCAACAGGCGACTCCGCTCCTGCCGCAGGAAGTGCAGCAGGCGGGTCTCCGCGTGACCAAGGCGACCGCCAACTTCCTGCTCGTCATCGCCGCCTATTCCGAGAATGGCGCGCATGACCAGGTCGATCTCGGCGATCTGATCGCGTCGAAGCTCCAGGATCCGCTCAGCCGCATCAAGGGCGTCGGCGACACGCAGGTGTTCGGCGCGCAATACTCGATGCGGATCTGGGTCGATCCGTTCAAGATGTCGAACCTTGGCGTTACCGTCACCGACATCACCTCGGCGCTGACCGCGCAGAACGCGCAGGTTTCGGCCGGCCAGGTCGGCAGCCTGCCCGCGGTGAAGGGCCAGTCGCTCAACGCGACCGTCACCGCGCAGACTCGTCTCCAGACGCCCGAGCAGTTCCGTGCGATCATCGTCCGCTCGGCGACCAGCGGTGCGACCGTGCGTCTGTCGGATGTCGCCCGAGTCGAGATGGGTTCGGAAAACTACAGCTTCCAGGCGCGCTACAACGGCAAGCAGGCCGCAGGCTTTGGCGTGAAGCTGGCACCGGGCGCCAACGCGCTCGATACCGTCACGCTGGTCAAGGCCGAGGTCGCGCGGATCGCCAAGCAGTTCCCGCCCGACGTCAAGGTCGCCTTCCCGATCGACAACTCGACGTTCGTCCGGCTGTCGGTCGAGCAGGTCATCCACACGCTGATCGAGGCGATCGTCCTCGTCTTCCTCGTGATGTTCCTGTTCCTCCAGAATTTCCGCGCCACGTTGATCCCGACGATCGCGGTGCCGGTCGTGCTGCTCGGCAGCCTTGCCGTGCTTCAGGTCGCGGGGTTCACGATCAACACGCTGACCTTGTTCGGCATGGTGCTGGCGATCGGTCTGCTCGTCGATGACGCGATCGTCGTCGTCGAGAACGTCGAACGCCTGATCCAGGAAGAGGGGCTCTCTCCCAAGGAAGCCGCGAAGAAGTCGATGGACGAGATCAGCGGCGCGCTGATCGGTATCGGCCTGGTGCTGTCGGCGGTGTTCCTGCCGATGGCGTTCTTCAGCGGCTCGACCGGCGTGATCTTCCGCCAGTTCTCGATCACCATCGTGTCGGCGATGGCGCTGTCGGTGCTGGTCGCGTTGATCCTGACGCCCGCGCTCTGCGCTACGATCCTGAAGCCTGCCAAGGACGGGCATGGCGAGAAGAAGGGCTTCTTCGGCTGGTTCAACCGCACCTTCGACAAGGGCGTCGGCAAATATGGCAACGGCCTGCGCCGCGTCGAGAAGGGCTGGGTCCGCACGATGCTGGTCTATGCCGTGATCGTCGTCGGCATGGCGTTCATCTTCCTGCGCCTGCCGTCGGGCTTCCTTCCCGAGGAAGATCAGGGCGTCATGTTCGCACAGGTCTCGATGCCGTCGGGAACCCCGATGGAGGAAACCGCGCGGACGATGGACAAGGTCCGCGATCACTTCCTGATTGACGAAAAGGCCAATATTTCGGGCATCTTCACGATCAGCGGGTTCGGTTTCGTCGGCCAGGGCCAGAATGTCGGCATCGCCTTCATCCAGCTCAAGCCGTGGGAGGATCGCAGCGGCAAGGACAACACCGTCGCCGCGGTCGCAGGGCGCGCCAACAAGGCACTCGCCGGGATCCGCGCGGGCATGGTCATCGGCTTCGTGCCGCCCGCCGTGCAGGAACTCGGCAACGCCAACGGCTTCGACTTCATGCTGAAGGACAATGCCGGCGTCGGTCACGAGAAACTGCTCGAGGCGCGCAACATGCTGCTCGGCATGGCCAGTCAGGACAAGCGCCTGATGCAGGTCCGCCCCAACGGCCTTGAGGATGCGCCACAGCTGAAACTGAACGTCGACCAGGCGCAGGCCGGCGCGCTCGGTCTCAGCCAGTCGGACATCAACACCACCGTCAGCACCGCCTTCGGTGGCGCCTACATCAACGACTTCATCGACCGCGGTCGCGTGAAGAAGGTGTATGTGCAGGCCGACGCACCGTTCCGCACGACGCCCGCCGATCTCGGCAACTTCTACGTCCGCGGCACGACCAGCAACGCGATGGCGCCGTTCTCGTCCTTCTCGACGACCAACTGGCAATATGGCCCGTCGCGTCTCGAGCGGTACAATGGCGTGGCCTCGTTCGAGATCATGGGTTCGCCGGCGCCGGGCGTCAGCAGCGGCACCGCGATCAAGGCGATGGAGGAGATGGCGGCCAAGCTGCCACCCGGCATCGGCTATGAGTGGACCGGCCTGAGCTACGAGGAAAACCTGTCCGCTGGCCAGTCGACCACGGTCTATGCGCTGTCGCTGCTGATCGTGTTCCTCTGCCTCGCGGCTTTGTACGAGAGCTGGTCGATCCCGATCGCCGTCCTGCTCGTGGTGCCGCTCGGCGTCCTCGGCGCGGTGGCCGCGGCGATGATCTTCGGGCTGAACAACGACATCTACCTCCAGGTCGGGCTGATCACGACGATCGGCGTGGCGGCGAAGAACGCGATCCTGATCGTCGAGTTCGCCGAGGAGAAGATGGGCGACGGGATGAACGCGGCCGATGCCGCGGTCGAGGCGGCGAAGCTTCGCCTTCGCCCGATCCTGATGACGTCGTTCGCGTTCATCTTCGGCGTGTTGCCGCTCGCACTGTCGAGCGGCGCCGGTGCCGGCGGTCAGAACGCGATCGGCTGGGCGGTGGTCGGCGGCATGCTGTCCGCGACCGTCCTCGCGATCTTCTTCGTGCCGCTGTTCTTCCTGCTCGTGAAGCGCGTCTTCAAGCAGGACAAGGCCGGCGCGGGGCAGGACCGCGATCAGGTACGCAATGACGACGACACCCGTGACGGCGATCCCACGCCCCCCCACGACCAGCGGCCGCAGGAGGCCTGATCCAGATGTTCGCCCCTATGATCTCGCGCAAGACCGCGCTCCTGTTCGCCGCCGGGCTCACGCTCGCCGGCTGTAACCTCGCCCCGAAATATGTCCGGCCCGAATTGTCGGTGCCGGCAACCACGCCGACTGGTCCCGCTTATGCGGCGACCGATGCGGCGGGGGCGATCATGCCCGCGGATACGTCGTGGGAGGTGTTCTTCACCGACGATCGCCTGCGCCGCGTGATCCGCACCGCGCTGGAGAACAACCGCGACCTTCGTGTCTCTGTCGCCAACGTGGCGCAGGCGCGCGCGCAATACCGCGTCCAGCGGGCCGATCTGTTCCCGACCTTTGCGGCGAGCGGCAGCGCAAGCTACGCCAAATCGCCGTTCAACAATATCGGCGGCGGCGCGACGGGCGGCACGGGCACTGGAACCGGAACCGGAACCGGAACCGGAACCGGAACAGGCACGGGGACCGGGACCGGCGCCGGCGCGGTCACCACGGGCAGCGGCCGGACCGATATCTACTCGGCCAATGTCGGCGTCTCGGCGTGGGAAATCGACCTGTTCGGCCGAGTCCGCAACCTGACGCAGGCGCAGCAGGAACAGTATTTCGCTGCGGAGGAAAACCGCAACGCAGCCCAGGTGTCGCTGATCGCGGAGATCGCGACTCAGTGGCTTACCATGGCGGCCGACCAGGATCGTCTCAAGATCGCCCGCGACACGGAAAAGGCCTATGGCCAGACCGTCAAGCTGACGCAGGACCGGTTCCGGATCGGCATCGCGTCCGAACTCGAAGTGCGCCAGGCGAGCACCAGCTATGATCAGGCGCGTTCGGACATCGCCGATGCGACCACGCTGATCGCGCAGGACCAGAATGCGCTGAACCTGCTCGCCGGCACGACGCTGACCGCGGACGTACTGCCGGCGCGGCTCGAGGAAACCAGCCCGACGCTGGAGAATCTGCCGTCCAACCTGCCGTCGGCGGTGCTGTTGCGCCGCCCGGACATCGCCTCGGCCGAGCATCAGCTGATCGCCGCCAACGCCAATATTGGCGCGGCACGCGCGGCGTTCTTCCCGAACATCTCGCTCACCGCGGCGTTCGGCACGATCAGCCTCGGCCTGTCGAACCTGTTCGGCAGCGGCAGCCAGAACTGGTCGGTCGCGCCATCGGTCAGCCAGACGCTGTTCGACTTCGGCAAGAACAAGGGCAATCTGCGCTACGCACAGGCCACGCGCGATGCCGCGGTCGCGACATACGAGAAGAGCGTCCAGACCGGCTTCCGCGAGGTCGCCGATGCGCTCGCGCGGCGTGGCACGATCGGTGCGCAGTTGCAGGCGCAGACGTCGCTGCGCGACAACGCGGCAGGCGCGTTCCGGCTGTCGGAACTGCGTTTCCGTGCGGGCATCGACACGTTCCTCAACACGCTCGATTCGCAGCGCTCGCTCTACACCGCGCAACAGACGTTGCTGGCCGCGCGGCTGACGCGTGACAGCAACTCGGTGGAGCTGTTCCGCGCACTGGGCGGCGGCGTCACGATCGCCCCCGCCACCGCCGACACGCGCCGGCCCTAACGCTTACGCACGAGTCCTCCCCCGCAAGGGGGAGGTGGCAGGCGATAGCCTGACGGAGGGGGAGGTAAGGGGGAACTGCCGTTCCGTGTCCGCCCCCTCCGTCGCTTCGCGCCACCTCCCCCTGGCGGGGGACGATGATGCTTTGTGTTACGTCCCGGTATAGTCCAAACGCGTGCCCCGCGTCGGATGCAAAGCGGGGGCGTCGCCTGGCCACCAGCCGGGCCCATTGCGCGGCGCCGACCGTTGCGCATGCGTGCAGATATTTGAAAGTCTCGACGCGATCCTGCTGACCGCGCTGGTCCTGCTGGTCCTCGCGCGCAAGCTCAACATGCCGTATCCTACCTTGCTGGCGGTTGCCGGGCTGGGCTTCGCGGCATTGCCGTTCGCGCCGCGGATCACGGTCGAGCCCCATCTGGCACTCGCACTGTTCATCGCGCCGGCGCTGCTTCACGCCGCCTATCACACCAGCCCGCGCGCGCTGCGGCGCCACTGGTTCCCGCTGCTGTCGCTCGCGGTGTTCGCGGTGCTCATCACCACCGCGACCGTCGCGCTGGTCGGCGTGACGCTGGGCGGACTGCCGCTTGCCGCCGCGTTCGCGCTCGGCGCGATCGTCGCGCCGCCCGACGCCGCGGCCTCGGAAGCGGTCCTTGGCGAAGTCGGCATTCCACGGCGCGGGCTGTTGTTGCTTCAGGGCGAAAGTCTGCTCAACGACGCGACCGCACTGTTGCTGTTCGGGCTCGCGGTCGCGTTCGCGACGCATGCCGACACGCCGGTGACGCCGCTCGCGCTCGCCGCCGCGGTACCGGGTGGGATCGTGTTCGGAGCGATCGCCGCCTGGGGCTATCTTCGGATCGTACCGCTGTTCGCGGGCACGCTGGGCGCGGGCCTTGCCGATTTCGCGGTGACGTTCGCGATCTGGCTGGTCGCCGAGCGGCTGCATATCTCGCCGGTTCTGGGAATCGTGACGTTCGGCATGATCGTGTCGCAGCGCCGCCCGATCGACCAACCCGCGCGCGACCGGTTGCAGGGCGCCGCGGTCTGGTCGGCGGCGGTGCTCGTCCTCAACGTGATCGCGTTCGCGCTGATGGGGCTGCAGTCGCGCGACGTGCTGGTCGGCCTGCCGGCCGAGCAGCGTTGGCCCGCGATCGGGTTTGCAGCGGTGGTGCTCGCGACCGTGCTGATCACCCGCGTGGCGTGGGTGTTCCTCGTCCGCTTTATCGAAGGCGCGATCGCCAAGCGCTATGCGCCGTCCTGGCTGCCCAAGCCGCCACCGTGGAACGCGTCGATGATCCTGTCCTGGTCGGGTATGCGCGGGTTGCTGACGCTGGCGACGGCCTTCGCACTGCCGCAGTCGGTGCCGGGGCGCGACCTGATCGTGCTGGCCGCGTTCGGCGTCGTGATCGGCACGCTGGTGCTGCAGGGTCTCACGCTTGGCCCGCTGATCCGCCGCCTCGATCTCGGCGCGGACACCGGACTGGCGGACGAGATCGCGCCTGCCCGCAAGCGGCTGATCGATGCTGGCCTTGCGGTGCTGCCGGCGCGCGCGGGCGAGGCAGCGGATGCACTGCGCTTCCGCTACGGTGCCGCGGGCAAGGTTACCGCCGAGGCCGAAGATCCACAGGCGACCTCCGAATTCGACGTGCTCCACCTCGAGATGATCGCCTGCCAGCGAGTCACGCTGCACGCGATGCGCGACAAGGGCGAGATTGCAGAGGACGTCTATCGCCGACTTCAGGAGGAGCTCGACTGGGCGGAGGTCGATGCGCGCGCGTTCGGCGACAACATCCTGACCGCCACCTGAGGCACGCGCGGGGCCGGGGTCGGGAACATCGGCACCGGCTACGCTGTTTGGGGAGACCATAACCGAAAGGGTCGATTCATGTCCGAGGCGTCTTCGTGAGCAAATCCGTCAAGCCCGCACCGCCGACGACTCTCGTGATCTTCGGGGCGTTCGGGGACCTGACCCGCCGTCTACTGATGCCTGCACTGATCAACATGACCCGGCTGGGACTGGTCGGTGGGGATTTCAGCGTGCTCGGCGTCGGTATCGACAAGGGGAACGACCAGTCGCTGCGCGATGCGCTCGGGAATTTCGATGCGAAGGGCGGCGAGGGGGCCGGGGAGAAGGGAGACGCCTGGGCGCGGCTCAAGGACCGCGTCGGCTATCTCCAGGGCGATTTCACGAAGGACGACGTCTACGCGCAGCTCAAGTCGCGGGTGAGCGGCAACGTCGCCTTCTATCTCGCGGTGCCTGCCAAGTTCTTCGGCGAGATCGTCGACAAGCTCGCCGACCACGGCCTGATGCGCGAAGACGCGCACGCATTCCGCCGGATCGCGATCGAGAAGCCGTTCGGCCATGATCTCGCGTCCGCCCGCGCGCTCAATGCGCGCATCCTCGCCAAGGTGTCGGAGGCGCAGGTCTACCGGATCGATCATTTCCTCGGCAAGGAGACGGTCCAGAACATCATGACCGCGCGGTTCGCGAACATGATGATCGAGCGCGTGTGGAACGCCGACTGCATTGCGCACGTCCAGATCACCGCCGCCGAGACGGTCGACGTCGGCACGCGCGGCAAGTTCTACGATGCGACCGGCGCGTTGCGCGACATGGTGCCCAACCACCTGTTCCAACTGCTCGCGATGGTTGCGATGGAGCCGCCGGCCAGCTTCGATGCCGAGGCGATCCGGAACGAGAAGGGCAAAGTCCTCAAGGCCGTCCGCGTCTATTCGCCCGCCAAGGCGAAACGCAACGGCGTGCGCGGCACGTACACAGCTGGCACGGTGAAGGGCAACGCCGTGCCCGCTTACACCGCCAGCGCCGATGTCGCGCCCGACAGCCGGACGGAGACCTATGTCGCGCTGAAGCTGATGGTCGATACGTGGCGCTGGGCAGGGGTGCCGTTCTACCTGCGCACCGGCAAGGCGATGACCTGCCGAGACACCGAGATCGCGATCACCTTCAAGCCCGTACCGTTCGCCTCGTTCCCCGGCGCGCCAGCCGACATGCTCCCGCCCAACCGGCTGATCATCCAGATCCAGCCCGACGAGGGGCTGAGCATGGACATTAACATCAAGCGCCCCGGCCTTGAGGTCGCGACCGCGCCGATCGCGCTCGATTTCCGCTACGCCGACGCGTTCGATATCGGCCACCTGACGGGGTATGAATCGCTGATCTACGATCTGTTCGTCGGCGACCAAACGCTGTTCCAGCGCGCCGATGCGATCGAGGCGGGATGGGCCGCGGTGCAGCCGTTCCTCGATCTGTGGGCAAGCGATACGAGCACGCCCGAGCTTTATGAGGCGGGTTCGATGGGCCCCACCGCGGCGGATGCGCTCCTGGCCCATGACGACCATAGCTGGCACGAACTCGCCCCGGCAGGCCAGACGGTACCGTAATCTGCCCTCCATTCCCCCGCCTCCGCGGGGGAACAGGGCGGCAGACGACAGATCAGACGCGCTCGGTCAGCTCGATCTCGCCCTCGACTTCCATCTCGTCCTCGTCGCCCATCTCGTCCATGTCGGGCATCGTGAAGTCGGCCTTCCAGTCATACACCTTCTCGACGCCGCCCTGCACCCAGACTCGGACCGCGCCCTCGGTGATCTCGCCGCCCATCGCGCCGACGAAATCGGCGACCAGCGAATCCGCGGCATCCTCGTGGTCGGTCGCGCCGGGGATCGTCGCAGGGGTCATCTCCTCGTCGAGTTCGATGATCTGCGCCCAATATTGCTTTGCCATGTTCAGCTCCTGATAAATGCCGCGGTCAGCCGGCGGTGATGATGGGGTGATCCTCGCGCAGCCGGTCCGCCAGCCGCTCGACCGCGTCGACCTCGCTCGCGCTGCCCGACGGCGTCACCGCCCAGTTGCAATGCGCGTGCGTCGCGAGGCTGTAGACGCGGACGTCGCCGACGATCAGCCGCCACCGTCGCCGGTCGCCGCTATTGTACCGGACGAGGTTGGTCACGAACAGGCTCTGGAGATCCGATGCGGTCATCCGCGCCCCATAGCGACAAGTGGCCATCCGCCGCCACCGCAAACGGGCCGGCTTTGCGGTCAGGGTTTGACGGCGACCGTCGCCGTCACCGCCGGATCGTCCCGCAACCGCAGGAACAGCGTGCCGCCGGCCGGTTGCGGCACCGCCAAAGTTGCGCCGGTATAGCCTTCGGGCACCCGAACGGCACCCGCAAACCCGCTGCTGGCCGCGACCGAGTCGATCAGGAACAGGTTGCTCCCCGCCAGCATGCAGACCGTGTTGCAGGTCACCCCCGCCAGAACAGGCACGCGAACGAGCGTCGTCAGCGGCACCCAGTCGCCCGCGACGTCGCCCTGCACCAGCCGCCAGACGAGCGGCCCATGCGCCGACACGCCCAGCGCCTTGCCCGGCTCGACCGACACCACCGCGATCCGGTCGTCCTGCACGGTCAATCCGCGCCCCGACGTGACACTGGTCGTCATCGCGCCATCCGCCGTCGCGATCTCGATGCTGTCGCCCGGCGAAAACCGCGTTCCCTCGGCGCGGACGGAAAATGTCAGGCGCGCATCCTGCGCGATAGCCGTATCCCCGGCGAGTACCACCGGCAGCCCGGAGGCGGGCGGCGACACCGCGCTCTTGGCGATCAGCGTCGCCTTAGGCCGCGCGGCGGCGACCGCGAACTTCACCGAACGCTTGCGCCCATCGCTCAACGTGACGAGCGCGGTCTTTGCCTGGCCCGCGGCGAACGGCGGCGCCGTATCTGCCACCAGCGCCAATCGGTCGGTCTTGTCCGCGCGCACCACGTCGCCCGGCTTGAACGTCACCCCGTCGACGCTCATCGACGCCACCAGGTCGAGCCGGGTCCCCGCCAGCGTGCCCGACGCATCGCCCGCATGCACCGTGAATCCATCGATCCGCCCCGCCTCGGCGAGCGCGGTCAACGCGATCCGCTCGGGCGCCTCGACGCCATATTGCTTCACGAGCAACGCGAGTTTCCCCGGCGTTGCCTTTGCCAGCGGCAGGGTCAGCCCGATCCGATCGCCGGTCGACGTCCACGCCAGCGGCACGTCGCCCGCGGTGCCGACCAACGTCACCGACTCGACGCAGCTCGGCGTCGGTCCGCTCAGCGCCACCGCGTTGTCGCGCCCGACCACCAGGCTCTCGGGATCGGTATCCACCATCTGCCACCCGCCGGCGCGCGGCACCTGCAAGCGGAAGCGCGGCCCGTCGAACGGCGTGAAGCCCCAGCGCCCGTGCAGCGTCGCATCGGTCACGCTGCCGAGCCCTGCGGTCCGCATCCCGACCTGGTCGAGCACATAACCGCCGCGCTCGGCATCGGCCTCCACGGGCAATTCGACCACGCCACCCTGCGGCGTCGTGACCCTCAGCATCATGTCGTGCGCAAACTGCGTCGCATAGATCAGCGGCGCGCCCTCGACCGGCAGGACGAGATCGGGCTTGGCCGCGCAGACCAGCCGGTCGGCCTCGGCGCGCCGCATCGTCGGGGTCTGGGCTGCCCCGGTCTCGATCACCGGCATCGCCACGACCATCACCGATTTCGGACTCGCGAACGACGGCGCGGCGTTCAGCAGCAGCGCCAGCCGGTCGTCACGCGCGCGCGCGAGCGCGGGAATATAGCGAAACTGGGTCGACTGGAACGCGCCGAAGATCTTCGCCAGATCGCGCACCACGCCGATATACGGGCTGTAATAGCCAAGCCCGCCCTCCGGCGTCGCGCTCAGTTGCAACGCCAGATCGGTCGGCGCGCCGACCAGCGTATCCGCCAGCGTCGAGCTCTGCCCGTCCGCGAGCACCAGCGAATCGCGGCTCTGCGTCAGGCACGATGCCTGGAGGTCCGCGGCGAGATCGAGGCATTCGGCCTTGAGCTTGATCGCCAGGCTGCGCGACAGCAGCGGCGACACCGCCTCGATCCGCTCCGGCCGGGTCCGCTCCAGCGCATGGATGCCGTCGAGAAAAGCGTCGAGCCGCGCGCGGTCGAGCGATGCCTGATCGAGATCCTGCACCGCGCGCACGAACGCCCCCGGCTGTTTGCGCACCGCACTGATCACCGCATCGAACCCGCCGCTTTCGGGCACCAGGAACACCACCAGCTGCCGCGCGCCCTCGGGTACCGTCAGTGCAAGCGTGTTCTTCTTGGCCTTCCACGTCTCTGCCTTGAAGAACCATGACTTGGGCGGCGGTTCGGTCGCCCCGCGCAGGAACGCGGCGACCAGCAGATAGCGCGTGCCATCGTCCTTCTTTCCCGTCGGCAGGTCCGCCGCGACCGAGACGCGGTCGCCGGTCGCGAGCTTGGGGACCTGTGCGATCGGCAGCGTCGTCGTCCCGTGGGTCACGCCGACGCGCAGGGTCGGCCCGGTCAGGTCGAACGGCGCGGGGTCGGCCTGCGCCGCCATCGGCACGAGCAGGGCGGCGATCAGGCAGGAGGGGAAGAGTCGGAGCTTCATCGTGGCGCGATCTCGGATTGTCGACGACAGGGTGTGTCTCGCAGGCGGTGTGCGCCCGGGCGGTGTCGATTTTGAGGCACGCGGGGTGCCGGCCCGGCCGCCGCGAGCCCTACTTAAAAAAGGCAATAATAACCGCAATTTAATGTTCGGCTGCGATTCAACCAAAATGAACGGAACCGGGTCCGATCCGGTTCGAGGGGGATGGATGCTACAGGGCAAGACACGAGCCAGCGGCCCGCGAGGGTCGCTCGGCGGCGCATTACGGCGCCTGCGCGGTAACCGCAGGGGATCCGCGATCGCCATGATGGCGGCCGGGCTCATCCCGGCGATCGCGGCGCTGGGCTCGGCGATCGACGCGGGGCGGATCTATATCGTGAAGTCGCAATTGCAGACCGGCGTCGACGCGGCGGCGCTCGCCGGCGCGCGCGCCTTCTCGGTATCGGGCACCGCCAGCAACTCGCGCGAGAGCCAGGTCGCGGCCTATTTCAGCGGCAATTTTCCCGACACCTATATGGGTGTCACGAACCTGAAGGTGGCGCCCGCCTTTACCGTGATCAAGGACATCAACACCACCACGGTCGTCGCCACCGCGACGCTGCCGATGTCGTTCATGCGGTTGTTCGGCTTCATGCAGCAACCCGTGCGTGCGACCGCGCGGGCGGCGATCAACCCGCACCCGCTCGAAGTCATGATGGTGCTCGACAACACCGGTTCGCTCAAGGCCAACCTGCCGCGCGACTCGAACGGTGTCGTCAAGACCCGCATCACCGCGCTGAAGGACGCGGCGAAAAGCTTTAACGAGATCCTTTTCCAGGGCAGCGACACGCGCAAGGATCTGGCGATGGGGTACGTCATGTACGACATCACCGTGAATGTCGGCAAGTTGCTGACCGACTGGCGATCGTCGTCCGTCCGCCAGATGTTCGGGTTCAACGACGTGGTCGCCAACACCTATGGCGGCACATGGCCCAGCAACAAGCTCGGGTGGAAGGGCTGCGTATTCGGGGACGATACGGTCAAGGATCTGACCGCGACGCTGACATACCGGGATCCGAACGCGTGGGATATCGATCGCACGCTGCCGGGCGAAGGCGCGCATCCGCCGGTAAAACCGTATTTCATCCCCCCGATGTACGTCCCGCAGATGCCGGGTAACGCGGTCGCGACCGGCGCCAAGGCGAACCCGTCGAGCGCCTATTATAGCGTTGCTAATGTCGAGCCGAACAACAATCTCTACAAGTTGCACCCCAGCTATTACGACCAGATGCTCAACCTGGATTTCTACGGCAACCAGTTCGCGAACAACCCGTACCGCGAGGCCTTTTACGACGCCTATATCGACCTGAACGACAACGCCGCCAAAGCCGACAACGACGTGATCGTCCGGGCGGACAATGGCGGCTTCTACGATCCGTCGAGCAACCCGTGGAACTTCACGACGCGCACCGGCACGCAGTTCCGCGTGCGCTACGACAGGATCCCCCAGTTCAACAACTGGAAGGACGCCACCGAATATACCGTCAACCCGCTCGGCGGCAGCGTCGACGACGGCGCACGGAACAAGACCGAATTCCCGTCGCCCAACTGGCAATGTCCGGAGGCCGCGACCAAGGTCGATTACGGCCGGTCGCGCAGCTTCTACGACGACGTCATCGATCGCCAGAACGCCGCCATCTATCCCGCGAACGGGACGTTGCACCATGCCGGGTTGCTCTGGGGCTATCGGTTGCTGGTGCGCGACGACGTCTTCAAGCGAACGCCGCCGCGTGGGCAGGAGGAACCCAAGCGGGCGCTGGTGTTCATGACCGATGGCGAGACCGCGCTCGGCACCAGCCAGAACGGCTATGACGACCGGACCTGGACCTTCTACGGCAATTATGCGGACTCGCCGATCTCGTCGAGCAAGGGGGGGCTGATCGGTCAGTCCGAACGGCGGTTTGCCAAGACCTGTGCCGCACTCCAGGCGGAGGACAATGCGCCCAAGGTCTACATCGTCGCGCTGACGACGACTGACCGGAACACGTTGGCGATGTTCGAACAGTGCGCGCCGGGGCACGTCTATCAGACGTCCGACACCGCGACTCTGAAGGCGGCGTTCGACGATATCGCGTCCGAACTCGTCGACCTCCACCTCGTCCAGTGACGGTTTCCGCCAGGCTGCGCACCGACGTGCGCGGCGTCACCATCGTCGAGTTCGCGATCATCCTGCCGGCGATGCTGTCGCTGATCTGCGGCGCGATCGAGTTCGGCCACATGCTGTTCGCGCGGGTCGTGCTGGAGGGCGCGGTGACCGAAGCCGCGCGCGCCGCGACCGCCACACTCGAGACCAAGGAATCGGAGCGCACCGCGATCATGCGCGCGAGCATCGCCAAGTCGATGAGCGATTTCGGCACCGCGCCCGGCAAGTCGATCGAGATCGTCACCACCGTCTACCGCGATTTCAGCACCGCATTCCCCGAAACCTACACCGACGCGAACGGCAACAAGCAATATGACAAGGGCGAACCCTATGTCGATCGCAACCGGAACGGCATGTGGGACAATGCTACCCAGGTCGCCGGCAATACGCTGGGCGGGCCGGGCGACGTCGTGAGCTACACCGTGAGATTCCCCAAGCGGGTCCTGTTCGGGTTCGTGGGGACCGCGATCGGCTATGGCGCGGGCGTGATCCCGGTATCGGCCTCGACGGTGGTCCGCAACGAAGCCGTCGTGACGAGCGCGTCGTGAGGCGCGCCCCGCTGATACCCGCGCTGCTGCCCGCACTCATGCGCACGCGGCGCGCGGTCGCGATGCTCGAATTCGCGCTGGCGCTTCCGCTGTTCCTGGGGTTCGTGCTGACCGCGATCGAGTTCGGCAATTACATCATGGCCAATAACCGCGTGCAGCGGCTTGCGGCGATGAGCGCGGATCTCGTCGCGCAGAGCGGTACCGGCGATATCGGCATCGGCGAGGCGCAGATCTACGACCTGTTCAGCGCACTCGACCTGACCGCGCGACCCTATGATCTGCGCAACGACGGGCGGATCGTCATCACCGGCGTGCGCGGGACCGACACCGACAATAACGGCACGACCGAGAACCAGATCCTGTGGCAACGCTTCGACGGCGGTTATGTCATCGCGCCGCAGGTGGGCTGCAACAAGACCGTCACCACCGCGTCGCTGCCCGCTGGCCGGCGGTTGCCGCTGGGCGAGATCCTGTTCCACGTCCAGGTCAGCTATCGCTATCGGCCGATCCTGACGGATATTCCGTTCCGCATGCTCTCGCTGCCGGTCGATTTCACGCGCACCGCGATGTTTCGCGCGCGCAACAAGGATTTCCAGTCGCCGACGCCCGACGACCGGTTTCCGCCCAAGGACAAATGCACGACCGCGAGCGGGCTGTGAGCGATCGTTCGGCCGCTGCGCGTGCCGGGCAGGCGGGCAAGGGAGCGGCCTGAAGCACCCGCGCGGTCATCACGTTTCACCGCTACCCCGGCGCGGCTCGTCGCATCGCGGGTTGCCGTCGGGCGTCGTTCAGCCTCCCCCGCCCACAACGCCGCGACGACCGCGCGCAGGGGATTTTTCGACGATGAAGACCGATCGCGGGGCGCTGGCCGCCCTGCTCGCCACCATGACCGTGATGACGTTCGCGATCCCGGCAACGGCACAGACCGACCAGACCGCGCCGGTCCGCGGGCTGGAGGGGCTTGCCAATCCTGCCCCGCAGACCACGACGATCCCGATCCCCGACACGCCCAAGATCGCGCTGCCGACCGAGACGCCGGCACCTCGCCGCGCGGCCCGTCCGCGCGCGAAGGACGAGTCCGCTCCGGAAAAGACCACCGCCGACCGTCCCGCCGCACGCGACGAGCAGCAGACGCGGCAAACCCGCCCCTCGACGACCGCGACCCGCTCACCGGCTACCGAGCCTGCGCCGGTGACTAACCGGACGCCCGAGACGGCATCGCCGCCACCCGCGCAGGACGTGGCTCCGACCGACACGCAGCCTGCCGCTCCCCAGACGGCCCCGTCCCCGCAACCCGCTGTCGAGCAAACCTTACCGGCTCCGGCTCCTGTCACGCCGGCCGAATCGACGGTCTCCGCGCCGGAGACGGGAAGGGCGATGCCGCTCTGGCTCTCGCTCGCAGCGATCGGCGTGGTGCTGGGCGCGCTCTGGGCGCTCCGCCGCACGCCACGCAGACGCAGGCAGGACCGGATCGAAGCCGAACCTGTCGTCGAGCCGATCGCGCCGCCGGCCCCGCAGCCTGTTGCGCCCGCTCCCGTCGTCGCGCCGGTCGAGCCCGTGACGACGCCAGTCGCTCCTGCCGCCGTGCTGCCTGCCGCCGCGGTCGCAGCACCGCAATTCCTCGAACCCCGTGCAAAGACGCCGGCGGCTGCACCACGTGCGCGCCTGACCTGCGATCTCCGCCCGTTGCGCGCCGGGCTCAACATGCTCAGCGCGACCGTCGAGTGCGAGCTTGTCGTCACCAACACCGGGACCGTGCCCGCCACCGCGATCCGCACGGGCGTCGCGCTCCTGACTGCGCACGCAGGCCAGGACACCGATCTCGCCCAGTTCAATGCAAGTGCGGTCAGCCGACCGGCCGCGCCGCCATTTGCGCTTGCGCCGGGCGAGACGCGCACGATCCGCACGGTCGTCGCGATCGCGCGCGAGGCGATCCAGACGATGACCGCCGCCAACCGCCCGATGTTCGTTCCCGTCGTCGCCACCAACATCCTTTACGCCACCGCAGGCGACGACGCGCAGACTGCGCGCGCGTGGGTCATCGGCATCGAGCGCGTCGACTCTGCCAAGCTCGCGCCGTTCTGGCTGGATGGTCCCGCCAAGATGCATACGAGCGTCGCGGCACGGCCCCACGCGGCGACCTTCGACCGCTAGGCGTTGGCGGCCGCGCTCTTCGGGGCGCGGTCAGGCTGCTACGCGTCCATTTCTGTGCGCCTTGGGTGCGCGTTTGGGCGGAGGGCACATACGAAAAAGGGCGACCCCATCGCTGGGGCCGCCCTTTTTTGTAGCTGCAGCCAGCAGGGGCAAAGCCCCTGCTTCGTCGGTCGGCATGAATGCCGCCGGCCGGCCTTGCTGGAGTGCGATTTAGCCGAAGCTAAATCGTCTCTCCCGCTGCGGCTTACTTGACCTCGACGGTCGCGCCAGCTGCTTCGAGCTGTGCCTTGATCTTGGCGGCTTCGTCCTTCGACACGCCTTCCTTGACGGCCTTGGGAGCCGACTCGACCAGCGTCTTTGCTTCGGTCAGGCCGAGCGACGTGATTGCGCGGACTTCCTTGATGACGTTGATCTTCTTGCCACCGTCGCCGGTCAGGATGACGTCGAATTCGGTCTGCTCTTCTGCTGCAGGAGCAGCTGCGCCGCCGCCTGCTGCCGGTGCTGCAACCGCTGCTGCGGCCGAAACGCCCCACTTCTCTTCGAGCAGCTTCGAAAGCTCAGCTGCTTCGAGAACGGTCAGTTCGCTCAGGCTCTCAACGAGCGCGTTCAGGTCTGCCATGATAAATCTCCATCTCGGGGCACATGCCCCATCAGTTCAAAAAGTAACGAGAAAGCCTGCAAGATCAGGCGGCTTCCTTCTCCGCGTAGGCGGAAAGCACGCGCGCGAGCTGCGCTGCCGGAGCCTGCGTGATCGTTGCCAGCTTCGTGGCAGGTGCCACGATGAGGCCAACGATCTTGGCACGCAGTTCGTCCAGCGAGGGCAGCGTTGCGAGCGCCTTCACACCGTCGACGTCGAGGGTCGTCGCGCCCATCGCCCCACCCACGATTTCGAACTTGTCGTTCGTCTTCGCGAATTCCACGACCACCTTGGCGGCCGCGACGGGATCGATGGAGCTGGCCAGACCGACCGGACCCGTGAGCATGTCGCCCAGCGAGCTGTAGTCGGTGCCGTCCATGGCGATCTTGGCAAGCTTGTTCTTCGAGACCTTGTAGGTCGCGCCGGCATCGCGCATCTTGTTCCGCAGCACAGTGGACTGTGCGACGGTCAGGCCGAGGTTGCGCGTCACAACGACGACGCCGACCTCGGAGAAGGTGCGGTTCAGCTCGGCTACGGCCGCGGTCTTTTGATCACGATCCATGCCATTCTCCACGTTTTCAGGTTCACCATTTGCATGGTGGACCCGGTTACTAACCGGAGGCGCAGACAAGCCCGCGTCTCCGGGTGTCTCGTCGATGGGGCATGGGAGAGGGGCGGCACGCAAATGGGCCGACAAAATCTCATTCCCCGTCTAGGTGGGAGATTAAGCACCGGCAAACCCGGCGCACCCACTGTCTCGGACGGAGTTCGACGAGCAAGCCCGCCGAACGAAGCCGCGCCTTAGCGGAACTGACGGGGGAGTCAAGGCTGTGCGGGGCTTAGTCGGCCAGCCGGGCGGACCCCGATCCGCAGCCCCGGCAACCCGGATCCTTGTGCAGCCGGATCGTCCGGAACCGCAGCGCGAGCAGATCGATCAGTAGCAGCTTGCCCGCCTGATCGTCGCCAAACCGCGCGATCGCGCGCAGCACTTCGAGCGCGGCGAGGCTGCCGAGCACGCCCGTCACCGGGCCGAGCACGCCGTCCTCGGCACAGCTCGTCTCCGCGCGCTCGGGATCATCACCGACGAAACAGCGGTAACACGGCTTGTCGGCTTCCCACCCGCGATAGGTCGCAAGCTGCCCTTCGAACTGGCCGACCGCGGCGGATACCAGCGGGATGTGCAGCGCATGCGCCGCGTCCGCCACGCAGAACCGGGTCGCGAAATTGTCGCAGCCGTCGAGCACGACATCGGTGCCCGCCAGGAGTGCGGCGGCATTGGCGGCATCGATCCGGACGCGGTGAGTCGTGACGGCCACGTGCGGGTTGATCCGCTGCGCGGCATCGGCCGCCGCCGAAACCTTCGGCACGCCGGTATCGGCGGTCGTGAAGATCGTCTGGCGCTGGAGGTTCGAAGGCTCGACCGTGTCGTCGTCGATCAGGATCAGCCGACCGATACCCGCGGCCGCGAGATACTGGATCGCGGGCGAGCCGATGCCACCTGCACCGACCACCGCGACCGTCGCGGCCTTTAGCTGCGTCTGCCCGGTGCCGCCGAATTCCTTCAGGACGATATGGCGGGCATACCGGGTCAGCTCGTCGTCGGACAGCGTCATGCCGGTCAATTGCCCGTCCACGCGAAGGTCATGCTGGTGCGGTACCAGGTATCGCCCTGCGGATCGCCGAGGTCGAGCGAATCGCGCGGCGTCCCGACAAGCACGCCGGCGGCATATTGCTCCACCGTCGGGCAATCGATCGCGCGCGGCGTGACCCGGCGCAGCCTGCCTTGCGGCGTCGCGAGCACCGCCAGATCCAGCGTCAGCGTCCAGCCGCTATCGGTCCGGACCGCCTTGTCGCATCGTCCGGCAAGCACCTCGCCATGGACATAGGTCGACGTGTTCGCCTGCGTCGTCGCGGACCGGCGCATGCGCAGGACGGGAAGCCCGCTCCAGTCCTGCGGGGCCAGCGGGACGCCGGTCGACGGGCCGCCAGAGGGCGGAAGGCTCGGGACCGTCGGCGGCGAAGGGATGGGAGGTGTCGTCTGGGTGGGCGTCGCGACAACCTGGAGCAAGGCGAGCAGCGTGGCGATCATCGGCCGGTCGATCCGAAGCCGCCCGCGCCGCGTGCCGTGTCCTCGAGCGCGTCGACTTCATCGATTGACGCGCGCAGCACGATCGCGGGGATGAGTTGCGCGATACGGTCGCCGCGCGCGATCGCGAACGGATCCTGGCCGAGATTGGCTAGGATCACCTTCACTTCGCCGCGATAGTCGCTGTCGATCGTGCCGGGGGTGTTGAGACAGGTGACGCCGTGCTTGAGCGCGAGGCCGGAGCGGGGGCGGACCTGGACTTCGTGGCCGGCGGGGATCGCGATCGCAAAGCCGGTCGCGACCGCGGCGCGCGCGCCGGGGGCGAGCGTCAGCGCCTCGGCGGAAACGACGTCCATGCCCGCGGCGCCCTCGGTGGCATAGGCAGGCAGGGGCAGGCCTTCGCCATGCGGCAGGCGTTTCAGTTCGATATGAATCATGGCGCGGCTTCTAGCGCATCGGCGGTACGCTCCGCCAGTCGGGTGGCGACCGCGTCCTTGGGCAGCCGCTCCCAGCTTTCGACGCCCGATGGGGTGATCAGGTGGACGCTGTTGTCCGCGCCGCCCATCACGTCGCCCGAAACGTCGTTGGCGACGATCCAGTCGGCGGTCTTGCGCACGCGCTTGGCAACCGCGTGTTCGATGACGCGCTCGGTCTCGGCGGCGAAACCGATCAGCAGGCGGGGACGATGCGGGCTGCGCGCCAATGTGGCGAGAATATCTGGGTTTTCCGCCAGCTTCAGGATCGGCGTGGCATCGCCCTTCTTGATCTTCTGCGGCGCCGAATCGACGTGCCAGTCCGCAACCGCGGCGACCATGACCGCGGCATCGGCGGGCAGCGCACGGTTCACCGCGTCCGCCATCTCGCGCGCGGTCTCCACGTCGACCCGGTCGACTGCGGGCGGGGTCGGCAGAGTCACGGGGCCCGCGACCAGCGTCACGCGTGCGCCGAGCCGTGCCAGCGCTGCGGCGATTGCGAAGCCCTGTTTGCCCGACGAGCGGTTGGCAATGTAGCGGACCGGGTCGATCGGCTCGTGCGTCGGTCCTGCGGTAACGAGGATATGGCGGCCCGCCAGCCGTTTCGGCGGAGCAGGGGCGAGCATTGCGTCAATCGCGGCGACGATCGCGGGCGGCTCGGGCAGGCGACCGGGGCCGTATTCGCCGCAGGCCATCATCCCCTCGTCGGGTTGCATCACATGCACGCCGTCGGCGCGCAGCTGGGCGACGTTGCGGACGGTCGCGGCATGGCGCCACATCCGCACGTTCATCGCCGGCGCGACGAGGACGGGCTTGTCGGTCGCGAGCAGCAGCGTCGTCGCCAGATCGTTCGCGAGCCCGGCGGCCATCCGCGCCATCAGGTCCGCGGTGCCGGGCGCGACGACGATCAGGTCGGCCTGCCGGCTGAGCTGGATATGCCCCATCTCGGCCTCGTCCTTGAGATCCCACAGCGTCGTGTAGACCTTGTCCTCGCTGAGCGCGGCGAGCGTCATGGGTGTGACAAAATGGTGCGCGGACTCGGTCATCACGCAGCGTACGGCGTGGCCGCGGGTCTTGAGCAGGCGGATGAGTTCGGCCGCCTTGTACGCGGCAATGCCGCCGCCGACGATGAGGAGGATACGCGTCATGGGATGCGTCTAGCGGATTACGCGCGTCACCGTAATGCGCCGCGTATCGCGCGCGGCCGCGATCATGTCGCGCAGGCCGTCGACCGCGAACACGATCCCGACCAACAGCACCGGCGTCGTCATCAGCGCCCAATAGAAATTGTCGCTGCGCGCGAGCAGCGCGATCAGCGCGGCATAGCCGGCAAACACCGCGAGCGCGCGGGTTGCCGTGGCATCGCGCCACGCCAGCCAGCCAAACAGCGAAGTGCCCAGCACAAGCGACGCGAGCCACTGCGGCAGCAGGTCGAGACCGGACGAGATCGTCGCGAGCGTCACGTAGAAGCCGAAGCCTTCGCGCCCGCTCCAGCCCGGCGACACGCGGTCGAGCGGGCCGGTGACCAGCGCCACGGCATGGGCGTGAAACGCCAGCACCCCCGCGAAGATCACGATCGCACCCAGCCAGGCCAGCGTCTCGCGCCGCTCGCCTTCGTTCCAGGCAAACACCGCCATGATCGCCACGTATAATAAAGCGGTCTCGCGGATCAGCATCGCCGACAGTCCGAACGCGACCGCGGACAGCCAGTGACCAGGCCGGCGCAACGCGAGCGACAGCGCGATCAGTGGCCCGGCCCAGACTTCGTGGAACACCACGAAACTGGGATCGAGGTTCACGTAGAGCCCCCCGACCACCAGCAGACCAACGGTACCGAGTGCGACGAGCCCGGTCGTCTCTGGTCGAAGCCGCGTCACCCAGGCCAGGATCGTGGCGACGCACAACAGCAGGAGCAGCAAGTTCACGATCGTCGGCGGCAACGCGGCCTGGATCACCGCCAGTGTCGGCAGGCGGACGGCGAAGAAGGGCTTCAGCGGATAATGCCCCATCCGCTGCGACTCGGCAGCGACGGTGTAGTAGTTTGCGCCGCTACCGACCCCGGATACGATCGTCTGGTACAGGAGCAGGTCGGTTTGCCCCGGCGGTGGGCCGTCGGCTGTAGCGACATTGGGGGCTGAGCCCGACCCTGCACTGGGCCGTGGCCCCGGCGATCCGAGTGCGGTCAGGCAGGCGGCGAGAAGCAGCACGAACAGGCCAAGGCCGATCCTCGCCTGCGTGCGTGGCATTCCTGCGAACCGGCTCGGGCTGAGCAGCCATATCGGAGCAGCCCGACGTGTCCTCATGGCGTCAATTGAAGAGCAGCGTCGCCACGACGCCCGCCACCCCGGCGAGGACCGCGACGAGACCGTAGCGCCAGCCGCCGCCGATCCGGATCACTTCGATCTCGCGCAGCGGCATCGTCGGCGGGGCGCCACCGGGGGCGGGGTAATGCGCCTCGATCCGGCGGACCAGTTCAGGCAGCCGGGTCAGCGTCTGGAAATCGGCGATCAGCCGGTCGGCGATCATCGCCTCGGGGCCGAGTTCGCCGCGGATCCAGTCGCGCACGAACGGCTCTGCCGCCTCCCACAGATTGATGTCGGGGTCGAGGCTGGTCGCGACACCCTCGACCATCACCATCGTCTTCTGGAGCAGCAGCAGATGCGGCTGAGTCACCATGTCGAAATCGCGCGTGATCGAGAACAGGCTGTCGAGCATCATGCCGATCGACATGTCCTTGACCGGCAGCCCACGCATCGGCTCGCCGACGGCCCTGAGCGCGGTGGCGAATTCGGCGACGTCGTGGTGCGCAGGCACATAGCCCGCCTCGAAATGAATCTCGGCGACGCGCTTATAATTGCCGGTGATCAGGCCGTAGAGGATCTCCGCAAGCCAGACGCGCGCGCGCCGGTCGATCCGGCCCATGATGCCGAAATCGATCGCGGCGATCCGGTTGCCGGGCAGTGCAAACAGGTTTCCCTGGTGCATGTCGGCGTGGAAGAACCCGTCGGCGATCGCCTGGCGCAGGAACGCGCGAACCAGCGTCTGCGCAAGACCCGGCAGGTCGTAGCCGGCCTCGACGAGCGCCGGCCGGTTCGACAGCTTGATGCCGTCGATCCACTCGATCGTCATGACCTTTGCGGTCGAGCGCGCCCAGTCGATCGCGGGGATGACGAAATCGGGCTCGGCGGTCATGCCCTCGGCGAGCTCGGACGCGGAGGCCGCTTCGCGGCGGAAGTTGAGTTCGCGCAGCGTCCAGCGCTTGAACGTCTCGATCGTGAGGCGCGGGCGAAGACGCATCGCCTCGGGGCTGAGCGCCTCGAGCTGTGCCGCCGCCCAGCTATAGGTGTCGATCGCGCGCGCGAAATCATCCTCGACGCCGGGCCGGAGGACCTTGACCGCGACCTGGCGGCCGTCGGTCGTGACCGCGCGGTGGACCTGCGCGATCGACGCCGCGCCAACCGGAACTTGCTCGATGCGCGAGAACAATGTCTCCAGCGGCTTGCCGAAGCTTGCCAGCATCGCCGCTTCGATCGTCGCGTAGGGGACAGGGGAGAGCTGGTCCTGCAGCCGCAGCAGGTCGTGCGCCGCGTCCTCGCCGACGAGATCGGGACGCGTGGCGAGCGTCTGGCCGAGCTTGATCGCAGCGGGGCCGATCGCCTGGAATGCATCGGCATAGCGCGGCACGGCGGGCACGCGCGCGCCTAACCGGGCGATCCGCGCAAGGCGACGGACGGGCGCTGGCGTATTGGGATCGCGCTCGATCCCGCGCAGCGCGCCGTGGCGGGCTAGGATGCGGCCCCATTTGAGAAGACGCCAGACGTGGGTGGTCGAGGCGGTCACAGTTGGTGCGTGTCCGAAAGAGAGATCGATTCACGCGAAGGCGCGAAGGCGCAAAGAGAAGTGAGAATGGGTTCGCGCGGAGGCGCGGAGGCGCGGAGGGGGGGCGCCTCGCCGCGGCTGCGGCTGCGGCTTTTCATCACCGGCGAAGGGGGAGCAAAGCGCTGTCGCGCGGGAGCGGCGCTTACTCTCCGCGTCTCCGCGTCTCCGCGTGAACCCCTCTTCGCGTCTTCGCGCCTTCGCGTGGTCACTAAATCTTCCAACCCGAGTGGATCGCGACCAGTCCGCCCAGCAAAGGCTCGACCTTGGTCTGCACGAAGCCCGCATCCGCGATCATGCCCTTGAACTTGGGCATGTCCGGGAACCGGCGGATCGACTCGATCAGATAGCGATAGCTGTCCGCATCCTGCGCGAGCAGCTGGCCGAGCTTCGGGACCATCTTGTGCGAATAGGCGTCGTACACCTCGGCGAAACCGGGCCACACCGTCGTCGAGAATTCGAGGCAGTAGAACCGCCCGCCACGCCGCAGGACGCGGTGCGCCTCACGCAGCGCCTTGGGGATGTCGGTCACGTTCCGGATCCCGAATGCGATCGTGTACGCATCAAAGAACCGGTCGGGGAAGTTCAGCGTCTCGGCATTGGCTTCGGTCCACACCAAGCCGTCGAGACCGCGCTTCTGCGCACGCTCCATACCGACTTCAAGCATCTGCGGGTTGATGTCGGCGACCGTGATCGACGCGCCCGATGGCTCCATGCGGAACGCGATGTCGCCCGTGCCGCCTGCCATGTCGAGGATCTGCTCGCCCTCGCGCGGTTTCACGCGGCGCACGAAGCGATCCTTCCACAGCCGGTGCATGCCACCCGACATCGCATCGTTCATCAGATCATATTTGCCCGCAACGTTCGAGAAAACGCCGCCGACGCGGGCGGTCTTCTCGGTGGCGGGAATATCCTCATAGCCGAAGGAGACGGTTTGGGGCGCGGGCACAATATCGTTCATAGCCTGCGCTCTAGCCGCGCCTTGTGGCGCGAGCAAACGCAACCTAGCTGCAAAGCGTGCCAGAGTTACCAGAAGTCGAAACCACCGTGCGCGGGCTGGAGCCCGTGCTGAAGGGCCAGCGCCTGACCTCGGTCGAGCCGCGCCGCGCCGACCTGCGCAAAGCGATCCCGGTCGACCTGCGCCAGCGGATGACGGGGGCGACCGTCACTGCGCTCGGTCGCCGCGCGAAATACGGGCTGATCGACACCGATCGCGGGGATACCCTGGTATTCCATCTGGGCATGTCGGGACGCTGGCGAGTCGATCCGAGCGAGCTCCTCGCGCATGATCACCTGCTGATCGGCACCGAGGCGGGGCGGGTCGTCGCGCTCAACGATCCGCGGCGATTCGGCTTTCTCGATCTTTGGCCGACCGACGATATCGCCAATTACCCTCCTTTCCTCAGCATGGGCCCCGAGCCGCTCGGCCCCGATCTGACCGCGGCATATCTACTGGCGGCGCTCGAAGGGCGCGGCGCGTCGATCAAGGCGATGTTGCTCGATCAGCGAATCGTCGCGGGGCTCGGCAATATCTATGTGTGCGAGGCGCTCCACATGGCGAGGATCGCGCCGACCCGGGCGGCGGGGCGAATCTCGGTGGTCCGACTCGAACGTCTGGTCGAGGCGATTCGCACGGTGTTGACCGCCGCGATCCTGGCAGGCGGCTCGTCGCTGCGCGATTATGTCAGGCCCGACGGCGAACTCGGCTATTTCTCCAAGCAGTGGCGAGTCTATGGTCGCGAGGGCGAACCGTGCGAATGCGGCGCGATCGTCAGGCGGCGGACCGAGGGCGGACGGTCGACCTTCTGGTGTCCAACGTGCCAACGCGGTTGACGATCTGACGCAAAGTGGCTAGGGCCGCGGCTTCGAGAGGGCGTAGGAGCAATCCGGCGCCCCTTTTTATTCATTCGAACATCCAGAGGGCTTCATGGCGAACACGCCGCAGGCGAAAAAGCGTATCCGTCGCAACGACCGTCGCGCGGAAGTGAACGGCAACCGCGTCGGCCGTATCCGTACCTTCATCAAGAAGGTCGAAGCAGCACTTGCTTCGGGCGACAAGGGCGCAGCGACCACCGCACTGGCCGCGGCACAGCCTGAGCTCCAGCGCGGCGTCGCCAAGGGCGTGCTGCACAAGAACACCGCGAGCCGCAAGTTCGCGCGTCTGACCAAGGCCGTGACCGGGCTCGCCTAAGCGATCCGTCATTGCTGCGTGGATCACCCGCCGGGGTCTCTCCGGCGGGTTTTTTGCGTCTGCGAACAGAACATAGGATAAGTTCGCAGAACCCGAGGATTCCCCACGATTCGAGTGGTGCACGATTACGTCATGGCAAGTCTAAATTCGCAAAAAATGCGTAAAGACAGCCACTTATAAAAATATCGACGCATTTCCGCGGCTTGATCAAGTCAACCCGCTTTATTTCGAAAATGTGACGCGTCGGGGCCTTGCTCGGATCGCCGATCGCTTCATAACGGATCCCACAGCGACGGTGGTTTCCACCGCTGCAGCAACAATCGGGGCGAAGATGCCGGGTGACCCTTTGGGTCGTCGGGGCACCATTTTCTGTCGGGACTATATCACCTGCGCGCGTGTCGCGCGGGGTCGGAGAAGTGTGCGCGTGACGAAGTGGCAAGGAACGATGACCCACGCGACCGAGGCCGAAAAGGCCTGGGCTCGTGTGCGTACGTCCCTGCGGGAGTCGGCGGGGGCACGCTTGTTTGAGCAGTGGCTCAAGCCGATCGAGCTGATCCCGGGCGAGGATCGCGACACGATCCGCCTGGCGCTGCCCTCGGCGTTCATGACGAACTGGGTTCGCAACCATTACGCCGATCGACTCGTGCTCGAGTTCAAGCAGATCCTGCCCAACGTGCGTACCGTGCAGATCGAGACACGCGCTGCCGCGCGCGCGCCGGTCGTGCTGGCGATCGAGCCTGCGCCCGTCGCGGCGCCGGTCGTCGAACCCGAGGTCCTCAAGCCAAAGCCACCTGAGCCGGCGGCCGAGCCCATCCAGGTCGTGATGAAGTTCGGGGTCGATCCCTCGCTCAAGCCCGCGCCGGCGGTGCCCGTCGCCGCCCCGGTGGTGATGGCCGTGCCCGCCGAGCGCCCGCCGCTCGACCCGCGCTACACCTTTGCGCGATTCGTCGTCGATCCGTCGAACAAGGTCGCGTTCAACGCGGCCAAGGTGCTCGCCGAGCCCGGCCCGGTGCGGTTCAGCCCGCTGTTCCTCCACAGCGATACGGGGCAGGGCAAGACCCACCTCATGCACGCGATCGGCCATGCGTTCCTCGAGCATAATCCGCACGCGATCGTGCTGTGCATGTCCGCCGAGCGCTTCATGTATGATTTCGTCGCGTCGATGCGCGCGCGCGACACGCATGCGTTCAAGCAGCGGCTGCGCGGCGCCGACCTGCTGCTGATCGACGATCTCCAGTTCATCGCCGGCAAGGACGCGACGCAGGAAGAATTCTTTCACACGGTCAACGAGATCATGGCGGCGGGCAAGCGGCTGGTGATCTCCGCCGATCGCTGCCCGCAGGCGCTCGAGGGCGTCGAGGCGCGGATCGTCAGCCGCATGTCGGTGGGGCTCGTCGCGGACATCAAGGCGCCCGACCTCGTGCTGCGCCGGACGATCCTCGACCGCAAGCTGGTCGACCTGCCCGACATGCGCGTGCCGACCGACGTGCTCGACCTGCTCGCCAGCCGCATCCATGCGAACATCCGCGAGCTCGAGGGCGCGCTCAACCGAGTCGTCGCCTATGCGCAGCTGACCGGCGACACGATCGATCTCGATTTCGCGGTCGCCACGCTCGGCGAGGTTTTGCGCGGGGCGCAGAAGCGCGTGACGATCGACGAGATCCAGAAGCTGGTGTCAGCGCATTTCGAGCTTAAGCCGCTAGACCTGATTTCGGCCCGGCGCGCGCGGGCTGTCGCGCGGCCGCGGCAGATCGCGATGTATCTGGCCAAGCGGCTGACGACTCGCTCGCTGCCCGAGATCGGGCGGAAATTCGGCGGGCGCGATCATTCGACGGTGATCCACGCGGTGCGCAAGATCGAGGAACTGCGCGATTCGGATCGCGATATCGACGCGGCCGTGCGCGTGCTGATGCGCGAGCTGGAAGGCTAAGGCTCTTCCGCGTCATCCTGACGAAAGTCAGGATCCAGAGCCACAAACCGCAACGATCTTGACCCTGGATCCTGACTTTCGTCAGGATGACGGGAAGGGGGGCGGCGCTTATTCGTGCCGCCCGTCAGCGTTAGGGTACGCGCCCGGTCTCAGCTCAGACCTGCAATCCCATCGCGTCCTGCGTCTGCTTCAACACCGGCGCTGCCAGCGCGCGTGCCTTCTCCGCACCCGCCTGCAACACCGCGGTCACCGCGCTGCGATCGTCGAGCAGGCGCACCATCTCGTCACGGATCGGCCCGAGCTTGGCCACCGCAAGATCGGCCAGCGCGGGCTTGAACGCGCCGAACCCCTTGCCGCCATATTCAGCCAGCACGCTCGCCACGTCCGTATCCGCCAGCGCGGCATAGATCGTCAGCAGGTTGCGTGCCTCCGCGCGGTCGCCGAGTTCGTCGGCGGTCGCGGGCAACAGGTCGGGATCGGTCTTCGCCTTGCGGAACTTGTCGGCGATGGTGTCGTCGCTGTCGATCAGCTTGACCACCGACTGCTCGGACGGATTGGACTTCGACATCTTCGCCGACGCATCGCGCAACGACATGATCCGCGGCGCGGCCTTGCTGATAAGCGGCGCGGGGAGCGTGAACAGGTCGACGCCGTAATCGCCGTTGAACTTGGTCGCGATGTCGCGCGCGAGTTCGAGATGCTGCTTCTGGTCCTCGCCGACGGGCACGTGGGTCGCGTTGTAGAGCAGCACGTCGGCGGCCATCAGCACCGGGTAGTCATACAGCCCGACGCTTGCGCCCTCGCGGTTCTTGCCCGCCTTGTCCTTGAACTGCGTCATGCGGTTCAGCCAGCCGACGCGCGCGACGGTGTTGAGCAGCCATGCCATCTCGCTGTGCGCGGGCACGCGCGCCTGGTTGAACAGGATCGACTTGGCCGGATCGATGCCCGCCGCGATCATCGTCGCGGCGACCTCGATCGTGTGCGACGACAACTCCGCCGGTGCGATCCATTCGGTCGGCGCGTGCAGGTCGGCGATGAAGAACATCGACTCCCCGCCCTGCGCCGCGACGTCGTCCTGCAGCGTCACCCACTGCTTCACCGCCCCCAGGTAATTGCCGAGATGGAGATTACCGGTGGGCTTGATGCCGGAGACGACGCGCATGGAGAAACCTTACTTGGAACGACGCAGAAGCGTGGAGATGTCGCCCAGCCGGAACGCGCCTGTGAGCAATGTCGCGATCGCATAGACGACGCCGCCGGTCGCGACCAGCACAAGCATCGCGCCCCAGCGCTCGACACTGCTGCCCGTCACGAACGGCTGGAACAGGTCGTTGAGGAAATACATCACGCCGCCCATGATCAGCGCTGCGACCACCAGCCGCCATGTCCGCCGGACCAGCCGCGCGTCGGGCGTGAAATGGCCGCGCCGGACGAGCGTGCGATACAGCATCGCGACGTTGACCGTGCTCGCGATCGCGGTCGCGAGCGGCGGGCCCATATGGCCCAGCGGCTTGATGAAGGCGAGGTTGAGGACGAGGTTCACGACCATTGACATCGTTGCGTAGCGCACCGGCGTCTTCGTGTCCGAGCGCGCATAATAGCCCGGCGTCAGCACCTTCACGAGAATGTACGACGGCAGCCCGATCGAGAAGGCGGCGAGCGCCTGCGCGGTCAGCACGCTGTCGTCGAGCGCGAACTTGCCGTGCTGGAACAGCGCGCCGACGATCGGCACGCCGCACACGATCAGCGCGACGGTGGCGGGCAGCGTCAGGAACAGAGCGAGCTCCATGCCGCGATTCTGCGTCGCCATCGCCTCCGCCTCCTCGCCACGGCCGAGCTGGCGCGAGATGGTCGGGAGCAGGACGGTGCCGAGACCGATCCCGATCAGCCCGAGCGGCAACTGGTTCAGCCGGTCGGCGAAATAAATGTACGACACCGAGCCCGCAGGGAGGAGAGCTGCGGCGAGCGCGGTCGAGACGACGAGGTTGATCTGCACCGCGCCTGCGCCGGCGGCGGCGGGCCAGATCAGCGACATCAGCTTCTTCACGTCGGGGTTGAGCTGCGGGCGCTTGAGGCGGAGCGAGACGCCCGACTTACGGCAGGCCCAGATCAACCAGCCGAGCTGCAGCGCGCCCGACACGGTGACCGCGATAGCCTGGTTGCGCGCGGTCAGCAGCGGCTGGTGATCGTGGAACAGCAGCAGCGCGGCGATCAGCGTCGCGTTCAGCAGGATCGGCGCCGCGGCGTTGATCCAAAATTTGTGCAGCGAATTGAGGATGCCCCCGAGCAGCGAGACAAGGCTGATGAGCAGCAGATAGGGCAGGGTGATCCGCGACAGGTGGACGACATAGTCGAACCGCTCTGCGCTCGCGCCGTTGAACCCGAAGGTCAGGAGCCAGGTGACGGGCCAGGCCGCGATTTCGAGCAGCACCGTCATGCCGATCAGCACCGGCAGCAGTACCGACAGCGCGTCCTCGGCAAAGGCGATGCCGTCGGGAAGGCCACGGCCATTCTTGTCGCCCACCTTCCGATTGAACATCGGAATGAACGCGGCGGCAAACGCGCCCTCGGCGAAGAGGGCGCGGAACATGTTGGGGAGGCGGAACGCGATCAGGAACGCGTCCGACGCGAACCCGGCACCGACGAACCGCGCAAACAGCGAATCGCGTACCAACCCCAGGACACGGCTGGCAAGCGTCAGCCCGCCGACCGATCCCAGCGCCTTGGTCAGGTTCATCTAGAGTGCGCTCCGCCCCCGGTCGATCAGGCCTGGCCGAAATCGCCGACATTGGGCTGGATGCCCTGCTGCTCCGATTGGGTCAGGTACAGCTGACCGAAATCGATCGGCTCGAGCAGCAGCGGCGGGAAGCCGCCGTCCCGCACCGCATCCGACAGCACGCGGCGTGCGAACGGGAACAGCAGGCGCGGGGCCTCGCCCAGCAGGAACGGCTGGACATGCTCAGCGGGGATGTTGCGCAGTCCGAACAGGCCTGCGTACGACAGGTCTACGATGAACGCGACCTGGCCCTCGGTCTCGGCGCGGACGTCGATCTTCAGCACGACTTCGTGCACCTCGTCGCCGACCTGCGCCGCGCCGATGTTAAACTGCACGTCGATCGCCGGCGGGGTCTGGTTCTGGTAGACTGCTGGCGCGTTCGGGTTCTCGAACGACAGATCCTTGACGTATTGCGAGATCAGGCCGGCCGCGGGGATCGTGTCCTCTCCATTCGCGAGCGGCTGGTCGCCCATCTGGCCGGGCGCGGTCACGCCATTGTCCTGATCATCCATTCGTCGTGTCCTTGCGAAGAAGCGTGAAATAGGGACCGAAGCGGCACGCTTGCGCGTTCATATCGGTCAGGTGGCTGCGAGTAGCAGTGCCGACCGGGCGTTTCAACGGGCCCGGGTTTGAATAAGCGCAGCTTTGGCCTATGTTAGCCCGAAGATCGGAGGCACGGTTGTTTTACGTAGTTCTTCTCGCGATGGTTGCAGGCTTCTTGGCGATGCGACTGTATAGCGTGCTCGGCAAGCGGACAGGGCATGAACAGCCCTTGCCGCGTACGGCCGAGGACCGTCCCGCGATCGCCGCCGTTCCGCGAACGGTCGATGCGACGCCCGAGCCACGCGAGGTCGTCAGCCGCAATATCGAGCCGCGCGCCGAAGCTGGCCTGCGCGCGATCGTCGCCGCCGAGTCCGGGTTCGACGTGAACCAGTTCCTCGAGGGCGCGCAAGGCGCCTATCGAATGGTGCTTGAGGCGTTTTGGAAGGGTGACGAGGACGAACTCGGCTATCTCGCCGAGGACGACGTCCGCGCCGCCTTCGCCGAGGCGATCGCAGCACGCGTCGCGGCGGGCGAAGTGCTCGACAATCGTCTCGTCTCGATCGAGCGCGCGGTGATCGCGGACGCGAGCGTGTCGGGCCGCGATGCGCGGATCACGGTACGCTTCGACGCGGACATCGCCGCGGTGACGCGCGATGGCGAGGGCACTGTCCTGGCCGGATCGCTGACCGACGCGGTCGAGACGCACGACGTCTGGACCTTCGCACGGACGCTCAAGAGCAGCGATCCGAACTGGAAGCTCGCCGACACCGACGAGGCGTGATCGTGCAGCTCAGAGCGCGCGCGCTCGGGGGCCTGGGTCTCTCGTTGCTGGTCAGCGCGTGCGTCGGTGGCGTTGAGCCGCCACGCTCGGGACCTGGGCCCGTCGGTCGCGGCAGCACGGTCGACAGCGATTCTCCCCGGGAACCGGTGCGCGTCCATCCCTCGCGCGATACGGGCGCTTCGCCCAATATCCGCGGGATCCAGATGCCCGCGCGGATCGTCGGCGCGGTGCCGATGCTTCCGGTTCCGGTGATCGCCTCGACTGCGCCGGTCAACGCGGCCGCTGCAGGCGTTGTCGCTGGCCCGGCGATCGCGAGCCTCCCGATCGACGAGACGCAGGCGCAGTCGGCGCTGTCCGCCTTCGTGACCAGCTGCCCGTCGCTGGTGCGGCGTACCGATACGTCCGGTCTCACGCGTGGCGCCGATTGGCAGCCTGCATGCACTGCGGCGGCCTCGGTCCCTCGCGGCGGGGCGCGCGTCTTTTTCAGCCAGTGGTTCGAGGCGGCGCAGGTCGGCGACGGCAAGGCGTTCGCGACCGGCTATTACGAGCCGGAGATCGCAGGGTCGCTCGAGCGTCGTGAAGGCTATGCGCCCATCTACGGGCGGCCGAACGACCTGATCGATGTCGATCTCGGCGCGTTCTCGACCAGCCTGAAGGGCAAGAAGGTCCGCGGTCGCGTCGAGCGCAGCAATCTCGTGCCCTATTATGATCGTACCGCGATCGAGCAGGGCGCGATCGACGGCCGGGCGCCGATCCTCGCCTGGGCGCGCGATCCGGTCGAACTGTTCTTCCTCCAGATCCAGGGATCGGGGCGGTTGCGCCTGCCCGACGGCAAGATCCTGCGGATCGGCTATGCAACGCAGAACGGCCGTGATTATACCGGCATTGGCGCGCTGATGAAGTCGCGCGGGCTTCTGCAACCCGGGCAGACGTCGATGCAGGGCATCGTCGCCTGGTTGCATGCGCATCCCGCCGACGGCCAGGCAATCATGCGCGAGAATAAGAGCTTCGTGTTCTTCCGCGAGTTGGAGGGCGCACCGCTGGGTGCGCTTGGCCTGCCCGTGACCGGTCAGGTCAGCGCTGCGGCCGACGTCAAGTTCGTGCCGCTCGGCGCGCCCGTGTTCCTCTCGCTCGATCGCCAGGACGCGAGCGGGATGTGGGTCGCGCAGGATACCGGCGGCGCGATCAAGGGCAGCAACCGATTCGATACCTTCTGGGGCGCAGGTCCCGCCGCGGAGTCGACCGCGGGCGGCATGGCGGGGCGCGGCACCGCGTTCCTGCTGCTGCCGATCGGCACCGTGCAGCGGCTCAACAGCCAGCGGTTCAACGGTCTAGCGAATGGGGCGCAAGATGGCGGGCCGACCGCTCAACCCTGACGAGGCGCAGCTCTGGGCGCGCGTGATGGCGAGCGTCCGGCCGATGCGCGTCGTCGCGGTCCGTATCCCGGATCGCGCGCCGCCATTGCCGCCACCGCCCAAGCCGCTGATCGGGCCCAACGGGAAGATCATCCCGCCGCCGCCCGCGCCGATGGGCCGGGTCAAGCCGCTCGTCCGGACCGTCGTCACGCCGTTCGCCAGCCGACCCGGCGCAAAGCCGGTCGTCGCGCCGCGAGCGGTCGCAAGACCCATTACCGCGAACACGCTCGACGGCGGCTGGGACAAGAAGCTGACGCGCGGCGCGGTGATCCCCGACAGTTCGATCGATCTGCACGGGCACACGCTGGCGTCGGCACATGCGATGCTCGATGTCGGGCTCGGCCGGGCGATCGCGCGCGGTGATCGCGTGCTGCTGCTGGTAACGGGCAAGCCGCCGCGACCCGAGAGCGAGCGCCCGCATGCCCGCGGCGCGATCCGCTCGGCGGTGACGGACTGGCTTGCAGGGTCGCGTCACGCGGACTCGATCGCCGCCGTCCGTGGCGCGCATCCGCGGCATGGCGGGCAGGGGGCCTTGTACATCGTCCTCCGCCGCGGGCGGGAATAGCGCGCGGCCGAACGACGCTAGCGCAGCGCCCTGGCGATCACGTCCGCATAGATGTCCGCCAACGTTCGCAGGTCCTCGACCGCGACCGCTTCGTCGACCTTGTGCATCGTCGCGTTGATCAGCCCGAACTCGACCACCGGGCACAGCTTCGACAGGAACCGCGCGTCGGAGGTGCCGCCGGTGGTCGACAGCGCCGGCGTGACCCCGGTCGCCGCGACGATCGCCTTCGACAGCAAGGTCGAGAAGGCGCCCGGCTCGGTCAGGAACGCCTCGCCCGAGACCTTGCCCGTCACCACCGCACCCGGCGCATGACGATCGGCGATCTTGCGGATCCGCGTGATCAGGTCGTCGCCGCGATGGCGATCGTTGAACCGGATGCTGAGCCTTGCCGACGCGTGCGCCGGTATGACGTTGTGCGCGGGGTTGCCGACCGTGATGTCGGTGACCTCGATATTTGATGGCTGGAACCAGTCGGTCCCTTCGTCGAGCACGACGGTCTCGATCTCGGCGAGGATCGCGATCAGCCGCGGGATCGGGTTGTCCGCCAGATGCGGGTAGGCGACATGCCCCTGCCGCCCCGGCACGTCGATCCAGATGTTGACCGAGCCGCGCCGCCCGATCTTCACCATGTCGCCAAGCCGTTCGGTCGAGGTCGGCTCGCCGACCAGGCACAGCTCGGGGACGATCCCGCACGCGGCCATGCGCTCCATCAACGCGACGGTCCCGTAGGTCGCCGGGCCTTCCTCGTCGCCAGTGATGACCAGCGACAGCGTGCCCGTGTCGGCATCGCTCCGGCTGGCAGCGGCGACGAAGGCCGCGACCGCGCCCTTCATGTCGACCGCGCCGCGTCCGTACAACAATCCGCCGCGGACTTCGCCGGACCAGGGCGATCCCGTCCAGCCCTCGCCGGGCGGAACGACGTCGACATGCCCGGCAAATGCGAGGTGGCGTGGGCCGTCGCCGCGCGTGGCGAGCAGATTCTCGACCGGGCCGTCCGGTGCCTCGCCGACCACGAACCGGTCGACCGCGAAGCCGATCGGGATGAGCGCCGCTTCGAGCACGTCGAACACCGTGCCCCGCGCGGGCGTGACGCTGTCCGCACGCAATAGCGCCTGGGTCAGGTGGACGGGGTCGATCACGCCGCGCTGCCGATCAGGCAGGTGTGGCGACCGGCTGCTCATATTGCTCGAGCACCCATTCCTCTTCCTGCGCCGACGCGATCCAGTCCTGCATGAAGGGATGCTCGAACATCGCCTGCATATAGCCCGCGGCAAAGCGCGCGATCGGCAGCTGATAGGTGACGATCCGCGTGACGACCGGCGCGAACATGATGTCTGCGGCACCGAACTGGCCGAACAGGAAGTCGCCACCGCCGCCGAAGCGCGCGCGCGCCTGTGCCCAGATCTCCATGATCCGCTGCAACTCGGCGAGCACGTCGTCATCGGGCGTCCGTGCCGGGAACACCTGCCGCACGTTCATGCTGTGCTTGCGGCGCAGCGCGGCAAAGCTCGAATGCATCTCCGCCGCCATCGATCGCGCCATCGCGCGCGCGGCATTGTCCTCGGGCCAGAACCGCTCTCGACCGACCTTGTCGGCGAGGTAGTCGACGATCGCGAGGCTGTCCCACACCACCGCGTCGCCGTCCCACAGGATCGGCACCTTGCCCGACGACGGCGCGAACTCGTCGCCAGCGCGACGCTTTTCCCAGTCGGCGTCGTACATCGGCACGACCACCTCCTCGAACGGCAGCCCCGACTGCTTGCACGCGAGCCAGCCGCGCAGCGACCAGGAGGAATAGGCCTTGTTGCCGATGATCAGTTTCATGCGCGCGGTGCTAGGCGAGCGGGCGACAAGAGGCAATCGCCCGCTCATATCTCCGCTGCACCGCGTGCACGGGTCAGAACAGCCCCGGCACGTCGCGCTGCGCGGTGCCCGGACGATCCGGGATCAGCAGGTCCTGCCGCGCGGTCGACGTGCGCAGCGAGCGGGCGCTCGCATCGCCCGTGATCGGCGTGCAGCTGCGCCCGGCGAGGAAGTTGAGCGCCTGCCGCGTTGACGATTCGAGCGGATCGCCAAGCTGGTAGGCGATCTCGTCCGATGCCTGGCACGATGCCTCGACGGTGCTTGCCAGCCCATCATAGTAATTGCCGTTGCGCGCCGCATTCTGCGTCGCCAGCGCCACCACGCGCAGGCGATCGTCGCATGCTTCCTTGTCGAGCGCGATCTGGCCGACGGGCTTGCCATAGGTGTTGGTGCCGATCAGCCCGGCATTGGTGTGCAGGTACGGCGTGAACGCGTTGATCACCAGTTCGCTCGCCGATGCGGTGCCGCCGGTGCCGATGAACGCGATCCGCGTCGGCGCGATCGATTCGGCCTTTGGCGCGAAGAACCGGGTCGTGTTGTTCGACGCCTTCTCGGTGCGGAACGTCACATAGTCGAAGACTTCGGAGGTCGATCGCGCCCCGCCGAGCAGGTCGCCCAGATATTCCGCGGTCTCGATCAGGCCGCCGCCATTGTAGCGCAGATCGATGATGACCCGCGTCACGCCCTTCGCGCGGAAATCGGCAAAGGCGGTCTTCAGCGCGGGTTCGGCGGTTTTGATGAACGTCCGAAGGTTGATATAGCCGACGCTCTGCCCGCCATCTTGGATGATCTTGGCGCCGTAGCGCGTCGATACCGGCAGCAGCGAGAAATCGGCCTTGGTCACGGTGACGGTCCGCGTGCCTGCCGCGTCGCTGACCTGCATCACGCGCGCGGTGCCGACCGTATCGGGGCCGAGCGCATTGGTCAGTCCGGCCGTCCCCTCGGCGGCGATGATCGCGCTGACGGTGCGCAGATTGGCCGACGTCGTACCGATCGCCACGATCTCCGTACCGCGATCGATTCCCGCCGCGAGCCCTGGCGCGCCTTCGAACGCCTCCGCCGCGAACAGCCGGCGGCCGCTCTGATCCAGCGCGAACCGCAGCCCGAAGCCCGCGCTCGAGCCGGAAGCATAATAGGCGTCTTCTGCCTTGATCGAGGTCAGATAGGTGAAGAACCGGTCCTTACGCTGCGATCGCGCGGTGGCGGTCAACGCGTCGATATAGTCGTCGACCGTCGTGTAAGCGGCGGGGCTGAGCGTGGCGGGCAGCGTATCGGGGAACAGGTACCATTCGCGCAACTGCGATGCGGCCCAGTCCTGGCGCTCGCGGAGCGAACAGCCGGTCGACGCTGTCGGCGTCGGCGAAGGCGTGCTGCCGCCCGTCGAGATATTGCCGCTGTCGCTGCCCCCGCAGCCCGACAGCATGGCGGCCATCGCCAGAATCGCCCCTGTACGCTTACGCATTACTCACTCCCCTTTTGCGGGAAGCTACGAAGTTTGACGGACCGTGTCAGGTGCTAAAAACAGGTCGAACCGATCTCGTTGCAATTGGTGCGAGTGTCGTCTCAGCTGACCGCTTCGACCACCGCGGCGCGCAATTCGGGGATGCCCATGCCGTATTCGCTCGACGTGACGAGGATGTCGGGATGCGCGGCCGGGCGCTTGCGCGCCTCGAGCGCGGTACGCTCGGTGACCTCGACCAGCTCGGACGCCTTGATCTTGTCCGCCTTGGTGAGGACCATGCGATAGCTGACCGCGGCCTTGTCGAGCATCTCGAGGATCTCGCGGTCGACATCCTTGATGCCGTGACGCGAATCGATCAGCACCAGCGCGCGCTTCAACACGTCGCGCCCGCGCAGGAAGTCGTTGATCAGGAAACGCCATTTCTTGACGACATCCTTCGGCGCCTTGGCAAAGCCATAGCCGGGCATGTCGACGAGGCGGAACGCAAGTGGCGCGCCGACGTCGAAGAAGTTCAGTTCCTGCGTGCGGCCCGGCGTGTTCGACGTACGCGCCATCGAGTTGCGGCCCGTCAGCGCGTTGAGCAGTGACGACTTGCCGACGTTCGAGCGACCGGCAAACGCCACCTCCGGCACCGTCGCGTCGGGCAGGAATTCGAGCGTCGGCGCCGACTTCAGGAAGCCGACATGCCCTGCAAACAATTTGCGGGCATGTTCGAGCTGTTCCGCGGTGAACGGCGCGTCGGACTTCTCGAGGTCAGGCCCAAGGTTGGGAACGTCGTTCACTTGGTCACCGGCACTTTCAGGCCCGGATGCCGGGCGTAGAGCAGCTTCTGCTGCAGGATCGTCAGGCAGTTCGACGTGATCCAGTAGACCTGAAGGCCGACCGCGAACGGCGCCATCACGAACATCAGCACCCAGGGGAGCAGCGCGAAGACCTGCTTCTGCGTGTCGTCCATCGGCGTCGGGTTCAGCTTGAACTGGAAGTACATGCTGATGCCCAGGATGATCGGAACGACACCGATCGCGATGAAGTGCGGCGGCGTGAAGGCGAGGAGGCCGAACAGGTTGAGCGGCGTCAGCGGATCGGGCGCGGACAGATCCTTAATCCACGCGACGAACGGCTGATGACGCATCTCGATCGTCAACATCAGCACCTTGTACAGCGCGTACATGATCGGGATCTGGAGCAGCGTCGGCGCGCAGCCGGCGAGCGGATTGACGCCCTCGGCCTTGTACAGCGCCATCGTCTCCTGCTGCAGGCGGACCTTGTCGTCCTTGTGCTTCTCCTGAAGCGCCTTTGCCTTGGGCTGGACCGCGCGCATGGCCGCCATCGACTTGAACTGGCGCTGCGCGATCGGGAACAGCAAGCCGCGGATCGTTACCGTCAGCAGGATGATCGCGACGCCGAAATTGCCGATCACGCGGAACAGCCAGTCGAGATAATAGAAGATCGGCTTCTCGACGATGCGGAACCAGCCCCAGTCGATCGCGTAGTCGAGCTTGGCGACGCCGCCGGCCTGATCGGAATAGCGATCGAGCAGGCGGACTTCCTTGGCACCCGCGAAGAAGCGCGAGACCTGCGTGATCGCCTGGCCCGGCGCGAGCTGCTTGGGCTGGAGCGCGTAGTCGGCCTGGTACGCCTTGTTGGCGCCGGCGCGGAACTGGCCGTCGAACGTCTGGCCCTGATCGGGGATGATCGCGGTCAGCCAGTATTTGTCGGTGAAGCCGAGCCAGCCGCCCGTCGTCGTGAACTTCTGCGCGGCCTCGTCGATGTCTTTGTAATTGGGACGATAGTGCGCGCCGCCATTGTCGACCGACATCGGCCCGACATGGATCGTCATCGACGACGGATCCTTCGAGATGCCGACCCGGTTAACGAGGCCATAGGTCGCGACGGGAACGGGCGCGGTGCCCGCGTTCAGGACGGTCTGGCGGACCGTGAACATGTAATCCTGATCGACCGCGATCTGGATGCGGAAGCGCTGGCCGGTGGCGTTGGTCGCGTCGAGCGTGACCGGCGTTGTCGGCGTCAGCGTGGTGGCGCCCGAGGGCGTCCAGACGGCGTCGGCAGCGGGCGGGGTCAGGCCCTGCGCACGCCAGCCGAAGCTCGCGAAATAGGCGTCGGGTGCGCCCGCGGGCGACAGCAGCCGGATCGGCGGCGAGTTCTTCGCGACCGTCTCGTCATAGCCCTTGAGCACGAGATCGTCGATCCGCGCGCCCTTCAAGTTGATCGACCCCGACACGCGTGGCGTCTCGATTCGCAGGCGCGGCGTCTCGGCGATCACCGCGGCGCGATTGCGCACGGCAGCCGCACCGTCGGCGGCGGGATCGGCGGCGGGGTTCGCGACCGGCTTGGTCTTGCCCCCCTCGATCTTCGTGACCGGCGGATTCGCGGTCGGGAAGAACTTGCCCTGGATCAGCGGCCATCCGAACAGGATCAGCGCCGCGATCACCGCGAACAGCACGAAATTCTGCTTGTCGTCTTTCACAGGGCGGCGTCTTTCAATTTCTCAGGCTTCAGCTCTGGGACTGGGTCGGGTCCATACCCGCCCCACGGATGGCAGCGTGCGATACGCTTCGCCGCCAACCAGCCCCCCTTACGCGCGCCATAGCGCCCAACGGCCTCGATTGCATAGGCGGAACACGAAGGATCGTAGCGACAGCTCGACGGCAGGACGAGCGAAGGGCCGAGTTGCCAGCCGCGCGCGATCAGGATGAGGAGGCGGGCTAACATGTCAGCGCAGGCGTTCGTGCCCCCCATTGTGTCCCCGCGAAGGCAGGGACCCAGACTGGGCTCCCGCCTTCGCGGGAGAACAAGACGCTGGGGGAGGTGGCCCCGTGGGCACCACGCCATCCGAACCCTAACAGCACCCCGGCGGAGGCCGGGGTTAAGTAGGGAAACGTTGCTAACGGATGGCGGTGCTTCATCACGACCGCTTTTCCATCTGGGCCCCGGCCTTCGCCGGGGTGGTGTCGGGAGCGGCCTGCGGCGTCACCTTGCGGAATGCCTTGCCAAGCTCAGTCCGCAACAGCGCGTAATCGCGCTCGATCCCGCCGCTGCGGCCGATCAGCACATGATCAGCCCCCGCAACGCCGCGTTCCGCCAATAGCTCACGCGCCAACGCCCGCAACCGCCGTTTCATGCGGTTCCGGACGACGGCGTTGCCAATCTTCTTGGTGACGGTGAAGCCGATTCGCATCGTGTCGTCACCGTCATCGCGGGGGCGCATGAGCAGGACGAATCCCGGCATCGGTGCGCGCTTCCCCGCATTCGCCGCGAGAAAATCGCGGCGTTTGTCGAGTATCGTTAGGCCGACAGCTTCTTGCGACCGCGCGCGCGGCGTGCATGGATCACTGCCCGGCCGCCGACCGTCGCCATCCGTGCGCGGAAGCCGTGACGGCGTGCGCGTACCAGGTTGCTCGGCTGAAAGGTCCGCTTCATTGGTCATTCCCTAGGTCATCAAATAGAAAACGGCCGCCACAGGGACGGCCTTGATGGTTGGGCGCTTACGGAAACGGGGCGGGTAAGTCAATTCGCACCGGCCTTGGCCATGGCGCTTTTCGACGCCTTAGCCCGCGCATGCCGCCGCATCGCGCTTTGTCGCCGCATCATGCGATCGACGAAATGCCCGGCGCGCGGCCAACGCCGCTTCAGCCGCGCCCATTTCAACCGCGCCCAGCTCGAATTGCGCAGGATCAGCACCATTCCGCCCGCGAACAGGAAGATCCCAGCCGGCCCCGGCAGCGGCGCGAGAATCGGTGCGCCGAGGATCAGGAGCACGCCCAGCACCAACTGGCCGATGCGCAGGATGGGAGAGCGGACGGCGTTCACGGAAGGCATGTGGGTCCGGTGTATTAGGTTGGCAAGACGGTGTTTGGCCGCTGGTCCTTGCAGACAAGGCAAATCGGGTATGAATAAGGCGTGACGTCATAGTCGCGGGGGAGCGGGCATGGCGGCGATCGTAGCGACGGTGGCGTATCTCGGGCTGGAGGCCCGCGCGGTCGAGGTGCAAGTCCAACTGATTCCAGGACTTCCTGCGTTCAACGTGGTCGGACTGGCGGACAAGGCGGTCGGTGAAAGCCGCGAGCGCGTACGCGGCGCGATCGCCGGCATGGGGTTGTCGCTGCCGCCGAAACGCATCGCGGTGAACCTGTCGCCCGCCGATCTGCCGAAAGAAGGATCGCATTTCGATCTACCGATCGCGCTCGCGCTGCTGGCCGCGATGGGCGTTGTCGATGCCGAGGCGCTGGCCGATTACGTGATCGTCGGCGAACTCGGGCTCGACGCGCGGATCACCGCCTCGCCCGGCGTGCTGCTGGCGGCACTGCACGCGTCTGAAGTGGGGAAGGGGCTCGTCTGCCCGGCGGCGCAAGGCTCGGAAGCGGCCTGGGCCGGCGAGATCGAAGTGATCGCCGCGCCCGACCTGCTGTCGCTGCTTAACCACTTCAAAGGGCACGGTCTGCTCAGTCCGCCCAAGCCGGGGATTGCCGAGCACGCCGATCACGGTCCCGACCTCCGCCAGGTCAAAGGACAGGAGACGGCCAAGCGTGCGCTCGAGATCGCCGCGGCGGGCGCGCACAATCTGTTGATGGTAGGGCCCCCGGGCTCGGGCAAGTCGCTGATGGCGTCGTGCCTCCCGGGTATCCTGCCGCCGCTCGATCCGGCCGAGGCGCTCGAAGTGTCGATGGTCCAGTCGGTCGCTGGCACGCTGACCGGCGGACGCCTCACGCGTACGCGGCCGTTCCGCGCCCCGCACCATTCCGCCTCGATGGCGGCGCTCACCGGCGGCGGTGTACACCCGGCGCTGGGATTTGCACTGATGCACTGCCGGTTGCAGTGGGGATCAAGCAATTGCACTCGGGCAATAAACCATTCGATGTGGGAGAGCTAGCGGTCGTTTCTGGTTCAGATGAGAGGATGCAGTTTAGCGTGAAGGTTCACAATCGAGCGAGCTTTTAGGTATTGATAGACGGTCGATCGAGCTACGCCGTACCTGTCCGCTATATCGATGACCTTCTCGCCGTTTTCGAATCGTCGACAGGCATCGGCTGCTTCGGAAAATGATAGGCTTGGTTGACGCCCCCGCAATCTTGACGGTTTTGCTGCACGGCTTGCTCTTTGATGAATGTGCCATCTCAACATCTCAAAAATGCAGATAAAGTCTAGTTCTAACCTATTGGATACTCTGAGCAGGCTCTGCATATCGAACAACTCGCAACCGCTATCAATTATAATCGCGCAAATATCTATGGTCTCTCGTTTCGAAAAGACTAGTTGTGGTAAATTGCTAAAGACAATGCTCGTGGCGGGCCGACTGGCGCAGAGCTTAGTCAGCTCGCGAGCCGCGCCTTTTCCAAATCGGATAGCAGTCTTTTTGTGCAAATGCGGCTTGGTAAAGACCAGTGGCATGTCACGTCGCTTAAAAAGTGAAGGGGCGTCTAAGTCAGTCACTACGTGACGACGCACGTACTCCAATTTACAACTATGAACTGTATCTAAATTCCGCAGATTACCGAAAAAAGTACACGTTCGACGCGATAGTAGAAGGGGGGTGTAACCAGTATTGCGAGATATAACGTTCAATGCGTCTTCTGAGGGGCTGTAGAAAAGATCGGCACTAGTAAGGTTATGAAAACCGTACTGTTCCATAAAACTCTCGACGGAGGGGTATCCGTATTGCTGGCCAATCCGTTTAACCCATTGGCCTAGAGATTCCCAGGCATGTGGATTAGGGGCAAGTAGCCATCTCATTCAAAGCGCTCCACCTAGCCTGCCGACCCGCCGCTACCGTAATCGAATGGTACTTTGCATTCTCTCAAACGATCGTTTTTGATGGGCCATCATGTGAGAACCTGTAGCAGTCGATGCAAGCGTCTCAAAACACTTTCGCGATTGGGCCCCGACATGTTAGGCGTCAGATATGAGTTTTGAGAATGCTTCATGCTGATCGGCTATGCCCGAGTGTCGACCCCGGAACAGGATCTGACCCCGCAGCTCGAAGCGTTGCGCAGTGCGGGTTGCGAACGAACCTTCTCTGATAAGGCCAGCGGAGCAAAAGCCGACCGAGCTGGCTTAGCCGACGCGCTTTCCCATGCGCGAACTGGCGACATTCTCGTAGTATGGAAGCTCGACCGGCTCGGCCGTACCATGAAAGGACTGATCGACCTCTCGTCCGACCTGGCGGCGAGGGGGATCGGGCTGAAATCAATTACAGACGGGATCGATACCGCAGGCACGGCCGGAAAACTCGTTTTCCATATCATGGCGGCGATGGCCGAGATGGAGCGTGACTTGGTACGTGAGCGCACGACGGCTGCGTTGATCGTCGCCCGGCGTGAGGGCATATCATGGCGGCGATGGCCGAGATGGAGCGTGACTTGGTACGTGAGCGCACGACGGCTGCGTTGATCGTCGCCCGGCGTGAGGGCAGGGTAGGTGGCCGAAAGACAGTAATGACACCCAAACGCCTCGAGGCCGCACGGAAACTTTTATCGTCTGGAATGACTGCCCGCGAAATAGCCCCAACCATCGGCGTCTCGATCGCGACGCTATACCGCCATTTGCCAGCGCCAGAACAAGAGGCAATTAGCGCGGAAGAGAATGTCGCTTAGCCGCATGCGGCTGATCTACCCGCACCATAAATGGCTGGCTCCTCGTTCCCTGAGAAGCCAGCCCCCAGATCATTCCGCCGCTGCTTCTTCGGTCTTGCGCTTGCGCGGAGCCGAAGCGGGCTTTGCGTCTGCCTTGGCTGCATTCGTCTGGCCAGGCTTGCGACCCAGCCCAATGCTCTTGGCCATCGTGCGACGTGCTTCCGAATAGGTAGGAGCGACCATGGGGTAATCAGCCTTCAGGCCATAACGCTCGCGATACTCCACTGGCGTCATGCCGTTAGTCGCGAGGTGACGGCGCAGCGTTTTGTACGGCTTACCATCGATCATGCTGATGATGTGATCGGGGCTGGCAAGCGACTTACGAGCGGTCACCGCCGGGGTGTACTCTTGAGCAGATGCTTCGGGTTCAGCAGCCGTCGAGTTTCCGCCGACCAGCACCGAAACAGTTTCGTACATCTTGTTTAGGAAGGCTGGAACGTCGTCAGCGTTGGTACGCGTGTTGGGATTGGCCAACCAAGCGATTGTCAATTCCGTGGCGAGTTCAACGGGGTTCAGGTCGAGGGTAGTGTCGGACATAGAAGTCTCCATTTCTGGACGCGCATCTAGGTACTTGATTGGTCGCTGGCAATCTCAGGTCGAGCTAGACCATCTATTTGAGATCGATGCATAAAATGAACCCGGGAATACGCCTTCCTAATGGCCATCCAAGACGTTGGCAGATTTGCTCCGTTGCTGACGCCGACGCTACCGACCGTTTGAATCTCGCCGGGTGTGCTCCAAACTCCTGATCGAATATGATTGATCAAGCTCTCATGCGCGGAGCGGTCACCGCTCGAGCCGTATCCGTCGCTGGGCCTAGGGGGCTAGTTCACAAACGCTTTCACGATCAACATGGAACGGTAATCGCCTCCGTTGCCCAGGAAGGATTGATCCGAATCATAAGGTGAATGGGTAGCAGCCTTCTGCTCGTTTCCGTGCGCCGAGGGGGCTAGCCCGCTCGTTCCGCCCCGCGGTCAGAGTAGGTCGCCGAGGCTATATCACCGTGCTAGTATCCATAATAACAGGCCGTTTTAAAGGCGTCCGCGACCATGCGAGTTGAGGACGGAAAATGCGCCGAACAATCTTCTCAACTTCGAGAAATCCTCAATCACAGTTGACCCCATTGGAGCTCGCGCTCCGCAAATCGGCAGACTTGAACCGTTCGGGAGCTGCCGTCGGACTGTCGATAATCTGGACAATCGTATTCGTCCTGGACGGATCCACCGGACCGCACTTCTCGCTAAATACGGTCTACCTGCTGCCACTCTGCTTTACCGTATGGTGCCTCGGCCGGATCGCAGGTTTGCTGTCAGGCCTGCTGGGCGTGGCTGTAACCCTGTATCTCAATGGCTTTGGAGACGGCCTCTCCGCACAGGCGTCGACCGTCCCTACTGCCACCGCTATCTGGAATGTAGGTGCGAGATCCTTCGGGGTCCTCTTTATCATTCTGTTCGTAAGCGCGTTCCGGCGAACCTTCGATCGGGAGCGTGCCGCAGCAAGCATCGATCCCCTCACAGGCCTCGGCAATCGACGATCCTTTCAGATCGAATGCGCTCGCCTGGAGTTAGCCAGTGCGCGTGACGATCGGATCCTTTTGTGCGGCGTGATCGACGTCGACGACTTCAAGTCGGTAAACGACCAACACGGCCATGCGGCCGGTGATGAGGTTTTACGCATCGTAGCAACAGCGCTTGCCTCCGCAGTTCGCCCTTACGACATCACAGCACGTCTGGGGGGAGACGAATTCGCCTTCTGTCTCGCAGTTCGCGACCAGGCTTCTGCCGAGCGAAAAAGCGGTAAGATCCACCGCGCTATCATGGCGGCGCTTCAATCAACTGACGTGTCGGCAACCTGCAGCCTGGGGGCGGCAACAGGGACCGATTTCACAGGCACATTGCTGACTGCCGATCAAACCATGTACCGTGCCAAGCAAGGGGGAAAGAGCTCGTGGAGGTTTAATAGCGCGCAAACTCCAGGTCATCGGTAGCACCTGCGTCGGAAAACACACGATTACCGATGGTTCCGACGAAGCCACGGACGCGGCCAATAATCGAGGTTTTAGCGTTTCCTGTAACGCGCACGGTATGTGGCGGCATTTTGATCGTGCTATATGGCGGCACGACAGCGCGACTTCTCACGAACGATCGTAAATCGAGAGGGTTGGCCTCGGAAATCTCGAACTAGGGTCAGGACTCATTGGTCATAGCCAGAAGATGACGGTGGCCGCGAGCGCGACGGCAGAGAAGAAGACGGTTGGACAGCGGTCGTAGCGAGTGGCGACGCGGCGCCAATCCTTCAGACGGCCGAACATGATCTCGATCCGGCTGCGGCGCCGGTAGCGGCGCTTGTCGTATCTGACCGGCTCGTTGCGCGATCTGCGGCCCGGGATGCAGGGCTGGATGCCCTTGGCTTCCAGGGCGTCCCTGAACCAATCGGCGTCATAACCACGGTCGCCAAGCAGCCACTGCGCTCTCGGCAGATCGTCGAGCAAGGCTGCCGCGCCGGTGTAGTCGCTGACCTGCCCGGCGGTCATGAAGAAGCTCAACGGCCGCCCATCCGCATCGCTGACGGCATGCAGTTTGGTGTTCATGCCGCCTTTCGTGCGACCGATCAGGCGGCCGAGATCCCCTTTTTTACCCGCAGACTCGATGCCGTGCAGTGTGCCTTCAGGTAGGTCGCGTCGATCATGACCGTTTTCGGCACGGCTTCCGCTGCCGCGAGCCCCTCCATCATGCGCAAGAAGACACCCCTCTCGCCCCACCGCTTCCAGCGATTGTAGAGCGTCTTGTGCGGCCCATACCCATAGTCCTTCGGCGCGTCACACCAGCGTAGCCCATTGCGATTGACGAAAACGATGCCGCTGAGCACCCGCCGATCATCGACCCGAGGCTTGCCATGGCTCTTGGGAAAGAACGGTTGCAGACGCGCCATCTGCTCATCCGTCAGCCAGTACAGGTCGCTCATCCACGCTCTCCTCACGGAGCCTGAATCAGATCGCGCCTCTCACATCAATGGGTCCTGACCCTAGAATGCCTGTGTGTCATGTTCTCATTATTGAAGATGATTGTTGATCGCCGATTATGTCGAGCATCTTGCCAGGAGCGCAGATGCAACCTCCGTTGAAATCGTTGACTGTGAGACGGACGCAATTGAAGCTGCGGCAGGCCAGCGCCCCGAGATCATTCTATCGGACGTAAATCTGCGAGCCGGAACGGGGCCGATAGCGGTGCAGATAATTCAGGAAAACTCGGGACCGATCCCGGTTATTTTCATCACCGCCATGCTTCAGGCCTGCATGCCTCGCGACGCGCAGGCCGTCATTCTAACAAAGCCCAAAAACTTCAATCGTTGACCGACACGTTCAAGCTGTTGGCACCAAGTGCGTGAGGCTTCGCAGATCGCGAAGCAGGTCTTCCCGTCTTCGTGCTACGTTGCCGGATAGATACCGTGCATCACGGTGTCATAATGGTCTTCGATGGCCGTCGTGCAGCCACACGACGTGTCGCGCAAAACCTGTTCGTCCTTGACGATGAAGACGCCTCGACGTGTCGCGATGATTCCCTCGTCACGCAACCGGGCGACGACCCGCGTCACGAACGTGCGCCCAACGCCGAGTACCTGGGCCAGCTGTTCCTGGGTCATCGCGAACTCGGAAGAATGCGTCCGGCTGACCGCGGCAAGTAGCCACTTCGCAGTCCGCTGGGAGATCGTGTGCGTGGCATTGCAGGCTGCGGTTTGAAACACCTGCGCCAAGAGGCAATCCGAGTAGCGGGAAAACCAGTGGCGTAGCGTCAACGAGTCGAGCTTCGCCTGTTCCAACGCCGATGTCTTGATCCGCAGGAAACGGCCTCCGTATCGCACCTGAGCGGTCGAATAGGCAGGAAGGTGGCCGTTAGACACAATACCGCCGATAGCCCCCTCACACCCTACCAGCGCGACCTCGACCGCGGTCGCGCTGTCGTTCATCGTGATGCAGAATGCCGCCATCGCGGGACCGCAGGGGAACCAGGTATGGATGACCTCCTCGCCTGCGGGTTGCAGAACGTCGTTCTGCTTCAGATCGAGAACCATCATATGCGGTGCGAGACGCTTGCGATCGGCTTCGTTCAGCGTCCCCAAGAGGACATTGTTCGATAGCTCGGTCGGTAAAGGGCCTAACATGTCCGCTCCTGGCGATGGTCTGCACGATAAAACGACGAGTGTGCACAAGTGGACCGACGCCGCTTTGTTCCTATGTTACTCGTGAACACAACCCGCCTCTTTTCATTGATTCATGCGGTTGCCACGTCGGTGATGTGGTTGCTCATCATCGTGTTCGGAATCAGCCGTTGCATTTATCAGTCGATTATTGCTGCCCCCGCGCCGTGCATAACGTGTCAGGTGCCGCGGCGTTTCCGGTGTGCGCGTCGTTTCTCATGGAGAGGAACCGGCGTATGCCTCTTCCCCTCCAGTGGACCACGGAGATCGATCGGGGTGCCCGATGATAAACGAGCAGGAACAGTCCCGGATTGAGCACGAGCTGACGCGCAAGGATCGCGGCACCGATCCATTTGCCGCGGCCGTTCGAGCGACCCGGATGCCTATGGTGATCACTGATCCCAGCCAGCCGGACAACCCGATCGTGTTCGTCAATGGAGCGTTCTCGAAGCTGACCGGCTTCACCAAGAGTGAGATTCTGGGACGCAATTGTCGCTTCTTGCAGGGCCCGGAAACAAGCCAGGACGATGTCGCGCGGTTGCGCGACGCTATTGCCAAACGCGAGTCGATTGAGCTCGAATTGCTCAACTATCGCAAGGACGGGACGACGTTCTGGAACCGGGTGCTGATATCCCCGGTCTTCGACGAAGAGGGCACCGCCACCTACTTTTTCGCGTCCCAGTTCGACGTGACGCTGGAGCGCGAAAGGCTGGTCCGGTTGCAACAGGACCGCCACGATCTTGAGGTAGAGATCGGACAGCGCACCAGTGATCTGCTTCAGACAGAGAACCGTCTGCGCTTCGCGCTTGAAGCGGCAAAACTCGGCTCCTGGAGCATTGACCTCGCTACCGAGCGCATGACGGTCACCGATGGCTGCAAGGATAATTGGGGGCGATCTCGATCGGAGCCATTCGGCTACAGCGATATCAAGGCTGCAGTACATCCCGACGATCGGGCGCGTCGTGATGAGGCGCTTCGCGTCGCGCTGGAGGACACCGATACCTACGATATCGAGTATCGTATCCAGACGCCCGCGGGCGACGAGCGTTGGCTGGCTGTTCGCGGGCAGGTATTCCGACGAGCCGACGGCTCGCCCCTGCTGCTGGTCGGCGTTTCCCAGGACATCACCGACCGTAAGCGGGCCGAGGAGCACCGGGCGCTGCTTGCGCATGAGCTGAGCCACCGTGTGAAGAACATGCTGGCGACGTTGCAGGCCATTGCAGGTCAGACGCTGAGGAACGCGACGTCGCTTGAAGGCGCTGCCGAGGCCCTAGCAGGCCGCATCCAGGCGATGGATTCCGCCAATAGCCTGCTCGTTGACGATCGCTGGGAGAATGCCGCGATGAGCGAGCTGGTGGGCAAGGCATTGGCCCCTTTCCGAACCGAGGACGGGCGGCGTATCAGGATGAACGGACCCGATGTCAGCGTATCGTCTAGGGTAGCGGTCGGTTTGGCATTGGCGTTGCACGAACTTGGCACCAACGCCGCCAAATATGGTGCCTTGTCCAATGCCGATGGTCATGTTGAAATATGCTGGACGGTTGATCGCGGTGTGGAGGCCGACCGACTCCAGTTCACATGGCAGGAAATAGGCGGGCCGGTCGTCGTTCCTCCGACCCGCACAGGATTTGGATCGAAACTCATTCAGCGAGTTCTCGCGAGCGAGATTAGCGGAACGGCGACTGTCGAATACCGACCGACTGGGGTCGTCTTCTCGGCGGTCACGCCGTTACCCACGCCGGCCGATGACCGGCTCACCAAAAACTGAGGCTTTAGACAGCCTGTTTGAGAGGCTCCGGCTTCTTGCCGTCAGGTAGCGTCTTGCGAAGATGCTCATGGACGATCGCCGCAGAGAACGGCTTGCCGATAAACGTGGCCTTGTCCGGCATTTCGCCCGGCTTTGGTTTGATGCGGCCACTGGCGATGACGATCTCGATCCACGGCCAGTGTTCGTCGACGTGGCGGGCAAGGGCAAAACCATTGGTGCCACCCGGCATTTCGACGTCTGAGAACAGCAGGGTAATGGTCTCGGCATGCTCGGGGAGCATGGCCTTGGCAGCATCGCCGTCGTCGGCCGAGTGACAGCGAAAGCCGGCATCTTCGAGAATATCGCACGTCGACATGAGCAGCAGCGGGTCATCATCGACGGCGAGGGCGTAGGGGACTGTGGACAGGGTCATGCGGCATCAACCCTGTGTTTTGAAAACGGCTCCAGGCCTCGATCGGTTTTTCTCGACGCTGCCTTGCCTCTTATGCACAGCGATCAATCGGCGCCGCTCCGCAAACCTGTGATTCGCCACTTCTTTTGGAGCGAACTAGAGCTCCATATCGCGATCCCTGAATCGACTAACGCGCATAATTGCAAGCACGGGCACGATCGTACATCTTTGTGGCAGAGTGAGCCCCTGAGGATTGGGAATGAGCTACAAGACTGACCATCGTAGCCGAGCGCGAGCGATCGCCGTGTATGGCGCCGTCATTTGCGTGGGAGCAGTTTTGGGCTTGCTTGTCAGGGCAGGCGTTATCACCGACCACGTGCTTTGGTAAAAGGTGGTGACGCCCCTCCAATCGTACGCCCGGCTTTCGCAAACGCCCGCGGACAGGCGGTCGTTAGGATTGAAGCACGAAGGATATGATATGTAGATACGAATGGAAGCACCGGGCGACGAGGATGCGATCTTTGCTGTGACTGAGGTGGAAGCGGGATGAAGACCCGTGAATGTCTAGGTTTGGGCGGTAGCGGAATGGCCAAGATGGGAAGGAAAGCAGACTGTCTGCTTACGGTATCAGGGATGAAGAGGTAGGCGACAATAGCCGACATCGAACCGCTTAACGTTTAACGCTAGATGTCAGGGTATCCGGGCAGTAATAATTATTCAGAAAAAATTATTGACTGTAAGAAAGCGTTCTGAGAATTGACCAGCTTGCCTAAACCCGTTGATATCAACTATTTTGTATTCTCTATTTTTGTGATTGATTAAGTCGCTTTCAACTAGCGACCTGATAGCCCTGTTAACGTGAACAGGTGTAATTCCGACGGCGTCCCCAATCTGCTCCTGCGATATGGGCAGGCAAAACCGCAATCCATCATTCAAGCCGCGTAACCTAGTTCTGGCAGCAAATTCGTTTAAGAAATGAGCTACACGAGTCCGTGCAGAACGCCCGCCTATATTCAACAGCCACTCCCGTAATTGGCGTGACTCCGCAGTAGTTATTAAATCTAAGGCCAGCCGAATGTATGAGTGGGAATCCATAAATGATTCAAACTCGAATTTTTGCACATACCCGATGCTGGATTTTTCGGCACAAACCACGTTATAGTCTAAATTATTCACAAATCTGTTTTCTGGATTAACTATGTCTTCAGGAATTATTAACGATACAATTTGCCGGTGACCGTCCGATGTCTGCTTTTGACGGAATAAATAACCCGATATCAAAAATGCATATTCTGAAAATGGCAAGCCTTCCCTAAATACGTAGCTTCCCGACTCGAAGGTTCTTGTTCGAGCCTTCAAAAGGCCCAAAGCTTCGTCGTCAAAAACCCGTATCTGCGAATGCGACGAGAGATTTTTTGCAATCAAACCGCGAGGGTCAATTTCTGAGATCAAAACGCAGTTCCCGTAATACCGGCGGGAGCATTGAGTCTCTCAGTTGCCAAGGGCCGTGCTCGGTCAGCAATTTATAATTCATATCATAGGTTGCCGAATAATACTTGATCTAGGCTAATTTTCACTGCGGCCTCTGCGGTACGGCGGCAGGTAAGGGTCGCAGATGGGGCAAATTTAAACCGGGAAAGATGCGCTGAACGAATGACCGTTATCGAGAGTCATGATTCGTGACCGGCGCGTCTGGAATTGGGCAAAATCACCCGGCCTGAGCACTTACTGCCTGCCGCGCACTGTCGTAAAACACATGATTGTCGTCAGGCGGCAGATTAGGTGACCGGGGCTGCCCCAACCTATGCGTGGCACATGCGACAAACCCTGTCGCCTTGTCCGATTGTGCGGAAACCAAGATCCGGCGGTTTCCCGTCACCTACCACCTAGGAAGGGAAATCACGCTCAGCGTCAATCCGGGTATACCCTAAGTGGGCATAGGCTTTGGTACACAAAACCCGTTCAAACAGGGTCGGTAGCAGAGAAATCGGACACCTCATTATGAGGGTCTAGAGTCTGCCTGAACACATTAAGGGTGCGCGTCTGACATTCCTGCGTCAGCCTCTGCCTGTCGACGGCGATCACGAGCAATCTTGGCTAGCAGCGTTCGACTGCACCCAGTCGCATCCATTATATCGCGCCAGCTTCGGCCATCGCGAAGAAGGCTCGAGATAGCAGCGTTGCGGGTCTTGTTCTCGGGACGCCCCTTATAAAGGCCCGCTGCCTTGGCTTTTGCGGTGCCTTCGGCTTGTCGACGACGGCGATCCTCATAGTCCTTACGGGCAACCGCGGCGAGTACGTCCAACATCATGGCGTTGACCGCTGCGAACATTCGGCCGGTGAACTCATCCGTCGGTGCCGTCAGGATCCACGACGTCGGCAGGTCGAGTGCAACAACCCGGACCTGCTTGGCGTCGATTATATTCCGCAGTTTGATCCAGTCTGGGGAGGTGAGGCGGGAAAGCCGATCAACCTGCTCGACCAAGAGCACGTCTCCCGGCTCGCAATCCGAAAGCAGGCGGAACAGCTCTGGCCGGTGAAGCTTGGCTCCACTTTCGTTTTCGACATAGCGGGCCGCAATCCGAAGCCCGTGCTCGGTCGCAAACACGTCGAGGGCGCTCTTGGCGCGCGACGCATCCTGTTCGGAGGTAGAAGCGCGAAGATAGGCTCGAATAAACATCCCGTAGTCTGCTATATGTGGTACTTATTAGTCTAGTCCTTTTTACGCCGTCAGGACGGGATTAAAGTACCAGCTATTGAGAGGTCTGCGAAAGGCATACCTTAAAAGCACTAGAGATTATGCTGACGGGCAGCTTCACGTCGGCGAGCCATAAACAAGGCGGTGTGGCACAAATGACGCTAGCTGGCACTCCGTGAGAACGGTTGCCGCTAGGCCGGTGATGGCCTAAAAGTCGATGACGATGCTGTTCGAAGGTACAGGGGCCATTATGACGCTACAGATCAACATAACGCCAAATGGACGCATGAGCCTACCTTCTGACGTTCGCAAGCGGTTGGGCCTGACGGGTGGCGGTGCGGTATATCTCGATGAAACCGAAGATGGCGTGGTTCTGCGAACAGCCAGCCAGGCGGTGGCAAGGGCGCAGGCGCTGGCCGCGCAATACACCGGCCGTAATCCCGATGCCTCGGTGGACGCATTCCTACAACGGCGTCGTGAGGACAGCGGCGAATGAGCGTGGTTCTCGACGCCTCAGCTCTCATCGCGATGATCAAGGGTGAAAAGGGATCCGCCAAGGTTGCAGCCGGTATCGCCGGTGCGCGAGTGAGCAGCGTGAACTACGCTGAGGTGGTGACCCACTTCATTCACGCCGGAATGCCCGAGCGAGAAGTTGATGCCATGCTTGATCCGCTGCCGCTGACGGTAGTGCCGGCCGACAAGGCCTTGGCGCAACTCGCCGGGCGACTGCGCGCCGCGACGGCCGAGGCGGGCCTGAGCCTTGGCGATCGCTTTTGCCTGGCGCTAGCCCGAGGGGATGGGTTGCCTGCTTGGACCAGCGACCAGAACTGGAAGAAGATCGCGGATGCGGTCGAGGTCAAGATCGTGACGATCCGCTAAAACTTGGCGGGAAGGGCAGGGGGCAACCACCTGTCGATCCTCTGCAAGCGGAAGGTCTGCATTCTGGTGGAAAGCTGCCTGACCGCTGTTGGGCGGCGTTTGGGCGAAAGCTGTCGGGCGACTTCCGACCCAAAGGCAGACGTAGCCGAGGCATGTTGCCGGTCTTGGAAGCTAACATTCTGAACCGGGGTTCTGACACACGCAAATGCCCGGAAAACCGTGGTCGCGTCTGCAGCGTCAAAACCGACCGGTTGTGACACTGCCCGCATTCTCGAAAAAGGATCGAATTTCGGGAATGGCCGGGATGGGAAGGAAAGCGGACCTTCCGCTTTAGGGAATGGGTCCAGGGAAAGCGGACTCTAGCTTATGTCTTCGGTGGCCAATCCGCGGTATCAAAATCCGGGTGCTGGAATGATATAATTCCTGCCAGGTGCGCAGCTGCTCGCGGCTCATCTATTGGATGTTCCGGCAAACTTGCCAATGCCTGAAAGTCCGCGATGCGCTCAGGCGAAGCAAGCTGCTCGCACAGCTTGAATGAGTGTGGTTTATCCATGGCGCCGAGCGCGAAACTGATGTTTCCTTTACCGTACTCAAAGGTGAGGGGCGTGCCACAATCCCGGCAAAATCCACGACGCACCTTATTTGAGCTCTGAAAATAACCGGGCCGGCCACGGGTCCAGCTCACTGCACTGAAGGGAGCTCCGACGTAGGGTCCGAATAGTCCGCCAGTCGCCTTCTGGCACATTCGACAATGACAGATGGAGGCTTCTTCGAGTTCACCCTCAACCCGGAACCGCACCGCTCCGCACTGACATCCGCCGGTACTGATCATCATGGCTGGATGATTTCATATCACCCAGACATCCGCAACGGTGCGGCAGCGAAACGGCCGTCATGGGCAGGAAAGCGGACGTCCGCTGAGGAGCGTCCTGACTTAGTTTCAAGCGCATGGTTCGTTAGAAACCGCACCGTCCACTATCAAGGTTCGGCAACTTAACTGACCAGTCTTGGCCTCGCATATGCCAGTTTGCTTGGTGGTGCCGTGGGCAGCACTAGATGTGGAAATGCACTCACCCTCGCAATCATTTCCATTCGTGCAGATCTTGCCTGCGTCTTTGTAACTGCGAATACAGCCTTCAGCATTGAACGCTATCATTCCCGGCAGCCCGCCTGCGGCGTAACAAGCGCGTAGCTCTTGAACGGATAGCCTTGTTATTGTTGGGCCATCCGGCAACGCATCCGCTGACGTAAGTACGACAAGCAATGGAATGGCAAGGAGCCGAGTTAAGAGAGCAGCCATACGTCTAGCTTAATCAGCGGACGAATGTCCGCAAGTGGGCGGAAGCGGAATGGCCGCGATGGGAAGGTTAGCGGTCATTTGTATGCATGCGAGACGGCGGGTATACGAGAAGCGCATTCCAATTCAGACCTCCGTTCCATCTTTTTGATTTTTACAAAAACGAATTGGTTCCCCGGCCAGTTCTGCATCATTGTCGGCTGCCGGGGAGCGAGATACCCTTGCCCGAAGACGCGGAAGCAGATCGTTTCCTCAGGACGAAATCTCATGGCCTCATTTATCGGCGCAGCATAGATTTTTTGCCATTTCCTCTCAATTAACTGAAAATCCATGACCTTAAGACCGGTATCCGGGTCAGGGAAAAAATTAGGATACTCCCAATGTGCTTCCAAGAAACCGCTAACCATCTCAATCTCGTCGCATCTACGGTCTCTTTACTAGCCAGCGGTGTCGATACTGTTGCGAAGACAGCGCATACGCTGATCGTGACAATTTTGATCATTCCGGTAGATTGGCACGGAGGTGTAATCTCCGCAATTGGGGGAAAGCGGAATGGCCGGAATGGGCAGGAAAGCGGACCATCCGCTTTGGGGGCAGCACCCTAGGAAACCGGCCACTGAGCCAGCATCCAACAGACATCAATCTTTGGCATCGGCGGAACCCTCGGCTTTCCGCCGCCCTTTGATCGATGCAAAACTTGTGAGTTTTGCCTTAGGCCAGCTTTGAAAATTAGATTTGAGTCAAAATTGCTGGTAAGCAGTTTAACTCTCGACGTGATCTCCTCCGACGTCGCAGTCGGCCTGTCTCACTGTTCCTGTTGCGTTTGAGACAGGCCGTAACCGATAGCTGTCTATCAAACATTAGGTACTTAGAATGGCCAAAGGGATAGCCCGAACTACTAATGGATGGGCAATAGTCGATTTCGGCCTGGCCGGCAAAGCGCCAATTTCTGAAAACATATATCGCGATAATCAATACGTGCCAGATTTCGACGATCTGCCTCTAGAAGTGACAGTAGCAAGCGATAGCTCTTAGTTCTGATGTAAAACTTTTGCTTTTTGTATCACCGGTGGCACCGGATTATTGAGGGCGATATTCGATAATGAGCAGCATGATAATCCTGCTTATAGCTCTAGCGTTGTTGGCGATTCCTCCTGTGCTAATAATGAATTTACCCCCACGATGGCTAGCGCTCGCTGCGCCTGCCGGTGTTTTGGCGATGTACTGGTTGGGGCACATTATGACCGAAGGAGACCTCGGCCCCGCAGGCATACTCATAATGGGATTTTTTAGTCTGATATTTTTTATCAATGCTATTGCCCTCGCCTTTCGTCTTCTGCGACTGTAGCAGAGCATTTGCTGCGAGACGTTTTCTACTGTCCGGTCCGCCGTCTTTCGCTGATTCAAAAACCTTGATTTTTGCATCATGTCATCGCCGGGTTTGGCATCATCGACATGAACAGATGACCGCTTTTGAGACTGCAAGCTGCCTACCCGATCGTCCGACTTTGGGCGTAATCAGCATAACGGATTTGCGCTGCGACGACCATGAGCATCGAGGCCGCGACATGGTCAGCGGCGCGCTTCAAACCAGTCGGTCGCATCCTCCCCATAAAGCGACAGGATCGCCAACGCTTCCAGCGCGAGTTGGAAAGCGGAGGTTGCAATGATCGCAGTGTCGTGCTCCGCCAGCGGTTGGATCAGCCCTGATCCGCGCAGAAACGCAACACTTGTCATGACACCGAGGATCCAGCGCAAAGCCAGCGCACCGCGAGCAGCGCGCGACGCCGAAAGTACTACCAGTAACATCAGAAGCAGGGCTAGCCCTAAGCCGACTGCCCGGATCGCTTGGATCCGCTTGACCAAAGTCGTCATCGCCTCAGGTGTGATCGGAAAGGCGAAGCTCATTGTGTGGGTGGCGTAGTAAGTCAGTACCGCTGAAAACATAAGACTGATCGCGAACAAGGCCGCGAACAACCGGATCGAGAGGGATGTCGCCAAGTTGCCTACTCCGGACGCGTGGCCCAATGCCACGTAGGAGCGCGGTCTAGCCCCTTAGGCCTTCACAGCCTTTAAGAGCCGCGTCGGACTCGCCTAACCGTGCAGCTATCGGATACTATTTTTTGGCAGAGACGCGGGCGCGCTCGAGATCGTTGCCGGCGGATTGGATTGAGGGGGAGAGGGTAGCGGCCCGACTGCTCCCAGCCAGCGCAGTTGAAGTTTGAGCAACGGCTCTACAACAGGTCATTCTTCATTTTGCGCGGCCAGGCAGGATCATAATCCGCCGGCCTCAAGCGGCGAATTGCAAGCCACAGCCCGATGAGGAGTAGGTCGACGGCTAGCATTAGCGGTGAGCGTCCAACCCACCATTCAAGGTTCGCAATGATGAAAACAGTCAGCGTCAGTATTTTAGCTACTGCCCAAGCAGGCACATATTCCATCTCGTCAATTTTGGGTTTTGCCGACACAGAACTATCCTGCAACCTATCCAACGACACGCTACAAGCCGTTACCCGAAATTGAATGAACGACCGGTTATGGGCAGGTCGTAAACAGCGCAAAATGTCCGTCATTGGGCGTTTTGTATCGGGGTATCGGCGGGGTACAACGTCAAACAGGGTGGCGAGAAACGACGTCTTTCCGTGGGTTGGGAAAGGCTGCGGCGGAGGGTATATCCGCCGCAGCCCGTCGGAATTACAGAGCTTATGCCCGGGACGCGGTTGCATCCATATGAAGATATCGGCTGTTGAAACCTGCCTCCGAAACCAATGACCCCCAATCAGGAATTGTCACGCCTCGCTTGCTATGGCCGATCAGGCCATCCTGCACGAGAGCCTTGATGGTCCGGTTGATATGAACAGGCGTCAAGCCAAGGGCATCTCCCATTTGCTCCTGCGTCATCGGTAGTTCGTATGGCTGACCATGCGGTAAGCCTCGCTTGTCGAGCCTAAAGGCAAACTCGCAGAGAAAATGCGCAGTACGGGTGCGTGCATCGCGGCGCCCGATATTCAGTGTCCATTCTCGCGACATTGAAAGCTCAACGATTGTCAATGCGAACAACGCGTGTGCCACCGAAGGTCGTTCAGATACCAGCGTACGCAGTGCGTCATGCGATATAGTAGCCACTTCACAACGTGTGAGAGACTGTACGTTACTGTCTGCAGTAGAGAGATGCAGCTGCTGCAGGTCGTATACTTCACCCGCAATAAGTATCGAAACGATCTGCCGGTGGCCGTCCGAGTTGATCTTATGGCGGTAGGCAAGTCCAGACACCAGCATACTGCACCGGTCAGGTTTGTCGCCCTCGCGAAGGAGATAACTTCCGGCATCGTAGGGTCGTAAGTCGTAAGGAAGCTCAAGCAGCCCGAGCCGGTCTTCAGTCGAAAGCGGTGCATGAAGCGCAAGCTTACCAACCAGTCCAAGTAGCGGACTGACGCTGCCTAATTTCATTAGCAATCCCTCAAAAATGCAGGGCGGGATTGCTCGCATTTAACCGTAAGGCAAATATCTCATGCCGTTAACCTCGGTACCACGCTAAGTAATTAGGTGCAACCACCGCTAACATTTGTTAATAAAAGCGATGAAGGATTTAGGTGGAAATTGATCCTTTATAATAGCTTGTCCCCAACATATGATAGCTTTCGGTAGCGACGGGGGAGGGTGCCTCTGCCGCAAAACAAACGTGAGCAGGGTAACCTAGTGCAATTTCGTGTGATCGTAGCTGGCGAGAACGCCGTTTATGTCCATACAAGAACCACGGCTTTAACCGCTGGAGACAGGTTCAAGATCACTTCCGACAGCCCAGAGGAGGTCCGCGTCCGGCATTTCGCATTCGATCCTGTCGGCTCGGACAGCCCTGAGATGCTGATCATCGCGGATCGCCTCGTATAACGATCCAAACCAACTGCCTGCGGCGGAGGGACCTCCGCCGCAGCGGTCGATAGTTTGAACCTGATAGCTCTATAAGCTCGGTAGATCAGATAGGGGTGACGTTAAGACGCTGAACAGGAATCTCTCGTAGACCATAAAGAATGCGCAAAGGGTCGTTCCTCACCGGCATATTTGGCCTGCCGGTACTCTTGGTCCTGCTAGTGATTGGCTACCTTGTACCGTCCTACGTACCGAGCCGATCCCTCATGAGTGCGGCAGCCTCAACCACCTCGGTTGACGTGGCGCAGAGGCGTATCATCGCTAGTTTCGTGGGCCGGTGTCGCTGGGGTCTGGCGCTAAATCAACAGCTGCTGAACCGAGATGTCACGCTTTACTCTTGGGAAAACGACACAGGAATTCTGGCGAGGACTGACATAACCTGTATGGCAGGAAAACCCTGTTCGGTCACCGCGCAAGCGCTTCTGGCGCCCCCCTCGTTTTCGCGACCTGATGGCTCGCGGCAGCCAGTACGGATCGCGGGCTGCAATAGGGCAACGCCGGACTGGCTCAGCGACGCAGCCGAATGAGCGGGTATTCGGGGTACTTCTCTATCTGAACACTGCGGAGAACCGTTATTGTGCCGGAGAGTGTCTCCGCTGCGGCAATGTTTGGTTTGGGAAGGAAAGCAGACGGGCGGCTTTCGGAGCTGCACTCCGAGAAACCTGCCATCGAATGCGCCCGCCAATTGCATCAGATTTTTGCATCGACGGATAACCAGCTTTCCTGCCGTTCCCTGGCCAATGCGAAATCCGTGAGTTTTGCATCATCAAGCGAAATAGTGGTTGAAAAACGGTCATAACGCTACGTCCGGCCAAGAGCCTCAACAGCATTTTCAACCCGCCAACTATGCCAAATGTCATCCTGAACAAGGTGTAGCACGTCGCCCCTGCCGGCGAGGAGCGCCGGTCGCTCCCAGATGAGATGCTCAGCAAGCGACGCATGCTCGTGTCCCAACGGAACACGGTCAACGAGTGGTAACCGCCACGAAGCGAGCATCCGTACCTCTTCACCCTGACCATCGCCGCCCAACTCAACTAGTGCAATACGCGCGGCGTCGTCTCCGAAACCGCCCGCGAGCAACGCGTGGTGGCCGTCTGTGGCGATTGCTTCTACTCCAGACAGTTTGTTGCGCCACCACCGGACCGGTTGGCCGGGGCGTAGGTGAAGAAGCGGATATTCGGTGTAGGGGCACACCCACGCGCCATCCTCAGATACTGTCATTGCATTAACGTCTGCTAGAAACCCGGCATCGCCTGGCACTGGTCCGATCGGCAGCATCGCACCGTTGGCGTCAAAGCAGGTCGCAACCACCGCCGTATGATCAATATTTTCGCGGAAGCGGTCCATGTTGTGGGAGATACCCTCGTCGAACCAACCCACCCAAATACGGTCAACGGAATCGACGCCTAGGTATTCGATAGCATCGCCGAGATGGAGGCGTGCCAGCAACATGCCATCGGGCGCGATCAATCGGCCGTTCGGCTCGTGGCGCCCATTCGTGGCGGCAATCAACCAGCGACCGTCCGGAAACCCGGCAAGTACAAGCGAGGGGCTTTCAAGCGGCACCCTCGGACCATCGTGGAGAGTCGTGCCGTCGAACCGCCACAGACGGGCGATACCACGAGCCGCCACCGACTGTGGTCCTTCCGCTGAGTCAGCCGCAAGCGGCTCGCTTTCCTCCAGCTGCAGCCGCACCCGCGCCCAAGCGCCCGCGAGATCGACATTGGTGCCCAGCAAGCCCAGCGATCCATCAGGCAACACCGTCATCGTTACTGGCTGCCAACCAGAGGGCAACGGCGGAAGATGCACGGCTGAGTGAAGAAGGTTTGTTGCTTGCACGCGGTCAGGCATGAGCGCGTTCTAGAGCGGCGGCAAGCTGTTGAGCAAAAGGTTCGTTCCAGCGATCACCGGGCTTAATGTCCGGTCGTGATCATCAGTCGACCAGCCGCTTTGCCCCCTGCGTTGATGCAAAACTTTTGAGAGGTGCGTCGCAGACCCTTCGCAGGCCGGCATCTTCGGCGTGATGCATATTCCGTGATTTTTGCATCATGGTCGCGGACGATCCATCAGCTCTAAGGGCAAGTTGACGTGGCGAACGCCTCTCATCACCATTGCCTGATGGTTGAGGGACAACCGACAGCTCGCGCCGATATGACAGCCGGGGCACTCTACGCGGTCGCGGGCGATGCCGATTGGGTGTACTATGGTCAGGTCACACCGGAGAAGAAAATTGGCTTCTTCCGCAAGCGCGACCGCGACCGCGACCTAGCCGATCCCGCGATCGTACTTGATGCGCCGGTCATGTCGGTGGTGAGTGTCGCCTACCCCTCGATCACAAGAGCAATACGGGCGGGGCGATGGAAGAAGTTGGGTCGCTTCCCGATTGTTCAGGCGCTGATCGATCCACGCCCATCGGTCCAGTGGCCGGTTGGAACCCTCACCGTCACGGTCTGGCTGGGGGACGAGCCCAATCATGATACGCGTGTGGATGATCCAGATATTCAAGACATGGAGCTAATGGCGGTTTGGGACGCGGAACATCACATACCTGGTCGGTTGGTTGCCGACTTCCATGCCGAGGAAGCGGAGTGGCATGTAGGTGGTTCAATACGTCGAGAGCGACAAATCAAAGAGGAAACGGCGAGGCGGTTTAGTCACCAGCCGCAGCACAAACTGCCCCCTGACTGGGTGCCGACAGCCGTGAGATAAGCCGCTTAGGGGTTGATGCAAAATCTTTCCTATAAATCGTTGGGAATTATGATGATTGACAGGTCGAAACTAGAAAACGGTTCGCCGGATGAACAATTAGATCAATTGTACGCTCTATCTGAAGATGATATATGTGCCGATAAGTCGATCGTTGGCATACTACGTCGAAATATCACATGGACCGATAATGAAATATTAGAAATATCAATTATGAGAATTGCTATCCGGGCAAAGGATATAGGCTCTGTGGATATGCTAATTATTGTTTTATCCGAAAATCAAGATGAACTAGTCCGATCAGCGGCTATTCGATCGCTTTCCGTTTTATACGGCATAGTGGTTCGAGAAGATGAGGTAAGGGCGGATGAGATTCTAAGTGCGGTACACCGTGCTAGCTTGGGTCCTAGCGAGCTTCAGCTGATTCAGAATGATTTCACGAGGCAAGCGCTCCGGTCCGACGTCCGCTTTGAGGGATGCTACTCCGGCCCCCGACGACCATAGTTGGGCGTCAGCCGGCCGGCTGCTTTGCCCCGCTGCGCTGCTGATGCAAAACTTTTGATTTTTGCATCAGGAATGTCCGGGATAGGCAGGAAAGCGGAACGGCAGGTATCGGGCATGCGAGCGCGGTTAGCTGCCGTTTGAGCGAAGCCAACTTGGTGTCGCTGGGCGCACATGATTGACCTGTTCGAGTTGAACGCTCGGCCTACCGAACGCAACGCCCACCACCTTGCCAACGACATCCATCTGAAAGAAGCGTCGCTCTGGCGGTTCGCTAAGAGGCGGTTTTTCGGGCGCGGGCAGGGTGAAGCCCTCAGGTAAATCGGCGACAACGCCGCCATCGCACGTCATAGGAAACATACTGGGCCTGGTGTCATCGCCACCAAGAATTAAGACCGTTCCACGGAACGTCGAGCCGTGATCCAAGTCGCTCGCTTGCCAACACGACGGCAGGCGCATTTCAGTCGAGCCGCATGCTCCGACCATCGCCGCCGCGATAATAGCGAAGCCAATGCGGCAGCGGGCAAAGGGTCGCAGCGTGCTCATTTCGATGATGTGCACCGCTGAATGAATGTCTGCAATCGGGATGAGGAATTATGCGCAGGAGCGGCAAAGATTGGGCGTAAGCGGACGAGCACGGGGGCATGATCCATCTTCGATTTAGTCGGCCACGAAGTGCCGCCTGCCTGGGGTATCGCGGGGGTACAACGCGATATGCGCTCTCAAGAAACCGCGTATTCGTGCGGCTTTACTAGACTGCGGCGGAGGACTCCTCCGCCGCAGCTAGCCCTAGTTGGAACGGGCGATGAACGTATTCTTCTGCGTAAGCGATAATGGCTTGGGTGCGTGAGCGCGGCCCTCAATACCCGCAGCAATCGTGCGAAGGTTTCGATCTGGGAATTTGGTTGACGTGCCGTATCGAATTTAATCAGCACATTCTCGGATTTTGCCAATCCATGTTGTAGAAGTCCGGTGATTTCCGGCTAGGCTCAATATATTAATGTAATTCTACTCTGGGTGAGGTTCACGTTTCATGACGCAGAGTAGTGAGCGCGGGCAAAAAGAAATAGAATATTGGTTGGCTCGCGAAAAAGCCGCGCGAGCCGCGCTAGATATCGCGATCCATCCCGCGGCGAAAGATTCTCATCACGTTCTCGCGGAGCATTACGCTGATCGCGCATGGAGTTTAGCGGAAGCAACAAGCGATCCGTCATTCGGGTCTTCCGTATAGTCGGGGTATCGCGAATATCTGCCGTTATTGACTGTCGCCGGTGGGCATCGCCTCGATCGCCATCGCCAGCCATGCAGCAGGCAGCGGATAATCATAATGATCTAGCAATGCCAGTAACGTCTCCATGCGTGATTTTAGGAGGTCCGCTGGGTGCGCCGGTTGTTCGTTCATGAGGGGACATTCTTACGCTGTGTCGTACATCGCACTTATCCTAGGTTTGGGACAGAATGTCTAACCTATGCATCGTTCTAAACCGGCGGCGGTACAGAACATATTCCCTGCTACGATGAGCGGTTCACACGCTGAGTAGCGGCAATATCAGATTCTCGCTATGTTCTCCCGGGGAGTGCGGGGTTAGAACGTTGATGGGATTACGCACGCGATCGAATACTGCGCCGCGCCGAATCGAAGCGCTGGCCTACATCATCGACCGGATCCAGCGGTCCGGTACCAGTCCGAGCTATGGCGAAATTGGGAGGGCGCTCCGCCCGACGGTTGTGCCGTCGCGGGCGCGCCAGCTAGTCGACCAGCTCGTGGTGCTTGGGGTTATTGAGAGGCCTCCGGCTTCACGCCGCGGCATCCGCATCCGCGACCTCCAGCGCTGCCGGGACATGATCGACGACGCGCTCGGCCGGACCGGCTGGCATCATTCCCGAGCGCTTGGCGATCTCGAGCCCCCCTGCACATTTGAGCACCTGCCAATCCTGCCGCTGATCGAGCTACCTCCCGATCTACATTGAGCGGGGAAACCATGGCGGTCGATACGAACAGCATGCGGGATTTGGTGGACTCCTCGCCTGGAGACCGCATGGCAATGGAGAAGCGTCATTTGCATGCGCTCATCGATGCAGCGCCAGGCGATCGCATGGCCGCTGTGGTCCGTGCGCATGTCCGCGCTCGGCGCCATCCTCACCGCCCTTGCCGCCGCTGCCCCTGACACGCTGCTCCAGATCTGGAACGGACTGCCCGACGACATTCGAGCGGTAGTTCCCGAGTCGGTTGCGGACCTCGTTCCGACGCTGTTGTTCGTCGCAACGATCGTCGTCCGCCTGATCCCGCAGAAGCCGGCCGGCGATCGCAAGAGCCTGTGGAAGTCGATCACCGGCAAGGTCGCGCCGAAGGCGGCCGGCGGCATTGCCACGATCGCGCTCGCCATGATCGCCAGCGTGATCGCCGTCGAGGGTGGCTACGTGAATCACCCTGCCGACCCGGGCGGCGAGACGCATATGGGCATCACGAAGGCCGTTGCCGTGCAGAACGGCTACACCGGGCCGATGCGGACGCTGCCGCGCGAAGTGGCGGAGAGCATCTATTACACGCGGTACCTGATGCAGCCCGGCTATGCCGCCCTGGTGCCGATCGACGCCGCGGTGACGGCCGAGCTGTTCGATACCACCGTGAACATGGGGCCGGCTCGCCCATCGACGTGGTTTCAGCAGTCGACCAACGCGCTGTGCGGCACCAAGCTGGTGACCGACGGCCGCGTCGGGCCGGGGACGATCGCGGCGTACCGCGCGTGCCAGGGCAAGCTCGGCGCCAGCAACCTGTGCGTCGCAACGCTGGTCAATCTCGATCGATCGCAGGCGGCGGAATATGCGCGCCTGGTCCGCGTGAACCCGAAGCTGAAGGTCTTCTACAAAGGCTGGATCGCGCACCGGGTCGGCAACGTCGATCGCGGCCGGTGCAAGGTCGCGACGTCGTGACGCGGGTCCGCGTGATCATCACGATCGTCGTCGCGCTGGCGATCGCCGCCGGCGTCGTGATCATTCGCCGCGGTGGAGAGACGGCCGGTGCCGCAAAGATCACCGCGACGAACGACAAGGCACACACCGCCCAAGTCGCCGAGGCGCGCGCCGACGAGCGTGCGGCCGCCACCGTCACACAGTCGATCGCCGCGCGCACCGTCCGGATCGATGCGCAGACCGACGCCTATGTCCAAGCCACGATCGAGGATCTCCGCAATGCGCTCGCCAATGTTCCGCCTGCAGCTGCTGACGCTGCTTTGCCTGCCGCTCCTGTCGACCGCATGTCAGACAGCCTCAACGCCGGGATCGCGCGCGCGAACCGAGCGGCCGACGATGCCGGCGCTGCCGGAGGAGCTGGTCGAGACTGAGCGCCTGGCGCCGATCGTGGGCAAGCCGTCCGGCGAGTTGGTATCGATCGACAAGGGCGTCCTCGCTGAGATCGCCGAGCGGCTCGCCCAGGCGGCCGGCGCGATCGAGCGCGGCAATAACCGCGCCGGCGGTGTCCGGAAGCTCTGGACGTGCGTCGACGCGATCATGCGCACCGGCGTTACACCGGCAGGGTGCGCGACCGCTCCGCGCTGATTGCGGCTTGCTAGATCGCATGGCATAGCAAGGCACGCTGATCTTCGTGCTTTCGAGTATCTATCCCGGCGTCAGCGCCGGGTATCGCCTACCTAAATGCGGGGTACATGCCCCGCTGAAACCCGCAGAAAACCGTCATTGCGGCGGAGGGTTTCTCCGCCGCGACAATGTCTGATTTTGGTGGCTAGCTGCCGTCCGTAAAAAGTGGCTTATCGGCGGAGAGAGGAACCA
>NZ_LMKX01000010.1:0-461727 GCF_001421685.1 Sphingomonas sp. Leaf28 | reverse complement strand
CACTCGCATAACCTCCCTTGCAGGAAGCTTGGAGCATCTGGTTTTTTGCGACCGCTGCAGAAGCCGGTGAGGCACTCCGCTGCGGTGACACCCCTCTACGGCCACCCCGCAGACCCGTCAAACACTTTCTTGCATATTTGTGGCAATTTTTGCCGCCTCACGCGTTCTGCGCCCCCAACCCACCCACACGGACGCCAGCGAAGCGCTTGTTAACGCACCGCATTCCTTAGCTGGTATAGCGACGGCGTCCTGTGACACGCATCATACGTCTTTAGAGTCTCGCCTTAAGCGCTTGTGAAGGCCCATACCGCTACATGCCCGATACGATGGATACCGCGATCCCCGCCCCCACGCCGGCGAACGGACCCGAAACCGTGCCGCCACCGGCCTCGGCGGATGTCCCGGGCGCGCCGGCCGAACCGGCCTCGCTCGCGGGACAGGTCCGCAGCGCGCTCATATGGCGATCGGGCAGCCAGATCGTCGCGCAGATGGTGCAGTGGTGCGCGACCTTCCTCGTGATCCGGATTCTCGCACCGGCCGATTATGGTCTTTTCGCGATGTGCCAGGTGATCCTCACCTTCATGGCGATGCTCAATGGCTATGGACTGGCGAGCGGGCTGATCCAGCAGAAGGAGATCAGCCAGCGCGAAGTGCGCCAGCTGTTCGGGATGCTGATCGTGCTAAACGGTGCGCTGGCGATCGCGCAGCTATCGCTCGCGCCACTGGCGTCCGCTTATTACCGCCAGCCGATCGTCGGCGACATGCTTCGCGTGCAGGCATTGCTGTATCTCACCACACCGTTCATTGCGCTTCCCTATGCGCTGCTGTCCCGCGCGATGGATTTCCGTCACCAGGCCAAGGCGAACATCACCGCGTCGATCGCCTCCGCCAGCGCGGCGCTGGGTGGCGCACTCTATGGCCTTGGCGTGTGGACGTTGGTGCTGGCGCCGATCGTGCTGTTCAGCGTCCGTGGCGCGATGATGACCTGGTCCGCGCGGTCGCTCGTGTGGCCGAGTTTCAACTTTCGCGGGGCGGGGACGATCGCGCGCTATGGCGGGGTGATGGCGGCGGGGCAGCTGTTCTGGTTCCTGCAGAGCCAGGCGGACGTGTTCATCGCGGGGCGCAGCTTTTCGCCGCATACGCTCGGCATCTACACCACCAGCCTGTTCCTCACGCAGATCTTCGTGTCGAAGTTCGTGCCGCCGCTGAACGAGGTTGCCTTCTCCGCCTATGCACGCATGCAGGCCGATCCGGACGCGATCGGGCGCGCGTTCGTCAAGGGCGTGCGGATGGTGATGATCGTCGCGATGCCGTTCTACATGGGGCTCGCCGCGACCGCCGAGCCGCTGGTGCTGACCGTGCTGGGCGACAAATGGCGCGAAACCGCGCCGGTCGTGCAGCTGCTCGCGCTGGCGATGCCGTTCATGACTCTGCAGGTGCTGTTCACGCCGGCCTCGGATGCGCGTGGGCGACCGGGGATCGGCGTGCGGAACGGTGCGACCGGGGCGCTGATCCTGACGATCGCGTTCCTGGTCGGCGTACGATGGGGCCCGACCGGGATGGGGATCGCCTGGATCGCGGCATATCCGCTGTATCTGGCGATCAGCGCGTGGCGGACCTTGCCGGTCATCGGCGTGCACGCGCGTGAGATCGTGCGCGCGGTCGCATCGCCGGCGGTGGCGGCGATCGCGATGGCGGCGATCGTCACGCTGGTGGACCGCAGCCTGCCGCCGCTCGACGCGCATTGGCGGCTCGCCGTGCTCGTGCCCGTTGGCGCCGCGGTCTATGCGAGCTGGATGGGACTGTTCGCGCGGCCGACGATCCGCGAGTTGATCTCGGTCGCGCGGAAACAGCCTACACCGGAATGACCTAAGCGGCGCGAAGGCTCACGCGGACTGGATATATTCGCGCATCGCGGCCGCGTCAGCCTCGATCCGGTCGATGCGGTATTTGACGAGGTCGCCGATCGAGACGAACCCGACCAGCGTGTCGCCATCGATCACCGGGAGATGGCGGATCCGGCGCTGCGTCATCAGCGACAAGGCGCCGATCGCCGACTCGCCCGGGCCGACCGACTTCACCGCGGTGGTCATTACCGTGCCGATCCGCTGCTCCAGCGCGGCAGCACCGTCGGCCTGCAGGCAATGGATGACGTCGCGCTCGGAGAAGATGCCGACCACCCGGTCGCCATCGAGCACCGGTGCCGCACCGATCCGCTTGCCCGCAAGCAGCGCCACCGCCTGCGCCACGGTATCGTCGGGCGTGAGCGACAGGATGCCGCCCTCCCGGTTCTTCAGGATCGCCGCGATCGTCATCTTCGCCTCTCCTCAATTGCGTCTGTTGCGCGTGGGTTGAGGAAACCATGTTTGCCGGGCAATGTGAAGCGATGACCGATCGCCTGCCCGATCACTCCGCCGGAACGCCCACCGGACTCGACGATCCGCACTATGCCGCGTTCGCCTGGGCGCGGTTCCGCGCGATCATGGCGTGGATGGTGCTGGCGGCGGCGACCTGCGTCGCCGGGGTGATCGCGGGCATGGCGCATCTGCAGGGGCCGCTGCACCTGGTGACGATGCTCGCGGTGATTGGCGGAGTCGGCGGGTCGGTGATGATGGCCGGGCTGTTGATGGGCCTGGTGTTTCTCAGTTCGGGCAGCGGGCACGACGAGGACGTGACTCGGATCGAGTGACTCGCGCTTGCGTGGCGGGGGCGGTCCCCGCGAGCGCGCCTTCCGACTGACGCGTACGTATCGGCGTAGTTGCTGGCCCCCGCGCTCTGCTGCGTACCGGCATGAAAAAGGCCGGCACCGCGCTGCGGTACCGGCCTTTTTCTCTTCAGCCCGGACACGAATCCGGGTGACCCATGGGGATCAGCCCGCCTGGACCTCATCGGGTACCGCGCGAACGCGGCGGCGGCGGGGTTTTTCCTCGGGCGACGCGTCCGCGGCGGGGGCTGCGTCGGCTGCCGGCGCCGGTGCCGGTGCCGGTGCGACGGTGGCCGAAATCCCGAGCGATGGCGGCAGACGATCCGCGTCGAACGCGGTCGGTGCGCCCTCGTCCTGCGCCACGGGTGCGTCGAGGCTGCGATCGCGACGCGGGCGACCACGACGGCGAGGCTGTTCTTCGGTCGCGGCGACGGCGGGGGCCGCGACGGGCGACGCGCTCTCGACGGCGTCGGTCGACTGCGCGACCGGATCGGCGGACTCGGTCACCGAACGCAGAGCGTCGGCTTCGGAATCTTGGTTGGCGTTCGCCGTCTGCGCGTTGGCGCGCGGCGCGCGACGGATCGTCTCGCGCGGCGGCGCATCACGGTAGTCGGAGCGGGGTTCACGAACCTGCTCGTCGCGACCCTGCGTATCACGCGCCTGCGCTTCGCGAGCCTGAGCCTGCTCTTCATTGCCGCGCTCGTCGCGCGCTTGGGCGTCGCGGGGCTGGCCATCGCGGTTCGCATTGCGCTGGTTACGCGGGCTGTCGCCACGGACGCGATCTTCGCGCTGGCCTTCGCTGCGCTGGCCTTCGCTGCGCTGGCCTTCGCTGCGCTGGCCCTCGCTGCGCTGGCCGTCGTTACGCTGACCTTCGTTACGCTGACCTTCGTAGCGGGTGTTCTCGTACCGCGGACGGTCTTCGCGCTGTGGCCGATCTTCGCGGTTCTGGCGGGGTGCGTTCTGGTATTGGCCGTTCTGCTGGCCACCGTTCTGCTGCCCGGCATTTTGCTGGCCACCGCTCTGCTGATCGCCACGGCCCTGCTCGGGCGCGCCCTGCTGCTCGCCCGAACGGATCGGTTCGCCCTCGTCGCCATAATCATCGTCGCCGTCGAGATCGAAGGGCTGCTGGCGACGCGGCTGCTGCTGCGCCTGGGGCTGGCTCTCTTCGAAACGCGCGCGCGTCTCGCTCAGGACGCGGAAATAATGGTCCGCGAACTGGAGGTAGTATTCGATGTTGACGCGGTCGCCTTGCATCTGCGCGTCGCGCGCGAGGTTCTTGTACTTCTCGTACAGCTGGCTCGCGTTGCCGCGCGCACGGCTGTCGATGCGGTTGCCGGTGTCGCGACCGCCCTGGCCACCACCACCGCCGCCGCCCTGGCGTTGACCGCCACCACTACCGCCGCCGCCATTATTATTGTTGCCACGACCGCGACGGCGGCCGGCTTGCCGGTTGTTGATCAAGCTTGTGTCCTCAGTCGTCGAACCAAAATCTGGTCGTGCTCCGAAATGCGGTGCAAACCCCCCGCCGCGCACCGATGATCTACACGAGATCGGTGCGTCGAACTTGCCAGGGCCACCGGACTGCAGCGACCTCAAAGCGAAGGATGCGGGTCAACGCCCAAAAACGACCAATGTGTCGAGATTGCGTGCCCCTGCCCACGTGATAGCGTCCGCAAGGGACCTACTACAAGCGAAATATGCGGTTTCGCGCCATATAGTTCAAGGCGCGGTGCAGGGGGTCAGGACTTTGGTCGCGACCAGCGCGCGCGGGTTGTTTCCGTAATCATGGTGGAGCACGACGTGCAAACCCTGCGCGGCGAGCAGGGCGGTGACGGGTTCAGCCTGCGTCGCGCCGATCTCGATCACCGCTGCGCCACCCGGCGCGATCAGCGCGGGGAGTTGCCGGGCGAGGATGCGGTAATCGTCGAGCCCGTCGCGACCGGCGAACAGCGCGGCGTGCGGTTCGTGGTCATGGACTTCGGCCGGGAGTGTTTCGTCGGTGGCGATGTAGGGTGGATTGGCGAGGATCAGGTCGAACTGGCCGACGATCGCGCTCGCCCAGCTCCCGCGGATGAAGCGGGCGCGGTCGGTCATGCCGAGCGTAGCGGCGTTGGCGCGGGCGTAGTCGAGCGCTTGGGAAGAAAAGTCGACCCCGAGACCGCGCGCGGGCCATTCGTCGAGCGCGGCGAGCAACAGCGTGCCGGGGCCGGTGCCGAGATCGAGCACGGTGCCGGGCGCGCGACCCGCGAAATGCGCCTGCGCGGCGATCAGCAGCGTCTCGCTGTCGGCGCGGGGGACGAGCGCGCCGGGGCCGACCGCGAGATCGATCGACCAGAAGCCGCGCGTGCCGGTGATGTAAGCGATCGGTTCGTGGCGCAGACGGCGTTCGACGAGCGCGGCGAAGGCGGCCGGGACGGCGTAGCGATCCGGGTCGAGGAGGAGGGCGTTGCGCCCGATGCCGAGCGCGTGCGCCATCAGGAGTTCGGCATCGAGCCGCGGCGTGGCGGAAAAGGCGAAGCGCGCGGCGGCGGTGGCGATTGCGGCGTTTACGTCTCCCCTTCCGCTTGCGGGAGGGGTCGGGGGAGGGGCAATCACCGGGCGGCGGCGTTTGTGGGACACCCCTCCCCTAGCCCCTCCCGCAAGCGGGAGGGGAATGCCGTCGTGGCCGGGGCACCCTCACCCATCCAATTGCGCCAGCCGGTCCGCCTCGTCCTGTGACACCAGCGCGCCGATCAGCTCGTCCATCTCGCCCGCGACGATTTCCGGCAGGCGGTGCAGAGTCAGGTTGATGCGGTGATCGGTCACGCGGCCTTGCGGGAAGTTGTACGTCCGGATCCTCTCCGAGCGATCGCCCGAGCCGACCATCGATTTGCGCGCGCCCGCGCGCTCGGCGTGCAACCGGTCGCGCTCGGCCTCATAAAGACGCGTCCGCAGCACGCGCAAAGCCTTGGCCTTGTTCTTGTGCTGCGACTTCTCGTCCTGCTGGATCACCGTCAGCCCGGTCGGGATGTGGACGATCCGCACAGCCGAGTCGGTCGTGTTGACCGACTGCCCGCCCGGTCCGGACGAGCGATAGACGTCGATGCGCAGGTCCTTGTCGTCGATCTTGACGTCGACTTCTTCCGCCTCGGGCAGCACCGCGACGGTCGCGGCGGAGGTGTGGATCCGGCCGCCCGCTTCGGTCGCGGGCACGCGCTGGACGCGGTGGACGCCGCTTTCGTATTTGAGCTTGGCGAATACGCCCTGCCCCGTGACGCTGGCCACGACTTCCTTGAAGCCGCCCGCGTCGGACGACGAGCCGGAGATCATCTCGACGCGCCAGCCCTGCGATTCGGCATAACGCTGGTACATGCGGAACAGATCGCCCGCGAACAGCGCTGCCTCGTCGCCGCCGGTGCCGGCTCGGACCTCGAGCATCGCCGAGCGCTCGTCGGCGGAATCGCGCGGCAGCAGCGCGAGCGCGAGCTTGCGGTCCGCGGTCTCGAGCAGCGTGCGGTTCTCGTGCAGCTCCTCGGACGCCATCGCGCGCAACTCGTCGTCGGCATCCTCGGCCATGAAGGCGAGGCTTTCGGCTTCCTGTCGCAGCCGGCGCACTTCGGTGGCGGCCTGCGCTACGGGTTCGAGCTCTGCATATTCCTTCGACACCGCGACGAAGCGGTCGGACGGGAGGTCGCCGGTCGACATCAGCGCCTGCAACTCGTCCCGCCGCGCCTCGATCGCGCGGATGCGGTCGGGGGAAATCTGGGTCATGCGGGCACGCCCTCTTCCGTCATCCCAGCGAACGCTGGGATCTCAATGGGGCGAGTGCCGAGCCCGCCAACCGGAATATCCCAGCTTTCGCTGGGATGACGGGGGAGGCTCAACGCAGCGCCTCCGCGAGATCGGCGAAGGCGACTTCGGCCTGCGTGCCCGCGCCGAGCGTCTTTACGGCCGCGACGCCCTTCGCGAGTTCGTCGTCGCCAAGGATGATCGCGAAGCGCGCGCCGAGCGCGTCGGCCTTCGCCATGCGTGCCTTCATCTTGCCCTTATAGGCCATCTCGACCGCAACGCCTGCACGGCGCAGGTCCGCGACGATACCCATCGCGCGCGCTTCGGCGTCCGCGCCCATCGGCACGACCACCGCGTCGATCGTCGCCGCTGCCGGTTCGTCCAGCAACATCGCCAGTCGCTCGACGCCCGCGGCCCAGCCCACGCCCGCCGTCTCCGGACCGCCGAGCGAGCCGATCAGCCCGTCATAGCGGCCGCCGGCCAGCACGGTGCCCTGCGCGCCCAACCGGTCGGTCACGAACTCGAACGCGGTGTGGCGATAGTAATCGAGCCCGCGGACCAGCCGCGCATTGCGCTCCCACGCGACGCCCGCGGCATCGAGCCCGGCGGTCACCGCGTCGAAGAATGCGCGCGCCTCGGGGGTCAGATACGCGTCGATATCGGGTGCGCTGTCGGCGATCGGGCGGTCGCGCGGATCCTTCGAATCGAGGATCCGCATCGGGTTCTTCTCGAGCCGGGTCAGGCTGTCCTCGGACAACTCGTCGCGATGCGCCTCGAAATGCGCCACCAGTGCCGCGCGCCACGCGTCGCGCGTCTCGGCGTCGCCCAAGGTATTCAGCTGCAACGTCACGCCTTCGGCAATGCCAAGTTCGCGCAGCAGCTGGTCCGCAAGCACCAGAAGTTCGACGTCCGCCGCCGGCTCGGCCGCGCCGATCACCTCGGCGTCGATCTGGTGGAACTGCCGGAACCGCCCCTTTTGCGGGCGCTCGTAGCGGAACACCGGGCCGCTGGTCGTGATCTTGAGCGGCGCGAACTGCTGCCAGCCCTCGGTCAGATAGGCGCGCGCGATCCCCGCGGTGAATTCGGGGCGCAGCGTCAGCGAATCGCCGCCGCGATCCTCGAACGTGTACATTTCCTTCGACACGACATCGGTCGTCTCGCCGAGCGAGCGCGCGAACACCGCGGTCGACTCGAACACCGGGATGTCGATGCGCTGGAAGCAATACAGCGCCCGCACGCGCTCGAACGTCGACAGGACGTGCGCGAAGCGGCGCTGCTCGTCACCGAAAATGTCCTGGGTGCCACGAATGCGGCGCGGGGTTTCTATTCTTGCCATGATGCGCGCGTATCTAGGCGACGTGACCGCGAAGCGCTAGCGCCGTGCCATGAGTAGCAAAGCCAGATATTGGGGCCTGGGCCAACGCGTTGCCCCGCCGCGCTTCGTCCTGTTCGTACTGGTCTTCGTGATCGGGCTGGTGACGATGATCCCGCGCGTCGGGCTCGGGCGGGGCACGATGGGGGCCTTCGACCTTGCCGCCGCGGTGTTCCTGATCGCGGTCTCGACGCTGTTCCGCAACGCCAGCGCCGAGCGGATGCGCCGCGCCGCGCAGGAAAACGACGCCAACCGCGCGGTGCTGCTCGGGTTCAGCGGCACGATCATGCTCGTCATCCTGGTCGCGGTCGCGAAGGAGCTGCAGGGCAAGAACGACGCGGTCGCGATCGTCCTGACGATCACGACGCTGGCGCTCGCGTGGCTGTTCTCGAACATGATCTACACGCTGCACTATGCGCATCTCTATTATGTCGACGATCCTGCGGGGAAGGATGCGAAGGGGCTCGATTTTCCAAGCTGTGACGAGCCCGATTACTGGGACTTCGCCTATTTCGCGTTCACGCTGGGGATGACGTTCCAGACGTCGGACGTCGAGATCACGTCGCGCCGCGTGCGGAAAGCCGCGCTCGGCCAGTGCATGGCGGCGTTCGTGTTCAATATCGGCGTGCTGGCGTTCACGATCAACGTGCTGGGCAGCGGCTGAGCTATCCCCTTTCCGTCAGGGCAGCTTCGTCACGCCGGGCCGGGTCCGGCGTGACGAGGCGGAACGATTATTTGGCGGTCCACTTGTTCATCCAGCCGAGCACCTCGCCATACCATTGGCGCGAGTTCTTCGGCTTGAGCACCCAGTGGTTCTCGTTCGGGTTGACCAGCAACCGCGACGGGATTCCGCGACGCTGGAGCGCGGTGAACGTCGCGAGCCCCTGCGTGTAGGGAATGCGGAAGTCCTTCTCGCCGGTGATCACCAGCATCGGCGTCTTCCACTTGGCGACGTAATTGACCGGGTTCCATTTCTCGAACGCCTGCGGGTCCTCGTAATAGGCCTTCCCGCCATGCTCCCATTCGTCGAACCAGAGCTCTTCGGTCTCGTACGCCATCGCGCGCGCGTCGAACACGCCGTCATGCTGGACGATGCACTTGAAACGATCGGGCCACTGCCCCTCGATCCAGTTCATCATATAGCCGCCGTACGACGCGCCGAGCGCGCAGGCATTGTCGGCATCGAGCCAGGCGAACTTGTCCGTCGCGGCCTTCAGACCCTTTTGCAGATCCTCGAGCGGCCAGCCGCCCCAGTTGTTGCTGATCGCGTCGGTGAAGCCCTGCCCGTAGCCGGTCGACCCGTGGAAATCGACCGCGACCAGGCCATAGCCCGCGCCGGCGAACACCGCCGGATTCCAGCGATACGACCAGCTGTTGTTGCTCGACCCCTGCGGCCCGCCATGGACCATGTACGCGACCGGGACCTTGCCCGTGCTGCCGTACGGTTTCACCGCATAGCCCCAGACGGTGTCGGCGTTGGCGCCCTTGAAGTTGAACCGCGTGACGGTCGGCATGTCGATCCCGGCGAGCTTGGCCGCGTTGACCTGGGTCAGACGCTGGGGCGCACCGCTGCCCGCGATCCGATAGAAATCGGCCGGCGCGGTCAGGCTGTCGATCGCCACCACGGGTCCGCGCGGGGTGATCGCGACCGCGCTGACATGCCCCTCCTGCGTGAGCCGCGTGACGGCGCCGCTCGCCGCATCAACGCGGAACAGCGGCGTCTCCTGCGTGTCGTCGGCCGTGACGTAGAGCGATTTCGAATCGGGGGCCCAGGCGATCGAGCCGACCGACCTGTCCCAGCGCTCGGTCAGCGACACCGTCTTGCCGGTCGCGATGTCACGGACGGTGAGTACCTGGCGATCCGCCTCGAACCCGGGCCTGCGCATCGCGAAATAGGCGAGGCTGCGGCCGTCGGGCGATACCGTCGGGAGGTTGTCGGTCGCCTTGTTCGCCGCGGTCAGATTGACCGGGGCCGCGGAGCCATCGGCAGGGACCGAGAAGATGTCGAGATTGGTCGACAGCGACTCGATCCGCCCCGCCTCGCGCATCGCGAAATAGACGGTGCGGCCGTCGGGGCTCCACGAGACTTCTTCGGCGCCGCCATAGGGCTTTGACGGCGCATCGCCGACGAGCGTGCCGACCAGCGGAACCCCGTTGCCGGTCGCGCCCGCGGCGGTCAGCGGCAATACGAAAAGTTGCGAGCGCGTCCCGTCCGCCCACGTATCCCAGTGGCGCACGAACAGCTGGTCGTACGTGCGGCCGGCGCCGGCGTTCGGATCCTTCTTCTCCATCGCCGGCTCGAGGCTCGGCGCGCCGGGCTTGCGATCCGCCCAGACGAGCAGCTTGTCGCCGGTCGGCGCGACCTTGAAGCCGCCAAAACCACCCTTGAAGCTCGTGAGGCGGCGCGGCGTGCCGCCGGTGATCGGCACCGACCAGATGGCGTCATCGCCGCCCTTGTCGGAGGTGAAATAGACGGTGGTGCCGACGATCTGTGGGTCGTTCTCATTGACCTGCGGATCGGCGAGCAGCTTCACCGCGCGCGCGCCGGGCGTGGTCAGGTCGAGCCGCCAGAGGTCGAAGCGCCCCTTGTCGGCGGCGAGATCGGTCTCGCGCTGCGCCCAGACGAGCCAATGCCCGTCCGGCGAGGCGGTCGGCGCTCCGACGCGGCTGAGCATCGTCACGTCGTCGATGGTGAGCTGCCGGGCGGCGGCGGGGGCACTCGCGAGGGCGAGCACAGCGAGGCTGGCGGAGAGCATGATCTTCATGGCGTGCGTGATAGGACGCTTGCGGGATCGCGCGCAATCGCGGGAATGGGCGGCGCGGTCGATGCTACAGTGCACCTCCCCGGGGGAGGCCGGAGCCCAGGTGGAAGGCTTTTGGTAACCGCACGCTAAACTCCGTTATCAACGTCCCCCAACTGGGCCCCGGCCTCCGCCGGGGAGGTTAGATGGGGGAGATTTCGAGATCCGGTTGGATTTCACGATCGGACTGGCCGGCAGACGGCGTTAGATGCGCCTTATGCAACTCAAGCACTCCTTCCCGCCCGTCGCCGACCCTGATGCCCGAATCCTCGTCCTTGGCAGCCTGCCGGGCGACCGTTCGCTCGCCGCGCAGCGTTATTATGCGCATCCGCAGAACCAGTTCTGGCAGCTGATGTCGCCGGTCGTCGGGTGCGACCTTGCTGCGCTCGACTATGACGACCGGCTTGCGGCGTTGCGTGCGCAGCGGGTCGCATTGTGGGACGTGATCGGATCGGCGCGACGCGCGGGGAGCACCGACGCCGCGATCCTGGATATCGCGGGCAACGACATTGCCGGGCTGATCGCGACGCTGCCCGATCTGCGCGCGATCGCGTTCAACGGTGGCACCGCGCTGAAACAGGGGCTGAAGCTGCTCGGCCGGGATTTCCGCGGACCCGAGATAGTCGCGCTGCCGTCGAGCAGCCCGCTCCACACGATCGGTCTCGCCGCCAAGCAGCCTGCATGGTCTGCACTCGCGGTGTTCCTGCGCGACGCGCAGTTGTAGCGCCCCGTCGACGCAGGCGGATTAGCTGAGCCTCGACAAGGGATTAGCGTGATATCCGGGTGACGTTGCCCACGCGCAGGCGTGATCGACGGCTGGCTAAACGGTGCGCGGTCCGGCAAGGGCAAGGGATGTCGATCGAAAGCTTCATCGCCGAATACGGCCTCGCCGCGATCTTCCTTGGCGCGGCGTTCGAGGGCGAGACCAGCGTCGTCACCGGCGGGCTGCTCGCGCACCAGCATCTGTTGCCGTTATGGGGCAGCGCGGCGGCGGCGGTGACGGGGTCGTTCTTCGCGGATCAGCTCTTTTTCTTCGCCGGACGGAAGTACCGCGACACCAAGCGCGTGCGCCGGATCGCCGAGAAACCCGCCTTTGCCAAGGCGCTCGACACGCTCGACCGGCATCCGACGATCTTCATCCTCGGCTTTCGCTTCCTGTATGGGTTGCGGACGATCAGCCCGATCGCGGTCGGCACGTCGCACGTGCCCGCGCGCACCTTCGTCGTGCTCAACGCGATCTCCGCGCTTGTGTGGGGCGTGGTCTTCACGGGGATCGGCTATGTGTTCGGCGACGGGCTGATCGAGCTGGTCGGGCGGGTGATGCCGAGACAGAAGCTGGTCGGCGTTGCGATACTGGTCGGCGTCGCCGCCCTGATCATCGCCGGCTTCCGCCTGTGGCGCGGGCGTCGTGCGCGCGCCGCGGGCGAGGGTCAGGCGCGCGCGACCGCCGCTGCGTCGTCCACCTCCGACTGATCCGGCCGGACGCCGGTATAGAGCACGAACTGCTCGAGCGCCTGCAAGATCCCCACCTCGCCGCCCGAGATGATACGCTTGCCCGCGCCGCGCGCGGCGACAAGGAACGGGGTTTCGGTGGGGAGCGCGACGACGTCGAACGCGACCTCGCACCCCGCGATCAGCGGCGAGTCGAACGCGAGCGCATCGGCGTCCGCGCCCGCCATGCCGAGCGGAGTCACGTTGACGAGCATCGGCGCCCCCGCCGGATCGGGCTCCGCGGTCCAGCAATAGCCATGCGAGTCGGCGAGCGCGCGGCCCGCGGTTTCGTTGCGCGCGACGATCGTGCCGTTCGCAAAGCCGGCATCGCGCAACGCGGTCGCGACCGCCTTCGCCATCCCGCCCGATCCGCGCAGCATGAAGCGCATCGCGGGATCGACGTCGTGCGAGTCGAGCAGCATGCGGACCGCGGTGTAATCGGTGTTGAAGCCGGTCAGGACGCCGCCGTCGTTGACGATGGTGTTGACGCTGTCGATCGCGCGGGCCGAGGGGTCGAGCGCGTCGAGCATCGGGATCACCGCCTCCTTGAACGGCATCGACACCGCGCAGCCCCGGATTCCGAGCGCGCGGATGCCGCCGACAACGCCCGCCAAGTCCTTCGTCGTGAAGGCCTTGTAGACGTAATCGAGCCCGAGCAGTTCGTAGAGGCGGTTGTGGAACCGGGTCCCGAAGTTGCTCGGGCGCGCGGACAGCGACATGCACATCTGCGTGTCGCGGCCGAGCAGAGGCTTGACGCGGTTCGGTCGGCCGGGCGTCATTCGAGGTCGTTCTCGCTGATCACGACGATCTCCTGATCGGGATCACGCGCCAAGGCCACGACGCCGAGATCGGCGATCTCTTCGGCATGCTGCTTGAAGATCGCGACGGCATCGCCCTCGGGGGCGACCGTGCTCAGCGCTTCGAGCACGTCATACTGTACCGCGAACTGATAGCGCTCGTCGCTCACTTCGCCCTCGAACTCGACCTGGCGCAGGTCGCTATTGTCCTCGAGCGTCTTCAGATCGATGTCCAACCGGTCTTCGGCCATGCGTATCACTCCTAGATAGATGGCCGTTAAGCGCGGTTGGACACTCGATGTTCCGCCTCAGACGTCGAGATTGGCGACGTTCAGCGCGTTGTCCTGGATGAACTCGCGGCGCGGTTCGACGACTTCGCCCATAAGCTGCGTGAAGATCTCGTTCGCGCTCTCGGCATTGACCGCGGTGACGCGAAGCATCGAGCGGACCGACGGATCGAGCGTGGTTTCCCAGAGCTGTTCCGCGTTCATCTCGCCCAGACCCTTGTAGCGCTGGATCGCGAGACCCTTGCGCCCGGCGGTCAGGATCGCGTCGAGCAGATGGCTTGGGCGCGACACCTGTGTCGAGCCGCGCGCGGCGACGGCGGTGACCGAACCGATGACACCGGCGCCAGCCTCCGCGGCGCCGTCCTCGGCCTCGGGCTCGTCCGCCTGCGATGCCTTGCTGGCGGGAACGAGGTTCGAGGTCTGCGCATAGCTGTCGGCGTGTTCGCCCGACAGCGCGTGGAGTTTGCGCGCCTCGGCCGACACCAGGAAGCTCGCTTCGATGATGTGATGGTCGGTGACGCCGCGCCACGCACGCTGGAAATGGATGCCGCCGTCTTCGGTCAGCACCGCGGTCCAGCGCGCATCGCCGTCGTCGAGTTCGAGACGACGCGTGACGATCTCGAGCCGCGAGGTGCGATCCGCGACCGAGGCCTCCGGATCGAACACGCCGCCGAGTGCCAGCGCCTCGATCATCCCGGCATCGTAGCGCTTGGGAACGTAGCGCATCAGCGTGCGCATGCGGCGCGCGTGATCGACCAGGTCCTTGAGGTCGCGACCCGAGCGGCCGCCGCCGGGGCCGTCGAGCACCATCGTGCCGACGCCGGCATCGACCAGATATTCGTCGAGCGCCGCATCGTCCTTGAGATACACCTCCGACCGGCCCTTGGTCGCCTTATACAGCGGCGGCTGGGCGATGTAGAGATAGCCGCCCTCGATGATCTTGGGCATGTGACGGTAGAACAGCGTCAGCAACAGCGTGCGGATGTGCGCGCCGTCGACGTCTGCGTCGGTCATGATGACGATCTTGTGGTAGCGCAGCTTGTCCGCGTTGAAATCGTCGCGGATGCCGGTGCCCATCGCGGTGATGAGCGTGCCGATCTCGCGGCTCGACAACATGCGATCCTCGCGCGCGCGCTCGGTGTTGAGGATCTTGCCGCGCAGGGGGAGGATCGCCTGGAAATGGCGATCGCGGCCCTGCTTGGCCGAACCGCCTGCCGAGTCACCCTCGACCAGGAACAGCTCGGACTTGGCGGGATCGCGTTCCTGACAGTCGGCGAGCTTGCCGGGCAGCGAGGCGATGTCCATCACGCCCTTGCGACGCGTCAGTTCGCGCGCGCGCTTGGCGGCTTCGCGCGCGGCGGCGGCGTCGATGATCTTGGCGACGATCGCCTTGCCGTGCGCGGGGTTTTCCTCGAGCCATTCGGCCATCTTGTCGGCCATCAGGCTTTCCAAGGGCTGGCGGACTTCGGACGAGACGAGCTTGTCCTTGGTCTGGCTGCTGAACTTGGGATCGGGCAGCTTGACCGAGACGATCGCGGTGAGACCCTCGCGCATGTCCTCGCCGGTGAGCTGGACCTTTTCCTTCTTCAACATGCCGCTCTTCTCGGCATAGTTGTTGAGCGTGCGGGTCAGCGCGGCGCGGAACGCGGCCATGTGCGTGCCGCCGTCGCGCTGCGGGATGTTGTTCGTGAAGGCGAGGACGTTTTCGTAGTAAGAGTCGTTCCACTGGAGCGCGACGTCCATCGTGACGTCGTCGCGCGTGCCGCTGATCGCGACCGGCTCTGGCATCAACGGCACCTTGGCGCGATCGAGATACTTCACGAACGCGGCGATCCCGCCCTCGTAATAGAGCTCGACGGTCTTCATTTCCTCGTGCCGCGCGTCGGAGAGGAACAGGCGGACGCCCGAATTGAGGAAGGCGAGCTCGCGGTAGCGATGCTCGAGCTTGTCGAAGTCGAAATCGGTGATCTTGAAGGTGGCGGGCGACGGGAAGAAGGTGACTCGCGTGCCCTTCTGGCCCTCGGCCGCGTCGCCGACGATCTTGAGCGGCATCACCGCGTCGCCGAACGCGAAGCGCATGTAATGCTCCTTGCCGTCGCGCCAGATCGTCAGGTCGAGCCATTCGCTGAGCGCGTTGACGACCGAGACGCCGACGCCGTGCAGGCCGCCCGAGACCTTGTACGCGTTCTCGTCGTTGGTGTTCTCGAACTTACCGCCGGCGTGGAGCTGGGTCATGATGACCTCGGCTGCGGACACGCCTTCCTCGGTGTGGATCCCGGTCGGGATGCCGCGGCCATTGTCGGTGACGCTGACCGAACCGTCGGCGTTCAGGACGATGTCGATCCGGTCGCAATGCCCGGCAAGCGCCTCGTCGATCGCGTTGTCGCTGACCTCGAACACCATGTGGTGGAGGCCCGACCCGTCGTCGGTATCGCCGATATACATGCCGGGGCGCTTGCGCACCGCGTCGAGGCCCTTGAGGACCTTGATCGAGTCGGCGCCATAGTCGCCCTGGTTGGGCAGGTTGGGATTATTGGTTTCGGGGTTGGATGCCATGCCCAGCATATAGGCATCGGACGGCCGAAACGGAAGCGAAATGGCCTGCGCGAACAGCGGCGCGGGGGAGTGAAGTATAGGAAGTATAGACGCTGGGAGCGTTTTGCGGGGTGGGTGGACTTTGGGTGTCTGGGGTGGGGGGTGCGAGGGGGGTTGGATCGCCGTGCGGGGAGGGTGGCAGGGTGGTGGCGTGTAGGACAGGGGCTGGCTTGCTCCAGACATGGCACCACCCCGGCGGAGGCCGGGGCCCAGGTGGAAAGGTGGTCGTAACGTAGCGCCACCTTCCGTCAGCGACGTCCCCCATCTGGGCCCCGGCCTTCGCCGGGGGTGGTGTCGCTTGGGTTGGCATGTCCCTCTCCCCTTGGGGGAGAGGGAGGGAGGAGCCGTAGGCGACGGAAGAGTGAGGGGCTTTGGCGGATACGTCCCGAGCCTCACGCCCCCTCACCCTTCCCGCGGCCAAGCGGCCGCGGGCCCCTTCCCTCTCCCCCGAGGGGAGAGGGCGTTGGTTGTCAGAAGCGGTCGGCGCGCTGGCCTAGCAGCGTCACTTCGACGCGGCGGTTGAGGCGCATGCCCGCCGCGGTCGTGTTCGTCGCGACTGGCTGGCTTTCGCCATGGCCGACGACGCTGAAGCGCGCGCGGACGACGTCCATGTCGTCGAACGCCTGGCGGACGCTCGCCGCGCGGCGCTCGGACAGGTCCTGGTTGTGCGCGTCGGTGCCGCGCGAGTCGGTGAAGCCGTCGATCGCGACGCGGACGCCCGGATTGCCGCGCAGATAGCCGGCGAGCGGGCGCAGCTTCTCGATCGCGCCGGGGCGCAGCTCCGCGCTATCGGTGCGGAACAGCACGTCCTCCTGCAGCGTCAGCGTCGCGCCGCGCGGGGTCTGGCGGAAGCCGTAATTGCGCATCGCGCCGCGGTCCCACGTCGTCGTGGTCTCGACGACGGTCGTGCCGCCGCGATAGCCGCGCGGGTCGCGGCCATAGGCGTCCCAGTCGAACCGGTCGCGGCGCGGGCCGGCGATGCGCGCGAACTCGCGGTTGGCGTCGTCGGCTTCGCGGCGGTTGATCCGGCCGTCGCCGTTGGCGTCGAAATTGGGCATGACGAACGCGCGGCCGCGCGGCGTATTGCGCAGTTCGGGGAACAGGATCGGCACGCCTGCACCCTCGAGGCGATAGCCGGGGCGCGACCAGGGCGCGCGGCTCATGTCGTAGCGGCCGCCGTCGCGCGCGCCCTCGCCGACCTGCGCAATGGCGGGCGCCGTGAGGATGGGGGCGGTGGTCGCTGCGATCATCAGGACGCCGAGGGCGGCGCGCGTGAATGTCCGGGTCATTATTGTCTCTCCAGGTCGTCGATGGACGGAGCTCTAAGCGCGTCCGCTTGAACGCGCGGTGACGTCGATCGACAGCGCGCGTTCAGCCTAACGCCCGACCGCGATCCGCGTTGCCTGGCCGTCGATCGCGTCGAACAGCGCGTCCTCGGTGCCCGTCATCCACACCTGACCGCGGCCCGCAAGCCGGGCGAACAGCGCCGCGCGGCGGGCCGGATCGAGGTGCGCGGCGACCTCATCGAGGAGCAGCACGGGCGGGGTGCCGGTGCGCTCGGCGACCAGATCGGCATGCGCCAGGACGATGCCGAGGAGCAGCGCCTTCTGCTCGCCGGTCGACGCGAGCGAGGCGGCGCGCGCCTTGTCGCGATGCGTGACGATCAGGTCGACGCGGTGCGGGCCGGCGAGCGTGCGCCCGGCGGCGGCATCGCGCGCGCGTGCCTGGGCGAGATCGGCGTGCAGCCGGGTCGTGTCGCCGTTCCAGCCATCGAGCGCGAGCCCGGCGCGCGGGAACGGGCCGTCGTCCTGGTGCGCGAGCCGGGCGCCGAGCAACGCCACCGTCTCGCGTCGCGCCGCGTCGACGGCGGCGCCGTGCTCGGCCATCTGCGCCTCGAGCGCGGAGAGCCAGTCGCCATCGGGGCGGCCTTCGTCGGCGAGCAGGCGGTTGCGCGCGCGCATCGCCGCGTCGTAACGCGCGGCGTGGTGCGCGTGGGTGGGCGCGAGCGCGAGCGTGAGGCGGTCGAGAAAGCCGCGGCGCTCCCCGGCGGGCGCGACGAACAGCCGGTCCATCGCGGGGGTGAGCCACAGGATCGTGAGCCACTCGGCCAGCGCGTTCGCGGTGGTGGTGGCGCCCTGGATGCGGACGATGCGGCGCTCTGGCGCGGACGCCAGCGTGCCGGTCGCGACGTCGACCTCGGCTGCGGAGGGTGGCTGCCCCTCCCCTTCCGCTTGCGGGAGGGGTTGGGGGAGGGGCGCGTTTTCCTCGATGCCGGACGCCGGTACGTACGTCGCGCCCTCCCCTAACCCCTCCCGCAWGCGGGAGGGGGATTCCGTTTCGCGTCCGGCGAATAGCGTGGCCGCGACGCCGAAGCCGCCGGCCCCGCCCTGGCGCGCCATTTCGCCGAGTGCCGCACGCCGCAGGCCGCGGCCGGGGGCGAGCAGCGAGACCGCCTCGAGGATGTTGGTCTTGCCCGCGCCGTTCTCGCCGGTCAGCACGACGAACCCGGCGCCCGGTGCGAGCGTCAGATCGGCGTGATTGCGGAAATCGGTAAGGACGAGGCGCGAGAGCATTGCCCCCGCCTTAAAGGACTTTCGGAGCCGATTGCATCGCCCTTTTCCGTTCGCTCAGCACGAACGGGATAAGGGGCTGGTCGGGTTGACCTTCGCGTCAGGCGGCGATCTGCTGCGGCGCGACGGCCGCCGCGTTCGCGGCGCGCTGCGTGCTGAGATACGAGGCGAGTTCGGGTCCGAGTTCGCGCTGCGCGTGCAGATATGCGACCGGTGTCGCGATACCGAGCCGTGCGCGCGCGGCGTCGAGCGGCTCGTGCAGCAGCGTCAGATAGTCCTCGCCCGAAATCCACTTCGCCTTGCGGCCGTGGCGATAGCCCTCCCAGACCGCCTTGGCGAAGAGCCGGCTGCCCGTCACGCGGATGCTTTTCAGCGCCGCCGCCGAGCCGATCAGCGCCCAACCGAGCCCGCCGACCTGCGCATAGCTGAACGCGACCAGCGCGGCCTCGCCCATGCTCTCGTCCGCCTTGTAGCCGGTCAGCACGTGCCAGATGTCATGCGTGTCGCGCACCCGCCGGCCGAACCAGGCATAGGGGTGCGCCAGATCGTCCTCGCTCGGCACGAGGCGCGAGACCTCGACCAGGCCATCGGCGGAATAGCCCGTCGTCTCGAGGAAGTCGCGATACGCCGCACCGACCGTTCCGGGCGCGAAGCTTGCGACGAACGCCGGATCGGAAAAGCGCCGCGCCAGTTCGACCTGGTCATAGGCGATCCGCCCGCCCTGTTCGGTGGCGATCAGCCGGGCATAGTTCATCGGCGCGTTGCCGACGTTCAGCGCACGCATGATCCGGAACACCTGGGTCGTGTCGTCACCGTTCGCGAGCAGTTTCTTGATCGCGTCGAACGCCGTCGGCCAATCGCGACGACCCGGCGTACCGGGAAAGGGAGGAAGCTTCGCCATCGAATCGACTCCTTACTGACATTATTGTTAGTATCAGATCCGGCGCTGCGTTCAAACGAAAAAGGCCACCCCGAAGGATGGCCTCTCGATCGATCGTCAGGGCGTGACGGTCAGACGCGCATCGGCATCAGCACGTAGAGCGCGGGCGACTTGTCGTTTTCGCGGATGAGCGTCGGCGCGGCGGCGTCGGCGAGGTGGACTTCGACCATGTCGCCGTCGATCTGCGCGAGGATGTCCATCAGATAGCGGCTGTTGAAGCCGATCTCGAACGGGAGCGCGACGTAATCGCCGGGGACTTCCTCGGCGGCGGTGCCGTTTTCGGGCGAGGTCACCGACAGCGTGATCTTGTCGCGGTCGAGCGCCATCTTCACCGCGCGCGTCTTCTCGGTCGCGATCGTGGAGACGCGGTCGACGCCTTCCATGAAGCTCTTGGGATCGATCTTGAGGATCTTGTCGTTGCCGGTCGGGATCACGCGGCTGTAATCGGGGAAGGTGCCGTCGATCAGCTTCGAGGTCAGGATCGCCTGGCCGAGGTCGAAGCGGATCTTGGTCGGCGACAGCGACACGCCGACCGAGCCGTCGACCTCGTCGAGCAGTTTGCGGAGTTCACCGATGCATTTGCGCGGGACGATCACGTCGGGCATCGATTCGGCACCCTCGGGCCGCGGCAGCGTCACGCGCGCGAGGCGGTGGCCGTCGGTCGCGGCGGCCTTGAGCACGGGGTTCGAGCTGTCACCGTCCGCCACGTGGAGGAAGATGCCGTTGAGATAATAGCGCGTCTCTTCGGTCGAGATCGCGAAGCGCGTCTTGTCGATGATCTGCTTCAAGGTCTCGGCGGGCAGTTCGAACTGCGTCGGCAGCTCGCCTTCGGCGATCACCGGGAAATCGTCGCGCGGCAGCGTGCCGAGCGAGAAGCGTGCGCGGCCCGCGACGATGCTCATCCGGCCTTCCGACGCGGCGAGCTGGACCTGGCTGCCCTCGGGCAGTTTGCGCGCGATGTCGAACAGCGTGTGCGCGGACACGGTGGTCGCGCCGGGCTGATCGACCGCGGCGGCGATCGATTCGTTGATCTGGAGATCCAGATCGGTCGCCATCAGCTTGAGCGTACCCTCGGCAGTCGCCTCGATCAGCACGTTCGACAGGATGGGGATGGTGTTGCGCCGCTCCACCACGGACTGGACATGGCTCAGCCCCTTGAGGAGCGTTGCGCGTTCGATCGTCGCCTTCATCAAAATTCCCCCGGCCTCCACAGCCGGACTCGGGGCTGGGGGCAATCCGCAGATGGCTTACCCAACAACAAAGGGTCGGAGCAAGCGCCCCGACCCTTCTTTGATCACGGTAAACGTCGCGTTAAAACGCGATCAGAAGCGGAAGCCGTAGCTTGCGACGACCTGGTGACGGTCCGTGTCGACGTCGAACCGCTGGCTCGTGCCGCCGGTCGCATAGTCGATGTTGCCGCGCTCATAGTTCGAATAGCGATATTCGAGCTTGGCATAGCTGTTCGGGCCGACCGCATGCTCAGCGCCCGCGCCGACGCGCCAGCCGTCGAGCTTGAAGTTGGTGTCGGTGGTCTGGCTGGTATCGCCGGCGAGCACTTCGAGCTTCGAGTTGGTGTAGCCGCCCTTGACGTAGAGCATCGTCGCCGGTGCGACGACATAGCCGGCACGCGCGCCGACATAGATGTCGCGGCCCTGCTTGACGCGGCCATAGCCGAAGTCGCTGGTATAGTCGTTGCGGTCGCTCTTGGCGGTCGAGCCGGTCAGTTCGGCCTCGGCGCCGAGCACGATGTTGCTCGAGGTCGCGATGTCGTAGCCGATGCCGCCGCCGTACAGCAGGCCGTCGATCTTCTGGTCGTCGCGCCCGTTATTGTTGGACACGCTGCTGCCGGCGCCGGTGTGGTCGTAGCCGAGCGTGCCCTCAATGCGGGGGCCGGTGAAGGTCGGGTTGGTCTGGGCGAGCGCGGGGGCTGCGACCGCGGTGGTGGCGAGCAGCGAGGCGGCGATAAGCTTACGCATTGGGATACTCCATTGTCTCTTCGTCATCCCCGAACGCGGGATGGACAGCCCCAATGGACCAGTCCTCGGCGCGTTGCATGAACCCCAGATAAACACGGAAATCCGTTGCTTTTGCGCCACAGGGGGTTGAAATGCCGGCCATGATTCCAAGCCATCGGCAGGGTGAACCGGACGCCCGCTCAAGCGATACGCCGGCCTCACGCAAGGGGCGCGATTTCGTCGCGCGGCACGGCGAAACCGTGTTCAACGCCGCGCACCGGTTGCAGGGCGATGCCGCGCATACGCCGTTGACGCGCGCGGGATTCGCGCAAGCGGACGAGCTTGGCCGCGCGCTTCGGGCGCTGCTCGGGGTGAAGCCTGCGCTGACCCTGTGGGCGTCGCCGACCGGGCGCGCGTTGCAGACCTTGGCGGTGATCTGCGAGCATCTGGAACTCGATTGGCATGGCGCGCGGACCGATGCGCGGCTGGTCGAGATCGACATGGGGTCCTGGGGCGGGCGCTATTATGCGGACGTGGTCGACGAGGTCGGGCCGGTGATGCTGCCGGGCGGGCTGCTGAAGACCGCGCCCGACGGCGAGACCTATCCGCAGATCGCGGCGCGCGTCGGCGGCTGGCTGGCGGAGACCGCGGCGGATCCGGGCGACCGGCTGGTGATCATGCACGGGATCTCGAGCCGGGTGATGCTGGGTGTGATGACTGGCGCCGCGGTCGATCCTACGCTTGGGGCCCCGATCGCGCCGGGGTTGCCGCAGGGGTCGGTGACGCTGGTCGAGGCCGGGCGCGCGACCGTGCCGCATCTCGGCACCGGCTTCGCGCCGGCGTGAGACTGGCGGCGCTGCTGATCCTCGCGGTCGCCGTTCCGGCATCGGGGCGCGACACGATCGGCATCTACAAAGGTTGGGGCGCGTTTCGCGATGCCGTGCCGGCGCGCTGTTACGCGATAGCAAAGCCGGTGATGGCGGGGGGGCGGTCGAGCGGGTTCGCCAGCATCGCGACCTGGCCCCAGCGCGGGCTGCGTGCGTCGCTCCACATCCGCCTCAGTCGCGAACGCGATCGGTCGGCGGGCGTGACGCTGACGGTGGGTGAACGCCGATTCGCGCTGGTCGCGAGCGGGCTGGATGCGTGGGCGAGCGATGGCCCCAGCGACCGCGCGATCGTCGCGGCGTTGCGATCGGGGCGCAGCATGAGCGTCGAGGCGGTCGGCGTCGGCGGGCGGCCGTTCGCGGATGTGTATGCGCTGTCCGGGGCGGCGACGGCGATCGATGCGGCGGTGCTGGCGTGTAGCGGGGGGTAGCAGCCCCCTTCCACCACCCCGGCGGAGGCCGGGGCCCAATTGGGGGACGTGCGTGATGACGCTCCCCGCATCGTTACCACCACCTTCCCAATTGGGCCCCGGCCTTCGCCGGGGGGGTGCTGATGTCGGGGGGCGTTCTGCATTACATCGTCGCCCAACGCCCTTCTTCCGCAGCCTGTAGAAAAATCGGGAAATTTCCGCTAAGCGCCGCCGCATGCAGACCGCCGCGAACCTCATGCCCATCCCCGGGCACATCGATCCCGTGCCCGTTCCCCGCAGCTTCGTGCCGCGCAGCGATGGGCGTATCGACCTGCTCGGGCTGTCGCTCGCCGATCTGCGGATGGCGCTGGAGACGTCGCAGCTCGAGGAAAAGCAGGCCAAGCTACGCGCGAAGCAGCTGTGGCACTGGATCTACAATCGCGGTGCGACCGAGTTCTCGGCGATGACCGACATCTCGAAGACGATGCACCCGTGGCTCGAGCAGCGCTTCGTGATCAGCCGGCCCAACGTGGTCGAGGCGCAGGTGTCGACCGACGGCACGCGCAAGTGGCTGCTGCGGTCGGACGACGCGCAGGATTACGAGATGGTGTTCATCCCCGATGCGGATCGCGGGACTTTGTGCGTGTCGAGCCAGGTCGGCTGCACGCTCAACTGCACCTTCTGCCACACCGGCACGATGCGGCTAGTGCGCAACCTGACCCCCGCCGAGATCGTCGGCCAGGTCATGCTCGCGCGCGATTCGCTGGGCGAATGGCCGAGCCAGCCCGAGGGGCGGATGCTCACCAACATCGTGATGATGGGGATGGGCGAGCCGCTGTATAATTTCGAGAATGTCCGCGATGCGCTGAAGCTGGTGATGGACGGTGCGGGGCTCGCGCTGTCGCGGCGCCGGATCACGCTGTCGACCAGCGGCGTGGTGCCAATGATGGCGCGCGCGGGCGCGGAGATCGGGGTGAACCTCGCGGTGTCGCTGCACGCGGTGACCAAGGAGGTGCGCGACGAGATCGTGCCGCTCAACCGGAAATACGGCATTGAGGAATTGCTGCAGGCGTGCGCGGATTATCCCGGCACCAACAATGCACGCCGCATTACGTTCGAATATGTCATGCTGAAGGACAAGAATGATTCGGACGCCGATGCGCACGAACTCGTCCGGCTGCTGCGCAAATACGAGCTGCCCGCAAAGGTGAACCTGATCCCGTTCAACCCGTGGCCGGGTGCCGTCTATGAATGCTCGACGCCCGAGCGGATCAAGTCGTTTTCGAGCATCGTGTTCGCGGCCGGCATTTCGGCGCCGGTGCGCACCCCGCGCGGGCGCGATATCGATGCAGCATGTGGCCAGCTGAAGACCGCGTCGGAGAAGAAGAGCCGCGCGCAGCTCGATCGCGAGGCCGCTGCCGAGTCCGACGCTTTTGCTTGAGTGGAGTGGGGTTGCGCTGGCGGCAGGGGCTGGGGTTCTCGGCGGGGCGATGAACGCGCTCGCCGGGGGTGGTAGCTTCGCGACGATGCCCGCGCTGATCGGGCTCGGCGTGCCGTCGACCTTTGCCAACGCGACGAGCAACGTCTCGCTCCAGCCCGGTGCGATGGCGAGCGCGTGGACGTATCGGCATGGGCTGGAGCCGGTGTCGGGCGTCGGGATGCGGACGATGGCGGGGATCACCTTCGTCGGCGGGCTCATCGGCAGCCTGTTGCTCGTCGCGACGTCGGCGCGCGCGTTCGACCTGATCGTGCCGTGGCTGCTGCTGTTCGCGACGCTGGCGATCGCGTTCGGGACACAGGCATCCTTGTGGCTGCGGTCGCGGGTCGAGATCGGGCCGAAATCGCTTGTCGCGGTGCAGGCGATGCTGGGGGTGTATGGCGGCTATTTCGGGGGTGGGGTCGGGCTGATGCTGACCGCGGCCTGGGGATTGCTGTCGGGAGCGACGCCCGCCCGACTCGCGGCACCGCGGACGCTGATGCTCGCGGTCGCCAATCTGGCGGCGACGATCATCTTCATCGCCACCGGTATGGTGTATTGGGCGATGTGCGTGCCGATGCTGCTTGGCGGGATCGTCGGCGGGCATTTCGGCGCGAAGCTCGGGCTGGTGATGTCGGCCAGGGTCATTCGCGTGTGGACGCTGCTGGTGACGATCGCGACGACGATCGTGTTCTTCTGGCGCGCGTACGGTTGACACGCTTGGCCCCTCTGGCTCGTCACCCCAGCGGAAGCTGGGGTCTCATGCGGCGAGGGGTGCGCTTCGTTACCGGGAGATCCCAGCTTTCGCTGGGATGACGGCGTGGGGGTTGGGCGCGGCCGCCAATGCGGCTCAGCCTGGGCGGCGCATCTTGAACAGCGCGTCCTCGGTGATCGTGAAGTAATCCGCGGGGCCGCCGCCGCGCAGGATCGGGTTTGCGCGGGCGGTCTGGTAGACGCCGTCCTCGAGCATCGCGGGGTCGATGTGGATCGCGACCGCCTCGCCGAGCACCAGCCACTGGTCGAGTTCGCGGCCTTCCTTGGTTTCCAGGCGGATCAGCTGGGTGAGCTTGCACTCGAACTGCGCGCGCGATGCGGCGACTCGGGGCGGCTTGACCTTGGTCGACGCGGCCATCTCCAGCTTGGCGAGCGCGAATTCGTCGACATCAGCCGCGACGTTGGCGGCGGTCGTGTTCATCGCCTCCGCGAGGTCGCGCGAGACCAGGTTCCAGACGAACTCGCCGGTCGACTCGATATTGGCGACGCTGTCCTTCCAGCCCATCGACGAGAAGCCGATCAGCGGCGGGGAATAGTTGAACAGGTTGAAGAAACTATACGGCGCGAGGTTCGCGACGCCGTCCGCCGACATCGTGCTGACCCAGCCGATCGGCCGCGGCGCGACGATCGCGTTGAGGGGATCATGCGGCAGGCGATGGCCGTTTGCGGGTTCGTAAGAATGCCATTCGGTCATGTACTTAATCCTGCTATATCGCCGTTCGACTGCCTATAGCGAAGGTCGAGCATGAACGATCCCACTGCCCCCATGATCATCAAGCGCCACCGGATGGCGACACGCGTCTGGCACTGGGTGACGGTGGTGACGATGTTCATCATGATCGGCAGCGGTATCGGCATCCTGAAGGCGCATCCGCGGCTCTATTGGGGCGCGTATGGCGCGAATTTCGATAGCGCGTGGACGACGCTCGACCAGTGGCCGAGCTGGCTGGTGACGCTGCTCAACCTGCTGACGATCCCGGCAAGCTACAACCTGGCGATTTCGCGGCGCTGGCATTTGTTGTTCGCGCTGGTGCTCGCGTTCGCGCTGCTCGGGTTCATGATCGTGAGCCTGATCAACAAGCATTTCCAGCGCGACCTGCGCGTGCGTGCGGCCGAGCTGTCGCCGCGCGAGGTGGCGCATGACGTGAAGGAGCATCTCGCGTTCCGCTTTCACGATCCGAAGCGGCCGGGGGCGTACAATATCCTGCAGAAGCTGTCGTACGTCGTGACGATCTTCGTGCTGATCCCGGTGATGATCCTGACCGGGCTGACGATGTCGCCGGGGATGGACGCGGCGTGGCCGTGGCTGCTGGACGTGTTCGGCGGGCGGCAGTCGGCGCGCTCGATCCACTTCATCGCCGCGACGGGCCTCGTGCTGTTCATCATCGTCCATCTGGCGTTGGTGATCCTGGCAGGCGCCTGGAACGAGCTGCGGTCGATGATCACAGGGCGTTGGCATGTTCCCCCCCACGCGCCGGAGGACGCAGCATGAGCTCGATCATAACCCGGCGCACGCTCGTCACCGGCGCCGCGGTCGGCGCGGGCGTGTTGCTGACCGGGTGCGACAAGATCGCCGCGAACCCCGAGGCGCGGAAGATCCTGTTCATGGGCGAGGACATGAACCGCGGGCTGCAACGCGCGCTGACCAACCGCAATGCGCTGGTGCCCGAGTTCAGCCCTGCGCAGATGTCGCCGATCTTCCGGTCGAACGGCACGCGCGATCCGGGGACGCCGGATTATACCGCGATGGTCGCGAACAATTTCGCGGACTATCGGCTGCAGGTCGGCGGGCTGGTCGGTCGGCCGCTGTCGGTCACGTTGCCGCAGCTGCGCCAGATGCCGTCGCGCGCGCAAATCACGCGGCACGACTGCGTCGAGGGCTGGTCGGCGATCGGCAAATGGCAGGGGCCGAAGCTCGGGGCGCTGTTGAACGCCGCGCAGATCCGCGACTCGGCGCGCTACGTCGTGTTCACCTGCGCCGACCTGTACGGCGGCACGCCTTATTACGAGTCGGTCGATCTGGTCGACGCGTTCCATCCGCAGACGATCCTGGCCTGGGCGCTCAACGACCAGGTGCTCGACGTCGCGCACGGCGCGCCCGTCCGGCTGCGCGTCGAGCGGCAGCTCGGCTACAAGCACGCCAAATATGTGATGCGGATCGACGCGGTCGACAGCCTTGCGGGGATCGGCAAGGGCAAGGGCGGCTATTGGGAAGATAACGTCGATTATGATTGGTATGCGGGGATCTGACCCCCTGCGGGGGGTGGCGCACTTCCGTACCAGTCGTTAGCTAACGCGGCATGGCTCTTTTCGATCGTTTCCTGGCCCGGCAGGTTAAAACCGGCGAACTCACCCTGATCCACGCCGACGGCACCACCAAGCAGTTCGGCAAGCCCGACCCGGCCTATAATCCGGTCACGATCCGCCTGACCAAGCCGGGTGTCGCCGGCGCGATCATCCGTCACCCCGCGCTCGGCGCGGCGGAGGCGTTCATGGATGGGCGACTCGTGATCGAGCGCGGCGACATTCGCGACCTGGTCAACCTGCTCAAGGGCAACAGCCCGTGGGAGCGCGGCGGCGGGCTCAATCCGTCGTTGCCGATCAAGCTGCTCGACAAGGTCGTCCACCGCGTCGACCGGGTGAACATGGCGCGCCGGTCGAAGAAGAACGTGGCGCATCACTACGACCTGTCGGACCGGCTGTACGACCTGTTCCTCGACGCGGACCGGCAATATTCGTGCGCGTATTTTACCGACGCGGGCAACAGTCTGGAGCAGGCGCAGAACGACAAGAAGGCGCATATCGCGGCCAAGCTTGCGATCCAGCCGGGCATGCGCGTGCTCGATATCGGCTGCGGCTGGGGCGGGATGGCGCTGTACCTGCACGCCAAGACCGGTGCCGAGGTACTGGGCGTGACGCTGAGCGAGGAGCAGCTGAAGGTTGCGCGGCGGCGGGCCGAGGAAGCGGGCGTTGCCGACAAGGTAAAGTTCGAACTGATCGATTACCGCGCGCTGACGGGGACGTTCGACCGGATCGTGTCGGTGGGCATGTTCGAGCATGTCGGCCCGCCGCAGTACAAGACGTTCTTCCGCAAGTGTCGCGACCTGCTGACCGAGGACGGCGTGATGCTGCTCCACACGATCGGCCGGATGGGTGGCCCTGGCGTCACCGACACGTTCACGACGAAGTATATCTTCCCGGGCGGCTACAACCCTGCGCTGTCGGAGATCGTGCGCGGCTATGAGGGGCTGCGGATGTTCCCGACCGATATCGAGGTGCTGCGCGTGCATTACGCGCTGACGATCGACCTCTGGTACGACCGGACGGTGGCAGCGAAGGATGCGATCGTCGCACTGTACGACGAGCGATTCTACCGGATGTGGACCTTCTACCTCGCGGGCGCCGCGGCGGCGTTCCGGACCGGGGGGATGGTCAATTACCAGATCCAGCTGTCGAAGAGCCGGATGACGCTGCCGCTGACGCGCGATTACATGATCGAGGGCGAGCGGGCGTTGCGCGAGGGGTAAGCGCGCCTCTCGTGTCATTCCCGCGGAGGCGGGAACCCAGACTGGCAGACCTTGGCGATGGAGCCGCGATGATCAGCCAGTCTGGATCCCCGCCTGCGCGGGGATGACGGTAGAGGGGCGGGACTCAGCGCGGGCCCTGCACTTCGGCCTTCGCCGCGGCGCGCTCGTCGCCGCCGATCTTGCCGTCCTTGTTGGCGTCGTATTTGGCGAAGGTCGCGGCCAGCAGCGCCTGGGCTTCGGCCTGCGTGACCTTGCCGTCCTTGTTCTTGTCCGCGCTCGTGAACCACAGGTCCGCCAGGCGCTTGGCGTGGACCGGATCGGGACGGCCCTGCCCGCCGACCTTCATGTTGCCGATCCGCGCCTGGACCTCGGCGCGGGTCAGGACGCCGTCCTTGTTGGTATCCGACGCGGCGAATTCGGCCTTGAACTTGGCCGAGGCGGACGCGCGGGTTTCCTGCGCGAGCACCGGGCCTGCAAGCCCTGCGAGAACGAGAACGGTAAGCGTTTGGCGTAGCACGGTGGGTAAACTCCAGAGATTTGCGGCGCGGATAGACCGGTTTGGTTGTACGCGCCATGAATGCAGGAGGCGCGGGGCGGTTGCATGGCGGCGCCCCAGCGCATAGGGGCGCGGGCATTGGATATTGCCTGAAGGACCCTGCCCGTGACCGATCCGATCAACCCCGCCGGCAGCGCCGGAATCAATCGCGTCGTGCTCGCCTATTCCGGTGGCCTGGACACGAGCGTGATCCTGAAATGGCTCCAGCAGACCTATAACTGCGAAGTCGTCACCTTCACCGCCGATCTGGGCCAGGGCGAAGAGCTCGAGCCCGCGCGCGCCAAGGCCGAGATGATGGGCGTGAAGCCCGAGCACATCTTCGTCGACGATCTGCGCGAGGAATTCGCGCGCGACTATGTCTTCCCGATGATGCGTTCGAACGCGCTGTACGAGGGGCTGTATCTGCTCGGCACGTCGATCGCGCGGCCGCTGATCGCCAAGCGCCAGATCGAGATCGCCAAGATGGTCGGCGCCGACGCGGTCAGCCACGGCGCGACCGGCAAGGGCAACGACCAGGTCCGCTTCGAGCTCGGCTATTACGCGCTGTCGCCCGACATCAAGGTGATCGCACCGTGGCGCGAATGGGACCTGACCAGCCGCACCAAGCTCATCGAGTTCGCCGAGCAGCACCAGATCCCGGTTTCGAAGGACAAGCGCGGCGAGTCGCCCTTCTCGACCGACGCGAACATGCTGCACACCTCGTCCGAGGGTAAGGTTCTCGAAGATCCATGGGACGAGGTCCCCGACTATGTCTATTCGCGCACGGTGAACCCCGAGGACGCGCCCGACGTGCCCGAGTATATCACGATCGATTTCGAGCGCGGCGACGGCGTGGCGATCAACGGCGAGGGGATGAGCCCGGCGACGTTGCTCGAGACGCTCAACGGCTATGGCCGCCGTCACGGCATCGGCCGTCTCGACCTGGTCGAGAACCGCTTCGTCGGCATGAAGAGCCGCGGCATGTACGAGACGCCGGGCGGCACGATCTATCACCTCGCGCATCGCGGCATCGAGCAGCTGACGCTCGATCGGGGTGCGGCGCATCTGAAGGACGAGCTGGCGCCGCGTTATGCCGAGCTGCTGTACAACGGCTTCTGGTTCTCGCCGGAGCGCGAGATGCTGCAGGCGGCGATCGATCACAGCCAGGAGAAGGTCTCGGGCACCGTCCGCCTGAAGCTGTACAAGGGCGGCGTGTACGTGGTCGGGCGCAAGTCGCCCAACTCGCTGTATTCGGAGAAGGTCGTGACGTTCGAGGACGACCAGGGCGCGTACGACCAGCGCGACGCGGCGGGCTTCATCAAGCTGAACGCGCTGCGGTTGCGGTTGCTGGGGCGGCGCGACCGGTAATCGGATCCGTACAAGCGACCGGTCTTCGAGGCCGGTCGCATAATGGATTAACCATAGCGCGCTAGGACGGGACGGTGGAACGCACCAGCCCTGATCCGCCCCGAATCATCCAGGGGGACCTCGTCGTCGCGATCGCGTTGGCGGTCGTGCTGGGACTTATCTGGGCGGCGCGGAACTGGGCCGGGCTGGCGGCGCTGCGGCTGCCCGATACCGACGATGTCATGCGCCTCCAGCAGGTTCGCGACTGGCTGGGCGGACAGGCGTGGAGCGACCTGGCCCAGCATCGGCTCGGCATGGGGACGCCGATGCACTGGACCCGGGTCGCCGATCTCGGCCCCGCCGCCATCCTTACGCTGGCGTCGCCGTTGCTGGGAATCCACGATGCCGAGCGGCTGATGGTCGTCACCTGGCCGATCATGCTGTTCGCCGCCGCGCTGGCGCTGGTCGGGCGGATCGCGCGGGCGCTGGAGCCCGAGGCGTCGCGGACGGTGATGGTGATCGCCGCGATCGCCTATCCCGCCACGACGATTTTCGCGCCGGGCCGGATCGATCATCACGGGCTGCAGCTCGTCCTGTTGCTCGCCGCGACTCGCGTCGGGATCGCCATGCCGACGCTCCGCAACGGCGCGATCCTCGGCGGGTTGGCGGCCGTCAGCCTGATGGTCGGGCTGGAAACCGCCCCGTTCTTCGTCGTCCTGGGTGGTGCCGCGATCCTGGCCTGGGTGCTGCAGCCGAGCATCGCCGGGGCCCGCATGGTCGGGGTTGGCGTGGGGGCGCTGACCGGGCTGGCGGTCGGCATACCGCTATTTGCCAGCGCGCAGTGGCGCTATCCTGCCTGCGACGGCTTTACCGCGCAGGCGGCCACCGGGCTGGCGATCCTTGCGCTGGTGCCGCTGGCGCTTGGCGTGGCGGCCCCCCGGCTGACGACGATCCGGGCGCGATCGATCGCGACCGCGATGCTGTCGCTCGCGGCGTTCGTGATCGTGCGCGCGCAGTCGCCCGCCTGCCTGTCGCCGTACGGACAGGTGCCGATGCCGTTGCGCCGGCTGTGGCTCGATCATGTCGGCGAGGCGCAATCGGCGCTCAGCGCCGCGCCTGTCGTCGTTTTCGGCTATCTTGGCGTGATGCTGGCGGGGCTGGCCGCATCGATATGGGTGGCGAAACGGTATCCCGGCCGCATCGCGGGGCTGTTGCTGGCGCTTCAGGTCACCGCGCTGTTGATCACGCTGGTGCAGCTTCGCGGCGCCTATAGCGGGGCGATGCTGGGTGCTCCTGCGCTGGCGGTGATGATCGGCGCGGCACGGCGGCGCGGCACGGGATGGGTCGTGGCGGCGTGGACCGTCTCGGCGGGGATGCTCTATCCGCTTGTCGGGGCGGCCTGTGCCTCGGCGTTCGGGCACGCAGAGGCGCCGTCGTCGGTCGCGGACGACGCGGCGTGCGCAACGCCGGCGATGATGGCGTCGCTCGCGCGGCTGTCGCCCGGCGTCGTGATGGCCCCGATCGACACCGGCGCCTGGGGCATCGCCGCGACACCGCACCGCTTCGTCGCGGGCCCCTATCACCGCAATATCGAGGGCAATCTCGCAATGTATCGATTCTTTCTCGGCGACAGGGGCCAGGCGCAGCGGATCGCGCGCCGCTGGGGCGTGCGGTACGTGCTGTATTGCGACGGGACCATGGGCGGCGTCCGGCCAAGGCCCGACAGCCTCGCGCAGGCCCTGACCGAGGGGCGCGCTCCCGGATGGCTCCGACCGCTCGACGCGCGCCGCCAGCCGATCCTGTTCGAGGTTGCGCGATGATCCCACCGATGGCTGAGACGCCGATGACCGAACCCGCGCGCGACTGGTGGACGACGCGCTGGTTCGCCGCGATCGCGGTGCTGGCCGCGTTCATCCCGCTCCTGTGGCCCGACGTCGCGCCGCTGACGGATCTTCCCGGCCATATCGGCCGCTACCGGATCCTCGCCGAGGCGGGCATCGGGCCGCTTGCGCAGCATTATGCGGTCCGCTGGGCGGTGATCGGCAATCTGGGCGTCGATCTCATCGTGCTCGCGCTGCACCCGATCCTCGACGTCGAACCCGCGACACGGCTGGTGGTGATGGCGATCCCGCCGCTCACGGTCGCGGCGATGCTGTGGGTGGGCTATGAAGCGCATGGGCGCATCCCGGTGGCAGCGGGGTTCGCGCTGCCGCTCGCCTTCGCCTATCCGTTCCAGCTGGGCTTCGTGAACTTCTGCCTCTCCGCGGCGATGGCGCTCGCCGGGCTGGCGCTGTGGATCCGGCTCGCGCGGACGCGACCGACCTGGGTCCGTCTCGCGGTGCTGGTGCCATATGCTGGGCTGACCTGGCTTTGCCATACCTTCGGCTGGGCGATGCTCGGCCTGTTCGTGATCGGTGCGGAATGGTCGCAGCGGATTGAGCGCGGCGAACCGTGGCACGTTGCAGCGATCCGCGCCGGGGCGATGGCGCTGCCGATGGCGTGGCCGGTCGCGATCGTGATCGCGGGCGGCGGCGATCGGCTGGCGGGCGCCACCGGCGACTGGTTCAACTGGTCCACCAAGGCGGTATGGGTCGCATCGATGCTGCACGAGCGCTGGAAGGCGTATGACATTGCCGGCGTGACGCTGATCGCCTGCCTGTCCTGGGCGGCGATCCGGTCGCCGCGGCTGGCCGTCGCCGGCGTGCTGCGCCTTCCAGCGCTGTTCGGGCTGATCGCGTTTCTGGTGCTGCCGCTGACGCTGCAGGGCGGCGCGGGCGTCGACATGCGCGTGCTGCCTTTTGCCACCGCGTTGTGGCTGCTGGCGATCCGCACCCGGCCCGGCCATGACGGGCTGGCGCGGAGGATCGCTGCGCTCGGCACGGCCTTTTTCGTGATGCGGCTCGCGACGACGACGATCGCGTTTGCGGTGCTGAGCCAAGGCCAGGCGGACGCGGCCAAGGCGACGGTCGCGCTGCCGCGCGGCGCCGCGGTGCTCGTCCTGGTCAACGAGCCAAGCTTCCAGACATGGGCGGGCCCGCGGCTCTCGCATATCGCCGGCCTCGCGATCGCGCGGAAGCGGGTGTTCGACAACGAACAATGGGTCCTGCCGGGGCAGCAGTTGATCCACCCGCTTCACCCGAGCGCGATGCCATTCGACCGCGATCCCACGCAGATCGTCCTTCCCCCCGAAGATCACCGTGTGACGATCGATTTCGACACCGCGATCGCGCGGTTCGATCGCTGCACCTTCTCGCGCGTGTGGACGATCGACTTCCCGGTCGGCCGCGCCCGCGCCGCGGACCTGATCCCGATCTGGTCCGACGGACGATCGGCGGTCTATTCCGTCGCATCGCGGCGGCCTGGGTGCTTGTCGAGTGCCCCCTTACGGCGCTAGGCGTCGATCAATGACGCGGGGGCAAGACACAGCATTACACTGGTGGCAGACGCGCGGCTTCGTCGTTGCGGTCGCGATCGCGTCGATGATACCGTTGCTGTGGCCGGAGATCCCGCCGCTGGTCGATCTGCCGGGGCATATGGGGCGCTACCGCGTCCAGCTGGCGATCGGCGAGAATCCCTGGCTTTCCCAGTGGTATAACTTCCAGTGGCAGATGATCGGCAATCTCGGCATCGACCTGCTGATCGTGCCGCTCGCGCCGCTCGTCGGGTTGCAGCTGGCGGTCAAGCTGATCGTGATCGCGATTCCGGCGCTGACCGTGACCGGGCTGCTCTGGATCGCGCGCGAGGTGCATGGGCGAATCCCGGCGACCGCGCTGTTCGCCCTCCCCCTCGCCTATAGCTATCCGTTCCAGTTCGGATTCGTGAATTTCGCGCTATCGATGGCGATCGCGCTCAATCTTTTCGCGCTGTGGCTGCGGATGGGGCGGCTCAGGCGGACGCGGCTGCGCGCGTTCCTCTTCGTGCCGATCTCGTGCCTGTTGTGGATCTGCCATACGTTCGGCTGGGGCGTGCTGGGCGTGCTCGCCTTCTCCGCCGAGCTGATCCGCCAGCACGACATCCGTCGAGACAGCGACCCCAAGAGCTGGGCGCATGGCTGGTTCCGCGCGTTCGTCCAGGCGGGGGTCAACTGCCTGCCGCTCGCGCTGCCGATGGTGATGATGGTGGTGTGGCGCTCAGGCGACCATGTCGGCGGCAAGACGCAGGACTGGTTCAACTGGCGCTGGAAGATGAACTGGATCACGATGGTCCTGCGCGATCGCTGGATGGCGTTCGACATCGCGTCGGTGACCGTGCTGTTCGTGATCCTGTTCCGCGGCGTGCGCGACCAGACGATCGAATATTCGCGCAACCTGGGACTGTCGGCGCTGTTCCTGGCGGCGGTGTACGTGCTGCTGCCGCGGATCGTGTTCGGATCAGCCTATGCCGACATGCGGCTCGCGCCGTTCGTGCTGGCGATCGCGGTGATCGCGCTGCGGCCGCGGCACGGCGTGTCGCTGCGTGGCGCGGCGGTGCTGGCGGTGCTCGGCTTCGCGTTCTTCGGCGTGCGGCTGGCGGGGACGACGGTCAGCTACCTGATCTACGACCGGAGCTACGACCAGGCGATCGCGGCGATCGATACCGTCCCCGAGCGCTCCCGCGTCGTGTCGTTCGTCGGGCGCCGGTGTCGCGACGACTGGGCCTATTCGCGGTTGGAGCATGTCCCGGCACTGCTGCTCGAGCGGCGGCTGGCGTTTACCAACGATCAATGGTCGATGGCGGGCGCGCAGCTGATGACGACGCAATATCCCGCGGCGCGCGGCTTTGCGCATGATCCGTCGGAGATCGTCAGCGACATCCGGTGCCGCGGCCAATTCTGGCGGCCGATCGCGATGGCGCTGGAGAAATTCCCGCGCGATGCGTTCGATTATGTCTGGCTGATCCACCCGCCGAAGTTCGATCCGGCACTGGTCCGCGACCTCACCCTGATCCGCCGCGATGGCACTAGCCTGTTGTACCGCGTCAACCGGCCTGCTGTTCCCCCCGCCGGAACGGAGTAAGCTCGCCGAGATATTCTTGCTGCTCGGCGACCGCCTCGCGCTCGCGGACGAGATAGTCGGCGATCGCGCGGCGGAAGCTCGGGTCGGGGATATAGTGGGCGGAATAGGTCGCGACGGGGGCATAGCCACGCGCGAGCTTGTGTTCGCCCTGTGCGCCCGCCTCGACGGTCTGCAGGCCGCGTGCGATCGCGGCGTCGATCGCCTGGTAATAGCAGAGTTCGAAATGGAGGAACGGCACTTCCTCGGTCGCACCCCAATAGCGGCCGTAGAGCGTGTCCTCGCCGATCAGGTTGAGCGCGCCCGCAATGGGGACGCCGTCGCGCTCGGCGAGGATGAGGAGGACCTGGTCGCCCATCGTCTGGCCGATCTGGTCGAAGAAGCTGCGCGTGAGGTAGGGTTGGCCCCATTTGCGGCTGCCGGTGTCCTGATAGAAGACCCAGAATGCGTCCCAGTGCGCGGGCGTGATCTCGGCACCGACGAGGTGGCGGATCGTCAGGCCTTCGACCGCGGCGGCGCGCTCCTTGCGGATCGCCTTGCGCTTGCGGCTGGCGAGGACGGCGAGGAAATCGTCGAAGCTCGCATAGCCGTCGTTCTTCCAGTGGAATTGCGTGCCCTGGCGGATCAGCCAGCCGGCCGACTCGAACAGCGCCACTTCGCCCGGATCGATGAAGGTGGCGTGCGCCGAGGACAGCCCGCTCTGGTCGGTGACGGCCTCGAGCGCGGCGATCAGCGCGGGGGCTTGTTCGGGATCGCGGAGAAGGAGGCGTGGGCCGGGGACCGGGCTGAACGGCGCGGCGATCTGGAGCTTGGGGTAATATTGCCCCCCTGCCCGCTCCCACGCGTCGGCCCAGCCCTGATCGAAGACATATTCGCCCTGGCTGTGACTCTTGGCGTAGGCGGGTGCGATTCCGGCGGGCTTGCCGTCGAGGCCGTCTACGACGACCGGCAACGCCTGCCAGCCGGAGCGGCCACCGACGCTCTTCGATGCTTCGAGTGCTGAGAGGAACGCGTGGCCGATAAACGGGTTGGCGGTGCCGGAGCAGGCCTCCCAATCCTCGGCCGCGATCGAGGTGACGCCTTGGGCGATGCGGGCTGTGACGGCGTTCATTGCCGCCTAGGTAGAGACGCGGGGGCGCGCCTCCAAGAGGGCGGTGGGTGGAGACGCGCGGGCGCGTCTCCGGGAATGTCAGGCGGAAACCTGTACGATCGCGTCGATCTCGACCGCAGCGCCGAGCGGGAGGACGGGAACGCCGACCGCCGAGCGCGCATGCTTGCCCGCATCGCCGAACAGCGCGACCATCAGGTCCGAGGCGCCGTTGGCGACCTTGGGCTGGTCGGTGAAGTCGCCGGTCGAGTTGACGAACACGCCGAGCTTCACGATCCGCTCGACGCGCGCCAGCGTGCCGAGCGCCGCCTTCATCTGCGCGACGAGCATCAGTGCGCAGAGCTTTGCCGCGTCCTGCGCGTCGTCAAGCGAGACGCCGTCTCCGACTCGGCCGGTGACGAGCTGGCCGTCCTTGAACGGCAGCTGGCCCGAGATGTGGAGCATGCCGTTCGCCAGCACGGTCGGGACGTAGGACGCCACGGGTGCGGCAGCCTGCGGAAGGGTGAGGCCCAGCTCTTCGAGCTTGCGGTCGATACGATCGGTCATGGGGGTGGTATCACCACAGCGGTGGGGGATGGGTCAAGTGGGCGGCGCCCCCCGTACATCTACACGAGCCCCCACCCTGCTTGCGTCATCCCCGCGCAGGCGGGGATCCAGACTGGCTGTCGCGCATGATCGAAGCGGTAACGCGTCTGGGTCCCCGCCTCCGCGGGGATGACGGGTGCACTGTTACGCCCCATCCTGTTCTCCCGCGAAGGCGGGAGTCCAGGGTTACGGGCGATAGCGGTTTTGGCTCCTGGGCCCCCGCGTTCGCGGGGGAACTAGAAAGGCTCAGGCGTCTGCGGGCAGACCCGCTTCGAACCGGGTCGCGATCCAGTCGGCCGCTTCGCGCCAGTCGTCGATCCGCGCGTGCGCTTCGGGCGCTTTGGGGACGTTCACCGCCAGCGTCGGCTCGGACACCATGTGCAGCCGGTGTACCCCCGGCGCGTGCCTGGCGACCGATTCGTGATGCACCGCCAGATCGTCGACGAACACCGTGACCGGGTTGCCATATTCGGCGACCAGCCGCGAGACCGGCGTGCCCTTGCCGCCCTGGTTGCACTCGACCCGGTGCGCGATGCCGAACTTGGCGAGCTGCTCGATCCGCGGCTGGCGGCATTCGTCCTGGAGGTTGGTGAGGATGACGATGTCCGCCACCTGCGCCAGCCGCTCGAGCGCCTCGGCCGCGTGCGGGACCAGCGTCTGGCGGTGCATCTCGGCGGGGAAGAACTCGCCGAGCATCGCCCACATATCCTCGCGCGAGGGCGGCGGGCCACCGTCGCGGCGGGTCATCGCGGTCGAGAAGTCGCCGTGCTGGATCGCGAAATCGATATCGTGGCGCTCGTCGAGCCAGACGCCGAAATGCTTGACCATGTGCAGCAGCACTTCGTCGCAATCGCTGATGAGCAACGGCCTCATGCGTCGAGCTCCATCCGCGCGCGGACCAGCGCCTCGGGCTTTACGCCGAGCGATCCGGCACAGGCGATCAGGTCGGGCTCGTGGTTTTCGAGGAAGCCGAGCGCCGCGGACAGCACGCTGGGGTCGCTCGCCCGCGCGCGCAGGTCGTGCGGCTCGAGGCCGGTGACCGACAGCAGCCGCATCGCGCGGTCGGGCTCGACCAGAGTCCATACCAGCGCGCGCAGCGCGAGCGCCTCGGCGTCTTCGTTTGAATCGCGGTCGCGCATTGCCTATCGTGCCCTCTTTCCGGATAAGGTGCGGCGGTGACAAAGAAGGTGCTCGTTGTCGAGGACAACGAACTCAACCTCAAACTATTCTGCGATCTGCTGCGTGCGCACCAGTTCTCGGTCGAACCCGTGCGCGACGGCCGCGACGCGGTGGCGCGCGCGCGCGACTTCACGCCCGACCTGATCATCATGGACATCCAGATGCCGCACGTCACCGGCTATGAGATCATCCTCGAACTGAAGGCGGACGAGGGTCTACGCGCGATTCCCGTGATGGCGGTGACGGCCTATGCCGGCCGCGACGACGAGGAGCGGATCCGCGCGGCGGGGGCGGATGCGTATGTGTCGAAGCCGATCAGCCTGGCGCGGTTCATGGATGCGGTCGGGGCGCTGGTCTGAGCAGTCGAACCGTCCTATTTTCCGTTCGTGCCGAGTAGAGACCGAGTAGCTCCGCAAGGAGCGTATCGAGGGCTCGTATCGAAGCATGGGTTCCGCGCGCCAACCTGTCCTTCGATACGCCGTCTCGATACGCCGCCTGCGGCGACTACTCGACGGCTACTCAGGACGAACGGCAGAAGGGACGAACGGGTGGGGGACCGCGCTCCCACGCCGTCACCCCAGCGGACGCTGGGGTCTCCCGTTACGGGCGCGCTTGCGACAGAAGATCCCAGCTTTCGCTGGGATGACAGATTCTTGGAGGCACAAACGCCAAAAGCCGCGGGGGATGCCCGCGGCTTTTCGGATCGTCGCAATCAGTCGGCGGCTTGCACCGCCGGCCGGATTACTTAATCTTGGCTTCCTTGAACTCGACATGCTTGCGCACGACGGGATCGTACTTCGAGAAGGAGAGCTTCTCCGTCTTGGTACGGGGATTCTTCTTGGTGACGTAGAAGAAGCCGGTGTCAGCGGTGCTGAGCAGCTTGATCTTTACGGTGGTCGGCTTGGCCATGAGCCCAATTCCTATGGCTTGAAAATGCGAAAGCGGCGAACTCGCGCCGCCGCTCCATCAGGGGCGGCGCATGGCGGACGGCTGCGGCGAAGTCAAGCTTTACCCCGTCATTGCGGGGGAATCATACGTATTTAACCTGCTATTCACGACCATCCGCACATTGTAGCCTCCAATAAAGACAGGAGCGGGATCGTGGGGCAGGCGCTGGTTCGAATCGACGACATGACCGCGGTGAAGGCCGATCTGGCGGCACGAATCGCGGCGATCGACGTCCGAGCCCCCTATTCGCGCCCCTGCGACATCGCCACCGAGATCGATGCGATCCGTGTGATCGCGCACAGCAACGGGCTGAACCCGGCGGTCACCGTCGCGCACTTCGTCGATTCGGCGCTGTCGCGCGGCGAGCATGGCGCGCTGGTGCATGGCTGGCTGGCGATCCTGCGCGATGCGGTCGGCTGCGAGCGGCAGGATGTCCAGGCATGCCACGCATTCGCTGCCGCGTGCTCGGTGCGACTCGCTGGATAATCCATGGACGCATTGATGGCGGCCTTCGTCGCGGCGGCGCTCGCGCAGGTCGGCGATCGCACCGCATGGCTCGCCGCGATCCTGTCGGACCGGTATGGCAAACCCGCGCTGGTCATCGCGATGGCGGCGCTCGCCCTGCTCGCCGCCAGCGGGCTCGCCGCCGCGCTTGGCACCGTGATCGGCCCGAAGCTCGCGCCCAATGCGCAACAACTGATGCTGGCGCTTGCGTTGCTGCTGCAGGGCGGCGGCGCGTTTTTCTCGGCCAAGACGCCCGACCGGCTCGATCGCTGGCGAATCGGCGCGATCGCGACCGCGGTGCTTGGGCTGTTCATCCTCGCGTTCGGCGACGGGGTGCAGTTCATCGTCCTGACGCTGGCCGCGCGCACGCCCGTCCCCGCGCTGGCCGCGGTCGGCGCGACGATCGGATCGCTGGTCGTGATCGTCCCAGCCGCGCTGATGGGCGAGGCCGCGTGGCTGAAGCTGCCGCTCAAGCCGCTGCGGATCGCGATCGGCGTGGTGTTCGTGCTCTTCGGCCTCGTCCTCGCGCTCGGCGCATTACGGCTCGTCTGACCCGAGCCGGGCGCTCGAAACCTGCGCTGTCCCGGTCCGATCGTTACGGATCAGGAACCAAGTGGTTGCGACACCGGTTGAGTGACCCTTACCGCATTGGAGGCCGTCATGCTGAAGCTCGCAATCACCTTTCTCGTCATCGGCGCCGTGCTCGCGCTGCTCGGCTTCGGCGGCATCGGCGGGGCGTTCATCGGCATCGCCAAGATCCTGTTCTTCATCGCGATCGCGCTGTTCGTGATCTTCCTCGTGCTCGGCCTGCTCGCGGGCAAGGGGATCAAGAACGCGATCGACTGACGCGGCCAGTCCATATCGCCTGACAATGACCGTCGCCGGATCCTCCGGCGGCGGTCGTTTCGTGTCTGCATCCCTTCGGGTGGCATGCGCGTTCAACGACGATGCATGCCTTTGCCGCCCTGCTCGACTCGCTCACCTACACCCGGTCGCGCAACGCGAAGCTCAAGCTGATCGCGGATTACCTCCGCGCTACGCCCGATCCAGACCGTGGCTGGGCGATGGCGGCGCTGACCGGCGATCTCGATCTCAAGGGCGTAAAGTCGGCGGTAATCCGCGGGCTGATCGAGGAACGCGTCGACCCGGTGCTGTTCCGGATGAGCCGCGATTATGTCGGCGATACCGCGGAGACGGTAGCGCTGCTTTGGCCCGAGCCCACGGTTCCGGTCGATCCCGCTCCCCTGTCGATCACCGACGTGGTCGAGCGACTGGCGGCGTTGTCGCGCGCGGATGCTCCCGCCGCGCTCGCCGACATGCTCGACCGGTCGGATGCCGAGGAGCGGTTCGCACTGCTCAAGATGGCGACGGGCGCGCTGCGGATCGGCGTGTCGGCGCGGCTGGCGAAGACCGCGCTCGCGGATGCGTTCGGGCTCGATGTCGATGCGGTCGAGGAGGTGTGGCACGGGCTCGATGCGCCGTATCCGAGCCTGTTCGCCTGGGCCGAGGGGACGGGCGAGCAGCCGACCCCCGCCGACGTGCCCGTGTTCCGGCCGTTCATGCTCGCGCATGGGCTGGAGGAGCTGCGCGTCGATCTCGCCGACTATGCCGCGGAGTGGAAATGGGACGGTATCCGCGTGCAGATCGTCCATGTCGCGGGGGAGACGCGGCTCTACAGCCGCACCGGCGACGACGTGACCGCGAGCTTCCCCGAGATCGCGGCCGCGTTCCGGACGCCGGGGACGGTCGATGGCGAGCTGCTGGTGAAGGGCGAGCATCAGGGCGGCACGCTGGAGGATGGCGGCGGCGCGGCCAGCTTCAACGCGCTCCAGCAGCGGCTGGGGCGCAAGACGGTGTCGGCGAAGATGCTGGCCGAGTATCCCGCGTTCGTGCGGCTCTACGACCTGTTGATAGACGGCGAGGAGGATTTGCGGCCGCTGCCGTGGACCGTGCGCCGTGCGCGGCTGGAGGCGTTCATGCCGCAGCTCGATGGCGAGCGGTTCGATCTAAGCCTGGTGATCGAGGCGGACGACTTCACCGCGCTGGAGGCGATCCGTGCGACCGCGCGCGACGCGGCGATCGAGGGCGTGATGCTCAAGCGGCGCGACTCGCCGTATGTCGGCGGGCGTCGTGCGGGGCTCTGGTACAAATGGAAGCGCGATCCACTGACCGCCGATTGCGTGATGATGTATGCGCAGCGTGGCTCGGGGCGGCGATCGTCCTATTATTCGGACTATACGTTTGGCTGCTGGACCGAGGAAGGCGAGCTGCTACCCGTCGGGAAAGCCTATTCGGGGATCACCGACGAGGAGCTGAAGATGCTCGACAGCTTTGTGCGCAACCATACGCAGAACCGGTTCGGGCCGGTGCGCGAGGTGGAGAAGACGCTGGTGCTCGAGATCGCGTTCGATTCGCTGCATGATTCGAAGCGGCACAAATCGGGCGTGGCGATGCGTTTTCCGCGGATCGCGCGGATCCGGACGGACAAGCCTGCGGCGGAAGCGGACCGGATCGAGACGCTCAAGCGGATGATTACGTAATCCGTGTGTCATCGAAGCGGGCGGCATAGCAGGGTATCGCCGCCGATCTTGGCGAGCGTGAGGATGGTCCGGTGAACAGAACGAAGCATCCCCGGACGGCGGCGGCACGACGGTGGCGGCGTGGCGCATGGGTAAGCGGCATCCTGTCCGCGATCGTCGTGCTGTTCGTCTATCTCGCGGGCTATTTCGACCGCGATCCGGTGCATGTGTATCCGGCGATCGGCGTCCACGCGTCGGGCGCGCCGCCGATCGCGGTGGTCAATTTCTCGGGCGACATGGGGTTGCGATTCCTGCTCGGCGCATCGACCTCGCGTGGGCTGACCGAGCATGGGATTCCGGTCGTCGGGATCACCACCCCTGCCCTGTTCGCGCATCATCGGACGCGGGGGCAACTCGATGCGATCGTCGCGGACGGGGTTCGCGTGGCGCTGGCGCGGACCGGGGCGAAGCGGGTCGTGGTGATGGGCCAGTCGTACGGCGCGGACATCGTCCAGACCGGGCTGGCGGACCTGCCGTCGTCGCTGCGGCCGCGTGTCGCGGGGATCGTGCTGATCCTGCCGGGCGACACGGTCTTCTACCGCGCGGATCCGTCGGGGCTTCTCTACGATCATGGGACGCCCGACAGCATGGGGGTGACGACGGGCAACCGGCTCGGCTGGGCGCCGCTGACGTGCATCTACGGGGTCGAGGAAACCGACAGCCTGTGCCCGTTGCTGAGCGTGGCTGGCGTGCGGAAGGTCGGGATGCCTGGGGGGCATAATATCCATCATGATGCGGATGGACTGCTGGGGCATGTGCTGGCGGCGATCGCGGCGGTGGCGCCGGGGGCGGGGCGTGGGTTTTGAGGGGGCGCTGGCTTGTGTTTGGGTCCCCGACGCTGGCAGCGGAAGCGCCCCACACGGGGATACCCCAGCTTTCGCTGGGGTGACGGGAAAGGCGGAGTGACGGACGAGGTGCGGGGACGGGATTAGGATGTGACAGGGTGGCACGTCCCGGATCCCCTCCTTGTTCTCCCGCGAAGGCGGGAGTCCAGTCTGGGCTCCCGCCTTCGCGGGAGAACAAGACGGTAGCGGAGCGCGCCAGCGGCGGCTTAGCGCGGTGCGTTGATCTTTATCTCGAACAGCGTCGGCCAGTATTTGCCCGTCACGAACAGACGGTCGGCCTTGGCGTCCCAGGCGATGCCGTTCAGGACCGCCTCACGGTCGGTCGCGGCGATCTCGGCGACGAGGGGGCGGAGGTCGATGATTGCGGTCACCTTGCCCGTGGCGGGATCGATGCGGACCAGGAAGCCGGTGTGCCAGACATTGGCGAGCACCGCGCCGTGGACATATTCGAGCTCGTTGATGTCGCGTAAGGGCCGCCCGTCGATCGTCACCGCGACCCGGCTGCGTTCCGCCAGCGTCAGCGGGTCGCGCAGGATCAGGCTGTCGCTGCCGTCGGACTGGATGAAGCCGCGGGAGTCGCTGGTCAGCCCCCACCCCTCGCCGGTGTAGCGGTTCCGGCCCTTCGGCTTCAGCGTGCGGACGTCCCAGCGATGCGCGATGCCGTCATGCCAGGTGAGGCTGACGAGCTGGTCCTTCCACAAAGCGAGCCCCTCGCCGAACTGCGCGGGATCGATTCGCGCCCTGGCGAGGATCTTGCCATCGGCGAGCGAGACGCGGCGGACGTCGGATTGCCGTTCCTGCCCCGTGCTCTCGTACAGCGCGCCGTCGTGCCAGAGCAGGCCTTCGGTGAACGCGGTACGATCGTGCGGATAGCGCGCAACGATCGTCGCGGACAGCATCGGCACGCGCGCGTCCGGCGCCGCGGCCGCCTGCACGCGGGCGGGCGCTGCCGACGACAGCACCGACGATGAAACGAGAACGGCCGGCCCCGCAAAAGCGAGGCCGGCCGCGATCGTTATCCTACCAAACATGGTATGGATCAGCGTTCTGCTTCAGTCAGCTGGATCAGCCGCCTGCGCTCAGGTTCACCGCTGCGTACTTGCCGCGACGATCGACCTCGAGCTCGAACTCGAGCTTGTCGCCCTCGTTCAGCGTCGCCATGCCGGCGCGCTCGACGGCCGAGATGTGGACGAATGCGTCAGGCTGTCCGTCGTCGCGCTGGATGAAGCCGAAGCCCTTCATCGCGTTGAAGAACTTGACCGTACCGGTTGCCTTCTCGCCGGTGAGCTGACGCTGTGCGCCACCACCGTCACGGTCACCACCACGGGGTGCACCCGGGCCGGCATCACGGTCACGCGGCGGGCCGCGATCGGTGACGGCCATCGGCTCGCCGTCGATCTTGAGGTCGGTTGCCGAGATACGGCCACCGCGGTCGACGAGCGTGAAGCCGAGCGGCTGACCCTCTGCGAGCGCGACCATGCCGGCCTGCTCGACTGCGCTGATGTGAACGAACACGTCCTCGCCGCCGTCATCGCGAACGACGAAGCCAAAGCCCTTCTGCGCGTTGAAGAACTTTACGACACCGGTGCCTTCGCCGACGACCTGGGGAGGCATGCCGCGACCACCGCCGCCGCCGCCACCGCCCGAGAAGCCGCCGCCACCGCCGCCGCCGCGGTAACCACCGCCGCCACCGCCGCCGCCGCCGAAGCTGCTGCCGCCGCCGTAGCTGCTGCCACCGCCGCCGCCGTAGCTCGAACCGCCGCCGCCGCCATAGCTGTTGCCGCCGCCGAACCGGTCGCCGCCGCCACCAAAGCTGCTGCCGCCGCCGAACTCGTTGTCGCCGCCGCCGAAGCTGTCGCGCTTATCGCGGCCACGCCCGCCACGGTTCCCGCGGCCACCTTTATCGAAACCCATAAGCTCTGTTCGTCTTCCCGGTTCGCCCGCAAATTTCTCAAAACCCTTGTGCCGGACGACGAACGCGGGTTTTCCAGCGCGAAACCTTTTGCGCCTTGAGGGGACCCTTAGCGCAAAATACAAGCGGTCGCGAATAGAATCTGATGCGACGGCCAGCGAATTGGACCGATACTGACGCAAGTGTCGCTTGTGCGCCACGGCTCGTCGCACCGGCGCCGGGCGAGCCATCTTATTGCCCGATTCCGTACGGCAGCGCATGACAGAGCCATTGAGCGTTCAGCCGCGGGCCGCTACGGCCACGGTCATGACAGTTTATCTCCACGAAGGCGACATCCCCGCCGATCTGTTCGCGGCGGGCGCCGCGATCGCCGTCGATACCGAGACGATGGGTCTCATCACCCCGCGCGACCGGCTGTGCCTGGTCCAGCTGTCAGATGGCGGCCCCGACGAGCATCTCGTCCGCTTCGCCGCGGGCGCCGGCTATGACGCCCCCAATTTGAAGGCGCTGCTGGCCGACCCGGCACGCGTGAAACTGTACCATTTCGGACGATTCGATATCGCCGCGGTCCAGCATTATCTCGGCGTCGTCGCGGCGCCGGTCTATTGCACCAAGATCGCGTCGCGGCTGGTGCGGACCTATACCGATCGCCACGGCCTGAAGGAGCTGGTCCGCGAACTGCTCGGCCAGGACATTTCGAAGCAGCAGCAATCGTCCGACTGGGGCAGCCCCGAGCTGTCGGACGCGCAGAAGGATTATGCCGCGTCCGACGTTCGCTTCCTCCACCGGTTGCGGACCGAGCTCGACAAGCGGCTGATCCGCGAAGGCCGGATGGAGCTCGCCCAGGCGTGCTTCGACTTCCTGCCGACCCGCGCCGCGCTCGATCTCGCCGGCTGGCCCGAAATCGACATCTTCGCGCACGCATGACGCAGATGCCGCCGCCCTCTCCGGTAGCCCGCCGCGCACGTACCGCGCGGCAGGACTGGGCCGCGCCCGGCGGCAGCCATGATCGCTTCGTGGCGATCGCGCGCGTCGCGCTGCCGACCGCGATCGGCGTGCTGGCGGCGTTCCTGGTGATGGCGCCGCTGACCGCGGGCGGCGACGTGTCGTTCCTGCTCGACAAGAACAAGGTCGACGTCGCGCAGGAGCGGATGAAGATCCAGGCGGCACGCTATCGCGGCGAGGATGCCAAGGGACAGGCGTTCACGCTCGACGCCGCCTCCGCGATCCAGAAGAGCTCGGCCGAGCCGATCGTCCAGCTCAACCAGCTCGCCGCGCAGATCCAGCTGACCGACGGCCCCGCCAACATCAAGGCGAACACCGGTCGGTACGACATGGACACCGAGAAGGTGCAGCTGTTCGGTCCGCTCAACGCGACCGCGGCGGGCGGCTACGACCTGAAGACCACCAACGCGACGATCGACATGAAGGCGCGCACGCTCGAAAGCGGCGGCGCGGCGACGGGCACCGTGCAGCAGGGCACGTTCAGCGCGAACAAGCTGCGCGCGAACCTGGAAGAGCGCACCGTGACGCTCGATGGCAATGCCCGCTTGCGGATCATCCCCAGAGGGCCGAAATAACAGCCATGCGCGTCCCCCATATTCTTGCCACCCGCGTCGTTGTCGGCGTGTCCGCGGTTCTGCTGTCATCGACCGCGGTCGCGCAGCAATCGCACAATTCGAACGCCCCGATCGATTTCGGCGCGGATCATATCGAGTTGCAGGACAAGGCGAATCGCGCCGTGCTGTCGGGCAACGTCGCGGTCAAGCAGGCCGAGATGACGCTCAACTCGGCGCGGATGACGGTGGCCTATACGGGCCAGGTGATCGGCGGAAACCCGCAGGTCTCGCGGCTCGACGCATCGGGCGGCGTGACGGTGCGGCGCCCCGACCAGACCGCCAAGAGCCAGTACGCGATCTACGACCTCAACAAGCGCGTGATCACGATGCTCGGTGCGGTGACGCTGAACCAGGGCGGCAACGTCGTGAATGGCGGCCGGCTGACGATGAACCTCGACACGGGTCGCGCGGTCATCGACGGATCTTCGGTCGGCGGCAGCACCGGGGCGACCACCGGCGGCGGCACCGTGACTCAGTCGGGCGGACGCGTGACCGGCACCTTCTCGGTCCCCAAGCGCAACTGACGCATCGGCATGCCGCGGGGGCTTCCCTCCGGCGGCGTGGTCATGCATGTTTCCTGCCAATCCCCCGCCGGACTTTCGCGGCGACACCCATGCCGGACGTCCGGCAGCTGAATTTTGCGAGGGCCTGATCCCATGGACGCCACCACGCTGCCCCCGATCGAAGCGGTAGAGCCGATCTCGGAGCCGCCCGTCAGCAACGGGCTGCAGGTCGTCTCGATCGCCAAATCGTACGACAAGCGGGTCGTGCTGACCGACGTGTCGGTGTCGGTCGGGCGCGGCGAGGTCGTCGGGCTGCTCGGGCCGAACGGCGCGGGCAAGACGACGTGCTTCTATTCGGTGATGGGGCTGGTGAAGCCCGATTCGGGCCGCATCATGCTCGACGGCGAGGACATCACGAAGCTGCCAATGTACCGGCGCGCAATCCTCGGGCTCGGCTATCTGCCGCAGGAGACGTCGATCTTCCGCGGGCTGACTATCGAGAAGAACATCCTGACGGTGCTCGAGCTGTCCGAGCCCGACAAGGCGGCACGCCAGCGCAAGCTCGACACGCTGCTCGAGGAATTCGGGCTCACCCGGCTGCGCGCAGCACCGGCGATGGCGCTGTCGGGTGGCGAGCGGCGGCGTGCAGAAATCGCTCGTGCGCTCGCGGCCGATCCGTCGATCATGCTGCTCGACGAGCCGTTCGCTGGCATTGACCCGATCTCGATCGCCGACATTCGCGATCTGGTAAAGGACCTCAAGCGCCGCGACATCGGCGTGCTGATCACCGACCATAATGTCCGCGAGACGCTGGAAATCGTCGACCGCGCCTACATTATCTATGATGGGCGCGTGCTGTTCTCGGGATCGCCTGCCGAGCTGGTCGCCGATGCGAACGTGCGCCGCCTGTATCTGGGCGAAGGCTTCTCGCTTTAGCCTATGCACGCCGCCCTGCCCTCCATCCGTCATCCCAGCGAACGCTGGGATCTCCCGGTGAGGGCGCGCGTGCTAGCCGCGGGAGACCCCAGCGTTCGCTGGGGTGACGGGATTGGGGGCGCGCCCCAGTGAGCCTCGCCCCTCGCCTGGACATCCGCCAGTCGCAGTCGCTGGTGATGACCCCGCAGCTCCAGCAGGCGATCAAGCTGCTGGCGCTGTCGAACCTGGAGATCGAGGGGTTCATCGCCGAGGAGGTCGAGCGCAATCCGCTGCTCGAATCGAGCGCGGCGGAGGATAGCGACGCGCCGGACCGCGAGCCCGTGCCCGAGGTTCGCGATGAACGCGTGGCCGCCGACGAACTGGTCGCCGGTACGGGCGACGGCGGCGAACCGGCGCTCGACGTCGATTATGCGACCGAAAGCCACCAGCAGGACAGCGTCGCCGATGGCGGCAGCGGGATGGACGGCGCTCTGTCGATGACCGGTGCGAGCACCGGCGGGGTCGGCGGCGAGGACGGCCCCGATCTCGAGGCGTTCGCGGATACCAGCCTGAGCCTGGCGGACCATCTGCTCGCGCAGGCGGGCCCCGCAATCCGCCACGAGGACGCGTTCATCGCCGCGCACCTGATCGATCAGATCGACGAGGCGGGCTATCTCACCGCGTCGCTGCTCGACGTCGCGAACCGGCTCGGTGTGCCGCTGGTCCGCGTCGAGCGCGTGCTGGCGACGATCCAGACGTTCGACCCGACCGGCGTCGGCGCGCGCGATCTCGGCGAGTGCCTCGCGTTGCAGGCGAAGGAGGCGGATCGCTACGATCCGTGCATGGCGCGGCTGATCGACAATCTCGACCTGCTCGCGCGCGGCGAGCTGGCCCGGCTCAAGCGCATGTGCGACGTCGACGACGAGGACATGGCGGACATGATCCGCGAGCTGCGCGGCTATGATCCGAAGCCCGGCTGCCGCTACGGTGGTGAGCCTGCGCAGTCGGTGACGCCCGACCTGTTCGTCGCGCGCACCAAGGCCGGCTGGGCGATCGAGATCAACGCCGCCACCCTGCCGCGCGTGCTGGTCAACCGCAGCTATTATACCGAGCTGGCGGGCGGGCAGCAGGACAAGGCGTCGAAGGCGTGGCTGAGCGATTGTCTCGCCAGCGCGAACTGGCTGGTGAAGGCGCTCGACCAGCGCCAGCGGACGATCATCAAGGTCGCGACCGAGATCGTGAAGCAGCAGGAGGCGTTCTTCCTGAAGGGCGTCGCGCATCTCCGGCCGCTGACCTTGCGCCAGGTCGCCGACGCGATCGAGATGCACGAATCGACCGTCAGCCGGGTGACGAGCAACAAGTACGTGTCGTGCGCGCGCGGGCTGTACGAGCTGAAATACTTCTTCACGAGCGCGATCCAGTCGGCGGATGGCGGCGAAGCGGTATCGGCGCAGGCGGTGAAATCGGCGATCCGCGCGTTGATCGATACCGAGGGGGCTAAGATCCTGTCGGACGATACGCTGGTCGAGCTGCTCAACGCGAAAGGCTTCGACATCGCGCGGCGGACGGTGGCGAAATACCGCGAGGCGCTGGGGATCGGAAGTTCGGTGCAGCGGCGGCGGGCGAAGGCGCTGGAAGGCGCGCGTTAGGGTCGGGGGTGGTCGGACGCTAGTCCGTTCTCAGAGGAACACCTCCCCGGCGGAGGCCGGGGCCCAATTGGGTAGGTTGGCGTAACGGGGCGCAGCGCCCATCAGCTACGTTGCCCAATTGGACCCCGGCCTTCGCCGGGGAAGTGTATTGGCGGGGGGCTCAGTTCGGGACGGCGCCTGCCCCATCCGCCCCGGAAACGCTCGCGCCGCCCGGTGGCGTTGCACTGCGCGCCTCCCCTACTGCAACGTCGTACCAGCGCGACAGATCCGCCTTCATCTGGTGCAGCGCCTCGGGGTTCAGATACGTCATGTGCCCCGCGGGATAATAGCGGAACGCCAGGTTCCGCTGGCGCGAGGGATCGAGCATCATGTGGCCGAGATCGTTCTCCGTCCCGAAGAACGGCGTCGCCATGTCGTAATAGCCGTTCATCGACAGCACGTTGAGATACGGATTCTCGCGCATCGCGGCGGCGAGGTCGACCGCGGTGTTGGGGTTGTTCTGCGACTGGCCGCCGCGGCCGGGGGCGTCGTGCTTCCAGTTCCATGTCCAGCCGGGCGCGTCGCGCGCGCTCAAGCGGTACGGCATCTCGGTCTTGTAGCCGAGCGTGTGCGTCACATAATCGTTGAAGGTGGCGATGAACGCGCCCGCGATCGCGGTGTCCGACGCGTCGGTCTCGGGCCGCTCGCCCGCCGCGTCGCTGTCGACGCCGGTATAGCGCGAATCGAACCGGCCGAGCGTCAGCCGCTGGTCGCGCAGCAGCTCCTTCTGGAAGCGCGCGAGGTCGATGCGGAGGTTGGCGCGCTTGATGAAGTCGGGCGAGATGCCGATCAGCTGGCTCATCCGCGTCGCGACCGAATCGCGCTCCGCGTCCGAGATCGTCTGCCCCTTCGACAGCGCCGCCGCATAGGGGCCGGTCGCGAACGCGCGCGCCTCGGCCACCGTCGTCGCGACGTCGGCGGGGCGGTTCTGCAAGCGGTTGTGATACCAGGCGCTGGCCGCATAGCTCGGCAGGTAGTTGAGGTAGATCTCGTCGAGCCCGGGCTGGCGGTACCCGTAGTTCATGATCGACGACAGCAGCACGACGCCGTTGAGCGCCATCCCGCGATCCTGCAACTGATAGGCGAGCGCCCCCGACCGGGTGGTGCCATAGCTTTCGCCGAACAGGAATTTGGGGCTGTTCCAGCGGCCATATTTGGTGGCGTAGCGCAGGATGCCCTTGGCGAAGGCGTCGGCATCCTCGTCGACGCCGTAGAAAGCGGACGGCTTGGTATCGCCGAGTGGCCGCGAATAGCCGGTGCCGACCGCGTCGATGAACACCATGTCGGTCTTGTCGAGCAGCGTGTCGGGATTGGGGCCGAAGTCATAGGGCGCGGGCTTGATATATTCGGGGTTGGCGGTCCGCAGGCGGACGGGCGCGAACGACCCCATGTGCAGCCAGAAACTGGGCGAGCCCGGACCGCCATTGTAGAAGAACGTCACGGGGCGCCGCGTGCCGGGCTTGGTGCCGTCGAGCGTGTAGCCGGTGTAGAACAGGCTGGCGGTCGGCTTGCCCTCCGTATCGCGCAGCGTGAGCGTGCCGACGGTCGCGGTATAGGCGAGCGACTTGCCGCCGACGGTGACGCGGCCCTTGGTCTTGACCTCCTGCTCGGCGACGGGCGCGTTGGCGTAGTCGGCCTCCGCCTCGGCCTTCATCCGATCGGCATTGCTCTCCGACTTGTCCTTCTTGGGCGAGTCCTGCGCGGGGGCAGTCGTGGAGAGCGCGATCAGCAACAGAGCGGCGAACTTGGTCGAACGGGCCACGGGTGATCCTTGTGACAGGGGTAATGCCCTATCCTGCCGAAGCTGGTCGGAAGCGCAAGCCTCGCCTGATCCTCCCCCGCTAGGGGGAGGATTTCAGGTCAGTCGTCCTCGTCTTCGAAGCCGACCAGCGCGAGCGCGCGGGCCTTGATCTGGCGGGTCATGCACCAGTGGACCAGCGCGTCCTCGCGGCCGTGCGTCACCCAGACTTCGCGCGGTGCGATCTCGGTCAGCGTTGCGATGAGCTCGTCCCAGTCGGCGTGATCGCTCAGGATCAGCGGCAGCTCGACATTCTTCTGTCGCGCGCGGCCGCGCACGCGCATCCAGCCGCTCGCCATCGCCGTGATCGGATCGGGCAGCCGCCGCGACCAGCGATCGTTGAGCGCGCCGGGCGGGCACATCACGACATGCCCGGCCATGTCCGCCTTCTTCGTGTCCGCGACGGGCAGCAGTTCGCCGAGCCGGACGCCGTGATCCGCGTAAAGATCGCACAGACGTTGCAGTGCGCCGTGGATGTAGATCGGCGCGTGATGGCTGCGCTCGCGCAGTTCGGCGATCACGCGCTGCGCCTTGCCGAGCGCATAGGCGCCGACGACGACGCAGCGATCGGGGTTGGCGTGGAGCGCGGCGATCAGCTTGTCGATCTCGTCGCCGGTGTCGGGATGGCGGAAGACGGGCAGGCCGAACGTCGCCTCGGTGATGAAGACGTCGCATTTGACGGGTTCGAACGGCGTGCAGGTCGGGTCCGCGCGGCGCTTGTAATCGCCCGAGACGACGATCCGCTCGCCGCGATAATCGAGCACGATCTGCGCCGAACCGAGCACATGGCCGGCGGGGACGAAGCCGATATCGACCTCGCCCATCCGGATCGTCTCGCCGTACGCGACCGGGTTGCCGGCTTGCGGGCCGTAGCGCGCGTCCATGATCGCGAGCGTCTCGGGGGTCGCCCACACCGCCTCGTGACCACCGCGTGCGTGGTCGGCATGGCCGTGCGTGACGAGTGCCTTTGCGCTCGGGATCGACGGGTCGATCCACGCGTCGATCGGCTTGACGAGGATGCCGTGCGGATGCGGTTCGAGCCAGTCGCCGAGTTTTGCCATGCGGGGGTAACGCGTGGACCGGGGTGCGGTGCCGTGATCGCGTTGCGCTGGGGTGAGACAGAGAGACGGTCTCCGATTCGGAGACAGCGGCTCACCCAAGTCCCGTCATCCTGACGAAAGTCAGGATCCAGGGTAACAGGCGCTGACGTGTACGGCTCTGGATCCTGACTTTCGTCAGGATGACGGAAGAAAGGGGAGTTGGGGGCGCGCGCTGTGGCGGATGTCGCGCTCAGATCAGCGTCGCGTGCCGACCTTGATCGTCGCCAGGATCGCGTCCATCCGCGCCGCCGCGACCGCCTGGGTCGGCGCGTTGCGGCCTGCGGGGGGCGCGGCCTTGACCGCGTAGGTGACGCGGTCGATCGCGTAGCAGGCGCCGTTGATGACGCTGCGCAGGTTGGTCGCGCTCACCTGTTGGCTCATGCCCGCGTCGCCGCTGGCGTAGACGGTCCAGCGGTGGCCGCCGAGCATCCGGTTGGGCAGGCGTCGGACATTGCCGGAGACCATTCCCGCAGTGCCGCAGGTCGCGACCACCGCCGCGCTGCGGCTGAAGCCGACCTGGAGCAGCTCGGTCACCTGACCCTGGCCGTCGGTCGGCTTGGCGAGTTCCCAGAAGCGGACGATGCCGACGCCGCGCCCGATCGGCGCGCCGTCCCACATTTGCCGCCAGCCGCGGTTCATCAGCGGGCGGCCGGCAAAGTTGCGCGTCGGCGTGAGGCTGGAGGCATGGGACAGGCGGACATTGCCGCCTGCGCCGACGAACGACTTGTTGGCGGCGGTGGCATTGGCGAAGGGCAGGAGTGCAAGCAACGGTAGCGGCAGGAGATAGCGAAAAAGCGACACCGATTGTCTTTCACAACAGAGCTTTGGCTGAAATGCCGGTCGTTACGCGTGCGGTCCATAGCGGTGCGGCGCGATGCCCCCATATGACGATGATGCGTGAACAGGCCGTGAGCGACCTTCCCCTCCCCTTGGAAAACTGGTTCGCGACGCGGGGATGGCGTCCGCGGCGGCATCAGCGCGAGATGCTGGCGGAAGGCCGTGCGGGGCATCACGCGCTGCTGGTGGCGGCGACGGGCGCGGGCAAGACGCTCGCGGGGTTCCTGCCGACGCTCGCCGAGCTGATCGAGGCGCCGACCGCGGGGCTGCACACGCTCTACGTATCGCCGTTGAAGGCGCTCGCGGTCGACGTGCAGCGCAATTTGCTGACGCCGATCGACGAGATGGGCGTGGATATCCGCGTCGAGACCCGCACCGGTGACACCCCTTCGGATCGCAAGGCGCGGCAACGGATCAAGCCGCCGCAGATCCTGCTGACGACGCCGGAGTCGCTGTCGCTGCTGCTGAGCTATCCGGACAGCATCACGATGTTCGAGAACCTTCGCACGATCGTCGTCGACGAGGTGCATGCGTTCGCGACCGGCAAGCGCGGCGACCTGTTGTCGCTGTGCATGGCCAGGTTGCAAAAGATCTCTCCGGGGATGCGCCGCGTCGCGCTGTCGGCGACGGTCGCGGATGCCGATGGCTATCGCGCCTGGCTGGCCCCCGACGGCGATATCGACCAGGTCGCGATGGTGCGCGGCGAGCCGGGTGCCGATCCCAACATCGCGATCCTGCTGCCCGAGGGCCGCGTGCCGTGGTCGGGGCATTCGGGCCGCTATGCCGCCGCGCAGGTGATGGCAGAGATCGAGGCGCACGAGACCTCGATCGTGTTCTGCAACACGCGCAGCCTCGCCGAGCTGATCTTCCAGGATCTGTGGAAGGTGAATGCGGGCAATCTGCCGATCGGCGTGCACCACGGGAGTCTTGCCAAGGAGGCGCGGCGCAAGGTCGAGAACGCGATGGCCGAGGGCAAGCTGCGCGCGCTGGTCGCCACGTCGAGCCTCGACCTGGGGGTCGACTGGGGCAATGTCGACTGCGTGATCCAGATGGGCGCGCCCAAGGGATCGTCGCGGCTGTTGCAGCGGATCGGCCGCGCCAATCACCGGCTCGACGAATCAAGCCAGGCGATCGTCGTGCCCGGCAACCGCTTCGAATATCTGGAGGCGCGCGCCGCGCTCGACGCGGTCGAGGCGGGCGAGCTCGATTCGGACATCTTCCGGGTCGGCGCGCTCGACGTGCTGGCGCAGCATGTGATGGCATGCGCCTGCGCAGCGCCATTTCGCGAGGCGGATCTGCTCGACGAGATCCGCTCCGCTCTCCCCTATTCCGCGCTGCCGACCGAGACGTTCGAGCGCGTGCTGCACTTCATCAGCGACGGCGGCTATTCGCTGAAGGCGTATGACCGGTTCAAGCGGCTGACCAAGGACGCGGATGGCACGTGGCGGGTCAGCCACCCCAAATTCATCGGCCAGCACCGGCTGAACGCGGGGATCATCGTCGAGGCGACGATGCTGAACGTCCGGTTTGGCAATGGCCGTGTGCTGGGGCGCGTCGAGGAGGCGTTCGCCGCGCAGCTGAGCCACGGCGACACGTTCTTCTTCGCAGGCCTCAGCCTCGAGGTGATGAAGATCGACCTCGAGGATCTGGTGGTGCGCGCGACGTCGAAGCCGGCGCGGATCCCGACCTATGGCGGCAGCCGGATGCCGCTGTCGACCAACTTGGCCGACCGGGTCCGCGGGTTCCTCGCGCATCCCGGCGAGTGGGCGCGCTTCCCCGACGACGTGCGCGAATGGCTGGAGATGCAGGCGTATCGATCGGTGATGCCCCAGCCCGGTCAGCTGCTGGTCGAGACGTTCCCGCGCGAGGGGCGGCATTACATGGTCGCGTACAGTTTCGAGGGGTGGAACGCGCACCAGTCGCTGGGGATGTTGATTACGCGGCGGATGGAGACGCAGGGGCTCAAACCGCTGGGCTTCGTCGCCAACGACTATGCGCTCGCGGTGTTTGGGCTGGAGAAGATCACCGATCCGGCGGCTTTGTTCTCGGCGGATATCCTCGAGCATGAATTCGTCGAATGGGTGCAGCAATCGCATTTGCTCAAGCGCGCGTTCCGCGAGGTGGCGGTGATCGGCGGGCTGGTCGAGCGGCAACATCCGGGCAAGCGCAAGACCGGCAAGCAGGTGACGTTCTCGACCGACCTGATCTACGACGTGCTGCGCAAATATGAGCCGACGCATCTGTTGCTGGAGGCGGCGTGGGCGGATGCGCGCGCGCGGATGACCGATGTCGGGCGGCTGGCGTCGCTGCTCGACCGTGCGGCGGCGACGATGGTGCATGTCGATCTCGAGCGCGTGACGCCGCTCGCGGTGCCCGTGCTGACGCTCATCGGGCGCGAGAAGGTGGCGACGAGCAGTTCGGACGATGCGCTGCTGATCGAGGCGGAGGCGATGATTGCGGATGCGATGCGGCCGGATTGAGGGGGACACTCCCTCACAACCCACCACCCCGGCGGAGGCCGGGGCCCAATTGGGGGACGGTGCTAATTGGGGTCAATGCTCTGTTACGACCACCTTTCCAATTGGGCCCCGGCCTCCGCCGGGGTGGTGATTTTTGCAGCGTCGTTCTCCCCGAATAACCACAGTTGCGCGCGCATGAAATCGGGCGCAGCATTTGCAGCATGCGCAGGTGGCTGGGCCCGTTGCTGTTCGTGATCACCGCCCAGGCGAGCGCCCAGGACGCCGTGCTCCCGCGCCAAAATGCTGCACCCCCAACGGCTGCAGCATCCGCAGCAGACCCCGATGCCGCGACGCTGTTGTTTGGCGACGACCAAACACGGATGACAGTGCCGGTGACGATCGCCGGCGCGGGGCCCTTTCCGTTCATCGTCGATACCGGCGCGCAGCGGACCGTCATCGCGCGCGAGCTGGCCGCCACGCTCGGCCTCGCGCCGGGCCGGACGGTGCGCGTGACGGGAATGACCGGATCGGAGCGGGTCACCACCGTCGTCATCCCCTCGCTCAAGGTCAGCGTGATCGGGAGCGCACCGATCGAGGCGCCAGCGATCGGCGCGATCAACCTCGGTGCGCGCGGGCTGCTCGGGATCGACACGTTGCAGGATCACGCGGTGACGATCGACTTCGACACCAACGTGATGACGGTCACCCCGTCGCGCAAACGCCGCATCCGCGAGCGCGCCGCCCCCGACGAGATCGTCATCCGCGCGCGCAGCCTGTTCGGGCAGCTTGTCGTCACCGACGCCTATTGCAACGGCATCCGCATCCGCGTGATCCTGGATACCGGCACCTCGATCAGCATGGCCAATGGCGCGCTGCGCCGGAAGGTGACTCGCAAGGCGCTGGGGGGCGCGGATCGGACTCAGACGGTCTCGCTGACCGGGGTCACCGGCGAGACGGTGGTGGCCGACTATACCACGATGGACCGGGTCTCGATCGGCAGCCTGTCGCTGGGCGACCTGCCCGTCGCGTTCACCGCGGTCGACGCGCCGCCGTTCGCGGTATTCGGCCTGGCCGAGCGGCCCGCGATGCTGCTGGGGATGGACGTGCTGCAACTGTTCCGCCGCGTCGACATCGATTTCGCCAACCGCGAGGTGCGGCTGGCGTTGCCGCGCGACGCCCGCCGCCGCTGAGGTTGCGTAACCGCGCATTCGCTGCAACTCTCCTGCACGACACGATAAAGGGGACGATAATGCGCGCGACGGGCTGGCTACTTACGGCGGCGATACTGACCACGCCGATCTCCGCGCAGGCGCAATCGCGGCCCGACCAGAAGGCGTTTTTCGGGCTCTACAAGGAACTGGTCGAGACCAACACGACGCTGTCGGCGGGCAGCTGCACGCAGGCCGCCGCGCAGATCGGCGCGCGGCTGAAGAGCGCGGGCTATGCGGATGCCGACCTCACCTATTTCTCGGTGCCCGAGCATCCCAAGGACGGCGGGCTGGTCGCGGTGCTCAAAGGATCGGACGCGAGCGTCAAGCCGATGTTGCTGCTCGCGCATCTCGACGTGGTCGAGGCCAAGCGCGAGGACTGGGTGCGCGATCCGTTCAAGCTGATCGAGGAAGGCGGCTATTATTACGCACGCGGCACCGTCGACGACAAGGCGCAGGCGGCGATCTGGTCCGACGCGATGATCCGCTTCAAGACGTCCGGGTACACGCCCAAGCGCACGATCAAGCTGGCGCTGACCTGTGGCGAGGAGACCACGTTCGCGTGGAACGGCGCGCAGTATCTGGCGAAATCGAAGCCCGACCTGATCGCGGCGGAGTTCGCGCTGAACGAAGGCGGCGGCGGACGGCTTGACGACAATGGCAAGCGTCAGCTGCTCGCGATCCAGGTGGGCGAGAAGGCCGCGCAGAACTACACGTTCCTTGCCACCAATCCCGGCGGACACAGCTCGCAACCGACGCCGGAGAACGCGATCTACGAACTCGCCGATGCGGTGAAGGCGGTGCAGGGCTATGAATTCCCGGTGAAGTTCACCGACACGACCAGGGCGTTCTTTGCGGCGAGCGCGAAGGCGATGCCGGGCGAGATGGGGACGGCGATCACGAAGCTGCTCGCCAATCCGGAGGACAAGACCGCGGACGCGATCGTCAGCCGTGACAAGGCGATGCATTCGACGCTGCGCACGACCTGCGTGGCGACTCTGCTGAACGCAGGCCATGCGGAGAACGCGCTGCCGCAGCGCGCGACCGCGAACATCAACTGCCGGATCTTTCCGGGGGAAACGGTCGACGGCACGCTCGCCAAGCTGAAAGAATTGGCGGGGGCGAAGGTGACGGTGACGGCCAACCAGCCGGTGCGGCCGACCGCGATTCCGCCGACGCTCGACCCGAAGATCATGGGGCCGGTGACGAAGGTCGCGGCGAAGCACTTTCCCGGGCTGCCGATCCTGCCGCTGATGTCGACGGGCGCGACCGACGGGATTTTCTTCGAGGCGATCGGGATCCCCGTCTATGGCGCGCCCGGCGTGTTCATCGACAAGGATATGGGCGGGATCCACGGGCTGAACGAGCGGATCCGCGTGGCGTCGCTCTACGACGGCCGGGATTATCTGTTCGATCTGGTGAAGGCGTTTGCGGGGTGACTTCTGGTCCCTCTCCCCTCGGGGAGAGGGAAGGAGGAGCCGTAGGCGACGGAAGGGTGAGGGGCGTGAGGCTCGGGACGGTCCGCTCCAACGCCCCTCTCCCTTCCCACGGCAAGGGCCGCGGGCCCCTTCCCTCTCCCCGGAGGGGCGAGGGAGGTTAGACGGTGACCTGTTCGCCTAGCTCTAGCACCTTGCCGGGGGGGATCTTCAGGAAGTCGGTCGGATCGCTGGCGTTGCGCTGCAGGAACAGGAAGATCCGGTCCTGCCAGGGCGGCATGCCCTTTTCCGCATCGGGCTTCAGCGTGTTGCGGCCGATGAAAAAGGAGGTTCGCATCGGGTCGAGCCCGAGCTGCTCTGTCTTGTTGCCCACCCCGAGATCGCGCGGCACGTCGGGCGATTCCATGAAGCCATAGGTGAGCACGACAATCGAGAAATTCTCGTCGACGCGCTCGACCTTGGCGCGGCTCGCCTCGTCGACGAACGGGCGGTCGGCGGTGCGGATGCTGACGATCAGGTTGCGCTCGTGCAGCACCTTGTTGTGCTTGAGGTTATGCAGCAGCGCGCCCGGCGTCGCATGCGGGTTCGCGGTCAGGAACACCGCGGTCCCCGAGACGCGCTCGGGCGGGCGCTTCTCGAGCGCGGCGGCGAGGTCGCTGAGCGGGATGCTCTGGCGCTTCTCGAACGCGCTGACGATCTTCTTGCCGCGGACCCAGGTGTAGATGATGAGGCCGATCGACGCGGCGATGACGAGCGGCACCCAGCCGCCCTCGATCACGCGGAGGATGTTCGCGCCGAAGAAGATCAGGTCGAGCGTCAGGAACGGCAGGATCGCCGCCAGCGCCAGCGGCCGCGACCAGTTCCAGCGATGGCGCACGACGATGTAGGCGAGCAGCGTGGTGACGACCATCGTGCCGGTCACCGCGATGCCGTACGCCGCGGCCATTGCCGACGACGTCTTGAACTGGACCACGAGCACCAGCACGCCGATCAACAACAGCCAGTTGATCGCGGGGAGGTAGATCTGGCCGGCGAACACCGCGGAGGTCTGGCGGATGCGCAGGCGGGGCAGCAGGCCGAGCTGGATCGCCTGCTGCGTGAGGCTGAACGCGCCGGTGATGACCGCCTGGCTGGCGATCACGGTGGCGAACCCGGCGAGGATGATCAGCGCCGGGCGCAGCGATTCGGGCGCCATCAGGAAGAACCAGTCCTGATTGACGAAGGGGATGCCCTGCCGCGCCGCATCCTCAAGCTTGGCGAGCGCGAACGCGCCCTGCCCCAGATAGTTGAGCGCGAGCGCGGGGAAGACGAGGAAGAACCAGCCGATGCGAATCGGCAGCTTGCCGAAATGGCCCATGTCCGCGGTCAGCGCTTCGGCACCGGTGACGGTCAGGAACACCGCGCCGAGCACGAACAGCCCGGTGACGCCGTGCGTGGCGAGGAACGAAATGCCATAGGTCGGCAGGAACACGCGGACGATCGAGGGCTCGTCGGCGATGTGCCAGATTCCGAGCGCGCCGATCGTGACGAACCAGAGGATGCAGACCGGGCCGAACAGTTTCGACACCTGCGCGGTGCCGCGCGCCTGGATCATGAACAGCGCGATCAGGATTCCGATCGTCAACGCGCGCACCACGCCTTCGTTGAAGATGTGCGCCGCGCTCGGGATCGTCCGCAGGCCCTCCATCGCGGACAGCACCGACAGCGCAGGCGTAATGATCGCATCGCCGTAGAACAGCGACGCCCCCGCCGCGCCGAGCACGATCGCAATCCGCGACCGCATGCCGAGCGCGCGGCGGGCCAGCGCGGCAAGCGCCAGCACGCCGCCCTCGCCCTGGTTGTCCGCGCGCATCAGGAAGATGACGTATTTGACCGTGACGACGAGGAACAGCGACCAGAGCGCGAGGCTCAGCACGCCGAGGATCTCGCTCGGGTCGATGCCGCCCGCCGAGGTCTGGCCCAGCGCCTCGCGGAATGCGTAGAGCGGGCTGGTGCCGATATCGCCGAACACGACGCCGATCGCGCCGACGGTCAGCGCGGCCAGCGCCGGATGGGGATGCAGATGCGCCGCGGACAGATCCGACGGCGCCGCTTGCTCGGCGGTCGCGTCGGTCACAACTGCGGTCTGGGGTGTTCCGGCTACGGACGTCATGGCGCGAAGAGCGCTCCTCCTGATGGGACGGCGCGCTTTACGCCGATTGGGGGCATGCGCAAGTCCTGCCGACCTGTTGCCGCTTTGACGCGAAGGCGGGTTGATTCACTCCGCGCGCAGCGGCATGGCAGGCAAATGGTTCCCTTTTCGTTCGGCGGACATGCGCTTCTGGCGTTGGCGCAAGGCGCGCTGTTCTGGCCGGAGCGGCGCGCGCTGCTGGTCGCCGACCTGCATTTCGAGAAGGCGAGCTGGTTCGCGCGGTCGGGCCAGATGCTGCCCCCCTATGATTCGATCGCGACGCTGGCCGATCTGACCGCGCTGGTCGCGGCGACCGGCGCGCGCGAAGTCTGGTGCCTGGGCGACAGCTTCCACGACAGCGACGGGTGCGAGCGGCTGCCGCCGCGCGCGCAGGCGATGCTCCAGGCGATGACGCAGGCCACGCGCTGGACGTGGATCACGGGTAATCACGATCCGGCGATCCTCGATCGGTGCGGCGGGACCGTGGTGGATCAAGTCGTCGTCGACGGGCTGGTGCTGCGCCACGAAGCCGACCGCGCGGAGACGCGGCCCGAGCTGTCGGGGCATTTCCACCCGAAGCTGCGGTTGCGCGTGCGCGGGAAATCGGTGGCGCGGCGGTGTTTCGTGGCGACCGCGACGAAGCTGATCCTGCCTGCGTTCGGATCGCTGACCGGGGGACTGGATGTCGATCATCCCGAAATCGTTCGCGCGGTGGGGGCGGGCGCAGAGGCGATGGTGCCGGTGGCGGACCGGATGCTGCGGTTTCCGGTTGCGGCCTGAACTTCCGTCATCCTGACGAACGTCAGGATCCAGGATCACGAGCGTAGCCCCTATTGGCTCTGGATCCTGACTTTCGTCAGGATGACGGGGGGGGGGCGTCGAACGCTGTCAGTTCGAAATCGTCGGGAACGCCGCACGGAATGCGGCGACCTTCGGCTTGTCCCACGTGACGACATACGGATGCGTCGGGTTCCGGTCGTAGAAATTCTGGTGATACGCCTCGGCCGGATAGAAAGCGCCGGTCTCGAGTTTGGTCACAATCGGGCCGGAAAAGACGTGCGCCGCCCCCAGCTGGGCGATGTACGCGCGAGCAACTTGCGCCTGCGCGGGCGACTGCGGGAAGATCGCCGAGCGATAGCTGGTGCCGCTATCGGGGCCCTGACGGTTCAACGTCGTCGGATCATGCGCGATCGAGAAATAGACGCGGAGCAGCGTCCCGTAGCTCACGACTCGGGGATCATAGGCGATCCGGATCGCCTCGGCGTGTTTGGTCGTCTCGGCCGAGACCTGGTCGTAGGTCGCGGTGGCCTTGGTGCCGCCCGCGTAGCCGGTCGTGACCGTCTTCACGCCCTTCACATGCTCGAACACCGCCTCCATCGTCCAGAAGCAGCCGCCGGCGAGCACCGCGGTCTGGATACCGGGCGCGGGCGGCAGGTCTGTCTTGACGGCGGGGATGACGACGGCGCGGGCGCCCTGCGCGGCACCGGTGGAAAGAATCGCACCGGCGATACCGACGGCGGCGAGCGTGGCGATGAGCGGCTTTTTCATGTTTAGATACATGGGGTTGCCACTCCGTTTCGCCAAGCCGTCCGGGTGTTTATCGCGTGATGGGCGCGCTGTGTTCGAAATGGCTTGCGAAGGTCTGGCGCGCCTCGGCGGGCTGCAGCGCGAGCAAGCCGATGGCGCCGAGGACGAAACCGCCGCTGAACTGCCAGAAGAAACTCGACTTTACGATGCTGCGCATGATGCGATCCCAATGAAACCAATGACGATGCCAACCGGATAGGTCAGCATCAGCTACGTACCGGCATGTCGTGGAGATGCCGGCCAACCACAATGTCGTTTTTAGAAACTCTCGATTAACGCGGCGTGGCCGATGCGTTCATCGTGCAGCAGGCATCGCCCGGCAGGATTGCCGGGCGATGTCGCCGCGTTTCCGAAATGTTGCTCCAGCCGCAAATCCTCCCCCGCCAGGGGGAGGTGTCGCCGACAGGTGACGGAGGGGGAGGACACGGAGCAGAGGTTATCCCTTTCCTCCCCCTCCGTCTGGCAAGGGCCAGCCACCTCCCCCTTGCGGGGGAGGATCAGGCAGTTATTTCAGCGCGGCGCAGGCCGTCTGGATGCGTGTGCACGCCTCGCGCAGCAGCGCGTCCGAGGTCGCATAGCTGATCCGGAACGCCGGCGAGAGGCCGAACGCCGCGCCCTGCACGACGGCGACCTTCGCATCGTCGAGCAGATAGCCGACCATCGCCTCGTCGGTGTCGATCAGGCGACCGTTCGGCGTCGTCTTGCCGATCAGTTCGGCGAACGACGGGTAGACGTAGAACGCGCCCTCCGGCGTCGGGCAGTGCATGCCGTCGATCTCGTTCAGCATCGACACGACCAGGTCGCGGCGGCCCTGGAACGCGGTGTTGCGCTCGGCGAGGAACGACTGGTCGCCGTTGAGCGCGGCAACCGCCGCGGCCTGCGCGATCGAGCATGGGTTCGAGGTCGACTGCGACTGGAGCTTGGCCATCGCCTTGATCAGCCACGCCGCACCGCCGGCATAGCCGATCCGCCAGCCGGTCATCGCATAGGCCTTCGAGCAGCCATTGACGGTCAGCGTGCGCTCGAACAGCTCGGGGCACGCCTCGGCGATCGTCGCGAACTTGAAGCCGTCATAGACGATATGCTCGTACATATCGTCGGCGAAGATCCAGACGTGCGGGTGCTTCGCCAGCACCGCGCCCAAGGCCTTCAGTTCGTCGATCGTGTAGCCGGCGCCGGTCGGGTTCGACGGCGAGTTGAGGATCACCCACTTGGTTTTTGGCGTGATCGCCGCGTCGAGTGCTGCGGGATCGAGCTTGTAGCCCACCTCGGGGCCGGCCTTGACGATCACGGGCACGCCACCGGCGAACTGCACGACGTCGGGATAGCTGACCCAATAGGGCGCGGGGATCACAACCTCGTCGCCCGGATCGATCGTCGCGACCATCGCGTTGAACAAGGTGTGCTTGCCGCCGACGTTCACGCTGATCTGATCGGTGGTGTAGGTCAGGCGGTTGTCGCGCGCGAACTTGGCGACGATCGCCTGCTTCAGCTCGATCGTGCCGTCGACATTGGTGTATTTGGTCTTGCCGTCGCGGATCGCCTGGATCGCGGCTTCCTTGACGAAGTCGGGCGTGTCGAAATCGGGTTCGCCCGCGCCCAGCCCGATCACGTCGACGCCCGCGCGCTTCAGTTCGAGAACGCGGCTAGTGATCGCGAGCGTCGGCGAAGGGCTGATGCGACCGAGCGCGGCAGATGCGTGCATGCTGGAACCTTTGCGGTTGTCCGCAGATTTCGCCTGCGGAATTCGCGCGGGCTATACGCCCCGCGTCACCGATTTCGCAACCGCAACAATCGCCGGAATGAGGCCACGAACCGCATTTCCGATGAAGAATCCGCCGGCAAGGTCCGCGCGGGTGAGCGGCGCCTCGATCGCGCGCGCCGATTCGACCAGCTCGGCCCGCAATATGCCGGGGAGCAGGCCGTTCCGTAGCGGCGGCGTCACGAGCACGTCGCCGCGCGGCACGAACAATGAGGTGAAGCTGCCTTCGGTGAGGAAGCCGTCGGCATCCTCGAACAGCACCTCGAACGTGCCGGCAGCCTTGCGCGCCGCGTCGTAGAAGCCGCGCGCGCTCGTCTTGTGGCGGAGGCGGAAGTCGGCGGGCGCGACCGGCAGCGGGACGATCGCGACGTGCGCCTCGGCCGGCGAATGCGGCAGCGGTGCCGCCTCGATCGCGATCGCGCCCGACGGGCTGAGCAGCAGGCGGATCCGGCGGGGGCCGCGCAACCGGAAGGTCGCGGCCTGGAGCTCGTTGCGCGCGGTGTGGCGATCGAAGGTGAAGCCGAGCCGTTCCGCACTGGCCTTCATGCGTGCAAGATGCGCTTCGAGGCGGGTGAGCCCGTCGTCGGGATCGAACGCCATCGTCTCGATCAGGTCGAACGGGCGCTGCCCGGCGGTGACGAACGCGCCCTTGGCGTGGCATTCCGCCCATTCGGCGTCGGCCGCGCTGTCGGCGACGATCCCCGAGCCGAGACTCATCGTCGCCACACCGTCCTCGATCGCGATCGTGCGGATCGCGACGTTGAAGATCGCGTCGCCGCTCGGATCGAAACGACCGATCGCGCCGGTGTAGATGCCGCGGGTGCGGGCGTGTTCGACCTCAGCGATGACCTCCATCGCGCGTTGCTTGGGCGCGCCGGTGATCGAGCCGCACGGGAACAGCGCGGCGAGCACGTCGACCGCGTCGCAGCCGGGCTTGAGCGTGGCGGTGACGGTCGAGGTCATCTGGTGGACGGTCGGATAGGTCTCGACAGTGAACAGGTCGGGGACCGCGACGTGGGTCGCGACTCGCGACAGGTCGTTGCGCATCAGGTCGACGATCATCAGGTTTTCGGCGCGCTGCTTCGGATCGGTCGCGAGCGCCTCAGCAGCCATGCGGTCGGTATCGGGCGTTTCACCTCGTGATGCCGTTCCCTTCATCGGGCGGCAGGTGAGCGTGTCGCCGTCGAGCGCGAAGAACAGTTCGGGGGAGAGCGACAGGAAGCGCGTCTCGCCGGTATCGATTAGTGCGCCATAGCCCGCCCGGGCCTGGCGGCGGAGCCGGGCGTAGAGCGCGAGCGGGTCGCCGACGAACGGCACGGTGGCGGCAAAGGTGAGGTTCGCCTGGTAGATGTCGCCCGCCGCGATCAGGTCGAGCACGCGATTGAGGCTGGCGTCATAGGTGTCGCGGTCGATGAGTGGGCGTGGCGCGCCCGTCCACGCGCCTGCGGGATCGGGGAGCAGCGCGGCGACATCGTGCGCGGCGATCGTCTCGTACCCGGCGAACAGGCCGAACCAGAGCAGCGGCCCCTCGGTGCGGACGTCGAGCGGCTTCGATGCGAGGGCGGCGCCAGCTTCGTAGGTCAGGTAGCCGGCGGCGTGGAGACCGTCTGCGCGGGCGGCGCGCAGGGCGTCGAGCGCGGGGCGGACTTCGGCGAGCGTGTCGGCGCGGACGATCCGGATAGGATCGCGGTACAGCCGGGCTGGAGCCCCGCCCTCGCGGGCGTCGTCGAGCAAAACGAAGGGCGCAGTCCACATCGTTGCGACTGTTGCACGGGCCGCGGGGCAAATCGCAAGCGGCGATTGCTCCAACCGATGCGCTATCCTATTTCGAGGCCATGACAAATCCTCCCCTCCGCGCCGCGATCGTCCCCGTCACGCCGATCCAGCAGAACTGCACCATCATCTGGTGCACCGCGACGATGAAGGCGGCGGTAATCGATCCGGGCGGCGACCTGCCGCGGATCATGGCGGCGGTCGAACAGGCGGGCGTGACGGTCGAGAAGATCCTGCTGACGCATGGCCATATCGATCATGCAGGTGGCGCCAAGCGGCTGTCGAACGATCTGGGCGTGCCGATCGAGGGGCCGCACGAGGCGGACCGGTTCTGGTTGCAGCGGCTCGATCAGGATGGGCCGAAATACGGGATTTCCGGCGTCAATTTCGAGCCCGACCGGTGGCTGGTCGAGGGCGACACGGTGTCGGTCGGGGATCTCGTCCTCGATGTGTACGAGACGCCGGGGCATACCGAGGGGCATGTGATCTTCCACCACGCGCCGTCGAAGTTCGCGCAGGTCGGCGACGTGCTGTTCCAGGGGTCGGTCGGGCGGTCGGACATGCCGGGTGGCAATCACCAGGTGCTGGTGAAGTCGATCGTCGAGAAATTGTGGCCGCTGGGGAGCGATACGAGCTTTATCCCGGGGCATGGGCCGGCGAGCACGTTTGCGCATGAGCGGGCGACGAACATGTTCGTGAGTGATCGGGCGCTGGCGGCCTGACCGCCGTTCACAACCCTGTCTGTTCCCCCGCGGAGGCGGGGGTCCAGGGTACCGGGCGATAGCGTTCGTGACCCTGGGCTCCCGCCTTCGCGGGAGAGCAGGAAGAACCGCCACCCTTCCAACGCCGCCACCCCGGCGAAGGCCGGGGCCCAGTTGGGGAACGAAGATTGGTGGAGGTCGCGCTCCGTTACGGCAACCTTTCCAACTGGACCCCGGCCTTCGCCGGGGTGGTAGTGCGCGTGGGCTAGATCCTACTTCCGCTCGCCCGCCGTCTCGGCCCGCACCGACTTGAACTCGGAGCCATCGCGCCATTCCGGCCACGACCGGCTGTTTGCGAGCTTCGTCCCGATCGTCTGGAACAGCCCGATATCCTGCGCGGCGCCGCGCAGATCCCAGTCCGGGCGCCAGGCGTCGCACGTCTGGTGATAGCATTTCATATAGCCGTCGAGCCACGCCTGCCCCGCCGTCCGCCCGCCCGTCACGAGATCGGGCGCACCGCTGATTGCCATCAGCAGCAGCGTCGGCACGCCGCGGCGCGCGACCGAGAAATGATCGGCGCGGTAGAACAGCCCGCGTTCGGGAAGCGCTTCGGGGGTTACCGCGCGGCCCTGCGCCTTGGCGGCATCGCCGAGCATGTCCTCGAGGCTGTTCTGGCCTGCGCCGACGAGCATGACGTCCTTTGCGGGACCCGCGGTCTGGAGGATGTCGAGCGTCAGGTTGGCGACCGTCTTCGCGGCGGGATAGACCGGGTTCACCGCATAGGTTTCGGAGCCGAGCAACCCGCGCTCCTCGCCGCTCCAGAGCGCGAAGACGAGACTGCGGTCGGTCCGCGGTGCCTTGGCGAAGGTGCGCGCGAGTTCGAGCACGCCCGCCACGCCCAGCCCATCGTCGTTGGCACCGGGCCGGATCGTGCGGCCCTGCGCGTCGGGCGCGCCGATCCCATAGGCATCCCAGTGCGCGCCGAACATCACGACCTCGTCGGGGTGGGTCTTCCCCGGCAGCTTTGCCAGCACGTTGCGGCTCTCGGCGGTGTCGTGCTTGACCGGCAGGTCGGTGGTGAACGCCTGTTTCAGCGGCACCGGGCGGAAGTCGCTGCGGCGTGCCGCCTTGCGCAAGCCGGCGAGGTCGAGGCCGGAGGCGGCGAACAGCCGAGTCGCAGCGCCACCCTCGAGCCAGCCCTGGAGCATCACCCGCGATTCGGGATCCTTCCGCACGATGTCGTAATTCTCGCCAGCCGGCGCCGTCACCGTGGACCAGCCATAGCCGGCGCCCGGCGTATCGTGGACGATCAGCGCCGCGACGGCACCCCGCCTTGCCGCCTCCTCATATTTGTACGTCCAGCGGCCGTAATAGGTCATCCGGCGATCGCCGAACTTGCCCTTCGAATCGTCACCGGCGATCGCCTCGAAGTCGGGATCGTTGACGAGGAAGACCGCGACCTTGCCCTTGAGATCGAGCCCCTTGAAGTCGTCCCAGCCGCGTTCGGGCGCGCTGACGCCGTAGCCGACGAACACCATCGGCGCGTTGGCGATGGCGACGCGGTCGACCCCGCGGACGGTGCTGAGATAGACGTCGCGGCCCTGCACCAGCGGCGTGGTGCCGGCGCGGACGGTGCCGGTGCCCATGCGCGTGTGGACGAGCGGTACGGGTTGCGTCCAGCTGCCGTTCGGGCCGCCGGGCTGCGCCTTCATCGCCTTGAACTGCGCGATCAGCCAGTCGATCGTCTTGGTCTCCCCCGGCGTGCCGGGCGCGCGCCCCTCGAACGAGTCGGACGCGAGCGTCTTCACGTCGGCGGACAGGCGCTCGGGCGAAATCTGCGCGACGGCAGGCGATGCCGTCAGCAGCGCTGCGGCGGCAAACAGGCGAAGCGCGCTCATGCGCGGCCTCCCGACGGCACGACCTGGAAGGTCTTGGCGGCCGGGACCGTGTTGGCCTGATAGGCGATCGTCAGCGCCCAGCCCGCGAGCAGCGCCATCAGCGCCCAGGTCGCCAGCGCGCCGCCTGCGCGCGGTATGCTCGACGTCGGCCGGTCCATCCCGAACGCATGCGCGACTCGGGCGATCACGAACACCGCGCCGGCGATCCAGAGCCAGGTCGTCGACCCGCCCGCGAGTTCGATAAGGCCGATCAGGATCAGGATGAACGGCGCATATTCGGTGAAGTTCGCATGCGCGCGCATCCGGCCCTGCAACAGCGCATCGCCATTGTCGCCGATCAGGACGTTCCCCTTCACGCGCATCGGCACGATTCGGAACGCGAGCCATAGATTGACGACGGCAGCAGCCGCTGCGATCGTCAGCGTCACGGGTAATATCACGGCGTTGCCCCTCGTTGGATGTCGGATCGGGTCCTGCCACCCCGGACCAATGGTTGCAACGCGGGGGGCCAATGCTTGCAACGCGGGACGAAATCGCTATAGCGCCACGCTTCGCGAGCGTCAGGCCGCATGGGTTGCTTCAGGCGGCCGGCATTCATGTCGGTTGCCGAGTTCCGTGTCCAGGCGTACTCGGAGCCCCGACCTTTAGATTGAACAAGGTGCCGAAATGGCCGTCCCCAAAAGAAAAACCTCGCCCTCCAAGCGCGGCATGCGCCGTGGCCACGACTCGCTCACGATCGCGTCGTTCCAGGAATGCCCCAACTGTGGCGAACTGAAGCGTCCGCACAACCTGTGCGGGTCGTGCGGTCACTATAACGGTCGTGAAATCCTCTCGATCGAGGGCTGAGGCTTCCGTCCGGAACCTCTAACTTGAACGAAGGATTGACGATGCCCGACAGCGGCTGGATCGCGGTCGATGCGATGGGTGGCGACGACGGGCTGGCAGTAATGCTCGCCGGCGTCGCGCGCGCGCGTCATCGATTCGAGGGCATGCGCTTCATACTGGTCGGCGACGAAGCTGCGATTCGCGAAGAGCTCAAGGCTCATCCGAACCTGTCGCAGAATTCCGAGATCGTCCACGCCCCCGAGGTCGTCGGCTCGAGCGAAAAGCCGAGCCAGGCGATCCGGCGGGCGAAGAAGACGTCGATGGGCATCGCGATCGACCTGGTGAAACAGGGTCGCGCCGCCGCTGCGGTGTCGTCGGGTAACACCGGCGCGCTGATGGCGATGGCGAAACTGTCGCTGCGGATGCTGCCCGGGATCGACCGGCCGGCACTCGCGGCGCGTCTGCCGACCCTGGGCGATACCGACATGGTGATGCTCGACCTCGGTGCGAACACCGAGTGCGATGCGCGCAACCTCGTCCAGTTCGCGATCATGGGCGCCGCCTATGCGCGCACTGCGCTCGACATCCCGCACCCCCGGGTCGCGCTGCTGAATATCGGCAGCGAGGACATGAAGGGTACCGACGAGATTCGCGACGCTGCAGCCCAGCTGCGCGCGACGCCGTCGGTCGACATGCAGTTCAACGGCTTCATCGAGGGCGACCGGCTGTCGCGCGGCGAGGTCGATGTCGTCGTGTGCGACGGCTTTTCGGGCAACATCGCGCTCAAGACCGCCGAGGGCACCGCGCGATTCGTCGCCGACCTGCTCAAGCGTGCGTTCCGCAGTTCGGTCCGCTCGAAGCTCGGCTTCCTGATCTCGAAGCCGGCGACCGAATTGCTGCGCGATCACCTCGATCCCAATAATCACAACGGCGCGGTCTTTCTCGGGCTCAACGGCATCGTCGTGAAGAGCCATGGCGGCGCCAACGAGCGCGGTGTCGCGACCGCGATCGGCAATGCCGCCAAGATGGTCCGCAACGACCTGGTACGGCGGATCGCCGACGATCTCGGCAATGTGGAGAAGGCGGCATGATCCGTTCGGTCGTCATGGGCACCGGCTCCGCCCTGCCCGCCCACCGGGTCTCGAACGCTGAACTCGCGGAGACCGTCGATACCAGCGACGAGTGGATCGTCGAACGCACCGGGATCCGCTTTCGCCACATCGCCGGCGAAGGCGAGACGACCGCGACGCTGGCGGCCGACGCGTGCAAGGCCGCGCTGGCCGCAGCCGGGATCGATGCGCAGAGCATCGACCTGATCGTGCTCGCCACCGCGACCCCCGACCAGACGTTTCCTTCTAGCGCCACCAAGGTGCAGGCAATGCTCGGGATCGACGACTGCGTCGCGTTCGACGTCGCCGCGGTGTGCTCGGGTTTCCTCTACGCGGTCCAGGTCGTCGACAGCATGATCCGCAGCGGTGTCGCCAAGCGCGCGCTGGTGATCGGCGCGGAGACGTTCAGCCGCATCCTCGACTGGGAAGACCGGACGACGTGCGTGCTGTTCGGCGATGGCGCCGGCGCGATCGTGCTCGAGGCGCAGGACACCGCGGACGCGGACGGGCGCGGGATCCTGACGACCAAGCTGCACGCCGATGGGCGGCACAACGAGCTTCTGTACGTCGATGGCGGCGTCTCGACGACCGGCACCGTCGGCAAGCTGCGCATGAAGGGCCGCGAGGTCTTCCGCCATGCGGTGACCAACCTGGCGTCGGTGATGACCGAGTCGCTGGCGATGGCGGGGCTCGGCGCGGACCAGGTCGACTGGGTCGTGCCGCATCAGGCGAACGCCCGGATCCTCGATGCGACCGCGCGCAAACTGGGCCTCGCACCGGCCAAGGTCGTCGTCACCGTCGACCAGCATGCCAACACGTCCGCGGCGTCGGTGCCGCTCGCGCTGGACGTCGCGGTCCGCGACGGGCGCATCCAGCAGGGACAGATCGTCATCCTCGAAGCGATGGGTGGCGGCTTCACCTGGGGCGCTGCGGTTATCCGCTTCTAATCGTTTCCAAACATGCCGGGCCGCTTGTAGAACAAAAGTTCTTCCGCTCGCCTTCGCGCATGTGTAGGAGAAGCGCCGGGTGTGGGAGCTTGCAATGACGATGACCGGTACTTTGACGCGGGCCGATCTGGCCGAATCCCTCCACCGCGAGGTGGGGCTGTCGCGTGCTGATTCCTCCAAGATCGTTGAACAGATCCTTGCCGAGATGTGCGGTGCACTGTCCGGCGGCGAGAACGTCAAGATCTCGGGGTTCGGCACGTTCGTGCTTCGCGACAAGGGCGAGCGCGTGGGGCGCAACCCCAAGACCGGCATCGAGGTGCCGATCGCACCGCGCCGCGTGCTGACGTTCCGGGCGAGCCAGATGATGCGCGAGCGCATTGTCGGCGCCACCGATCCGCGTGCCTGACGACGCCGATGCCGTCTCGATGAACGACGATACCCCGCCGTCGGCGAACAAGGCGGGGGCAGCGTTCCGGACGATCGGCGAATTGTCGCGCGATACCGGTCTGCCACAGCATATCCTGCGCTATTGGGAAACGCGCTTTCTCCAGCTCAAGCCGCTGCAGCGCGCGGGCAACCGGCGCTATTATCGGCCCGAGGACGTCGCGCTGGTGCGGCGGATCGACCAGTATCTGAACCGCGAGGGCTATACCGTCCGCGGCGTGCAGCAGCTCCTGGCGGGCGAGAAGACCGCGCCGCCTGCAATCCCCGGCCCTGCCGATATCGTGGCGCAGGCCGAATCGCCGATGCCCGCGCTGCGCGCGATCCGCGACATGCTCGCCGAGGCGCTGGCGGCGGACTGAACTTCAGACCACCGGGTTCGTCATCCCCGCGCAGGCGGGGATCCATATTGGCTAACCTCAGCAATCGATCCGCACGCGTTTGAGCATACGGGTCCCCGCCTCCGCGGGGATGACGACCGATTGCGGTCGCGGTCCCTTACCGTTCCCGCGTGGCGGCGAAGCGGATCTTGGCATAGCGCTCCGCGATGTAGTTCACTTCCCATGCGCTTTTGGCGAGGAAGACGGGGTTGGCGTCGCGATCCTTGGCCATCGCGCCGCGGTTGATCTCGGCGAAGGTCTTGAGCTCCTGCGGGTCTTCCGCCGAAATCCAGCGCGCGGTCTCGTACGGCGCGGGCTCGAGCCCGGCCGCGACCTTATACTCCGCATCGAGGCGCGAGAGCAGCACTTCGAGCTGCAGCTGCCCGACGACGCCAATGATCCAGTTCGAGCCGATGTCGGGGTAGAAGACCTGCGTCACCCCCTCCTCCGCCATGTCGTCGAGCGCCTTGCGCAACTGCTTGGTCTTGGTGAAGTCCTTGAGCACGACGCGGCGCAGGATTTCGGGGGCGAAGTTCGGCAGGCCGGTGAAGCGGATCGCGGCGCGTTCGCTCAGCGTGTCGCCGACGCGCAGCGTGCCGTGGTTGGGGATGCCGATGATGTCGCCCGGAAACGCCTCGTCCGCCAGCTCGCGGTTCTGCGCGAAGAACAGGATCGGCGAATGGACCGCGATCGGCTTGCCGTGGCCGGTGGGGGTCAGCTTCATGCCGCGCTTGAACACGCCCGAGCACAGCCGCATGAACGCGATGCGATCGCGGTGGTTGGGGTCCATGTTCGCCTGCACCTTGAACACGAAGCCGGTGACTTCGGGCTCGTCGGGCGAGACGGGGGCGGGCTCGGCGGGCTGCGCGCGCGGCGGCGGGGCGTAGTCGGCGAGTGCTGCGATCAGTTCGGCGACACCGAAATCCTTGAGCGCCGAGCCGAAATACACCGGCGTCAGATTGCCCGCGCGATACGCCTCGGCGTCGAAGCTCGAATAGCCGCCTTGCGCGAGTTCAGCCTCGTCGTTCAGGCGGACGATGCCTTCGGGGCTGAGGATCTTGGCCAGCTCAGGGTCGTCGATGCCCGCGAACGGGATCGCCTTGCCCATGAATTCGCGGCTGTCGCCTTCGGGGCGGCTGAGCGTGTTGGCGTAGAGATCGTACACGCCCTCGAACTCGCCGCCCATGCCGACCGGCCAGCTCATCGGACAGACGTCGAGCTGAAGCATCTCCGCCACCTCGTCGAGCAGCGAGAACGGGTCGCGGCCTTCGCGGTCGACCTTGTTGACGAAGGTGATGATCGGCACGTTGCGCAGGCGGCAGACCTCGAAGAGTTTGCGCGTCTGCGGCTCGATGCCCTTGGCCGCGTCGATCACCATGACCGCTGAGTCGACCGCGGTCAGCGTGCGATACGTGTCTTCGGAAAAGTCTTCATGGCCCGGCGTGTCGAGCAGGTTGAAGGTGATCCCCTGGCGTTCGAACGTCATGACCGACGACGTGACCGAGATGCCGCGCTGCTGCTCGATCTTCATCCAGTCGGAGCGCGCACGGCGGTTCTGGCCGCGCGCCTTCACCTCGCCCGCGAGATGGATCGCGCCACCGAAGTACAGCAGCTTCTCGGTCAGCGTGGTCTTGCCGGCATCGGGATGCGAGATGATCGCGAAGGTGCGGCGGGGAAATTGGGTCATGGCGTGGATCCGGGGAGCCGAGTCGGGGCTCGGAAGGTAAGGAAATTCAGGCTACGTACCGCTCGGAATCCCCTCCCCGCGCGGGACGCGGCGGGGTCGGGAGGAGAAGGCTTGCAGCGATCATCGCGTGCTATTGGCAGATGCGGGGCGTGTAGGACAGAGGGGAGACATGAGTCATCCTCTCCGTTTGGACCGATGTTCGATCCTCCCCCGCCAGGGGGAGGTGGCGCGAAGCGTCGGAGGGGGAGGACACGGAACAGCGGTTTCCCTTACCTCCCCCTCCGTCTGGCGAGTGCCAGCCACCTCCCCCTGGCGGGGGAGGATCGTTGGGTCAGCGTTCGTGTGGGACCAGCGTCACGCTCATGGTGATGATCTTCGTGTCGCCCGCCGCGACCTCGAACACGCCGGGCTTGGCGCGATAGTCGCCCGTATAGCCTTCGGGGTCGGCGATGCCGTGCCAGGGTTCGACGCAGACATACGCCGCGCCGGGCTTGGTCCAGATGCCGAGCTTGGGCGTGTCGGGGAAGGCGATCTGCAACTGCGGGCCGGTCTTGGCGCCGAAGGTCACCGAATCGGAATGGATCGGGTCCCAGACGAGCGCGTCCTTGGCAAAAAGTTCGTCGCGCAGGGCGATCACGCGATTCTCCACCGGCGAGGGGCGCTCGTCGACAGCGATCTGGCCGTCGGGGCTGATCGCTTTCAGCAGACCGGGTTCGTCGGCGGCGAAGGTAATGCGGTGGTCGGCGCGGGGCTCACCGTAGGGGAGCGGCCAGGCGAAGGCGGGGTGGAAGCCGAAGCTCGCCGGCATGGCGGCGTCGGTGCGATTGTGTATGCGCGCCTCGATCGCCAGCGTCGCGCCGTCAAACGTGAAGACGATGTCGAGCGCGAAGGCGAACGGGTAGGCTTTCCGGGTTTCCTCGGTGTCGGTGAGGCGGAAGGTGGCGGACGTTTCGGTGTGTGCGATGACATCGAACGTCGAGTGGCGCGCGAAGCCGTGCTTCTGCATCGGGTAGGCTTGGCCGTCGAGGCGGATGACGCCTTCGTTGACGACGCCGACGACGGGGAAGAGGATCGGCGCATGGCCGGTCCAGAATGCCGGGTCGGCGTTGGTCATCAGCTCGCGGCCGTCGGCGTCGAGCAGGTGCGTGAGTTCGGCGCCGTGGGGGTTGATCCGGGCGGTGAGTTGGTCGTTGGCGATCGTGATCAGGTCGGTCATGGGGTTCCTTCCGTTGGGCTCGAACAGGCTTGCGCGGCGTTGCTTGCTGCTCGGCCCGACCCGCGCGGCTCCGGGCTAGGCGTCCCTGGCGTCCTGTCCGCCATTACACCTGTTCCCCAACTGGGCCCCGGCCTTCGCCGGGGGGGGTGTTGGGGGCGGCTTTACCCGCGCAGGCTCGCGCCCTGCTTGGCGGCTGCGGCGACGACCTTGTCGGCCACCGCCTTGATCTCCTCGTCGGTGAAGCTCTTGGCGGTGGGTTGCAGGACGATCTCGACCGCGACCGACTTGTGGCCGTCCTCGACGCCCTGGCCGGTGAACACGTCGAACACGCGCGCGGAGACGATCGCGGCCTTGTCGGCCCCCTTGACCGCGCGGACCAGCGTGTCGGTGGCGAGCGCCGCCGGCACGAGGAACGCGAAGTCGCGGCGGACTGCCTGGAGCGCGGGCGGCGTGTAGGCGGGACGCGCGAAGCCGGACGCGCGCTTGGGTGGGATTGCGTCGAGATAGACTTCGACGGCCGCGACCGCGCCATCAAGGTCGAACGCCTTCAGCACCGACGGGTGGAGCATGCCGAAGCTTGCCAGCACCGTCTTCGGTCCGAGCCGGAGCGTGCCCGACTGGCCGGGGTGCCAGGCATCGCCCGCCTCCCCCATGACCTGAAGGTTGTCGACGGGCGCGCCCAAGGCGGCGAGCAGCGCCAGCGCTTCGGCCTTGGCGTCATACGCGTCGAAGCTCGCAGCCTTGCCCTCGCGCCAGCCGCGCGGGCGGCGGTCGCCGGCCAGCACGACGCCCAATGTCGCGCGTTCGGCGTCGGCGAGGTAGCGGCGGCCGATCTCGAACAGGCGGACGCTCTGCTGGCCGCGCTTGAGGTTGCGCCCCGTTGCGGCGAGCAGACCGGGGAGCAGCGAGGGGCGCATGACCTTCAGGTCTTCGCTGATCGGGTTGGCGAGCGTCCACGCGCCGCCGCCGAACGGTGCGGCTTCGGCCTCCGAGAGGAAGCTCCACGTCACCGCTTCGTCGAGTCCGCGGGCTGCGGCGGCGCGGCGCGCGCGACGTTCGAGCTTCTGCTCGGGCGTGGCGGTCGGCTTGGCGACGCCGGGCATGCGCGGCAGCGGCGTCGAGGGGATGCTGTCGATGCCCTCGATCCGGACGACTTCCTCGACGAGGTCGGCGGGGCCGTCGACGTCGCGGCGCCAGCTCGGAACCGTGACCGGCCATTTGCCCTCGATCGTCGAGAACAGCGCGTCGCTGAACGCATCCGCGCTCTTGATCGCGCCGATCGTGAAGCCGAGCGACAACAAAGTGCGGGCCTGGCGTTCGGGGGCGACGTGGAGGCCGCCTAGGTCGGCGCTGAGGCGCGGGTCGTAATGGATCACGCGCGGCTCCGACGGTGCTTCGCCCGAGCGCGTGACGGCGCTCGCGGTACCGCCGCAGATGTGGAGCACGAGCGCGGTGGCGATCGCGAGGCCGTCTTCGAGGAACGCCGGATCGACGCCGCGTTCGAATCGGCTGCGCGCGTCGGAGGTGAGCGTGAGTGCCTGGCCGGTGCGCGCGATGTGGTCGGGATCGAAATAGGCGCATTCGATCAGCACGTCGGTGGTGTCCGCGGAGACGCCCGAATGCTCGCCGCCCATGATGCCGCCGATGTCGTGCACCGCCACATCGTCGGCGATGACGGTCATGCTGGCGTCGAGCGTGTAGGTCTTGCCGTTGAGGGCGACGACCTGTTCGCCGTCCTTGGCCTTGCGCGCGACTAGGCCGCCCGACAGCTTGGCGCGGTCATAGACGTGCAGCGGGCGGCCGAGGTCGATCATCAGGTAATTGGTGATGTCGACGAGCGCGGAGATCGGCTTCTGGCCGATCGCGAGCAGGCTGCGGCGCATCCAGTCGGGGGAGTCGCCGTTGGTCACGCCGGTGACGGTCTGGGCGAAGAAGGCGGGGCAGCCGTCCGAGTCCAGCGTCGCGACATCGGGTCCGTCCCCAGCCCCTGTGCCGTCATTCCCGCGAAGGCAGGAATCCACTTCACCATTCGCGCTTGCCGCGCCGTGGATCCCCGCCTCCGCGGGGATGACGGAGGGGGTGGGGTTGGCGGCGGGGGCTGCGGTGACAGAGGTGGGGATGATCAGTGGCGCGAGCGTGCCCATGCCGGCCGCGGCGAGATCGCGCGCGATGCCGCGCACGCCCATGCAGTCCTGGCGGTTGGGGGTGATCGCGACGTCGATGACGGGATCGGTGAGCCCGGCATAATCGGGATACGGCGTGCCGATCGGCGCGTCCGCGGGCAGCTCGATGATGCCGTCGTGATCCTCGCCGAGCTCGAGCTCGCGCGTCGAGCACATCATGCCGTTCGACTCGACGCCGCGGATGCTCGCGAGCTTGAGCGTCACGTCGAGACCGGGGACGTAGGCGCCGGGCGCACCGAACACGCCGATCAGCCCGGCGCGCGCGTTGGGCGCGCCGCAGACGACCTGGAGCGGGCCATCGCCCGCGTCGACCGACAGGATCTGCAGCTTGTCGGCCTGCGGATGGCGTTCGGCGCTGAGCACCTTGGCGATGCGGAACGCGGCGAGCTTCTCGCCCGGATTCTCGACGCCTTCGACCTCGAGGCCGATACGGGTCAGCGCGTCGACGATCTGGTCGAGCGTGGCGGTGGTGTCGAGGTGCTGCTTGAGCCAGCTGAGCGTGAATTTCATGCGCCGACTCCTGCCGACAGAGTGGGAACGTCGAGGCTCGAGAAACCATAATGTTTCAGCCAGCGGATATCGCCGTCGAAGAACGGGCGGAGGTCGTCCATGCCATATTTGAGCATCGCGAGACGGTCGATTCCGCAGCCGAACGCGAAGCCCTGCCACTCGTCGGGATCGAGCCCGCACGCCTCGATGACCTTGCGGTGGACCATGCCGCTGCCGAGGATCTCGAGCCAGCCATCGGGTTCGGCGCCGCCGACGACGCGCTTGCCCTTGACCAGCGTGTAGCCGACGTCGATCTCGACCGAGGGTTCGGTGAACGGGAAGTAGCTCGGGCGCATCCTGAGCACGATGTCGTCGCGCTCGAAGAACGCCTTCACGAAGGTCTCGAGCGTCCACTTCAAGTGGCCGAGCGTGATGCCCTTGTCGATCACGAGGCCCTCGACCTGGTGGAACATCGGTGTGTGCGTGGCATCCGAGTCCGAGCGGTAGGTGCGGCCCGGCGCGATGATGCGGATCGGCGGCTTCTGCGACAGCATCGTGCGGATCTGGACGGGCGAGGTGTGCGTGCGGAGCAGCGAGAAGGTGGTCTTCTCGTCGGCGGTGCCCGCGGCCTTCGCGTCGATCCCCTGCTGGAGATAGAAGGTGTCGTGCATCGCGCGCGCCGGATGCGTCTCGGGAATGTTGAGCGCGGAGAAGTTGTGCCAGTCGGTCTCGATCTCGGGCCCGGTCGCGACCGCGAAGCCGAGGTCGGCGAAGATCTCGGCGAGTTCGTCCATGACCTGGCTGACCGGGTGGATCGTGCCGGGCGTGGGCGCGTCGGCGGGCAGCGTCATGTCGAGCGTTTCGCTCGCGAGGCGCGCGTCGAGCGCGGCGCGTTCGAGCGTCGCTTTCCGTTCGGCGATGCCGTTCGCCACAGCCTCACGAAGCCCCTGGATGAGCGGGCCCTGGACGAGGCGCTCGTCGGGGGTCATCTTGCCGAGCGTTTTCAGCAGCGCGGTGATCGTGCCCTGCTTGCCGAGCGCCTCGACCCGGCACGCCTCCAGCGCGTCGAGGCCGGATGCCGCGGCGATCGCCGTCAACATGTGTTCGCGCATCTGGTTCAGGTCTTGCGTCACTGTTTCGAAATCCTAACTTCGTCATCCCCGCGGAGGCGGGGATCCATACTGGCTGCCGTAGCGCCTCTATACCTGGCCCCTTAGACGAAGGCCCCCGCCTAGCGGGAACGACGACCTGAAACGGGGTCCAATCCCAAGCCGATCGCCAGATCGTCCCAGTCAGGATTGTCACGCTCGATCAGGGTCACCTTCCAGTCGCGGTTCCACTTCTTCAACTGCTTCTCGCGCGCGATCGCAGCGTCCATCGTGTCGGCCATCTCATAATGTACCAGCCGCACTACGTCGTAGCGGGACGTGAACCCCTTGATCAACCCTTCGCGATGCTGTTGCAGCCGTCCGAGCAGGTTCGACGTCACGCCGATATAGAGCGTACCGTGCTTGCCGCTGGCGAGGATGTAGACGCAGGGTTGCCGGTCCATCACTTCTCCCGTCATTCCCGCGAAGGCGGCAATCCATAGTGGCGGACCGTGCGGATGATCACAACGGCTTGCCAATATGGATTCCCGCCTTCGCGGGAATGACGGAGGTGGGAGCGACGGAAAGCATCGGCGCCAGACGCAGAAAAGGGCGCCGGTGGTTTCCCACCGGCGCCCTTTCGCAAACACATCTCAGTCGCGGATTACGCGGCCTGGGGGAGTGCTGCCTTTGCCTGTGCGACGATCGCGCTGAAGGCTGCGCCCTCGTGCATGGCGATGTCGGCCAGGACCTTGCGGTCGAGTTCGATACCCGCAAGCTTCACGCCGTGCATGAACTGCGAATAGGTCAGACCCTCGGCGCGGACGCCGGCGTTGATACGCTGGATCCAGAGGCCACGGAACGTGCGCTTCTTAACCTTGCGGTCGCGATATGCGTACTGTCCGGCCTTTTCGACGGCCTGACGGGCGATGCGGATGGTGTTCTTGCGACGGCCATAATAGCCCTTCGCCTGAACCAAAATACGCTTGTGCTTGGCGCGGGTGGTAACACCCCGTTTTACGCGTGCCATTGTCTAATTCCTTCTCAGCTCAACGCAGGCCGTAAGGCGCCCAGGCCTTCACTGCTGCGGTATCGGCCTTGGACAGCAGCTTGGTGCCGCGGTTCTGACGGATGTACTTGCCGTTGTGATGCGCCAGACGGTGACGCTTGCCGGCGACGCCGTGCTTGAGCAGGCCGGTGGCGGTGAGCTTGAAGCGCTTCTTGACGCCGCTCTTGGTCTTCAGCTTGGGCATTTTTATCCTTTCGGTTGACGAAGGAAAACGCTGAAATCGCCGCGGCAGCCCACACTGGCCGGGCGATTCGTCGAACGCGTATTCCTTCGAGGAAGCGGGGCCGATAGCCGCATTAATAAGGAATCTCAACCCGCATTCCCGCGTTAATCAGGAATCCTAACCCGCATTCCCGCATTCATGCGGCGTCCGACCATAGGTGGAACCGCTACGCCCGCCATGCGATAGGCTTATCATGGACGCCAGCCCGACGCAGCCGATCGACGCCCCCTCCCCGGCCCCAGGACCCGCGGACACGCCAGCGCGTCGCAAGCGGCGGATCCTGCGCAACATTCTGATCGGGATCGTCGCGGTGTTCGCCGCGATCTGGCTGGTGCTCTACATCACCAAGGGCCGCTTCCTGAAGCATCCGTTCGAGCGGATCGTCGGGTCGATGACGCACCGCACGGTGACGGTCGGCGGCGACTTCCAGCTCTATTTCGCGCCGTTCCGAATCAAGTTCTACGCCGAGCGCTTCACGCTCTCCAATCCCGACTGGGCGAGCAGGCCCAACCTGTTCAAGGCGGACAAGCTCGACACGCGGATCGCGCCCTTGTCGCTGCTCTTCGGCAAACGTCGGCTGTACTGGCTCGATCTCGTCAACGGTGCAGTCGATCTGGAGTGGAATGCCGCCCACACGGCCAACACATGGACGTTCAGCGAGAAGAAGGGCGGCAAGCCGCTCGAATTTCCGCGGATCGACGTGGCGACGGTGACGGGCACGACGGTGCGCTATCTCGATCCGCGGATGCGCGTGCTGGCCAACCTCGACGTCGCGGACATCCGCTCGGTCGATGCGACGATCGGCCGCGCGGTCGGCCTCAAAGGCACCGGCCGGCTGCGCGAGACGCCGTTCACGGTGACGGCGCAGCTGCTGTCGCCCGACGCGACCGCCAATCGGGGGCAGAACAAGCTGGTCGCGCGGATGCGCGCAGCGGGCAATGTGATCGACGTCGCGGGCACGCTGCCCAGCATCGCCGATATCGAGAACGTCCCGCTCGCGGTCACTGCGCGCGGCGCCAATCTGTCGACGCTGCTCGGCGTGATCGACGTCGCGATTCCGAACACGCGGACCTATCGGCTGCGCGGGCAGCTCGTGAAGCAGGGCGACGAATACCGCTTCACGCGGATTACCGGGATCGCGGGCAAGACCGATCTGGCGGGCACGCTGACCATCACCAATGGCGAGCGGATCCACCTCGATTCGGTGCTGGCGACCAAGAGCCTCGACATCGTCGATGCCGCGCCGTTCATCGGCTATAATCCGGACATCGTCGAATCGAAGGGCGCGGTGGCCGCCGCCGCGGCGACGGGTGCGGGCGCCCAGCGCCTGCTGCCCAATGCAAATCTCCCGATCGAGACGATGCAGATCTTCGATGCCGACCTGAAATGGACGATCGGCGTGGTCCGGTCGAAGAACATCCCGATCTCGAACGTCGACCTGACCCTCGATCTCGAGCGCGGGCGGCTTGCGCTGTCGCCGCTGACGTTCGCGATGGCGCGCGGCAACGTCGCCTCCGACGTGGTCTTCGACACGCGGTCGCGGCCGAGCGCGGTGTCCTACGACATCCGCCTCGCGCCGACGCCGCTGGGGCGGTTGCTGAAGGGCTATGGCCTTGCCGAGGCGGGGACGACGGGAACGATCAAGGGGCGGATCGAGCTGAAGGGACGCGGCGATTCGATTCACGAGTCGCTGGCGTCGTCACGCGGGCGGATCGCGTTCGTGATGCCGTCGGGCGCGCTGTCGGTGCGCAACGTCCAGCTCGCCGAGCTCGACATCGGCACGTTTGCGCAGCGGATGTTCCAGGGGAAGCTCAAGGAGCCGGTGCAGGTGAATTGCGGGCTGATCGGCTTTACCGTGCGCGGCGGCGTCGCGGCGGCGGATCCGATTCTGATCGACACGCGCAAGAACGTGATCGTCGGGCGCGGCGGGTTCAGCTTCCGCAACGAGGCGGTCGACCTGGCCTTCCGCGCGGATTCGAAGAAGTTCAGCCTGTTCGCGGGCCAGTCGCCGGTGGGAGTCGGCGGCATGTTCGCCGCACCGCAGCTCAACGTGATCTCGAAGGATCTGCTCGCGCGGGTCGGGACCGGGCTTGGGCTCGCGCTGGTGGCGACGCCGGTGGCGGGCATTCTGGCGTTCGTCGATGTCGGCGATGCAAAGTCGACCGCGTGCGGCCCGGTGCTGGCGGGGGCGACCGCGCAGGCGCAGCGGACGACCAAGGGCCAGCCGCGCGACGACGTGGGACACGGCACCACCGCCAAGGCCGAGGATGGGAAGCCGTCCACTGCCGAGGGGAAAGCGCAGAAGAAGAAGTTCCTCGGGATCTTCTGAATCATGCGCGAGGCTCGCGGGGCGATCGACGGGGTTTGCTCTACCACCCCCGTTACCCCGGCGAACGCCGAGGCCCATGGTTGCGGTTTGGACCGTTAGCGGGCGCTGCGTGTCCGTGGGTCCCGGCGTTCGCCGGGATGACGGAAGGGGGGGAGTTAGTGCCCGTGTCCTTCGTGCCCATGACCGTCCTGCTGCCGGTGCATCGCCTCGAGCACGTCGTCCAGCCGCGCCGGGTCGCCGATTGCGAGCACATGGCCTTCGCTGTCGGCGGTCAGCGGGTCGCCGTTCCAGTCGCACATCATCCCGCCTGCCCCTTCGACGACCGGCACCAAAGCGGCGAAGTCGTAGATCTTGAGACCCGACTCGCAGACGACGTCGAGATGCCCGCTCGCGAGCAGCCCGTAATTATAGCAGTCGCCGCCATAGACCGGGCCCTGGCGCGGATTGCCGCCCGAGATCGCCGCGACCAGCGCGAGGTACGGCGCGACGTCGACCTCGTCGAACAGATGCGGGCTGGTGGTGGCGATCGTCGCGCCCGTCAGTTCGCGGCACATCCGCGTCCGTGCGGGCACGCCGTTGAGCGTCGTCGGGCGGCCCGCGACGCCGACCCAGCGTTCGCGCTGGATCGGCTGATCAATGATCCCGAGCACCGGCCAGCCATCCTCGACGAGCGCGATCAACGTCCCGAAGATCGCGCGGCCGACGGTGAAGCTGCGCGTGCCGTCGATCGGGTCGAGCACCCATTTGCGGTTGGTGACGCCAGCCTTCTCGCCATATTCCTCGCCGATGATGCCGTCGCCCGAGCGTTCGGCATCGAGTAGCCTGCGCATAGCGGCTTCGGCCTCGCGGTCGGCGCGCGTGACGGGGGACTGGTCGTCCTTGATCTCGACGCCGTGCTCGTGGCGGAAATAGGGTCGGATGACGTGGCCCGCGGCATCCGCGAGGCGGTGCGCGAGATCGATATCGGCTTGGGTCACTGGCATTGTCCCTGCCTATCGGCGACCGGCATCGGGAGCAATGGCGGGAGCAATGGACGGATCGTCCGCGGCGGCGTAGGCCGTTGCAATCCAACCGGAGTATCGTCCATGCGCCTCGTCTCGACCCTCGCCACCGCCGCTCTTCTCGCCGCAACGCCGGCGTTCGCGGCGCTCGCCCCCGGCGCCAAGGCGCCCGACTTCACCACGCGCGGCGCGATCGCCGGCAAGGTGTTCACGGTGCACCTCGCCGAGCAGCTCAAGAAGGGCCCGGTCGTGCTCTACTTCTTCCCCGCGGCCTATACCGGCGGCTGCAACGCCGAGGCACACGCGTTTGCCGAGGCGATTCCCGCCTTCACCAAGGCTGGCGCGACGGTGATCGGCATGTCGGCGGACAATGTCGAGACGCTCAGCAAGTTCTCGGCGGAGAAGTGCGCGGGCAAGTTCGCGGTCGCCAGCGCAGGGCCCAATGTCGTCAAGGGCTATGACGTCGCGCTCGGCCAGCAGATTGCGGGTCGCGACGTGACCAAGCGCACCAGCTACGTCATCGCCAAGACCGGCCGGATCGCATTCGTGCACGACGACATGAACCCCGCCGCGCACGTGTCGTCGACGCTCGCCGCGGTCGAGAAACTGACGGGCAAGTAAGCGGCAACGTCGCCCGTTCGGAATGCCCGCCTGTCCGCCATGTGCTGGTAATGACCGGGCAAAAACAACCAAACCGGCAAATACTTGCCGGTTTGGTGACATAATCCTAACGCTTTCGGGTGTATCGGGCGATCCGGAAAGGCGGGGGACGTAATGCGCGACGTACAGGCGGCCAAACCGATGGCCGGGTCATTGCAGGACGCCTCGCTGTTCCAACGGATCGGCCGGTTTCTCGACGAGCAGAAACTGAGCCCCGATCCGGCGCATTATGCGTTCGCCTTCGCCGTCCTGTCGGCGCCCGATAGCGAGCTTGCAAAGGCGGTACGGGAGCACACCGATCTCGACCTGCGATTGACCAGGCAGGATATCGAACGGCTCGGCGGCCGGGTGGTCGAGGGGCCGCCCCCTGCCCTTGCGCGGTCGGCTGCGGATACGGCCGGACCCAGCCTGGCCGACCGGACCGATTCGGCGATCGCGCTGGTGATCGAGACCCAGCAACAGGTCGACGGGTTCGCGCAGATCGTCCGGACGATCCAGGCCGAGACCGAGGATTTCGGGCATGACCTGGCAAAGAGCGCGGCGGCGCTCACGCAGCTTGCCGAACTGGACGAGATCACGCGAATCACCAGCTCGATGATCGCCAGGATCCACGACAGCGAAGTCCGGCTGGCGCTGGCCACCGCCGAAACCGATGCGCTGCGCTCGAAACTGGCCGAAGCGCGCGACACGGCGCGGCGCGACGTGCTGACGGGCCTGCCCAATAGGCGCGCGTTCGAGGAGGCCTATGCCGCGCGCGATGCGAAGGCGGGGCCCTATTGCCTCGCGGTCTGCGACATCGACCGGTTCAAGCGGGTCAACGACATCCATGGCCACAGCGTCGGTGACCGTGTGCTGACCGCGATCGGCCAGGCGATGGCGGCCGAATGCGCACCGCATCTGGTCGTGCGCCACGGCGGTGAGGAATTCGCCGTGCTGCTCGCCGGGCTGAGCCTGTCCGACGCGGCGGCGCTGCTCGACTCGGTGCGTGCGGTCGTCGCGGCCAAGCGGTTCCGCAACCGCGAGACCGATACCCCGCTCGGGACCATCACCTTTTCGGCCGGTGTCACCGCGATCCACGCCGCCGAACCCGCCGAAGCCGCATTCCTGCGCGCAGACCGCCTGCTTTATGCCGCCAAGGAGCATGGCCGCGACCAGATCTGCGCGGGCTGATCCCGGTAGTTGGCGGAATCTACGAACGTTTACTGGTGGATTTCACCAGTTGGCGGTCGAGACAAACGGAAAACCCAAGTAATTCAGCGCGTTCCGAAATTGGCACGGCGCATGCAAATCCCTCGATATCGGCAACCGGATGGTCCGGAGCCTGAAAATCGAGGATAATTACCATGTCGTTCCGTTTCGAAGCCGCCCAGCGCATCGCCGTCTCGTTCGTCGGCGCCGTCCTCTTCGCCGCGATCGCTGTCACCTCCGCCACGCCGATCATCCCGATCGCCTGATCCGATCCCAAAGGAGAGCCATCATGGGTCGCAGCATCCTTATCGGGCTTGCCGCCTTCTCGACCACCATCCTGCTGATCGTCACGCATAGCGGCGCGACGCTGGTCTGACGTCAGCGCGTCGGGTTACGCCGACGCAGCCACGCCTACCGGACCGACCGGCGCCTCGGTCTCGCGCGAATAGGTCCCGATCAACAATCCCGCCGCCAGGACATGCCCGCTTATGGCGTCGATCACCGCCGAGCGTCCGGGGGTCTCACCGACCGCGCCGGCGCCCGCATCGACCGCGAACAGCTGAAATGCGTAGCGATGCTCGCCATGCCCACTGGGCGGATCGGGCGGCAGCCAGCCTTCGCGCAGATAGGAATTACGACCGACGTCGCTACCGGCGGACTCGGCGCCCGCCGCGTCACCAGCGCCATCGGCGACGATCGCGCCCTCGGGCAGGCGCCCCGCATCGGCGTCGAGCCCCCAGACGATCGCGTGGACGAGCGGTTGCGGAGTCGGCGCGTCGGCATCCTCGACGATCAGCACCATATGCGCCGTCCCGGCCGGTGGTGCGTTCCAGACGAGCGGCGGCGAGACGCCTTCGCCATCGGCGGTGAAGCGCGGTGGCATCCGGGCTTCGTGCGCGAACGCCGGGCTGGTCAGGTCGAGCGTCTCGAAGCTGGTACCGAGCTGGGCGATCGCGAGCTTGTCGGCGCCCGCGCGCAGACCGCTCATCGCGTGGCCGAGCCAGGCGGGGATATGTTCGAGCATCTTCTATCCTTCCGAAGGGCAGGTTTCGGCACGGCGTACGGGGGCGGCGCCGTCATACCAGTCGCTGCGCGTGCCCATCGTCGCGGCATCGTGATAGCAGACCTGGGTCTTGGCCGCCTTGCTGTCGACGATCACCGTCCAGTTATGATCGCCGCAATTATGCTCCTCGCAGCCCCAGGCGGCGACTCGCTCCCCCATCTTGAACACCGGTGTGGCGGGTCCCGACCGACCCCGGATCGTCTCGCGCAGCTTGGCATCGCCCACCGCCGTCACGAGCCCCGAGGCGACATCGGTGCGGTCGTAAAACGCGACCCCGCCGACCGCGTCATGCGGGTATTTGCCGACATAGGCGGTGATCGGCGTGGTCTGCGCCTGCCCCGGGAGCGGCGTCGGCGCGCGCGTCTGCGGCGGCGTGAAGTTGCCCGCAGCCAGCGTATCGGTCGGATCGTCCTTCTGCCCGCAAGCGCCCAGCAGCGGGAGGGCGAGCATCGCGACCATCATCATCGTCTTCATGCGCCATCCTCTTCTTCGTCGATCAACGCATCGGCGCTTCCAGGGGTTGCGTCGAGCGCGATCGCGACCATCTCGCGGGCATGCCGCAGGACCTGACCCGCTTCGTCGCCGCGCAGGACGGCGTGTACCGCCAGGCGATCGCCGAACTGCGCGCCGGCGCCAAACGCAGCCACTGGATGTGGTTCATCTTTCCGCAGATCGCGGGGCTTGGCCAGAGCACGATGGCGCGGACCTATGCGATCGCCGATGCGGACGAGGCACGGGCCTATCTGGCGCACCCGGTGCTCGGGCCGCGGCTGATCAAGGCGACGGAGGCGGTGACCGCGGCGCAGGGCTCGGCAGAGGCGATTTTCGGGGGCATCGATGCGGTGAAGCTGCGGTCGTCGATGACGCTGTTCGCCGCGGTCGCCGAGGCGCCTGCACCGTTCCGCGCGGCGCTCGCGCGGTTCTTCGACGGGGTCGAGGACGCGGCGACATTGCGCCTGCTGCGATAACAGGCGCGTCTCGACCGATAAGGGTGTAGCACGATGCCGAGGCCTCCCGCCTCACGAGGTGTCGTCATGGCCAAGAGCCAGAAGAAATCGAACAAGGAAGTCCGCAAGCCCAAGGCCGAAAAGGCGCCCAAGGCGAACGCGTCGAACCCGACCTCCAAGGGCAAGGCCGTGGAGATGACGACGCTCAACTGAGCGTCCGTCGCGCCCATCGCCTGCCCCCATCCAAGGATGGGAGAGGCGATGGGCAGGCCGCTCCCCAATTAATCCAGCGCCGCCCGGATCGCCGCCGCGGCGATGAACGGCGCGCCCGCGACCAGCACGAGGCTGACCGCCGCGAGCAGCTTGATCGCGCCGGCCCCGCCCGCCGCATCGAGCGTCCCCGCGCCGAAGATGAGCAGCGGCACCGCGAGCGGCAGCATCACCAGCCCAGTCACCGCACCGCCGCCGCGCACGCCAGCGACGAGCGCGCTGGTCACGACCGCGAGCGCCGCCAATCCCGGCGTGCCGATCAGCAACCCGATCTCGACGCGGAGCAGCGTCTCGGCCGACAGGTTGAGCAGCCCTGCCGCGAGGATCGCGGCCAGCATCAGCGGCGGCCCGAAACTCAGCCAATGCGCGATCGTCTTGGCCATTGCGACGGACACCATCGACAGCCCCCGCACCGCGAACTGGTCGAAGATCCCCGCCTCAAGGTCCGGCCCGATCAGCCGCTCGACCGGCAGCAGCGCGGCGAGCAAGGCCGCGGTCCAGATCACGCCGCCGCCGATCCGCGCGAGCAGCGCCGCATCGGGGCCGATCGCGAACGGGAACAGCGTCGCCACGAGCAGGAAGAACGCGACGACCAGCGTGGCGCCCCCACTCGACACGCTGCGTCGCAGATCGCGGCGGATGAGCGCGATCACAGCGCGATCTCCTGCGCGCCCGGCAGCGCGAGCGGGAGGTGGGTGGCGACCAGCGCGATGCCGCCGCCTGCCCGGTGCCGCGCGATCACCGCCTCCAGCGCGGCAACGGAAACGGTGTCGAGCCCGTTGGCAGGTTCGTCGAGCAGCCAGACGCGCGCCTCGCTCGCCACGACACGCGCGATCGATGCGCGCCGGCGTTGACCGGTCGAGAGCAGGCGAACGGGGACGTCCGCCTGCGCATCGAGATCGAGCGCCCGTACCGCGCGGGCGACGCGCGCGCCGGGATCGGGCGCGCGGTCAAGGCTGGCCCAGAAGCGGAGCGCGGCGACCAGCGGGCGTTCCGCATCGAGCGCCGCCGCTTCGGTGAGCAGCGCCTTGTCCCCGTCGCACGCGACACGCCCCTCGAACGGCGCGAGCAGGCCGGCGGCGATCCGGATCAGGCTGGATTTGCCGACCCCGTTCGGGCCGATGACGATCGCGGCATCACCCGCGCCAAGATCGAACGAGACATGCGAGAACAGCAACCGTCCGCCCCGCACGCACGCGACGTCGCGAAAGCCGAGGGTCACGCCGCCGGATCTTCGGCGCCGTCCTCCACATCGTCCTCCAGCGCGTGCATGTCGTCGTCGCTGAGCCCGAAATGATGGCCGATCTCGTGGATCGTGACATGCGCGACGAGATCGTCGAGGCGGACGCCCGTGTCGATCCATTCCTCCAGGATCGCGCGCCGGTAGAGGACGATGCGGTCGGGCATCGCGCCTGAATCCATCGAGGATTTCTCGCCGAGCGGGCGGCCGTGATACAGGCCCGACAGATCGAGCGGGTGCTCGAGCCCGAGCGCGGCGAGCGTCTCGTCATCGGCATACTCCTCGACCGCGAAGACGATGTCGCCGAGATGCTGCGCGAACTGCGCCGGCAGCCGGGCGATCGTCGCGCGCGCGATGGCCTCGATCGCATCGGCATCGGGGGCTTCTCCCCGGAATGGTGCTTGCCCGCTCATCCCGCCAGCCATAGTCGTTGGCGAACCAAGGCGGCAAGGGAGAGCCCGATGATCGAAGCGCTGAACGATACGGACCGGGCCGAGGCCCTCGATGGCCTCGACGAGTGGGATTATGACGATGCGCGCGACGCGATCACGCGGACGATCGTGTTCGCCGATTTCGTCGAGGCATTCGGTTTCATGACTCAGGTCGCGCTGATCGCCGAGCGCGCGAACCATCATCCCGAATGGAAGAACGTGTGGAACCGCGTGGAAATCCTGCTGACCACGCACGACGCCGGCGGCCTGTCGCCGCGCGACATCGAGATGGCCGAAGCGATCGACGCGATCGTCGGCGACGCGTGACGCGCGCGTCGCGCTGAGGCGTCAGCACGGCGTTACTGCGGCTCGCGCAGGGTCCGCCGCATCCGCTTGCGCAGGCTGCCGGGCATCCACCGCGCGGCAAACGCCATGCGGTGCGCGGTCTTGCCGACCAGCGTATGGACCTTGTCGCCGTGCACCGCGGCCCAGGCCGCCTCGGCGACCTTGTCGACCCCGGTCAGCTCCAGCCCTGCCCCCGTCACCGTCTCGCGGATCGAGTGGTTGGTGCCGCCGGCCCCGGTGTCTAGCAAGGGCGTGTCGATGAAGCTCGGCACGATCGAGCGCACCTTGATCCCGTCCGCCGCCCATTCGCCGTCGAGCGCCTCGGTCAGCGCGCGCACGCCGAACTTGGTCGCCGAATAGGGGGCGAGCCCCGACGACCCGTAGATCGCCGAGGCGGAGGCGGTGTTAAGCAGACACGATCCGGGCGTCCGCTTGAGATAGGCATGGCCGATCCGCGCGCCGTTGAGCACGCCGACCAGGTTGATCGCGATCACCCGGTCGATCTCGGCAAAGTCGGTCTCCGCGAGCGGCCCGCCCGAGCCGATGCCCGCATTGTTGAACAGCACGTCGAGCCGCCCCCCGGTGGTGGCGACGAACGCATCGAGCGTCGCCACCCAGGCCTCGCGGTCGCGGACGTCCATCTGGTAGGTGCTCGCCATCCCCGACGGCAACAGCGCCGCGGTTTCCGCAAGCCCGGCCGCATTGACGTCGGCCAGGCCGACCCGCCAGCCCTTGCGCGCGAACAGGATCGCGGTGGCGCGGCCGATCCCCGACCCGCCGCCGGTGATGAAAATGCTCTGCTGCGTCATGGCGCCTCTCCCGATTTGATTTTCCGGTATGTTTCCCGCATCCTACCGCAACATGCCAGACAATTTGCCAGCGCTCGCCTTCGACCGCGTCACCAAGCGATACGGGACGACGATCGCGGTCGATTCGGTCTCGCTCGAGATCGCCCGCGGCAGCTTCGTCGCGCTGGTCGGGACGTCGGGATCGGGCAAGTCGACGCTGTTGAAGACGCTCAACCGGCTAGTCGAGCCGAGCGAGGGGCACGTCACGATCGACGGTAGCGACGTCGCCACCGAACCCGCGCCGATGCTGCGTCGCCGGATCGGCTATGTCTTCCAGAATATCGGGCTGTTCCCGCACATGACGATCGCGCAGAACATCGCGATCGGCCTGAAGATCGCGGGGCGCAGCGACGAGGCGAAGGTCGCCGAGCTCCTCGATCTCGTCGACCTGCCGCGCGCGATCGCCGACCGGATGCCCGACGCGCTCTCGGGCGGCCAGCGCCAGCGCGTCGGCATCGCGCGCGCACTCGCACCCGGCGCCAAGCTGCTGCTGCTCGACGAGGCGTTCGGCGCGCTCGATCCGGTGACGCGCGACGCGCTCGGCACGCGGATCCGCGCGCTGCACGACCGGCTCGGGCTGACCACGATCCTCGTCACGCACGACATGGCGGAGGCGCTGCTGCTGGCGGACCGCGTGCTGGTGATGAAGACGGGGCGGATCGTCGCCGACGCGACCCCGGCGGATTTGGTCGCGGGCAAGGGCGGCGACGATGCGCAGGCGCTGGTGCAGGTCCCCCGCGCGCAGGCCGAACGCCTGCAGGCGCTGGTCGCATGAGCGCGTTCGTCGACGCGCTCGGCGGCGTACCGCCGTTGCTCGCCGCGCATGTCCTGCTGTCGGCATCGGCGTTGCTGCTGGGCATCGCGATCAGCCTGCCGCTCGGTATCTGGTCGGCGCGCAACGCGACCGTGGCGCGCGTCTCGCTCGGCTTTGCCAGCCTCGTCCAGACGATCCCGAGCCTCGCGCTGCTCGCCTTGTTCTACCCCGTGCTGCTCAGCCTGTCCGCGCTGGTCGGCGGCGGGATACCCGCGCTCGGCTTCCTGCCGTCGCTGATCGCGCTGACGCTGTATGCGCTGCTGCCGATCATCCGCAACGCGGTGGCGGGGCTGCACGGCATCGACCCGGCGGTGATCCAGGCAGCCGACGCGGTCGGGATGACGCCCGCGCAGAAGCTGAGACTGGTCGAGGCACCGCTGGTCGCCCCCGTGCTGATCGCCGGCATCCGCACCGCCGCGGTCTGGACGATCGGCGCGGCGACGCTGTCGACGACGGTCGGCCAACCGAGCCTGGGCGACATGATCTTCGCCGGGCTGCAGACGCAGAACTGGGCGCTGGTGCTGGCGGGCTGCCTTTCGGCGGCGGCGCTCGCGCTGGCGGTCGATGCGCTGATCGGCGGAATCGAATATGGCATCCGCGCTCGTCGCCGCTGGCTGTGGATCGCGAGCGCGGTGGTGCTGGTCGCGGGCACGGCGATAGCGACGCTGCCGCTGTGGCCGAAGAGCGGCGGCGATCGAACGGTCGTCGTCGGCGCGAAGAACTTTTCCGAGCAATATATCCTCGCGCGGCTGATCGGCGATCGGCTCGAACGGGCGGGCTATACCGTCGAGTATCGCGACGGGCTGGGCTCGGCCGTGGTGTTCGGGGCGCTCTCGGGCGGGGATATCGACGTGTATGTCGATTATGCCGGGACGATCTGGGCCAACGAGATGAAGCGGCGCGACGTGCCCGAGCATCGCGCGATGGTCGCGGCGATCGCCGATTGGGCGGCGCGCGAACACGGCGTCGGGCTGGTCGGCTCGCTCGGCTTCGAGAATGCGTATGCGTTCGCGATGAAGGGTGCGGACGCGCGCGCCAAGCGGATCGCGAGCCTCGACGATCTGGTCAGGACGGCGCCGCAAATGACGCTCGGCAGCGATCTGGAGTTTCTCGAACGCCCCGAATGGGCGGCGGTGAAGCGCGCCTATCCGTTGCGGTTCGCCAAGACCACGCCGTACAGCCCGACCTTCATGTATCGCGCGCTGGAAAGCGGCAATGTCGACGTGATCTCCGCCTTCTCGTCAGACGGACGGATCGCGGCGGATTCGCTGACCGTGCTGACCGACCCGCGCCACGCGATCCCGGGCTATGACGCGATCCTGATGGTGGCGCCGTCGCGCGCAAAGGACGCAAGGTTCCGCGCCGCGCTGACGCCGCTGGTCGGGCGGATTCCCGTCGAGGCGATGCGCGCGGCGAACTATCAGGTCGACCGCGACGCGGACAAGCAGACGCCCGAGGCCGCGGCGCGGTGGCTGGCGGCGAAGGTCGGGCTCTAGGCGCTAGAAGAACAGCTTGCGGACGCTGAGCCGGACGGTGCGGCCCAGCGGGTCGAGATAGTCCGGCTGATAGGTGTTCGGCGTCGCGCCCGTCGCGTCGGTCACGCGCTGCCGCGTGTTGAAGACGTTGTCGACCGACAGGCTGATCCGCATCCCGCGCAGCCACGGGTGCGCCTTCACCCATTCGAGCCGCTGGCCGAGATCGGCGAACAGGCGCGCGTTGGCGGTCGCGAGCCCGCCGAAGTTGAGCGTCTCGGGTGCGGCGATGGTGCCACCGTTGACGCGCGTGCCGGTCGCATAGTTGGCGGAGATGCGCGCGCCGAGACCGTTGTTGGTGTAGCCCGCCTGCGCCTCCAGTTCGTGCCGCGACTGGCCGCCGCTGCTGCCGATCGCGTCGCCGTCTAGCAGGTTGAGGCTCGGACCGCCGTTCGCGACGAGCACGCGATCGGTGAAATGCCAGGTGTGATAGACCGCGAACTGGACGCGCCCGCCGGCCTGCCCGCCACGACCGCCGAAGCCGCGCCCGCCACCGCCGCCGCCGCCACGACCGCCGCCACCCGGACCACCGTCTCGGCCGCCGCCTGGGCCAGCACCGGGGCCGCCACGCGGACCATCGCCGCCCGCGCCGTCGGGACGGCGGAAGCCGCCGGGGGGCTGCATCCCCTCGAATGGATTGGGGCCGGTGCCGGCGCGATACGCCTCCAATTCGCGCTGAATCTTCGACTTGAGCGGCGCGGAGAAGTTGATTCCCCAGCGCAGTTCGGAGCGGTCGCTGCGCGCGAAATTGATCGGGCGACGGTCGACCTGCACGAGGGTGCCCGCGCCATCGCGGACGAAGCGATCCGGAAACGCCGATTCGATCGCGGCGGTCGCCGCCGGGAAGGCGGCGATCGGGTTATCGACGCGACTTTCAACGTAGTTGGCGGTGATCGAAAGGTCCCTGGCGCTCCACGGCTTGAGCGTCACCCCGACCTTCTTGACGTGGTTGTTGTCCGCGACGAGCCCGGCATTGCCGCCGCTGATCGTCGTGACGGTCGCGGTGGTGCCGCGCACATAATCGAACACGCGGACGTTGGGCGTGGTGATCGACGGGTTGCCGAGCTGCTGCGCGGTCGGCGCCTCGTCGGTGTCGGTCACCGAGGCGATCACGCGGACGCCCTCGATCGGCGACCAGTTCGCGCCATAGCCGAGCGTGGTCAGCGTGCCGAAATCCGACAGATGATCCTGCGCCAGGTTGAAGTTGGCCGACAGCGTGCCGAGGAACGGGAGGACGTCCTTCGACCGGCTGGTCAGCGGCACGTCGACATTGACCTGGCCGCTGAGCGTATCGCGCGACACCGCGCCGCGCCGTTCGGTCTGGCCGACCTGAGTCTGCCCGTCCTGCAACAGGCTGGAGCTGTACGAGCGACTGCTGAAATCGGCGGTTTCCGCCCCCAGCTTCAGCGTCGTCGAGATCGCGCCCGCAGGCAGGTTGAACAGGTTGCCGTTCGCCACGGCATCGAGCCCGCCGGTGCTCTGCGAGGCATAAGCGCGGTTGCCGGGGGCGGCGCCGATATCGCTGGCGGTGAGGCGGTTGAACGGGCTGGCGGTCGGATCGCCCGCGGTCAGGCGCGCCTGGAAGGCGGTCGCGTCGACGCCGGTATCGGTGAAGGTCTGCGTGTCGCTGCGATCGTAATTGCCGGTGACGTTCCAGCGCCACGTGCCGATATCGCCGTTCAGCGTAGTGCCGAGATGCGCGGCGATCGACGACACGCGCTGCGCGAGCGGCAGGAAGCCGTCGTCGTTGAGCGCGCGGTTCATGGTGCTGCCGTCCGCCAGTGTCAGCGTGGCGCTGGGCAGGCCATTGAGGCTGCGGCTGTCGGTCGATTCGAGCCGCCCGTTGATCGTCGCGCCGATGTTGCCGAAGATATTGCGCGCATAGACGCTGTTCGCGGTGAAGGTGCTGGTCGCCCCCTGGAGGCTGCGGAACGGGCGCTGATCGACGATCGCATTGTCCGCGCCGCGCGGGCTCTGCGCGGTCGGCGTCGTTGCATCGATGTCGCGCTCGGCCTCGGTCAGCGCCGACGCCGCGCTATATTCGACGTGCAGGTTCACGCGGCGATCGCGGGCGATGGTGAGCAGGTCGAGCTTAGTGTTCGGGGCGTTGGTGCCACCCTCGGTCGGTACCGTGTCGACCGCCTCGGCGGTGACCGCGCGGAAGCGGCGGCGCAGGACGAAGTTCACGACCTTCTGGTCGGCGCGATAGCCGTATTTGAGCGCGACCTCCTCGGGCAGGATCTCGACGCGCTGGATCGCCTCGGTCGGGATGTCGCGGATCTCGCTGAAGCTGGAGATCCGGCGCCCGTTGAGCAGCACCACCGGCGCGCCGCCGCTGCCGCGTCCGCTGGTGGTCTGCGGGCTGAGTTCGCTCAGCAGGTCGGAGATCGAGCTGACGCCGTAGGAGCGGATCTCGGCCTGGCCCAGGCTCTGGTCGGGCGGAATGTCGCCGATCACCGACCCCGGCAGCTTGCGCGATCCGGTGACGACGATGTCCTCGGACTCGGCGGCCTCGTCCGGCTCCGCAGCCTGCGCCGCGGGCGCTGCCGTGGCAGGCGTCGAGGGCGCCTGTTGCGCCGCCGCCATTGCGGGCACGCTTACCGCCAGAACCAGACCCAGTGTACGCATAACCGTCAATTCCCGATGATCGCTGTCGACCAAGCCGCTCGACTACGGGGCAATTGTCGCAGGATTATGCCGGTTCACCGTGCCAGATGCGCGTCCATCTCCTCCAGCGGTACGCCCTTGGTCTCGGGGAAGTAGAACAGCACCGTCACGAACTGCACCGCCATCATCGCGGCAAAGACCAGGAACGGCACCCCCGCCGACCACGCCGCCGCGATCGGGAAGGCCTGCGCGATCACCGCGTTCCAGCCCCAATGGCTCGACGACCCGATGCTCGAGCCGCGCGCGCGGACGTTCTGCGGGAACACCTCCGAGATATACACCCAGATAACCGCGCCCGAGCCGGGGGCGAAGAACATGATGAACACGATCAGCGACGGCAGCAGCAGCCAGCTCGGCAGCACGCCCAGCAACGCGAGCCCGCCGACGGTGAGCGCCGCGGTCATGCCCGCCGAACCCCACAGCAACAGCGTCCGCCGCCCGATCCGGTCGATCAGCAGCATGCCCAGCAGCGTGAACACCATGTTGGCGACGCCGATCATCACCGCCTGCAGGTCGGGCGAGAGGCTGCCCCCCGACGCCTTGAAGATGTCGTTGAGGTAATAGAGGAACGCGTTGATGCCGCTGAACTGGTTGAACATCGCGACCAGGAAGGCGAGCGTGATCGGCTTGCGGTGCCGAGTCCAGGAGAGCGTCGCGTCGCCCTTGGGCGCGTCGAGTTCGCGGCGCGCGATGTCGGCGCTCATCCCGACCATTGCCAGCACGTCCCGCGCCTCCGCATCGCGCCGCCTGGCAAGCAGCCAGCGCGGCGAATTGGGGATGCGGAACAGCAGCGCGAAGAACACCAGCGACGGCAGCGCGACGATCCCCAGCTTCCACCGCCACTCGACATCGCCGAGCCCGAGCGACCCGATGATCGCGTTCGAGACATAGGCGAGCAGGATGCCGAGGATGACCGCGAACTGGAACCCGCCGACCATCTTGCCGCGCTGCGCCGGCGGCGCGAGCTCGGCGATATAGGCTGGCGCCAGCACCGACGACCCGCCGATCGCGATGCCGTTGATGAAGCGGAAGCCGATGAAGCTGTGCCAGTTCCACGCCAGCGCACAGCCCAGCGCGGTGACGACGTACAGGAAGGCGAGCATCCGCAGGACGTTGCGGCTGCCATAGCGATCGCCGGGCATGCCGACGAACAGCGCGCCGATCAGCGTCCCCCAGAGCGCCGAGGACACGGTGAAGCCGAGCCACGCCTCGCTGAGCGCGAACTTCGCCTTCAGCGCACCGGTGACGCCCGCGATCACCGCGGTGTCGAAGCCGAACAACAGCCCAGCGAGTGCCGCGGTGACCACGCTGGCGATCAGGACATTGCTGGCGCGTGGCGTTTCGGCGTGCGCACTCATACGCGGCAGATTTCGGAGCGGGGGATCGTCATCCTTGCTGTTTCGAACAGTTCAACGCGGCGGACAAGGCCATCGCAGACCATTTCGGCGTGCGCAAACACCCGAATCCGGTTCTTCAAAACGCATTAACGAATGCCGGCCAAGCTCGCGCAGACCTAAATCGAGGGGGCGAAGCGTTGACGACCGGACTGCCGAAACTGTTCATCGCCCTCCTTGCCTGCGCGCCGTCCTCGGCATGGGCGGCCTGCGCGGTCACCAATACCGGCCCGACCGCGCTCGGCACCTATTCGCCCCCGGCGCTGGTCAATGGTGCACCGCCATACGGTGCGGTGCCGGGCGGCTTCGACTGCCCGGGAACGGTGATATCGGTGCTGTCGGGCAATTTCCTGCGCGCGACGGTGACCAGCGCGGACGGGTTCAAGCTGACCTCGACCAACGCTGCGGACACCGTCACCGCACGCTATGTGATCGCCGCGGACAGCGCGGGCGCGTATCCGTTCACGCCCGGCACACCGTTCGTCTACATGAACGGCGGGGTCATCAACCTGCTCGGATTGCTGGGCGGAGCGGCGCGCAACGTCCAGGTCTATGTCCGCCCGTCGTCGCTGACGGCGGTCAAACCGGGGACCTATACGGGCAGCTTCACGATCGGTTGGGAGTGGCGATTCTGCTCGTTGCTCGGCGCGCTGGGCGTCTGTGCCGGTACGCTCGACCAGAGCAGTGGCGTCACCCCGGCGAGGGTCGACGTGACGATGGTCGTCTCGGCGAGGCCGGTCGGAGTCGTGATCACCACCCGCACGACCTATGATCCGATCTCGACCACCAATAATCCGCGCGCGATTCCCGGCAGCAGACAGCGGACGACAATCACGCTCACCAACACCGATATCGTCGCAGTCGACGCCAATTCGGTCGCCGTCGTGCTGCCGACACCGGCTCGCGCCACGGTCGCGCTCGACGGCGACGGGACCGCCTCAACCGCGTATCTCGTCCCCACGGAAGGATCGCCCGCGTCGTCGCTCGGCGCCACCTACACCGCGCCGGGGAGCACGACCGACGACGTCGATTTCTCGTCGGACAACGGCGCCACCTGGACCTACGATCCGACGACCGCGCCGAAGGCCGTCACCAACGTCCGCGTCCGCCCGCGTGGCACGATGGCGGCGGGATCGAGCTTCAGCGTGTCGTTGCCCTACGCGCTGTTCTAGCCGGAATTATCGTCCCCGGGCTGCGGGGTCGGGGCGAACGACCCGACCAACTCCATCTTGGTCGCGGTCGATCCGACCTCGATCCCCGCCTCGCGAAACTGGCGGAGCAGCGTGAACAGCAATTCGCTGCGGATCGGATAGGCATCGCGCGGGCTCGCCACATAGGCGAAGCAGTTGAACTTGGCGCGGCCGGCGTCGATCGAATCGATGAACACCTTAGCCTCCGGGTCGTCGAGCACCTCGTGCTTCTCGGCGAACGCGGCGAACAACATGGTGCGCACGGCATCGAGATCCTCCTCGAGCGGGACCGAGAATTGCAGCTGAATCCGGCCGAGGGGGGCCGCCAGCGTCATGTTCTGGATCGTCTTGGTGATCAGCTCCGAATTGGGCACGATCAGCGTCGATCGGTCCGCCACCTGGATCTCGGTCGAGCGGACGTTGATCCGCTTCACGTCGCCCTCCATGTTGCCGATGCGGACGAGGTCGCCGATCTTGACCGGGCGTTCGGCGAGCAGGATCAGGCCTGAGACGAAGTTCTGCGTGATCGCCTGGAGGCCGAAGCCGATCCCGACCGACAGCGCGCCGAGCACGACAGCGAGCTTCTCCATGCCGATGCCGAGCGCCCCCAGCGCCCACAGCACCGCGGCGATGATCCCCGCATAGCGCGCGACCATCGTCACCGAATTCTGCGCGCCGGCATCCATCGACGTGGTCGGCAGGTAGCTGTTCACCAGCCAATGCTGCAGCCCGCGCATGATCGCCAGCGCGACGAACAGCACCGCGATCGAGCGCAGCACCGCGCCCGGCGAGATGGTGATCTGGCCGATCGTGACTCCGTTCGCGACGGTCCCGAACAGCTCGAACGCCGACCCGACTCCCGCGCCGAACGGGGCCATCACCGCGCCCACCGCCAGCATGATCAGCAACAGCCGCAATACGGCCGACAGCAGCACGCCGATCTGGTCGACCGTCTTGTTGTCGACGCCGAAACCGCTGTTCGCCGAGCGGCCGAGCCGGTTGCCACTCGACAACAGCGTCCGGCACGCGTCGTCGGTGAAGGTCATCATCAGGTACAGGCTCGCCCCGACGATCGCGCCCCAGACCAGCCACGTCGCAACCTTGAGTGCGAAGTTTACATAGCCGATCAGCCCCGCAACGAGCGCCGCGATCAGCACCAGCCAGACCAGGGTCGCGACGATCGCGAGCAGCGTGTTGCGCGCGGGCTTGGCCGGATCGGGCAGTGCGGCGGCGCGCAGCCGGCCGAGCGTCACCAGGATCGCGCCGAGCAGGACGATATGCAGCAGCGCGACGACCGCGTTGGCCGCACTCGATGCGGGCGCGCTGACGCCGATGAGCAGGTTGGTCGCGATCAGCAGTTGGCCGGCGAAGATCAGCGCGGCGGCCATCCAGCTATACGGCCTGAGCGCGTATGCCGCGGCGTCGCCGATCGGTAGCAACCGCCACGTCGGCTGGGTCCGCAGCAGCAACGCGCCGCCAAGCGACGCGACGAAGGCTGCAAACCACGAAATCCCGACGAAGATCGCGCCGAACCGGCTCCACGCGGGCGAGACGAGCCCGCCCCAGCGCAGCGACGCGACGACTGCCCAGGCGGCGAGTCCCGGCAGCGCGGTGCCGATCACCACCAGCCACAGCGCATAGGCCGAGCGCCGCAGCCGACCGCCCGGCGTGTGATTGGCCGCATAGCGACGCCCGACGCCGTGCAGCCAGCGCCGCAGCGGTATGAGCAGGACGAGCGCGGCGAGCAGCCCGACCAGCAGGCCGGTGCCCGTGCGCGTATCGAACCGCGCCGCGAACTGGCGAAACTCGGTCGTGGCGAACCGCTTGAGCCGCGCGGTATCGCGGGGCAGGTGATCGACGATCGCCGCCCATAGCGTCGGCGACAGTGGCGAGCCGGTGTTCTCGGACAGTTGCTGGCCGAGTTCCTCCGCCTCGGCCGCGCCGATATCGTCGATCTGCTGCTTGGCCTCGATCCCGATCAGCCGCGCGCGCTTGATCGCCGAGTCGATCGCCGACTGGCTTTGCGCGAGGAGCTTGCGTTGCGCGCGGATCTCGGGGGCCTCGACGACGCCGGGAGTCGCGGTGCCGAGTTCGGTGACGCGCGCCTGGACCAGCGCCATCTCGGGCGTGAGCGTGCGCACCGCGTCGGCGGCGGTGGTCTGCACCGCCTGCGCACGATCGCGCAACGCCTGCCGCGCCTTGTCGTCGCGCGCCGCGGGGGTGGCGTCGTCGATCGCCTGGAGCTCGGCCGACGCCTGGGTGAGACCGGCGGCGACCGTCGCGACCTTCGCCTCGTCCTGTGCGGCGGCGGGGAGCGCGGTGATCGCGGTCACCGCAAGGAGCAGCGCGGCGAGGTAACGGAGGAGTGTCATCCGCGGCGCTGTACAGCGATGGGCGGGTAAACGGGAGGGGGCGGCGGAATCACCGGGTCGGTATGCCCGTCGCTCCCCCCGATAGACGCCACCCCGGCGAAGGCCGGGGCCCAATTGGGGGCCAATCATGGTCGAGGTCCGCGTGCCATTACGAAGACCTTACCATTTGGGCCCCGGCCTTCGCCGGGGTGGTGTACCTGTGGGAAGGTGTTCGCAAAACACAGACGCCCCCTTATTCTCCCGCGAAGGCGGGAGCCCAGACTGGGTCCCCGCCTTCGCGGGGAAACAGTTTGCCGCCCCCGTCGCCCCGGGCGAGGCAGGGTCGCCCGGCACGGTCGCGCGCGGTCAGTCGAGTTCGAGGATCATCTGGTCGACCGCCAAGCTGTCGCCGGTCTTCGCCGCGACCGACTTGACCGTGCCGGTCTTCTCGGCGCGCAGGATGTTCTCCATCTTCATCGCCTCGACCACCGCGAGCGGCTGCCCCGCCTCGACCCTGTCGCCCGCCGCAACGTCGAGCCGGACGAGCAGACCCGGCATCGGGCAGATCAGGAACTTCGAGAGATCGGGCGCGACCTTCTCGATCATGTGCGCGGTATAGGGGGCGACGCGCGCCGGCAGCACGCGCGCGACGTGGCTCGCGCCACGCGTGGTGAGCTTGAAGCCCGCGCGCGCCTTGGCGATGCGGATCGTCAGATGCTCGTTGCCATCGGCGCCGTGGCCGTCGGCGACGACCATCCGGTCGCCCGGCGTGTATTCGAGCGCCAGGTCGAGCTCCTCGCCGTCGACCGCGATGCCGTCGGTCGAGACGCTTACCGCATGGTCGATTTTGTCGATCGTCACCGACCAGTCGGCGGGCGGGCGCAGGCGCTTGCCGAGTTGGCCGTCGATGCGGCGGGCGCGATCGGCCTCCGCAGTCGCGGCGAACGCGGCAACGGCGGCGAGCGTCTTGAGCAGCTCGGCATCGGCGGGGGCGCCGTGGAAGCCGTCGGGATATTCCTCGGCGATGAACCCGGTGGTTAGCGCGCCCGACTGGAAGCGCGGGTGCTGCATGATCGCCGAGAGGAAATCGATGTTGTTGCCCGGCCCTTCGAGCTCGAACGCGTCGAGCGCGGCGATCTGCGCGGCGATCGCGGCGTCGCGGGTGGGCGCCCAGGTGATGAGCTTGGCGATCATCGGGTCGTAGAACATGCTGACCTCGCCGCCCTCGCGCACGCCGTCGTCGACGCGGACGCGGGGTTCGGCTGCTCCCCCTCCCGCTTGCGGGAGGGGGCTGGGGGGTGGGCTCGCGCCCACGTCATACGCAACCGTAGCGTTGGAGGAGAACGCGTGCCCACCCCCGGCCCCTCCCGCTTGCGGGAGGGGGGAGGTTTCGGGCGGGTTGTAGCGCACCAAACGCCCGATGCTCGGCAGGAAGCCGCGATACGGATCCTCGGCGTATACCCGGTTCTCGATCGCCCAGCCGTTGAGCTTGACCTCGTCCTGCGCGAACCCGAGCGGCTCGCCCGCCGCGACGCGGATCATCAGTTCGACGAGATCGAGCCCGGTAATCTCCTCGGTCACCGGATGCTCGACCTGGAGCCGGGTGTTCATCTCGAGGAAGTAGAACCCCTCGCCGGTCGTGTCCGCGCCCGACACGATCAGCTCGACCGTCCCGGCCGAATAATAGCCGACCGCGCGCGCCAGTGCGACCGCCTGCTCGCCCATCGCTTTCCGCATCTTCGGGGTGACGAATGGCGATGGCGCCTCCTCAACGACCTTCTGGTGCCGCCGCTGGATCGAGCATTCGCGCTCGTTGAGATAGACGATGTTGCCATGCTGATCGCCGATCAGCTGGATCTCGATATGGCGGGGCGACTCGATGAACTTTTCGATGAACACGCGGTCGTCGCCGAACGACGCCAGCCCCTCGCGCTTGGTCGCCTCGAAGCCTTCGCGGACGTCCTGCTCGCTATAGGCGAGCCGCATGCCCTTGCCGCCGCCGCCGGCCGACGCCTTCATCATCACCGGATAGCCGATGCCGCCCGCAATCTCGACCGCGTGATCGGTGCTGTCGATCTCGCCGAGATAGCCCGGCACGACGTTGACGCCCGCCGCCTTGGCGAGCTTTTTCGATTCGATCTTGTCGCCCATCGCAGCGATCGCGGCCGGCGGTGGCCCGACGAACGCGATGCCCGCCTCGGCGCACGCCAGCGCGAAACTCTCGCGCTCAGACAGGAAGCCGTAACCGGGGTGGATGCAGTCCGCGCCGGTCTCCTTGGCGGCGAGCAGGATCAGCTCGGCCTTGAGATAGCTGTCGGCGGCGGGTGCAGGCCCGAGCCGGACCGCTTCATCCGCCATCAGGACGTGCGGGCTGCGCGAATCGGCATCGGAGTAGACCGCGACGGTCTTGATGCCCATCGCCTTGGCGGTCCGCATGACCCGACACGCGATCTCGCCGCGATTGGCGACCAGGATTTTCTTGAACATCTCTCGCCCTACTCTGTGCCGTCTCCCCGGACATGGCCCGGGTGCGGACTTGGGGTTACTGGTACCAAATCATCGATTTGAGCTGCGCCGTCCGGGCCTTGGTCAGATCGGTGCGGCACCCGGCGGTCGTCATGCCCTGCGCCGAACCGCCGGCATATTGCCCGCCCTCGATTACGCATTGCGTGTCGCGGAACTTGAGCCAGGCGCGCTGGCTCTCGAGCAACGCGGCGGCATAGCCGAACCCGCCGCCGCGCGACCCGTCCTGCCCGTCGCGCTGCTTCATATAGGCATAGGTACGCTTCCACTGCGCGGTCATCGCCGCATCCGCCTGCGTGTAGCTCGTGCCCGCGGACCGGTTCATGTCGGCCTGCGTCTGGATCGGCGCGGCGGCGCTTAACAGCAGCGCGATCAGCAGCATGTCTTGGCCTCGCGCATCGGTTCGGGGCCGACCATCGGCGTCATCCCGAGCTTCGCCAGCAGCGTCGCATCCGCGCTGTCGCCGGCGTTGCCCGTGGTCAGCAGCTTGTCGCCGGTGAAGATCGAGTTCGCGCCCGCCATGAAGCAGAGCGCCTGCGTTGCCTCGGACATGCTCTCGCGGCCGGCGGACAGGCGCACCATGCTGAGCGGCATCGTGATGCGCGCGACCGCGACGGTGCGGACGAATTCGATATCGTCGATCTGCGCGAGCGGCGTGTCGGCGAGCATGTTGCCCAGTACCGTCCCCTTGACCGGGACCAGCGCGTTGACGGGAACGCTCTCCGGATGCCGCGGCAGCGTCGCGAGCGCGTGGACGAAGCCGACGCGGTCGGTGCGCGTCTCGCCCATCCCGACGATCCCGCCGCAGCACACCGAGATCCCGGCGTCACGCACGTTGGCCAGCGTCTCCAGCCGATCGCCGAAGGTGCGCGTGGTGATGACGTTGCCGTAATTCTCGGGCGAGGTGTCGATATTGTGGTTGTAGTAATCGAGGCCGGCATCGGCGAGCTGCTTCGCCTGCTCCGCGTCGAGCATGCCGAGCGTCATGCACGTCTCGAGGCCCATCGCGCGGACGCCCTCGACCATCGCGACGACCTTCGGCATGTCGCGGGCTTTAGGGTTGCGCCAGGCGGCGCCCATGCAGAAACGCTGCGATCCGGCCGCCTTGGCCTGCGCGGCGTCGGCGAGGACGGCGTCGACGTCCATCAGCTTTTCGGCCTTCAGCTGCGTGTCCGCACTGGCGGACTGCGAGCAATAGCCGCAATCCTCGGGGCAGCCGCCGGTCTTGATCGACAGCAACGTGCACAACTGCACTTCGCTGACCGCGTGATGCGCGCGGTGGACCGTCTGCGCGCGGAACATGAGTTCGTCGAACGGCAGGTCGAACAGCGCGGCGATTTCCGGGCGGGTCCAATCGGTCCTGGGCTCCCCTCCCGCTTGCGGGAGGGGTCGGAGGAGGGGCTGGCCCGAGACGGCGGCGGCGGCAGTGTTTGCGGCACTGCCCTCCCCCGACCCCTCCCGCAGGCGGGAGGGGAGAAGGTCTAGAATTTCGGTCGTCATTCTGCGGCTTCCTCTTGCGGGCCCATATTATGGCCGAGGAGCTTCAAGACGTCCTCGGCGGCCTGGATCAGGTTGGTGCCGGGTCCGAAGATCGCCTGGACCCCGGCATCACGCAGCGCCTGATAGTCCTGTGCGGGAATAACGCCACCCGCGATCACCTTGATATCCGCGCGCCCCGCCTCGCGCAGGTGATCGATCAGCTCGGGGATCAGCGTCTTGTGCCCCGCCGCCAAGCTGGAGGCGCCGACGATGTCGACGTCCTTGGCCAGCGCCAGCGCGGCGACCTCCGCCGGCGTCTGGAACAGCGCGCCCGGCACGATCTCGAACCCCAGGTCGCCGAACATCGACGAGACAAGGTTCGCGCCGCGGTCATGGCCGTCCTGGCCCATCTTGGCGACGAGCATCCGGGGTCTGCGGCCCATCCGCCGCTCGGTCGCCGCGACACCGTCGGTCAGCCGGGTCCAGCGCGCGTCGTCCTCATACGCGCCGCCATAAACGCCCGATACCGGCGTCGGCTGCGTGCCGTAGCGCCCGAACACGTCCTCCATCGCCGACGAGATCTCGCCGAGCGTGGCGCGTGCACGGGCGCACTCGACCGCGAGCGCGAGCAGGTTGTTTTCAAATCCTCCCCGATCCGGGGAGGTGGCAGCCGAAGGCTGACGGAGGGGGGGCTCCACGGGCGTATCCGTGTGTGGAGCGCCCCCTCCACCATCCTCCGGACGGTCCCCCTCCCCGTTCCGGGGAGGAATTCGGGCGCCCTCGCGGAGTGCATCCAGCGCCGCCCGGCACGCATCTTCGTCCCGCGTGGCCTTCACCCGCGCGATCCGTTCGACCTGGCCGGCGCGCACCGCGACGTTGTCGACGTCGAGGATCTCGATCGCGTCCTGTTCGGCGAGCTTGTACTTGTTCACGCCGACGATGACGTCCTCGCCGCGATCGACGCGCGCCTGGCGACCTGCCGCGGCTTCCTCGATCATCGCCTTGGGCCAGCCCGCGGCGACCGCCTTCGCCATCCCGCCCTCGGCCTGGATCCGCTCGATCAGCGTCCATGCGCCATCGACGAGGCTCTGCGTCAGGCTCTCGATATAATAGCTGCCGCCGAGCGGATCGACGACCTTGGTCATCCCCGTCTCTTCCTGGAGCACGATCTGCGTGTTGCGCGCGATCCGGGCGGAAAAGTCGGTCGGCAGCGCGATCGCCTCGTCGAGCGCGTTGGTGTGGAGCGACTGCGTGCCCCCCAGCATCGCCGCCATCGCCTCGATCGTCGTGCGCATGACGTTGTTGTAAGGATCCTGCTCGGTGAGCGAGACGCCCGACGTCTGGCAATGCGTGCGCAGCATCTTCGAGCGCTCGTCCTGCGCGCCCAGCTGCGTCATCGCGCGGTGCCACAGGACGCGCGCGGCGCGCAGCTTGGCGATCTCCATGAAGAAGTTCATGCCGATCGCGAAGAAGAACGACAGCCGCCCGGCGAACTTGTCGATGTCGAGTCCGGAAGCCACCCCGTATTTCACATATTCCATGCCGTCGGCGATCGTGAAGGCGAGCTCGTGGAGCTGCGTCGCTCCCGCCTCCTGCATGTGATAGCCGCTGATCGAGATGCTGTTGAACTTGGGCATCTCGCGCGACGTGTAGCCGAAGATGTCCGAGATGATCCGCATGCTCGGCTCGGGCGGGTAGATGTACGTGTTGCGGACCATGAACTCCTTGAGGATGTCGTTCTGGATGGTCCCGTCGAGCAGGTGGCGCGGCACGCCCTGCTCCTCGCCCGCAACGATGAAGAAGGCGAGGATCGGGATCACCGCGCCGTTCATCGTCATGCTGACCGACATCTTGTCGAGCGGAATGCCGTCGAACAGGATCTTCATGTCCTCGACGCTGTCGATCGCGACGCCGGCCTTGCCGACGTCGCCGGTGACGCGCGGATGGTCGCTGTCGTAGCCGCGGTGGGTGGCGAGATCGAACGCGACACTCAGGCCTTTCTGGCCGGCGGCGAGGTTGCGGCGGTAGAAGGCGTTGGAGGCCTCGGCAGTGGAGAACCCCGCATATTGCCGGATCGTCCACGGCCGGCCGGCGTACATCGATGCGCGGACGCCGCGGGTGAAGGGGGCGAAACCGGGGAGGCCAGGGTCGGCGGTGACATCTTCCGCGGTGTAGAGCGGCTTGACGTCGATCCCTTCCGGGGTGGCCCAGGTAAGGTCGGCGCCTTTGACTTCCTTGGCGGCGGCGGCCTGCCAGTCGGCGATCGTTGGATTGGATTTATCAGTCATTACCTAGTTCCCCGGCGAAGGCCGGGGCCCAGCCCCTCAAACAAATCGCGCGCGGGAGCGCGTTCGATGCTGCGCATCGAGCCTGGGCCCCGGCCTTCGCCGGGGAACGAGAAGAGCGAGTCGTCACTTCCCCGTGAACACCGGCTTGCGCTTCGCCAGGAAGGCGATGCCGCCCTCCATCGAATCCGCGGACCCGCGCGCGGCGCGCTGGTTGACCGCCTCGGCCTCCATCGCGCCCGCATAATCGCTCGCATACGCCGCGGTGATCGCGCGGCGCATCAGCCCGAGCGCGACCGTCGGCATCGCCGCCAGCCGCTCGGCCAGCGCGAACGCCTCGCCGTCCAGCGCGTCGTCCGCGACGACCTTGTGCACCATCCCCCAGTCGAGCGCCTTGGCGGCGGGCACGCGCTCGCCCAGCATCATCATCTCGGTCGCGCGCGCACGGCCGATCAGCCGCGGCAGCATCCACGATGCGCCGCCATCGGGCACCAGCCCGATATTGACGAACGCCTGGAGAAAATACGCGCTCTCGCTCGCGACGCAGAAATCGGCGGCGAGCGCGAGGCTGCAACCGATCCCCGCCGCGGGCCCGCGCACCGCGCTGACCACCGGCACCGACAGGTCGGCGATCGCCACCATCGTCGGATTATAGCTGCCGGTCAGCGCCGCATAGGTCGCCTCGCCCGGATTGTCCGAGCCGAGCGCCCCGCCACCGACATCCGCGCCCGAGCAGAACGCGCGCCCCGCGCCCGCGATCAGCACCGCGCGCGCACCGTCGAGATCGGCGAGTGCCGCCGCCAGTTCCTCGAACATCGCGGGCGGCGCGGCGTTCAGCCGGTCGGGACGGTTGAGCGTCAGCACCAGCACGTCGCCGCGCCGTTCGCTCAGGATATGCTCGGCCATCAGTGCGCGCCCTTCGGTGTTTCCATGAGTTCGACCAGCATCCCGCCAAAGTCCTTCGGGTGCACGAACACGATCGGCGTGCCATGCGCGCCGATCCGCGGTTCGCCGAGCACGGTCGCGCCCTTTGCCTTCAGATCCGCGACCGCCGCGTCGATATCCGCGACCTCGAAGCAGACATGATGCTGACCGCCCGCCGGGTTCTTGCGCAGGAACCCCGCGATCGGGGAGCTGTCGTCATAGGGCTCGATCAGCTCGATCTGCGTGTTGGGCGCATCGATGAAGCACACCTTCACGCCTTGCGAGGGCAAATCGAACGGTTCGCCAATCGCGGTCGCGCCGAGCAGCGTGCGATACGTCTCGATCGACTTCGCGATCGACGGCGTCGCGACGCCGACATGGTTGAGGCGGCCAAGATTGGCAGTCATCCTTCGATCCTCGGCTGGTCGGGCATGCGACGAGCCATCGCAGCGCCCTCGATAATGCCTTCAAGTCGGCTGACGCGGTCGCGCAGCGCGCCATGCGCTTCAGCAAGACGCGCGAGCCGATCGCTCTGTGCGTGCGCGGCGTCCTTCATCAAGCGCAGATCCTCCTGCATGAGCAGGACGGTGCGCATCGCCTTCAACGCATCGCCGACCACGCTCATGCGCGGGGTCGCTCGCCGGCAAGCACCGCGTCGACGGCGTCGTTGGCGCGCTGGATCGAGGCGATCGTGTCGCGGATATCGGCGCGCATCACGGGAACGGCAGCCTCGACTTCGCGGACGAGCAGGGCCAGCGCAGCTTCCTCGTCCGCTTCGCCTTCGACGAGGTACCGGGTCGAGGCCTCGCGCAGCACGTGGCCGACGGATTTACCATTGCTGGCGGCAAAGGCATCGAGCGCCGCCTTGTGATCGGGCGAGGTCAGAAACGTCACGCGTTCGGTCTGCATGTCACGACTCCTTATCATGACATGATAATGTGCGGCTGGCAGCGATACAACGCGTCATTCGGCCGGCTCCGCGGCTGGCTTGGGCGGCACCGGGGGGACCACCCCGAGCGTGTACCCACAGACGCCGAGCACCTGCCGCACCATCGCATCGCTGGCGGGCGCGGCGAAGTTCGCCTGCACCGCGAAGCTGGCGCCATTGGTCGTCTCGACCCGCACCGTCTTCGACTTGACCAGGAAACTGGTCAGCCGGGTGATCGCCTCGGGATCGGTGACATAGGTCCCCGTCCCCGGAAACTGCCAGTTATAGGTAAACGCCGGCCCGCCATCGAACCGCACCGCGACGGGCTTGTCCGCGCCGGGCCCGAGCGGCTGCGGCTGGATGAACTGGATCGACACGATCGGTTCGGACGCGACGTCGCACTTCACGACAAACCGCGAGAGCCCGTCATTACCGGTAACCGACGCGGAGATGCTGCGCACGCCCGCGGGATTGGTGCGGTCGGCGAGCTTCCAGGCGGGGGCGGCTGGCGCGGGTGCGGCGGCCTGGAGAAGCAGGAGAAACGCTAGCATGATACCTCCGTCCCCCGGCACGTCATCACTCCAGCGGATGCCGAAGTTTCAGCACGCGAACCGCCGCCCGGCCGCGTCAGATCCCAGCGGTCGCTGGGGTGACGGAGGCTGAGCCGGACCGCATGACACGCGGGATCACAGCGGAATGTTATCATGCTTCTTCCACGGATTCTCCAGGCTCTTGCCGCGGAGCTTCCGTAGGCCGAGCGCGATCCGGCGGCGGGTCGAGTGCGGCTGGATCACCTCGTCGATAAAGCCCTTCGACGCCGCGACGAACGGGTTGGCGAAGCGCGCCTCATATTCCGCGGTCCGCTCGGCGATCTCCTCGGGAGTCTTGCCACGGAAGATGATCTCGACCGCGCCCTTCGCGCCCATCACCGCGATCTCCGCGGTCGGCCACGCATAGTTCAGGTCGCCGCGCAGATGCTTCGACGCCATCACGTCATACGCGCCGCCGTAAGCTTTGCGCGTGATGACCGTGATCTTGGGCACGGTCGCCTCGGCATAGGCGAACAGGAGCTTGGCGCCGTGCTTGATGATGCCGTTATGCTCCTGCGCGGTGCCGGGCAGGAAGCCGGGGACGTCGACGAACGTCACGATCGGGATCTCGAACGCGTCGCAGAAGCGCACGAACCGCGCCGCCTTCTTCGACGAATTGATGTCGAGTACGCCCGCCAGCACCATCGGCTGGTTCGCGACGAAGCCGACGGTCCGCCCCTCGATCCGGCCGAAGCCGGTGATGATGTTGGCGGCATGCGCCGGCTGCGTCTCGAAGAAATCGCCCTCGTCGACGACCTTCCGGATCAACTCGTGCATGTCGTAAGGCTGGTTCGCCGATGCGGGGACCAGCGTGTCGAGGCTGTCCTCGATCCGGTCCCACTCGTCCGCGGTCGGGCGCTCGGGCACGCCCGCGCGGTTCGATTCGGGCAGGAAGTCGAAGAAGTCGCGCGCCGCGAGCAGCGCCTCGATATCGTTCTCGAACGCATTGTCGGCGACCGACGTCTTGGTCGTGTGCGTCACCGCGCCGCCAAGCGCCTCCTGAGTCACGACCTCGTTCGTCACCGTCTTCACCACATCGGGGCCGGTCACGAACATGTAGCTCGAATCCTTCACCATGAAGATGAAGTCGGTCATCGCAGGGCTGTAGACCGCGCCGCCCGCGCACGGGCCCATGATCAGCGAAAGCTGCGGCACGACACCGCTGGCGAGCGCATTGCGCTGGAACACCTCGGCATAGCCGCCAAGCGAGGCGACGCCCTCCTGGATTCGCGCGCCGCCGCTGTCGTTCAGCCCGATGATCGGCGCGCCGACCTTCAACGCGCTGTCCATCACCTTGCAGATCTTCTGCGCATGACGCTCGCTGAGCGACCCGCCGAATACCGTGAAATCCTGGCTGAAGACGAAGACGAGGCGGCCGTTGATCGTGCCCGATCCCGTGACCACGCCATCGCCGGGGATCACCTGGTCCTGCATGCCGAAATCGACGCAGTTGTGCTCGACATACATGTCGAGCTCCTCGAACGATCCCTCGTCCAGCAGCACGTCAAGGCGCTCCCTTGCGGTGAGCTTCCCCTTGGCGTGCTGCGCGCCGATCCGCTTGATCCCCCCGCCCACTCTTGCGGCTTCGCGGCGTCGTTCAAGCTCTTCGATCGTCGATGACATCGTCTCTCCGTCCTGCTGGTTGCCTTCACAGAGCGGGACGCTTCGCGCAAATGCAATGTTGCAAACTTGTGCCGCCCATATTTGCAAACTAGACTCGTGCGATGACCACGCCCCCTCGCCGCCTCTTTGTCGGACACCGGCTGCGGACCTTGCGCGGTACGGTCGGGATCAGCCAGGCGGCGATGGCGGTGCGGATCGGTATCTCGGTCAGCTATCTTTCGCAGATCGAGAATGGCGATCGCCCGGTCAGCGAAGCCGTGCTCGTCACGCTCGCGCGCGAATTTCCCGCCGACTGGGGCAGCATCGACGCCGCAGACGACACCGCGCTGCTCGTCGCGACGCTCGAGGCGGTCACCGACACGAGCGTTGCGGCGCCTACGCTCGACGAGCGCGCGATCCGCCGCGCGGTGAAGCACCAGCCGCTGCTCGCGCAGCGGCTCGTCGCGATGCATGACGCGTATCGCCGTGCGCAGGAGCAGTTGCGCGCGCTCGACGACCGACTGGTCGCGGGGTCTGGCGCACCCGGGCTGCTGCCGTGGGAGGACGTGCGCGACTGGTTTCACGCGGCGGGCAATTATGTCGACTCGCTCGACCGCCGCGCGGAAGAGATCGGCGAGACGCTGGGGAGCGACCGGATCGCCGCGCTCGAGGCAAGGCTCGCGGCGTGCGGCGTATCGGTGGCGATCTCGGGCGCGCTCGCAGCACCCTTGCGCGAGTATGACGGTGCGACGTTGCGGCTCGACGGATCGCAGCCGGGCGAGACGATCCTGTTCTCACTCGCGCACCAGGTCGCGCGGCACGAGTTCGGCGACGTGATCGGCGGGATCGTCGCCGCATCCGAGATGGTGTCGGAAACCGCGCGCGCGCTGCTGACCGCGGGGCTCACCAACTACGCGGCCGGCGCGATCGTGATGCCTTACACCCGCTTCCGCGCCGAGGCGCGCAGCGTGCGCCATGACATCGACCGGCTGCGCCGGATCTTCGGGACGAGCTTCGAACAGACCTGCCACCGACTCTCGACGCTGCAGCGCCCCGGTGCGCTCGGCATCCCGTTCTTCTTCTGCCGCGTCGACATGGCGGGCAACATCACCAAGCGGCATTCGGCCACGCGGTTGCAGTTCGCGCGGTTCGGGGGGGCGTGTCCGCTGTGGATCGTGCACGAGGCGGTCGCGATTCCGGACCGGATCCTGACGCAGCTGATCGAGACGACCGACGGGATCCGCTATGTCTCGATGGCGAAGGGGCTGGTGAAACCGTCCGAGACCTACACGCGGCCGGCGCGGCGCTATGCGGTGGCGCTGGGCTGCGAGGAGGCGAATGCGTCGGAGTTCATCTATGCGGATGCGCTGGGGACCGGGGGGATCGCGACGCCGATCGGGTCTTCGTGCCGAATCTGCCTGCGCACCGACTGCGACCAGCGCGCGTTTCCGCCGGCCGCGAGCGAGATCCGCGTCGATCCGGATCGCCGCGGCGCGGTGCCGTACGAGGTGGTGTGACGCGCTACACCAACGCCCCCCCGGCGAAGGCCGGGGCCCAATTGGGGGACGGCAATAACAAGGGACTGCGCGCCCTTACTGCCACCTCACCAATTGGGCCCCGGCCTTCGCCGGGGGGGTGGCGGCCTCAGTCCTTCGGAAAGAACCGCTCGACCACGTTGCTCGCGAGTCGAGAGGGCCGCAGCGTTTCCGCATCGAGGCAACACCAGCTCGACTTCACCTCGGCCAGCACATCCTCGCCGCGCTTGATGATCGTTTCATAGAACGCACGTGCGCCCTGTACCTTTTCGAGCAGCACCGTCGCGATGACGTCGTCGTTCAGGAAGGCCGGCTTGCGGTAGGTGATCTCGTGCTTGAGCGCGACCCACAGGTGCCCGGCGACCGCATCGGCGGGCGSGAGCCGCTGCCAATGGTCGATCACTGCCGCCTGCACCCACTTCAGATAGTTCGCGTTGTTGACGTGACCCATGAAGTCGATGTCAGCCGGCTCGATGCCGATGGCGTAGTTATGGGGAATGGCTGTTGTCACGCGCGATATATAACATGCGAACATGAACATAGCGATGACGGGCGAGGCAGGCTGCCAATATTAAATATGCGTGTTGGCAGCCCCCCCGCCGGGCATCAACCGGGCGGAAACCTCCCGGTCAGCCGATCAACGCTTGGCCGGTGCGAACGAGAACAGCTCGGTGCGCAACGAGGCGGGTGCGCCCGGCTTGAACCAGCTGGTGTCCTGGATGTGGCTGGCGGTCACGTAGATGCGACCGTCGGGGCCTTCGGCGAAGGTGTCGGGCCAGCGCAGGCGGGGATCGGTGAGCACCGGCTCGACATGATCGCCCACCAGCCGCGTGATGCCGTTGTCGGTCGGTGACGTGATGTAGAGCACGCCCGCCTTGCTCATCCACAGGCCATCGGCGACGTGAGTCTGCGCCACCGTCTTCACGCCCGCGGCGCGATCCTGCTCGCTGACGCCGTCGCGGAGCAGCGCGGTGTCGATCGAGTAGAGCGTCTTGCCGGTCAGCGCCTGGTAATACAGCGTCTTGCCGTCGTTGGAGATCGCGATGCCGTCGGCGGCGAAGGCGGGCTGGCGGTTGTCGGGGCGAACGAGCGGCTTGCCGTCGGTCATCACCTTCACGGCCTTGTCGATCTGCGTCGAGCCATGCCCGTCGAGCGCGCGGAAGCCCTTGCCGGTTTCCAGGTCGATCACGATGATCGCGCCGCGCGTCCCGGAATCGGTGATGTACCCGGTCTTGCCGTCGGGCGAGAAGCGGATGTCGTTGAGGTAGGTGCCCTGCAACGCGACGTCGAGCGGCACCTTGATGACCTTCGTCACGCGGTTCGTCGCGAGGTCGACCTTTACAAGCTTGGGTGCGCCTTCGAGGATCTTTTCGTTACCCGGTGCGCCGGGATCGAGGATCCAGAGATTGCCGTGGCCGTCGGGCACGATCGACTGGACGCAGACGAAATAGTCGCCGACCGGCAATTCGCTCGCCCGCGCGTTGCGCCAACTGTTCCACTTCGCATCCGGATAGGCCTTGAGCGACCCGTCCTTCATCACTTCGGCGACCGAGATCGGCGCGTCGTCGGTCCAGCGCGGGAAATTGACGAAGCGGCGGCCGTCGGCGGTGACCGCGACGCCCGTCGCCTGGTGATCGAACTGCGCGACCTGAGTCAGCGGCGTGGCCCCGCGGGGCGTGGCACCACGAGGCTGGGCCTGCGCGACGCCGATCGCGGCGGCGGCGATGACGGCAATGGCGGCGGCGCCCGCGAGGAAGGGCTTGGTCTTGGACATTAACAGGCTCCGGTCGATGGTGTCGGACAGGTCGGCAGGATTGCCGGTGAAAAGCTGGATGAGGTGGCGCGCAACCGCGTTCGGGTTCTCGCGCTGCGGGAAATGACCCACGCCGGCGAGTTCGACGAACGCGAAGGGCCCCGCGAACTTGCCGGGCACGGCCTTGCTCGCGGACGGCGGGTTCACGCCGTCGACCGCGCCCTGGATGTAGATGGCGGGCAACGACAGCGTGGCGGTCGCCTTGACCTTGTCCTCCAACCACTGGCTGCGCGGATCGGGCTCCGCCTCGTCCCAGCGCGCACGGTAGCTGTGCAGCGTGACGTCGACCCAGTCGGGGTTGTCGAACGCGCGCGCGACGCGCTGGAACGTCGCCTCGTCGAACCAGCCCGGCGGCGCCCAATTCTCCCAATGGATATGCGCAAACCCGGTGCGATCGTCGCGGACCGCGTGCGCACCGCGCGCGGTCGCCATGAACCAGTGATACCATTGCCGCTGCGCCTGCGCGAACGGCGGAGTCGGCATGCCCCCCAGACGCGGCGGGGTAGCGAGCATCGCCAGCCGCTCGACCCGGTCGGGCCAGCCGACCGCGAGCGCCTCGGCGGTGTTCGAGCCCCAGTCATGCCCCGCGATCATGAATCGATCGATGTCGAGCGCATCCATCAATGCGATCATGTCGATCGCCAGCACCGCGCTGTTGCCGGTGCGTGGGCTATCTGCGTCAATGAACCGGGTCTCGCCGAACCCGCGGAGCGTCGGCACGATGGTCCGCAGTCCCGCGGCATGGAGCGCCGGCAGGACCGAGTCCCAGGTCGAGGCATCGTCGGGCCAGCCATGGATCAGCAGCACGGACTGCCCGTCGCGCGGCCCCGTGTCGGTATAGGCGATGGCCAGCGTGTCGGTGGTGATGATCGGCATGTCAGCGCTCCCAAACAGGCGTAGGTGCATAGGGTTCCGGCATGACGGGCACTGCACCGTCCGACTGCGCGACGCGCCGCATCGCGTTCATGCGCGCGCCGCCAGCCTGGCACCCGCAGCGGTCGCCAGACCGAAGCCGACATGGTTGAGCGTATGCATGCCGATCGTCCCGGCATCCGCCTTCCATTCGGGCGGCTTCACGCCGAGCAACGGCCCCGTCAGCCAGTGCATCGCCGTGTAAAAGGCCAGGCCGAACCCGATACCCGAGACCAGCACGTCGCTGTCCTCGTCAGTCGCGGCGGCATAGACGAGCGCCGCGCCTGCCGAGAGCAGCAGATGGCCGCCCTGGACGATCGCCTGTTCGCCGGGCGCCGCGAGCCGGTCGGCCGGCGGTGTCGCCATGCCGAGCTTGCGCGCGCTCGTGCGTTCCAGATCGACCAGCTCCGACGGCGTGCCGCTGGTCTTCTCCCCCCGCATCAGCAGCGCGGTGATCGCCAGCCCGGCGACGATCCCGCCCGCCACCGCGCCGGTGGTGCGCCGGGCGCTCATGCGGCTTCCCCCCGATCCGCGGGAAGGCTTTCCTCCCGACCGGGTACCGACATGTCATAAGCATTGAGCAGCACCGACACGAGGCAATAGCCGCCGACGAGGTAGATCAGCTCGGCGGTACGGTCCTCGCCGAACGCGTCGACCGCGCGTCGATAGGTCGTCGCGGGCAGCTGGCGGCCGCCCGCCAGCGTGACCGCGACGTCATAGGCTGCGGCCTCCTCCTCGGTCAGGTCGGCGGGACGCTGCCCCGCCGCGATCGTCGCGACCTTCGCGTCGCTGAGGCCGACGGCCGCCCCTACCCGCTCATGCGCGTAAAGTTCGTAGCGCGAGTTGAACGCCGCACCTGTGGCGAGGATCGCGACCTCGTGCGCCGGCTTGGGCAAGCTGGCATTGTCGATCAGCGCCTTGGTATAGATCCAGGCGGCGCGACCAAAGGCCGGGAAGCGCAACATCGGCGCGAACGGACCGATCAGCGCGCCATCGTCGCGCCGCGAGACGAAACCCTTGAGATGCTCGGCGATATACGCGCCCATCTCGTCGTGCAGCGGACGAAGCTCGGCGGGCATCTCTTCGGGTGGAAATGGTGCGGCGCGCATCAGATGCGCTCCGATCCGGCGTCCTGCGCGGTCGGTTCGTGATAGGGGCAGCCGTTGGTGCGTGCGCGGAAGTCCGCCGAATGGCGATACGTGTCCTTGCGGGCGCGGTTGATGTTGCCGAGCGGGCGATGCGCGGCGATTCCAGTCCACACGCTGAAGCGGCTTTCCTCATTGATGCGACGGACATGATCGTCGCTCCAGCTGTCCTGCGCCGGGGCGCGAACGGTGCCGACGCGGATGAACGGCGTCTCCTGCTCGTCCCATTGCACGGTCGAATCCTCCACCGGCTGCGCCTCCAGATCACGGCACAGCTGGACGCGGAACTCCCATTCGAGATTCATGCCACGGACCTCGTCGCGGACGTCCTCGCGGATCGCGTTCTCGCGACCGTCGACGTCGATCTCCTTGCCGGTGAGCACCGTCATGCCCGGCGCGACCGGTGCCAGGCTGAACTTGGCGATATGATCGCCGTACCGGAACGCGGTCGCGCTGTAATAGGTATCGCCGAGCGGCTCCGAATTGGGCGCGCCGCCGAGCGAATTGAGCGCCGTCGGCGGTTCGGCACCGACCGCCTCGAACGCGTGGCGGACACCGCGCATCACTGCCGACGCGACGGTCTTGGTGCCCTCGATCCGGTCGGTCGTCCTGGCGAGAAGCTTCAGGTTGCCAAGGAACTTTGCCGAGGTCTTGGCCTGGAACACCGGGCCGTTGACCATGATGAAATCCTGCGCATTGCCCTCAGAGCCCGGCAGACGGTCGCCCTCGACATCGAACACCTTCATCGCCAGGCCGCGCGGCAGGCTGATGACATCGGGCAGGATGTCGCCTGCGTTGGTCGACAGACGGATCAGCACCTTATGCGCGCCGGGCGTCGCAAACAGCCCCTGCGCCAGCTCGGCGGGCAGGCCCGCATCGATCGTCAACTCGCCTTCGAGCAGCCCGTGCGACTTGGCATGGACCGAGCGAACCGCATGACCGTAATCCTCGGCCGTGCGCTCGAGAATGACATCGAACGCCTCGTTGAGTTCGACGACGGTATCCTGCTCGTCGGGCTGCACCTGCTCGACGTCGGGGCTATAGCGGATCGGTTCGTTGGCCATGTGTTTGCCTTTCCAGTGATCGTCATGAGGTCGGCGGATGCGCGAGGTGCAGGCGAACGCTGCCCTAACCCGCGCAACCGCCAGCGCCCTGGAGTCCCGCGCGCGATATGACCGCGTGCCCGTCGAGCGCCTGTTCGAGGGAAACGGTCATGGGGACTCCTCCAGTCTCGCAGGCAGCAACCCCGATCTTGATACAATGGTTGCGGTACGGAACCGGACAGAGCCTTGATCCCTTTGAGGTCCAGACCTTTTCAGGAAATGACGATGACGTGGAAGATGTTCGGAACAGCCGAGCCCGATGTCCTGACCGAGCAGTTTCGACAGTGCGATACGAAGAACCTGTTGCTGCGGAGCCTGAGCACGCAGGATTTCGCGCTGCTCGCCCCGCATTTGACCCGTGTGCCGTTTTCGATCGGCGATCCGCTGTCGCATGCGGGCGATGCGATCGACAGCCTGTGCTTTCCGGAAGAGGGCATCGCCGGCGTGCTCGATGCGCTCGACGGCGATCATCGCTACGCCGTCGGACTGATCGGGGCGGAAGGCTTTGTCGGCTGGCCGCTCCTCCTCGGCAATAGCCGCTCGCCCTACGACGTGGTGATGCGTGCCGAGCGCGGCGAGGCGCTGCGCATCGCGGCGGAGCATTTCGTCGCCGCCGCCGAGCAGAGCGTGACGCTGCGCCTGTCGCTGTTGCGGTTCGTCAACGTCTTCATGATCCAGATGGGACGGACGATCGTCTCGTCGCTCGCGCATTCGATCGAGCGGCGCATGGCGCGCTGGATCCTGCTCTACCATGACCGGGTCCGCGACGACGATATCTGCATGACGCACGAGGAATTCAGCCTGATGCTCGGCGTCCGTCGCAGCAGCGTCACCGACGCGCTCCACCGGCTCGAGGAGGAACGGGCGATCCGCGCGGGGCGCGGCCGCATCACCGTGCGCGACCGTGCCAAGCTGATGCTGCTCGCCGCGGACACCTATGGCCATGCCGAGGCGGAATATCGCCGCCTGCTGGGGGATGATCGCGGCCTGTCGCTACGGCCGGCGAGTCACGGTCATGACGTGGCTGTGGCAACGTCTTTGGGCTAGCGTTGCCCGGTCAGACCTCTGGCCGGGCCATTGCCTCGAGCGCTTCGGAGATCAGCGCGGCGACCACGATCCAGCCCAGCGCCTCGGCTTCGGCCAGCGCATCTTCGAGATGTTCGCACAGCCGTTGTTCGGGTTTCAGCGCGCGTTGCGGCATACACCATTCCCATCCGGAGGACCTCGGCCTCGAAAGCCTTTGCTCTGGCACGAATGTTTATGGTCCACCCCCGAATGCGTCAATTGCGGCGGACCGGTCCTGCGCGACGCTGCGCGCATGGCACCGGGGGCGGTCTCGCGTGTTGATGCTCCACGCCACCCCGGCTGGGAGAGACCAAGATGAAATTGATCGGAAAATTCGATACGCGGCGCGGAGCCGAGATGACCGTCGAGCGGCTGGTCCAGCAATTCGACATCGACCGGTCCAAGGTCGTCGTCGCACCCGATGGCGCCGCAAACTCGGCGGGTATCGAGGAAGCGGGCTCCGACAACGCTGCAGGCGCGCCGAGCCCCGAGCCGCGCGACGATGCCGAGCTGAACGGCAAGGTCGTGGTGACCGTCGACGTCGCCGACGATGCCACCGCCGATGAGGTTCGCGCCGCATTCGCCGAGTTCGACGCGTCGGAGCAGGCGGCAAAGTGACGACGCCGGATACCCCGACGCCGGATACCGCGACACTGGCCCGCCAGCGCGAAATCGCGACTGAGCATCTGCTGTTCAAGCTGATGGAATATGTCGAGGACCGTCACAGCGGCCTGCTCGACTTCATGGAGAACAGCCTCGATCACCTCGGCGATCCGGCAACCGACGCGACCAAGGATGACGACGCGGTTCGCCTGGTCGCCCGGAAGATGATCGCGGGGGCGCGCAAGCAGGGCGTGCGCTGACCAACGACACCGCCGCCACGCTTGAGATCCGGCGAAGGCCAAGAGATCAAGCGGGCGGCGATTTGAAGAGTCCAAGTCCAGCAATTGGTCCGGAAGACGCCGCCGGCTGCCCGCGCAACATAGGTGGAAGCCTTGCGTGACGTTATTTCCTCGCCGTATCCCGCATCGCCACCATCGCTTCGGGTTCGTCCGTCAGCAGCATCGACGCGCCTTCCCTGACCAGTTTGCCCCACACCGCATCGGGCATCCGCAACGCATCCTTGTCGCTGCCCGCGCCGAGCACGAAACTGCCGTCGAGCATGTTGACCCACAGCCGCACGCCGAGCTTGCGCGACCGCGCCGCAATCGCCGGGAGCGCCGCCTCGGGCAGATGGTACGGCAGTTCGATCCCGACCGGCTTGGTACGACCCGCCATCTGCGCGGCGATGATGTCGGGGATGGTCGCGCCGCTGTCGTCGCCCTCCATCGGGATGACGAGGAACGGCACCTGATCATACGGTGCCATCGCCGCGATCGGCGGCGAGCCGATGCCGACCCGCGTCTTGAGCGTCACGCGGTCCTGCGCGCCCGCCGCGCGCACCGCCGCGATCACCTGCGGATAGATGGCATCCTTGACGTCGAGGTTGAGCGTGATCCGCCCCTTCGCCAGCGCGAGGATTTCATCGAGCGTCAGGACCTGTTCCGCCGTCACCGGGGCGTCGCGACCGCCCTCGTTCTGGCGGAGCCGCAGCGCCTTGATCTGCGCGAGCGTCAGGTCGGCGACCTTGCCGGTGCCGGTGGTGGTGCGATCGACGGTTTCGTCATGCACCATGACGAGATAGCCGTCCTTGGTCTCGCGGACATCGGTCTCCATCATGTCGACCCCGATCGCAACGCAATGCTCCAGCGCCGACACCCCGTTTTCGGGCGCCGCACCGAACCCGTGGCGCGGCGCGGGCTCGTGGCAGCCACGATGCGCGATGACGACGAGGCGGCCTTGGGGATTGCGGATGTTCGCCATGATGGCGTCGGTCGTGGCGGCGTTCGCAGTGCCGGTCGCGAGCAAGAGCCCGCCGACCGCGCAGGGCAGGACTTTCATGAGCAGGTCCATCGCGCTCACCACTTGAGCCCGAGCGAGAAGCGGACGTTGCGGCCCCAGAGCGGCCGCCCGAAGATCGCGTCGGGCGTCCCCTGCCCGGTCAGCGTGTCGCCAGCGGTATTGCCTTCGGTCAGGCCGTGCGCGTTGGTGATGTTGTCGCCCGCGACCTGGAAGCTCCACGGGCCACGATCGATCATCACCCCTGCGCTGAAATAGCCGTAGCCGGGCAGCGCGGTGGTGTTGGTCACGTCGACGAAACGCTTTCCTACATAATCGTAGCGGCCATAGACGCTCACCCGATTGCCGCCCGCGTTGAAATCGAGGCTCGGGCGGATGTTGCCATAGACCTTGGGCTGGCGGACGATCTGCTTGCCCGCGACCGCGCCGGCATTCGCCCCGGTGCTGCTGGTGAAGTTGATGTATTTGGGGTCCTGCACCGTCAGCGCGCCCGACAGCGACAAGGGGCCGCGGATCCGGAGCTGGCCGTCCGCCTCCATGCCCTTGTCCTCCGCCGAGCCGACGAAGTTGACGACCTGGTCGCTTCGCCCGGTGGTCGGGTTGAAGGTGGTGAAGCTCGCGTTGAGCGGATCGAACTTGGTGTAGAAGCCGGTGACGTACAGATAGGACCGCCCCGACACCGCCTTGACCCCGGCTTCGTACAGCTTGGCCTTGGACGCGGTGAACGACGATCCCGCGATCGCCACCGACGACGCATAGGCCGGAACTTCGAGCTGCGACGCGCGCGCGTAGACGCCGAAGCTGCGGCTCAGATCGTAATTCGCGCCGACGGTCCAGTTCGTCGCCTTGGGCTTGAGCTTGGTGTTGACGATCGCGCCGGTGAAGCCGCGCGTGCTGTTGTCCGCGAGCGTCGTCGCATTGCCGAGGTTATACGCCGCGGTGGTCTGCGAGAAACCGGTATAGCTGTAATATTCCTGGCGCAAACCGAGGTCGATCCGCAGCTTGTCGGTCACGTCCCAGGTGTCGGTGCCGTACACCGCGACCATCTGCGCATCATATTTGCCGCCGACCAGCGACGACGCGTCGTTGAGCGCGCCATTGTCCGTGACATAGCCGCGCACCGCGCCCTGCGCGTCATAGGCGATGAGATCGAGCGTCTTGGGCTGCGACGCGACTTGTACCAGATAGTTCTGATAGACGCCGAAGACGGTGCTGCCCCAGTCCGCGCCATAGACGCCGACGCGGATGTCGTGCGTGCCGATCGGCGTCTCGAACTTGCGCGTGACGCTCAGATCGCCCTGGCCCGAATAGAATTTCGCCTCGGTCGAGCGATATTGGGCGCTCAGCACCAGGCCCGACTGGCTCGCCGGGTCATAGACGGTCGCGCCGTTCGTCCCCGCGATCGCGTAGCCGAGCCGTGCGACATTGCCGAACGCCGACTGCGCCGCCGACCGGAAGCCGTTGGCGAAGGTCGTCGCATCCTGCGGGTTGGACGTCGTGTAGAGCGCGTCGAGGGTGGAGCGGCCCGAGGTATAGCCTGCCTTGGCGGAGACGTGCCACGGCCCGTAATCGCCCTCATAATCGAGCTGCGCATTGCCCATCCGCATGTGGCGGCCATCGGCGAGGTCGCCGCTCCGGTTCTGCACGACGCCCGCGCCATTGCGGTACGCGATGTTGACCGAGCGCAACGCGGGCGTGCTCAACGTGCCCGTCAGCGAATTGAGGAACGGATTGAGGCTGACCGACGGGTTGCGCGGGTCCGCGGTCGGCAGCGACAGATAGAAGCCGTTGCGGTCGTTCACATATTCGCCCGACAGCTTGATCGAGCCGTTGGAGAAATCGTGCTTCAGATTGCCGCGGATCTGCCCGCCACGATCGAACGGAAAGCCCGCGTCGCGATAGCCGTCATTCTGGCGGATGAACCCGCCGACCGAATAATAGGTGTCATGCCCGAGCGGCCCGGACTGGTACGCGTCGAGGCGGTACAGCCCGGACGTGCCGAGCGTGAGCTTGGCCTCGCCGTGCGGCGTGTCGGTGCCGGTGCGCGTGATGACGTTGGCGATCGCCGCCGCCCCGCTCGCATAGATCGGCGCGGGGCCACCGCGGACGACCTCGACGCGCTGCGTCATCAGGTCGGTCCGGTTCATCCCGTCGCCCGCGTTGAAGAAATAGCCGTCGAGATCGTGGAACAGCGGCAGGCCGTCCTGCTGGAAATACAGATAGCCGCGATCGGTCGGAATACCGCGCACGCGCGTGATGTTCTGCACCTCGCCGCCGGTTGATTCGACCTGGACGCCGGGGATCGCGCTGAGCAATTGCGCCATGCTCTGCGGCGCGAGCTTCTTGATGTCGTCGCTCGACAGCGTGTTGACGGCGTAGGAAACGTCGAAGCGGCGCTGCGCGCGCGCCGAGCCCGTCACGACGATGTCGCTCGGGACGGCCTCGGGCCCGGCGGCGGGGGCAGCGGCCTGCGGTGCAGCGCTCGCCACCGGCGCGGGCTGCTGTGCGACGGCCGGGGTGGCGAGCGCGGCGAAGGCCCAAAGGCCGGTGCTGCTCAGGAAACGATTCTTATGCATGATGATACCCCCCAAAGGTCACGATGGGGCGCGCTATGATCAGCGGTCATGACAGTTTTAATTACTTTCACGTAATTAAATAATCGCGACCAGAATTGTGTGGATGACGCCGTTCAGCCCCCGTTACTGGGCGCGGTCACCGCATGGATCGGTGCGAGCGCGGCACCGATCACCACCGCGGAACTGCCGATCGGCGACGCGTGAACCTTGGGAATTTCCCCGCGATAGTCCGCGTCGCGCGCCGCTACGAGATGATCGATCCGTACTGCCAGCCGCTCCAGTATCGCCAGCGGCAGCGCACCCGAAATGACGACCGCGCCGGGGTCGAGCCAGACCGTGCCGGTGATGACCGCATATTCGAGCTGGCGGGCGACGCGTTCGATCCAGTCGGCGATCAGCGGGGCTTGCCGCACCTGCAACGCGTCGATCTCCGACAGCGACTCGATCGCTTCGCCGGCAGCCTGCAACAGATGCAGCAGGTCGATTCCCGACGGTCGCGGCTGGCCGGTCGGGAACAGCCGCCCGACTTCGCCCGCATTGCCATGCTCGCCCGCGAACAGATCGCGCTCGGCGATCAGCCCCGCGCCAATGCCATGCCCGAGGAACAGCACCAGCACCGAGCGATATCGCCCGATGATGTCCTTCTGGTAGAATTCGGCGAGCGCGGCGGCGGTCGCGTCATTCTCGATCCACACCGCCATGCCGAGCACGTCGCCGAGCATCTCGGCAAGCGGGACGTCGCTCCAGCCGGACAGCCGGTCGACGACCTGACGATGGTTGCGATCGCCACGGATCCTGTAGCCCGGAACCGCCACGCCCACCCCGAGGAACCGCCCGCGCATGAAGCCATGGTCGGCGGCCAGCGCACGCAGCCGCGCATCGAGCGTCCGCGCGAAAACCAGCGGATCGGGGCTGTCGAACCGAAGCGAATCGCGGATCAACGGCTTGCCCGAGAAATCGACCAGCACCAGTTCGAGCCAGCCCGGATGGACCGTCGCGCCGACCGCCCATCCGCCATGCCCCGAAATCGCGAGCGGCACCATCGGCCGCCCCCGTGTCGCCGCACCCTGCGAATCCTGCTCCTCGACCACCCCGAGCGCGATCATCTGCTGCGTCATCCGCGTCATCGAGGCGCCGTTCATGCCGAGCGTCTCGGCGAGCTGGATCCGAGGGCTCGGTCCGCCGATGCGGAGCTGCCAGAGGATGCGCTTCTGCTGCTCGGTCAACAGGATCTGCGGGCGATGTCGGTTCATCATCGCGACCGTATATATTTGCAGCATGTCAAGAAAATGAAAGGCGACACCGCTACCCGCTCGCACGATGGCCGCTCCCCTGCCCACCCCTGCGCCTATTCGCGATGAGTCCGTGCCGCGGCTCGGGATCAACCTCGGCTATGCGGCGGGCAATCTCGGGAAGAGCGTCGTCTGGACGACGTTCGAGAGCTTCCTGCTGTTCTATCTCGTCACCGCCGCGCATCTCCCGCCGTTATGGGCGGGGGCGCTGCTGTCGGGGATGATGTTCTGGGACGCGTGCGCCGATGTCGTGGTCGGGCATCTCGTCGACCGCTATGCCCGGCCCGATCTGCTCGCCCGGCTGATCCAGATCGGCGCGCCGCTGTGCGGGCTCGCCTTCTGGGCAATCTTCGCGATCCCGGCGCGATCGCATCCGCTGCTCGTCGTTGCGGCGGTCGCGGCCTGCCGGATCGGTTACACTCTGTGCGACATCGGGCACAACACGCTGCTCGTCCGGGTCGCGACGACGGCGCGGAATGCGTCGATGGTGTCGGGGCTCCGCCTCGTCTTCAGCGCGATCGGGGCCGGGCTGGTGGGCCTTGCCTCCTCCTTCCTGCTGGCGGTGCCACGTGCCATGGAGCGGCACACGGCGTTCGGGCTGTGCGCGCTTGGCGGCGGCCTCCTGTATCTCGCGACCCTGACCCTCGCCCGGCACGTGACCAGCACGCTGCCAGTTGCGGCAGTCGCTCCCATGCGTGCGAGTTCCGGTGCGCTCCTTAGCCGACTATGGCGCAACCACGCCTATCGCCGCGTGCTGATGCTCATCGCGATCCAGTCGAGCCTGATCCCGATCTTCAGTCGCGCGCTGCCATTCTTCGGCACGGTGGTGCATGGCGATGCGGCCTGGGCGGGACCCGCTTTGTCGACGATGACGCTGGCGCAGGCGCTGTCGCTGCCCGGCTGGATCCTGCTGTCGCAGCGCTGCTCGCCACAGACCGTCCTGCGACTGGCCTATGGGTTCATGGTTGCGGGTGTCGCGTTGCTGGGCTGGCAGCTCGACAAGGGCGCGGGTTTGGCGCCGCTCATCGTCATCGGCATCGCGAACGCCGGTGCCAACATGGCGATCTGGGCACTTCTCGCGCGGAGCATCCGTGCCGGCAAGGATGAAGGCGGCGGGTCCGAAGCGCTGCCGATCGGCCTGTTTCTCGCGACGCTCAAGGGCGCGGCCGGCGTCGGCGGCGCGATCCTCTCGATCGCGGTCGCGTTGCAGGATGGTGCATGCACCTGGTACCTCGGCGGTATTTCCCCCATCGTGGTCGCCGCGCTGGCGTTACCGGTGCTGGGCTGCGTGTCGTGCCTGCTCCTGCTGCGCCGCACACCGACCTGAATTCGGCCTCTCCAGCCGCCCCCAATTTCGGACGCGCAGAGCGAGGTTCCCTGTTCCCGAATTCCACCGTTCGTTCATCGAAACATATCGCCAACGAACGTGGCAAGGCCAGCAGCGGGGCACCGCTCGGAATGGATGGCGAAGTAACAAACTCACCGCGCCTTTGCGGGATCGCCATAGAACGCGCCGCGTCCATCCGTGCCGAGATAGACGCGACCTTCGCGCCGGGGATCGCCTGAGACGACGCGGTAGCGCCCGCCCCACCGATGCGAGTCGTCGTCGATACGCACCCAAGACCGCCCCGCGTCCATCGAGCGCCACACCCCCCTGACGCCGCCGAGCGTCCCGACCGCAAACACGCCGTTTCGGCCCAGACCGAAGAGTTCGACTTTGAGCCGGTCCGTGGCCGATACGAAGCTAATGCCGCCGTCGGAACTGCGAAACAGCTGCGTGCCTGCCTGCAGCCACAGGGTTCCCGTACGGTCGGGGGCCGCAAGGAGTGAACTTTGCGCCTCGCGGCCCTGCCTGCCTAGCGGGGCGAGATCCGCAGGTAGGCCATGGCTGGCCAGCGGTGCGAAGCTGATCCCGGCGTCTCGGGATACCAACAGCTTCCCGCGGCCAACATCCACGGCATAGAAGATCCGCGGATCGCGCTTGTCGGCCACAGCGCGGGTCTTGCCCGGCAAGCCGCGAACCGCCGACCAGAGACGTCCGCCATCACGCGAAACTTGTGCGACCGGGGTCGCCACGACCATCGTCACGCCGTCCGCCGATACACTGATCGGCCAATCCCCATTCAGGTCTTCACGCCTGGCCGGGTTGCCCATCGGTGGCAAAACAATCTCTGTCCATGTGCGACCGCCATCGTCGGACCGGCCCATAGACGCTTGCCGGGGCCGGTCGAGATACAAGCTGCCGCTGCGCACGATCACGTTCGGCGCCAGGCCTGCGTAATCGATGCTGTTCGTATTCGACATATAGGGATTGACGAAGGTTGGCCGTGGCGAGCGGTCGAGATCGTCATGGACGAAGCCGGCGAGATCGCCAAAACCGGAGAGCAACGGCGCGCCACCGGTCGGCGATGCGAGCGTGATCACCGCGGTCTGCTCGATACCCTCGGTCCAGGGGACCCAATCCACCCCTCCCGTGGCGCGCAAGGCCTGGGTCGCATAGACCGTGGCGCCCGTCGTGTAGGCGACATGCGTCGGATCAAAGGGGTCGATGGCTAGCCCGGAGATCCAGTGCCCGAAATCGGCACCCTTGCCTTCATGCAGTAGAAACGGCGTCTTCGACACGTCGCGGCGGCTGCGCGTACCGACATCGTTCCATGTGCGGCCATCATCGCGACTCAGCCAGAGCGAGTCGCCATGGCGATAGCGATCGACCGTCGAGACCGCCACGGTACCAGGAGCCATCGGCGATACCGCGACGCCGAGAAACGCACCCTCCGCGCCGGTTTGGCGCCACGTTCGCGGCGTAACGTCGCGGCCACGTCCACCGGGATCGTAGCGCCACACCGCCCCCGTCGCGATGCCGCTCGGGCCGAGCCCGCTGGCATAGCCGACCCACAATACGCCGCGTGAATCGATCACGCCCTTGGCGGCCAGCAGCGCCGGGCCCGCAACCGCGCCCCATGTCTCCCCCTCGTCGTCCGAGCGATAGAGATGCACCGCGCCCGGATCCGCGATGCCCGCCCATATCCGCCGGGACGGCTTACCCGCGCCTCCGCTCATGGGGTCGATCGCGACGAACGCCACGCCGCCATGCGTCCGGCGCCACGCCGGTCGGCCGAGTCCGGCAACGGGGAAGGCGGTCACCTTGCGCCACGTCGCGCCGGCATCGTCGCTGCGCCACAGCCCGTCGTGGCGCGAGCCGAAGAACAGCCGACGCGTCTGGTTGGGGTCGATCGCCAGCCGCTCGCCGAGCCCGCGGCCGTCCTCGTTCCCGCCCATCGCGAACGGGACCGGCGTGACCCGCCAGACCCGTCCGCGATCCGCCGATCGCAGGATCGCCGCGGGCTGGCCGGCGTTCATCCCCGCGGCCATGTAGACGATATCGGGATCGCGTGGATCGGGCGCGATGCTTTCGATCCCCATATAGCTCGGCGTTGCATTGCCGTCCTGCAGCGGCAGCCAGCGGCGCGCCGTGTCGTCCCAGCGATACGCACCGCCCATGTCGGTCCGCAGATAGGCGAGCCCGCGTTCCGCCGGACTGAACACGATGTTGGGAGCATAGCCGCCTGCCCCCACCTTCACGTTGGTCCAGTGGTACGGAACCACCTCGGGCGGCCGCGCCGAACCATGGGCGGTGAGCGCCATCAGCAGCGTCGCGATGATCGGCCGCCAGAATCGCGTCATGCGCGTCATTGGTTGCGAGTCATCGGGATTACGCGGACCGCCGCGACGATGCCGCGCAGTGCTGGGCGATGAAATCCTCGTGCATCGGCATCGCCGCCGCAGTCTTGTCGATCATGTCACGGATATGCGCCATGAACCGCGCGGTTTCGGACGGCGGCAAGCCGGCCGTGAGCGGATCGAACGAGTCCGGGCAAACGCCCTGGCCGAGCAGCACCGCAATCCAGCTGTCGGGCGTGAACAGCTCGCCCTGGTCGCGGAACACCCTCGCCCGCCCCGACCACAAGCCGAGTTTGGCGAGCAGTGACTCCGGCACCGTCATCGTCCGGCAATGGTCCCAGAACGGCGAATCCGAGCGCTCGGTGGCATGGTAATGCAGGATGATGAAATCGCGCACCTGCTCGTATTCGCGGAGCATGACGCGGTTATACTCATCGCGCTCTGCGCTGCCGAGCCCGCGATCGGGGAACAGGCTCATCAGGCGTGTGATCCCCGACTGGATCAGGTGGATGCTGGTGGATTCGAGCGGTTCGAGGAAACCGCCGGCAAGCCCGATCGCCACGCAGTTCCGGTCCCACAGGCGTTCGCGCCGCCCCGCCTCGAAGCGCAACTGGCGCGGCTCGCCCTGCGCCGCGCCATCGAGCCCCGCCAGAAGCGCCTGCTTCGCATCGTCGTCGTCGATATGCGCGCTGGAATAGACATAGCCGTTACCGACGCGGTGCTGGAGCGGAATGCGCCAGCGCCACCCCGCCGTATCCGCGGTCGCCCGCGTATAGGGCGTCAGCGGCCCCTGTCGTGCACTCGGCACCGCCCAGGCGCGGTCGCAGGGGAGCCATTGCTTCCAGCTCGTGAACGGAACATCCAGCGTTTCACCCAGCAGCAGCGACCGGAAACCACTGCAGTCGACGAACAATTCGCCCTCGATCCGGCGATCGCCTTCGAGCCGCACCGCCTCGATGAAACCGGTTTCGGCGTCCCGGTCCACCGCGACCACGCGTCCCTCGACGCGGACCACGCCGTCCTGCTCCGCCATATCGCGCAAGAACCGCGCGTATAGCGCTGCGTCGAAATGGAAAGCATAGGACAAGGTCGACAGGACCGACTGGGGGTTGGCGCTTGGCCGGGTGAACCGCCCGCGCCGCGCCGCCACGGAGGATAGGCAATAGTCGCCGATCGGGCCAGGATCGGGGGTGCCCGAGGCGGCCTGCCGGAGCCAGAGCTGGTGAAAGGAAACGCCGTCGATATCGCGGCCATGCGTGCCGAACGGGTGCAGATAGGCCTCGCCCAGCCGCCGCCAGTCGCGAAACTCGATCCCAAGCTTGAACGTCGCACCGGTCGCGCGGACGAACGCATCCTCGTCGATCCCGAGCATGCGGTTATAGTCGAGCAGCGACGGGATCGTCGCCTCGCCGACGCCGACGGTGCCGATCTCCTCGGACTCGACCAGCGTGACCGAAACGCCACCGGCGACAAGCCGGGACAGCGCCGCCGCGGCCATCCAGCCGGCGGTGCCGCCACCGACGATAACGACCTTGGTGATTTGCCCGGGCCGCGTGTCCGTCACGCCGCCGCCCGTCCACCGAAGCTGTGAGACTGGGCGTAGGCGACCAGATCGCGGTTCGACGGGAGATTGGCGATCGCATAGCGCGCCTGGCGTTGTACCTCCGCGAACGCTCGGCGTGCATCGTCGCCATAGCGAAGCACCCCGGCTTTGGCGCTCAGGTCGGTCTTCCAGCCCATGCCGTAGAGGACGTACTGCCAGCTCGCTTCGGTGAAGATGTCGATCTGCCCATCGATATCGAGCTCGTTAGGCGGCCGGAACCGCCATCGATCGAGCATTTCCAACAGGCTGTTCGGCACGGACGCGTCGGCGACGTTGTCACGCCAGAACGCCGTGTCGCGCCGTTCCGAGATGCAATAATGCAGCTTGATGAAATCGAGCGCGCGTTCGTAGCGGCGCAGCATGTTTGCGTTGAACTGACGCGCGGACGTCTCGTAATCGCCGCCCCACGGAAAGAGGTTGGCGATCATGCCCGCCGACACCTCGGCAAACGCGATGCCGGTCGCTTCGAGAGGCTCGAAGAAGCCGCTCGACAGCCCGACTGCGACGCAGTTCTTGTACCAGTTCACCTCGCGGTAGCCGGCTTCGAACTTGAAGTGGCGTACGTCGGCCTTCTCGCCCGCCGCGCCCAGATAGCCACGCAACACGCGCTCAGCGGCTTCATCGTCGCTATGGTCGGACGAATAGACATGGCCGATGCCACGTCGGCGATCGAGACCAATGTCCCAGATCCACCCCGCCTCCTGCGCGGTCGAAATCGTATAGGACGCGATCGGTTCGTCGGGCCGTGCATAAGGCAATTGCGCGGCGATGGCGCGGTTGCAGAACAGCACGTCGCGGCAGGAGCGGAACGGGATTCGCATGGCCTTGCCGATGAGTTCGGCGCGAAAGCCCGTGCAGTCGATGTAGAGATCCGCGTCGAGCATCCCGTTGCGCTCGGTACGCACGCCGCCGATCGCACCGTCGGCGTCGAGCAGCACCTCGTTCACGGTATCGGTCAGATGCCGGACGCCATTCTTCACCGCCTGCTCGCGCAGCAATCCGGCAAGCGCCACCGCATCGAAATGGAACGCGTAATTCAGCGGCCCGACATAATCGGGGTTCGATGCCAATTTCGGCGCACGATGCCGGTCGGCCGCCTTTTTCTGCGGGTTGGAAACTTCGTCCCAATTCTCCGTGCCGCCGTGCCCCAGCAGCCAATAGGGCAGCAGGTCGAGGCCGTCGCTCGAGTCCGCGACCTGGAACGGATGCGAATAATGATCGGTTGGGCCCTGCCCTGGCGCGTGCCGCCAATGCACGAACTTGGCGCCCTGCTTGAATGTCGCGCCACACCGGCGGATCAGATCGGCCTCGTCGATCCCGATCGTCGCCAGCGTCCGCCGTATCGTCGGGAATGTCCCCTCGCCGACACCGAGAATCCCGATGTCACGCGACTCGACGAGCGTGATAGCCACGCCCGCCGGGAGGTCGGCGCCCAGCCGCTTGGCGAGATAGCCCGCGGTCAGCCACCCGGCGGTGCCGCCGCCCACGATCAGGATCCGCTTGGTCATCGCCGCCTCGCTCTGCCGCTCGCCGACATGGTGTCGGCGAGCGGTGCATCATCGTCAGAAGGCCAGGTTGATGCCAGTGCTGATCCGACGATCGGCCTGGAACCAGCTGCGCCCGACCAGCTTGCCGCCGGGATAGCCGCCCATCAGCGTACGCTGCGTCGACGCGGTCAGGTTGGTCCCCTGCACGCCGAACGAGAGATAGTCGGTCACCTTGAAGCGGACGCCCGCATCGATCGACCCGTAGTTGCCGCCATAGATCGGCAGCGCGATCTGGGTCGACGTGTCGAGCCCGCCATCCTGATTGCTGATGACGCCGGGCGCGCTGTAATAGGTATACGTGCCGTTCGTGCCGTTGCTGTTGGTCGACAGCAGATATTGCGAGCGCCACGAATAGGCGATCCGCAACGAGATCGGATTGCGCTCATAGAGCAGCGTTGCGTTCAGATTGTGCTTCGACAGCCCCACGAGTGGCGCGTCGTTCCTGGCGGCACCGGTGATGTCGCGGTAGACGTCGCCCGGATTGCTGCTCTTGATGAAGGTGTAGTTGCCCTCGAAGCCGATCCCGGCCAGCGCGCCGGGCAGCATGTCGAGGAAGAAGCGGCCGCCGACCTCGACGCCCTTGACGGTCGCCGCCTTGGTGGAGTTGCTGTAGTCGGTCGCCGATGCAGACACGTTCTCGGTCGTCCCGTCGGTATACTGTACCGTCACCTGCCGCGTCGTCAGCGCGTAGATAGGCAGGTTGGTCAGCCGCTTGTAGAACGGGGCAATGTGGAACGACGTGCCCGCGCGCCCGTAATATTCGAGCGAAATGTCGACGTTGTTCGACAGCGTCGGCTTGAGCAACGGATTGCCCGTGTCGGCGGTGAAGTTGTTGAACGTCCCGATCCCGCCCGGAGTCTGGCTGGGTGTCGTCGCCACGCCGATCGAACCCGACGCGCGCAGCGCGTTGAAGGACGGCAAGTCCATCGTGATGTTATAGCCGCCGCGCACCTTGATCCTGTCGGTCGGCGAATATTCGAGGTTGATCGACGGCAGGACACGCGTGAAGTCCGCCTTGCCACCGCGCGCGAGGAAGGTGTTCGCAAGAGTCTGCTGAACGCCATTGCTGCGGATGAAGACGGTCCCGCCATTCTGCTGGATGAAGCCGCTGCCCTCGTTCTCGATGTGCACGACGCGAACGCCGATGTTACCCGAGATGCCGCGCACGTTCTCTTGGGGACCGAAGCGTACCAGCGCATAGCCCGCGATATTCTTGGTGCTGTTCTCGACCTGGTCGCCCGGCAGGACGAACCCGACAGGCCGGATCCCGGACAGACCACCATAGCCGGTGACCGGCAGTGGGCCGGCGGCCGAGCAGTTGGATTCGATACCAGTACAGAAGCCGGCAGGCGGCGACTGCACCAGCCCGGTGCGGTTGGCGTTGAACCGGTCCGCCAGACTTTCCGACGCGAACATCAGGTTGCCAGGCAGCGTCGTGTCGCCGCGGAAGAAGTCCTTGAACGCGTGGCTGGCGACGTCGCCCGGCGCCGCATTGGCGTAGGTCAGCTGCGGGTCGCCGTTCCAGCCACGGCCGAGCGCGGTCCAGTTATACCCGTTCGCCAGGTCGCGCTCGGTCCGCTTGGCGTAGCGGCCGCCAACCTTGACCGACCGGAAGAAGCTGTCGTCGAACGTGTACTCGGCATCGAGCTGCCCTGCGTCCAGCCGCCCCTTGTTCCGCTCGTTGTGCGGCATCGACGCGGTCCAGAAATAATTTGCCGGGTCCGCAAAGGATGCCTGCGTCGCCGGGCTGACGCTGATCTGCGGCAGGTCGCCGGTCAGATCCATGCCGAAGCTCTGGCCGAAACCGACATCGCGGAAGATATCGAGGCGATCATAGATTTGCCGCGAATCGACGCGCTGCAGCGAGCCCTTCAGCGACAGGTGGCTGTCCTGGGGTGCCCAGGCGAACGACAGCGAGTAATCGCGCGTCCGCGTGTTGCTCTCGACGAACCCCTTGTTACCGCTGCTGTTGACCGACCCGCCCGTCGGGGCGAACGTGCCGGTGTCGCGGTTGAAGAGCGCGTTCGTCTTCGTCAGCAAACCATTGCTGTCGAAACTGCTGCTCGCCGGATCGACCGCCAGAGTCTGCGAATCGAGCTGCGTACCGTAATCGCTCGACTGGCTCTTGTAGCGCGACTGGAAGAAGCTGCCGGTGAAGGTCAGGCTGTCCGACGGGGCCCATTGCGCCGCGCCGTAGATGCCGTAGCGCTTGTACTGGAACGCCTCGTCGCCATACGCGAAACCGCTGGGCACGTAGCGCTCGTTGCCGTCGCTGAGCTTGGTCTTGAAATAGGGGCTGACGCGGATGAACTGCGACAGCGAGCTGAACTGGCTGAACGCGACGTCGCCAAGCAGGCCGATCCGGCCGATCGGGGTGTCGAACGAGTCGGTGACCAGCACCGAGCCCGACGGATCGGCCTTGTTCGCCATGTCGCCCAGCGCGAGTTCGCCGGTACCCGCGACGTGGAACTTGCCGTTGAAGTCGAATGGCAGCTTGGTGCGCAGATCGATCTGGCCGCCGGTGCCGCCCTCGATCAGGTCCGCCGTCGACGCCTTGTAGACGTCGACCGCCGACATCAGTTCGGGCGTCACGTCGCTCCACAGGATCGCGCGACCATTGTTAGCGCTAAAGATCTCGCGGCCATTGAGACGCGAGGCCACACCGGTCAGGCCGCGTACCTGCACGCCGGACCCCTGGACCGAATAATGATCGGGATCGCCGAGTGCGGCAAAGCGGACGATCGACACGCCCGAGACGCGCTGCAGAACTTCGGTGATCGAATTGTCCGGCAGCTTGCCAGCGTCGTCGGCAACGACGGAGTCGACGATGGTCTCGCTGCGACGCTTGCGCTCGTCCGCGGCTTCGAGTGCGGCGCGACGACCCGTGACGACAATATCACCGTCCGCCTGGTCTGCTGCCGAGTCCCCGACACCCTGCCCCGGTGCCGCGGCCTGGGTCGTGTCAGGCGATATGGCCTGCGTCTCGGCTTGCGCCCAGGCAGTTCCGCTAATGCCGGCTGCGAGCAGCGCCGCCACGGACACACCGGCGCGCATTGCAGCAAAGCTATTCCGGCGCCGATCCGAATCGGTAACAAACGCGCTCATTAGATCCTCCCCCATTTCCGCGACCTCATTTTGGAGGTTGCACCCCTGACGACGCACCTTATCAAGACGGCGCTTGTTGCCTTGTTAGCGATATCAGTTTTATCGGACAATTGAATTTTTCGTCATTTTGTTGATGCGGGTTGATTGGCCTACCGACATGCATCTGACCGTTGCCAAGTTGGTCATCGACCTGCCGCCCCTGCCCTCCTGTTCAATGAAACCCGGAGGAACTCTGCCTGCCATTGCGGACATCCCGCTTCTGGCGCTGTTCCACTTCGCGGACCGGATCACAGTGGCCGTGGACGGAACGCCCGGCTGCTGCCGGCCGAGTTGGGTGGCCTAGTCCGGGTTCCCCACCCGTTCTGCCGTGTCGCAAGCCGGCGACGATCCCGAGCCCTGCTCCGAACCGCAGGGACGCTCCGGCCTGATCGGCAACGATGCGAAGGTAGTCGCGATGCTCGCCCGGTCGAGCGCGCCGCGCAGGTGCGAGAGATCGTCGGCGAACGAGGGAGTCGACACGCTCGGCCAACTCGTCCCACCGCCACGATCAGCGACCTGTTCCCGATCGCGGCGGTCCGGATGACGAGGTTCGATACCGCGGCCGGATTGTTCGGCAAGGGCAGGCTGGCCGACGAACTCTGCATCACGGTCCCCACGCTGAACTTCAACATCAACAGGGACCGCGGTGAGTCCGACCCGAACATTCCAGACGTTGCTGCCGCACGCAGGTCCCGCGGCGAGCAGCTTCCCGCCCACGCCCGCAAGCTGCGCGAGGCAAAGTTGCTGCAGTTTGCCAAGCGTGCGGCCAATCGCTCGCCCAAGCCAACGCGTCCCTGCTGACCGACGCGATCGCCGACTATCAGATCGCGGGGGGCAACACGCGCGCCTCCGCCAACACGATTGCGAGCCGCCTTGCCCACGTCGTTGAATTTCTCGATGCAGAGGGGCCTTTGGTGTCGAAGGGCGGTTTGGCCATGCCAGGACGTGCGCGATGGCATGCGCATCGGTGTTCGTTCACGCGTTCCGAGCCCGATCACAGCAGCACCCTATCGAATGGCGAAACGGTAAAAGCCAGGTCACCGTTTCACGCGCCCGTTCGCCAGCAGCGACCGAGGCCTTGATCGCACAACTCATCGCGCCACTGAATCACGCGGACAATGCCGAGCCGCCTCGCTCGGACAAACGACCAATCTGCAAACCCCTCCCCGCCCGCCAGGTGCAGCGCAAGCGACGCACCCGGATCCGGGATCGCAGAACTGGCACAGATGCTTGCCCATGCAGCCGAGCCGGGTCGCCAGCGCGGATCGCTGCACGCATTCTTGATCGCGTCGATCTGCACGCTCGCGCGCCCTGGCGCTGTTGTAGACATCAACGTCGCGCCCGATCGGGAGCAGTGGTGGCCGGGCGCCCCGACGATCGACCTGAACCCCCAGGGAAGAACGCAGAACAAGAAGTACCGTGCACTCGTGCCCGTTCTGCCAACGCTCGATCGCTGGCTGCGCGCTGAATACGCGACGTTCATGAATCTGGAACCGACCGCCCGCCCCGGCCGCGGCTGGCTCGTCAATTATCACGGGCGCCCGGCGCAAGATGTCGACCGGGCTTGGGACACCATGCCCAGAGGCTCGAAATGCCGAAGGGCCGCGAGTGGCGGTCCTATCTCCTGCGACACAGCCCCGCGACGTTCGCTAGGAACCGTGGCGCCACGAAATGGGATCTCGAAGGCTTCATGGGCCACAGCGACGGCAGCCAAACCGAAGTCTACGCGATCGGCGAATTTCCCAGCGTCGGCACTGCACTAACCGGCATTCTGGCCGACCTTGAGAAGCTCGCCCCCGGTGCAATGCACCGAAGTCGCACCAAACAGGAAAACGCAGCAGCGCAGACCGGAGTGACAAAATGTAAGTTAAACCAATAACTTGTCGCTTATAAAAATGGTGCCCTACAACGGACAAAGCTGAGCACTCAGATCATTGGATGATTTCGGTCAGTCGTCAGTGTTATAAGGGTAGACGCTAGGTTATGGGTCCTTGAGATTCCTGCGAATCCAACTACCGCCGTTCAGCCCGTCGCGTCGCGCAACGCTTCCAATGTAGCCAGCTTGACCGGGTCGTCAGCCGCTAGAGCCTCTTCAAGATAGTAGCCATAAGATATGTTGCGCACCACCTCTTGCGCCTCGCCACTATATTCCTCGGCTATGATGGGAAACGCGTTCACGAGCTCACGGAGAAATCCTTTGTCCATTTCTTGAAGATGGCTAGCCAAGGCTTCCATCATCTTCACGGCAGTGTCAGGGTTAAGTTCCTCGTCGCCGGTCAGTTCGAGGAACACGGCATACTCCGCGATAATTTCTGCAACCTGCATAGCGATCATGGCTTCAGAACCTTTACGTGGATGTTCGTGATGCTCATCTGCTTGAGCAGTTTCAGTGCCTTGGTTTTCTCGACAGGCGTAGGGACCTCCCACGTCCCGATCAGACGGTGTTGTGCTAATACCTCAGACTGCCGCAAAATCTGGGCCCGCGAACGAGGCCTGTTTACGACAGCCCATTTTCGGTCGACCATATAATCGCCCTGAATGCCGTCAAACTTCACCGGCCGCTTAGAACCGTTGGGCATCGTCCGCATCAACGTTGGCGCCTGACCGGCGCGCGCGCCGGGCGCCGAATCGTTATAGGGTTTCCAAGGCTTTTTTAACTTGGTCGTCTCCTTGACCCAGCCGATTTGCGGCGGGTCAAAGGTTATACGCGGCCTCGCGATAGCAAGTCGGCGCAATGCGGCAGCCTTGGAGAGCGCCGCCCCCGGCGCTACCGCCAGTGCGACGTTCCCAGCAACCTTTCCTGCGGCGCGACCGATGTCCCGCGCCGAGGCGTTGGCAACGGCGCTTGCCGCGCGGGAGGCCTGGATATGGGCCGGGGTATCCTCAGCAGCGATTGCGGTGTCGATCATGGCCGCGATGCCACGGCCGGCGCTGCGAACAGTCGTTACCGGGTTTGTTGTTAGCGCAACATGGACTCCCGTCACGGTTCCTTCCCCAACATCATAAAGTCCCTGACCGACGCCACCAACAAATTCGGCGACGGGGTTCGGCTGACCACCGGGCCGCGCTCCCGGGATCCGCGTGGACTGCACCTTGACCGACCTGCGTTCTACCGATTTCGGGTCGTCGCCCGTGAGCGGTCGGGCGCGGGGCGCTTCAGCCTTTGGCGGTTTTCCGGTCCGCGACGTATGATTATCCCCTAGGCTTGGAGCGCGACCGCTCCCAGAACGCACACGATCGTTTCTGGCGCTCGTCGTATCGTTTGGGTCGATCCATCATGGCGCCCCGCATCTGCAAATCTAAACCGGCCGTCCGCCGGATCATGCCATGGATTGAATTTGAGTTCGAGACCGTCAGGACCTAGCGCCGATGGCACCATGCCCGTCCGTAGCCACCGTGAAAATGCGGTCCGCTTACTGGTGCCTGATGTCTGGACCAGGCCATCCCCCGCCTATTGCTGCGGTGAGAACATCTGAGCAACATTATCCTACAAGTCCAGCGCAACGCGAGCAAATCTTAAAATAGGCCCCGCTCGTCCGCGCTTCTGTAGTATGGTGCCGCTTACAGGAGGCTGCACCATGTTCCAGTAAACGGCAGTTATGAGCCATTTTCTACTGAACCTATGTAAGCTTTTGACCCAGTTTTTGTACCCTCCGGAGGCGACAAGTTCAAGGGGGATCATTGGCCGAGATTTCAGAATATCAGGAAGACGCACCGTTCATATCTAACGAATGTGACAGCTACGGCGATTGCAGCAAGCGCCCCGATGGTCATGTTCGCAGCAGCTTAACTTACGGTATCAAGGGGTAGCCCCGCGGTACTCCCGCTCGCAGCCGGGCATCCCCGGCTCGATCAGGTCCCGGCGGACGGCTCCGGACCCCAGCGGATCGTGCTGACACAGGAGGACCTGGAGACCCTACTGGCCTGGGTAGGTCAGGAGGGCCTTTGAGGGCCACTGAGAGTCAATCGGCCTCAAACAGGCATCGCCCAGCGGACCGCGTTCATTGAGTTTCGTGGGGCTCTGGAGCGGCCTACTGGCCCCGATGCTCAGGATGATCGTCGACGGACATGCGGGGCGTGACGGTCTCGGGATACCATAGGCCCGTTCCCTTGCCCTCAACAGGAGACGCCAAGATCACCACCCCGACCATTGAGCCGATATAGAACCGGTAGCCGTGCTGGTCTGCTAAGATGACCATGGACAGCTCGGTGGCGGCATCCTCGACCACGACGGGCTTGGCGAGACCGGGAAGAACAACCCTTACGATCATGCCCCGATCAATCTCGCCCCGGATCGTTGAGACCAATATGTCCTGCCAACCGCCCCACGGGGCTTCTGGGTGACGCTGAAGGCGATCGGTGTCTGCGATGTTCATGCTTAAACCTCGTGCGATCCCGGCACAGGCCGAATGGACTTGATGTCTGGCCGCTTCCCGTCGATGTTCATGGTCGGCGTCCAGGAGTGCGGGCGCCATGTCCCTGTCCCTTCACCCTCCAGCGGGGCCGCTAGAAGGACGGCGCCGGCCATCGACCCGAGATAATACCGGGTGCCCGGTTGGTCGCTCAGGAGGACTAGGGCGCCTTCTACACGCGCATCCTCGATAACCATCGGTGACGAAGCGCCGGGGAGGACTATGCGGACGTTCATGCCCAAAGCCAGCTCCTCCAGGATCGTATCGACTAAGCAGTCCTGCCAAGCCCTCAGGGCCGGTCGGGGGCGTTCGGTATCCATCCCGGCATCTTACGCATAGCCGAAGCGCCGCCTAGTCGAAAAAAGAACCCGGTGCACCGAAGGAGCCCTCAGGAACCCTCGGGGAAAAGCCGGCCCGGTCGATCTCAACGGCTTTCCGTCACGTCGAAATGTGGCCGGTGGCGCGGCATGGGACCCAAGAGAACGGTGAGGGTTCGGATGGCAGTAACGAGGAGGCGGGATTGAAGGTTCGTTAACGGGGCGACTGTAAGGTTCGGTTGTCGGGAGCCGACCCTGGGGGGGCTAGATGCCATTAAACACGCCAAGCGAAGATCGGCCTGTCAGCGGCTTCAGGATGGGTCGGGATAAAGCAATCGGGCTTGGTCTCGGCATCTACACAGTTACAACCGCACTTAGCGTGCCGGGCGCGTCAGGCGAAGCGATGCTCATATGGTTAGCGGTGACGGTTGGCGTACCTGTTTGGCTTTTTGGTCAAAACCAAGAAGTACTCGGTAATCGTAGCTATGACGATTATCCTCACGTTTGATGCGGTCATCGTTGCCGTCTCGGATCATTCGTCAGAAGGCGCCAGTTGCCGTGTTGAATATAACGGACGGAATAATCCAACAGTCTGTGACTAACCGAAACCTTTCTATGCCACGTGTTTAAGCGTTCAATCACCGATGGTGCCTTTCAATCCGGAGCATTCCATGAATGGCAACAACAAAGGTAAGCCAACAGAGCCTAACGGGCTGGTGATCTTTTGTGTCTATATCGCTGCCATCGCGGGTATTTCAGGATTGGCTACGCAATGTCGCGAGAAGCCCCGCCGGTTCGACAATACAGTCTGCGCGGATGGCACTCGTACCATCTCCAGCGGACAGGGGGCTTGCTCATGGCACGGTGGCGTTCGCAGCTATTTCGCAGCTATGTAGAGTAGTGGCAAATTAATCGGGTCGACCGTAAGCGATCTCCAGGGAAACGGCGGGTGTACACAGGGTCGGACTGGCGCTGTGGTCGCGCGAGCGAAGCCGTCAGTTTCGAACCCGATTGACCACGAACCGGGCGGGCTCCCCCCGGGGGCGGCCAGGGGACCCGTGATCGAAATCCCCCCCCCTCGCCAATCCTTTCGTGAGGCACCGATGATTCGGTGGTCGCCGCACCGACTATGCCAAACCGCTAAAGGCAGGCAGCTCCATCCCGTGATGCATTTAGGCAGCGAAGGGAGGGACAAGAGCTTCCGATTAAGAAGATAGCAGACAGTCCTATACCCATTGCGCCTCATGCGGACATGCTGCAGGATTCCGTACAAAGGCGACATTAAACAGCAGACCGGGGGGCGTTAAGTGGAATCAGCGTTAACATCGATCGAGACACGAGCATTAGAAGCTACCAAGCTGTCAGCGTTTCCAGTGAATCTCATGGATATCCGCCGAAACGTTGAGCTCTTACTCACAGAGGTAGGCCGATACGGGTTTTTCGACGAGTACACGGTGCACAGCTTCTCTCATGTGAAGGACATGCTTGAACTCGCGGAATGGATAATTCCAGACGAGGCAAAAGCAGCACTCACCCCTGCGGAATGTTTTATTCTTACGCTAAGTATATATTTCCATGACCTCGGTCTTTTAATAACGCGTAGTGAATTTAAGGAACGGAAAAAGAGTGGATATACGACGTGGGTCGAAGACCATCTATTCAAAGGCACGGAAGGTGAAGACTATCAGTCACGCCTTAATGAAATGGAGACCGATGTCCGAGAGCGACTCCTTTATCAAGAGTTTGTACGGTACAATCACGGCAGCAGGGTTCGGGCTTGGCTGGAAGGGTCATTCAAAAGCGAGTTAGGCCTAACCGATAACGTTGTCTCTGAAATACAACTTTTGGTCGGCAAACTATCCTTGACGCTCAGGAGAGACATCGCAAAGGTTTGTGAGAGTCATAACCTCGATGATATAGAAGATACCAACAAATACGGCCTTTCCCAGCCATACGGGAACAGCGATAAAGAAGAAGCAGATCTTCAGTATATTGCAACAATATTGCGCACCGTTGACCTTCTACAAATATCAAATTCTCGCGCTCCATCTGCCCTCTACCGGGTCATCAGCCCGTCGGACCCAATTAGTCAGGTCGAATGGCATAAACAGAATGCGGTTACTCGCGTTCGGCGAAAGACCATGACAGATCAGGAGGGCCGATCGGATGCGGCATTGCCGAGCGACACCATAGAGGTATTTGCCCACTTCGATCAAGCGGAGGGATTTTTCGGCCTCACATCCTATCTACGATACGCCGAGTCGCAGTTGGAACGTTCATTTCAAGCGATAGAAAAGTCCCGAAAGCAACATGGGGGTATTCATACCTTTCCCTGGCGCAAGGTCGACGACCGTAAGGTTGAAGCGGAAGGCTTTATTCCTCGCACCTTCGGTTTTGAACTCGATCAAAAAAGGATATTAACACTTCTAACTGGCCATACGCTATACAATGATAGTAGCGTTGTAATTCGTGAACTTGTTCAGAATGCGATCGATGCTGTTCGTTTGCAATGGCGGTCTGATGATGTGAGCAAGGTGGGAAAGGTAACAATAACCTGGGATTCTGATAAAGGTGAGCTTACCGTTTCAGACAATGGAACTGGCATGACTCAAGATATTGTAGAGCGACATCTTCTAAAGGTTGGATCTTCCCGATATCAAGACTCCCAGTTCAAAAAGGATTACCCGGATTTTAATCCGATTAGTCGATTTGGGATAGGCGTACTTACTGCATTTATGGTCGCGGATTCTGTGGAGATCATCACTGTTACGCCCGAGGAGGACGAGGCACGACAAATATCTCTCAGAACAGTACACGGAAAATACCTAATCAGGCTATTACCGAAGGACGCTGAGGCGGTTTTACCGCTTGGGTTGCATGGAACCTCAATCAGCTTACGACTAAGGCCAAGTGCCAAGCAGGTTGATGTCTTGTCCACAGTGCAGCGGTGGATCGTTTTTCCCGGCTGTGACATTGAGGTCCTAGCTGATAACGAACCCGCGGTTCAAGTGGGCTTCGCACGCCCTGCTGACGCGCTGGACTCCTATCTTAAAACCTTCAAAGGTAAGCGATTGATCGGTACCAGAAGCTATCGGATAATTGAGAAAGAGGTTTCCGGTGTCGATTTGGCTTATGCCATCGCAAAAGATGAGTTTTTCAAAGATTGGTCATTAGTCGGCAGCGGCGATCCGCGTACAAGGCAGGACGATGAGAATGCTCCGATCGGCACCTGCATTCAGGGGATAGCCGTAGATTTCAATACTCCTGGCTTTGATGGTCAGACGATTTTAGCGATTGCAAACGCAACCGGAAGTTCAGCACCCCGCACCAATGTTGCGCGATCCGCAATCGAAGATACAAAAGAGCGCTTAACTACCATATCTAAGATTTACAATTTGTTTGCTGAACAGGTTAAGGATGAGGTTAACCGACTGTCTCACGAGGAAGAATATTCGCTAAGCTGGGCCGTAGGCCAAGCACCATTTATAGCCGCGCCATACACCTCCCCCCGTGCGGCGCAAATCGATCGAGGGGCTTTTGCCGAATCCGTTTCTCAGTTGCCGCTCTTTTTGTTAGAGAGTGGCGGTAAGCGCATCTCCGCGTCGCTCGACGAGCTCGTTGAAAAAGCTGAACTTTGGCTGATTGAAGCTCCGCTTATCCGGTCAGTAGAAAGCCTCATACGAGAAGCAGCGACAGATGTTACCGCCCGGTCTATTATAGAGGTTACTCATGGCACTGGGTGGTTGCCCCAGGGCGATATTATAAGCAATGCAACGACATCGGCACTGGCCCTTGATACTCTGCAACGTCGCTTTGAACTCAAGGAAATTCGTGCGGTTGAATCAGAGCGGCGTATTGATGCCCGCCTCGGCTTGATCGGTGACGATACAATATGGCTGAACAGCGATAAGGTGATCTACGGTCTTCGCCAACTTGATACTCGCGCCGCTTATCAATTTACGGAAATGTTTCGTGATAGGGCACGTTCTCGCCAAAGCTCAGCTTCAACTTACATACCCCTGTGCGATGTGCCTATAGCGGGCCTTGAGGGCTATGGCTCTGTTGATGTACTGCGGGCGACCTACTTACTCCCTGGGCATCAGGTAGGAACAAGAATTGTCGAACTATATCAAGAGGGTACGTTTGAGAGCCTTGCCCAAGCAACACTTTATATCGAGGTTGCCAATGTGTTACGCAGCCGTGGGTCAAGATCACAAGACGCTAATGTTGCACTAATAACAAGGTTCATGAAGCAGATTGATACCGCGCTTGTGGAATCATCTATTAATACCGACGAACTTCTAGTTTCGGTGCGGGAAGGTGAATTCCGCTACTTTGATCCTCTCGCTTGGACACGGCGCGAGGAGGGTACTGATGCCGAGTTCTAAGAATGACCGACGGGTATCAGCAGAGGTATATAACGATTTTTCACTACCGCCTGGTATGGATGAAGCTTTAAAAGTCATAGCAATCGACCGTTTGAGTTTTGCCCTACGCGGATCCGATTGGTATCGCCGCAAGAAGAGGCGCCTCCAGTGGGCTTCGAAGATTCTACGAATTGGTTCAATCTCACTAATAACAAGTGGCGGAGTTGCTCCGCTCCTTGCCAAAGCCGAATTGGGAATTGACCCCTATATTGGGTATATTCTTTTAGCTCTTGGAGGATCGCTGCTACTTGGAGATCGCGTATTCGGAGTTTCTGCCGGATGGGCTAGGTTCATGAAAACAGCGATGAGTATTGAAGCATTGGCCGAGAGTTTCCGCGTTCGTATAATTGGTATGAACTATGAAAATGGATCAGTACCAATGCCTGACCTATCGAAACTATGTCTGGATTTTACACAATCAATATCCAATGAGATGAGATCGGAGACGGATTCTTGGATATCTGAATTCAACAATGGTCAAGATGAGCTCAGAAATCTTACAAAAACTCGATCTGGTTGATCTGGCGACTGCTTGACTCGCGTAATAGAAGGCGCCTTCGCCAGTATTCATTAGTACGGGTGAAATTAAGGAAGGCGCTTTCAACTTTCTATAAGCGCTTCATGCAGAAAACTTACGAAGCCAAAGTTTAGCGGCGGCAATCAACCTTGGACTTATAGATCCAGGCGGCCCTGCCGGGATTTTATACCGGAGTTGTGCTGCCGTTCCTGTTCAGCGGCACGTTAGCGCTATTTTGAATGAGCTGGATTGGTATATTTTGCACGCACGCCACCGATGCGTGGCGAGCCAAAACTTGTAGGTTGTGAGTCACCACATTCCCGCATGCCTAGGATGGTCCTAAAGATACCTTGACGGTATTTGAGACATGATCCATTAGGCGTGGGTACCTTCTGAGGCATGGAGCCCCCGAGTGACCCGTCTAGCCTATTACCGCGTCTCGACTGGCGACCAGAGCGTTGAAGCTCAGCGGCAGGCCCTTATCGGCCCCTTCGATCGCGAATACGAAGACGCCGGCATAAGCGGTGCCGTGCTGGCAGCGGACCGGCCCGGGTTCGCAAAGCTTCTCCAATTCGTCCGTGAGGGTGATACCCTATGCGTCTATTCTATCGACCGGCTGGGCCGTGACGCCCTGGACGTGCAGTCCACCGTCCGCCATCTTCTGGGCCTCGGCGTCACCCTGGACGTGCGGGGCCTTGGACCGATCGGGCGAGGTGTCGGCGAACTCATCGTCGCCGTCCTGGCCCAGATGGCTGACATGGAGCGCCAACGTATCAAGGAGCGGTGTGATGCAGGCCGTGTAGCTGCCCGATCGTCCCTGGAGGCAACGGGGAGGACTCACCGGGGCAAGGCGTCCCTCGGGCGTCCCACTGTTGCCAATGCGGCGGAGGTCGTTGCGTGGCGGCGGGCGAATGGCGCCAGCATCCGAGAGACCTGCGGCCACTTCGAGATCAGCAAGGCGACCGTCACGCGGTACTGTGGCGCGGCCGAGAGAGGGCAGGCAGTTAGTGGTGCCAGGCCCCCTGCCGCATGAGTGAGAAGGACTCGATCAAGGCAGGCGAATTCACGTGGGATGAGCGGGAAGCGGCGCCGCTGATGGAACTCCGAAGCCATCCAATTTCGACAGAGGCCACCGCGTTTGTCGAGAAACTTCTCAAGGACGTCATCTTGCCGGCGTGGCCCGCTGACCTCCAGCAACGCAAGACGACTGTAGAGAAGCACCGCAAGGCGATTGGGGCCCTCATGGCCGACCTTCTTCGATTGCGCCTGCGAGACGGCGTGCCGATCGGCAAACGCGGCATGGCGGACAAGGATTTCACCGGCCTCCCCTTCGGCCACGACGTGTTCCGGCGGACTCGCGAGGCCCTAATCGGCGCTGGGCTTCTGGAGTTTCTGGCCGGCTATAGATATTTCCTGGCGCACGTCGCTAAAGGAACCGTATCGTCATCGGTCCAAGGCTGCTTCCGCCTCACTGGCCGAGCTCTGGTGCTGGCTGATAATGCCGGCGTGCTAGCAGACTCGCTTCCAGACTGGCTGGAACATTGGGCTCGACCGAGGGCGGAGGTCGCCAAGGCGGAGGCCGGCGCGGCGCTGATCGTTCTGAAGAGCCAGAAGATCGGCTATGGCCCCAACAGGACCGAGGGCCAGCAGTTGCCCGTCGACAATCAGGCTGATCGCGTACGGTCGATGGTGCAGGAGGTGGAGGAGCACAACTCGTTCATCGAGGCGGCAGGTGTCGATGGTGCCACATTCTCCGGGCTGAGGCGGATTTTCAACAATGGCGACGTTGAAGGCTTCGCTTGGCGGTGGGGCGGACGGATGTTTTCGGTGTCCGGCGGTGGCTATGAAGGCGACCGCAAGGACGATCGCTTCGCTGTCATGCGCCTGGGGGGCGAACGGATCGGCGAGGTCGACCTAAAGGCCTCGCACCTGTCTATCTTGTACGGCCTTCGCGGCTTGCAATTCGATGCGGCGATGACGGACCCATACGCCGTCAACGGGATGGACCGAGAGGTTGTGAAGGCATGGATCACTCACGCGGTAGGCCGGGGCGACGCGAAGGCAACTCGTTGGTCGCAGAAGGCCCGAGAGACCTACGCGGCCATCAAGCCGGATGGGAACCTCCAGGCTGATCACCCCTTCGCCCAAGCCCGAGAGGCGATCCTCAAGGCCCATCCTGTTCTTGGGGAACTGGAGGGAAACGACGATGTCTCCGTGTTGTCGCTGATGTATCACGAGAGCGAGATCGTGCTAGCGGCCATGCGCTCGCTGCGTCTGAAGGGCATCCCGAGCCTGCCGGTTCACGACTGCCTTATCGCGCCTGTCGGGAGCCTGCCGGTCGCTCAGCGAGCACTGGAGAGCGCCTTTGCCATGTATATCGAGAAAGTGACCGGCGCTCCGTCCGCAGTCAGACCGGCGACGCACCTACAGTGGCCGCAGGACCTATCGGCCCCCGTTGGTGAGTGAGTATTGTTCTTCCATCGGGTGCCTTATGGTGTCTTTAAGAGGGCCCCAGGGACCGGAGCATACCAGAAGAAAAAGTCCTGCCGCGGCGTCCGGTCTCGTCGGCGCACACATTCAGTCACACTCACGCCTGAGACGACAGCGACCGATGTCACGAGCAGTGCCGTGGAGCAATCGGATGTGGAGGCGTCGAAGTTGCTCGCTAGCGCCCTCGTCGCCAGCGTGCACCGCGAGACGCCGCCAACGTCGGTAGCCTTGCTATTCCCCTGACGAAATGAATAGACCAAAAGATGGCAACTGAAAGCGAATCCGATCATATTCTCTTCCTCAGCCGCGAGCTGCTGGATGACATTGAGCTTCAAAGGCTCGAGGCTGACAAGCTCTTGTTGAAGTGCTCGCGTCTTGCAAGATTGGCCGGCACTGACGAAATTAAGCAGTGGATCAAGCTGGAAATCGAAGGCTACTCAACCTCTAAGCAACTTTCAGATTATTACATGAGCCGGACAGGTCGATGGAGTAACTTTGAGGAACAAACTGGCTACTGGGGGCCGCTTGCACAGATCGAGGAGAACATTCGCGTTCAGAGACAGCGAATCGACGTAAGTAAGGTAGAAAGTTTATCTGGCGATGGACTGATTGGTGCCATGAGAATGAACCGGGATGCCCAACAGGCACTCGCTAAATCCATCTCCTCTATGGTTGCGATACGGTCCCGCGTTCTAAACATGCTACACACTTTCGTCGTCAGTGTTTATTATGAGCGCGAGTTTGCCAAGGTAGCGGAGAGCACATTCGAGCAATACAAAAAGGATGTTGACGCGCTGATTGCGGCTCATGCTGGGGACGTACTCGAAAAGCTGCCATCGGTGGTTGCCCGTCTACGGGAGGGCGGTGACGAAGCGATCAGCCAAGCCTTAACGACATGCCGCCGGATCATCGATAGCTTTGCCGACGCAATCTACCCGCCTCAGACTGGTAGTTACAATCTCGGTGGAAACGATCTTAGTCTGGATGCCAGCAAGCACCAAAACCGCATCAACGTCTATGTGGCCGAGCGAACAGAGAGCAAGTCACGACGAATTCGCATCCGGCAAAACCTCGCTAATCTATACGACCGAGTATCAACAGGCGTTCACACAGATGTAACCACAGAAGAGGCATTCAGCCTTTTCCTCAATGTTTATCTCTTCCTGGGTGAAGTTCTCCACTTGGGAGAGGCCAAGAAAAAGGAAACTGCAGTAGCATAGTTCATTGGTCCGCCATGGCGCTGACGGTTTTTGCATTGGCTGCGACTTTCTCACGCCTCGCGGAGCTCAGGTAACCAATCGGATCCAATAGCGGCACCGAGGGGCCCTACGGCGGCCAAGATCGTCATCGGTTTGAAATGGAGAGGCGTAGGCATAACCTCAGCCGTAACGAAACCGGGTCGAATATCTACGTTCGTCCGTGATATTGGGCCGCTGTGGTTACGCGTATTGCGAGTCGAGCCGGGCCGCTAACACTCCGATCGGCGCTAACCCTATCGCGGCATAGTCGCCATGATCAAAGCCCTCATAGCAGCAGCAGCAGGGTTTAACTCACGCGAACGACATGGGACCTCAGTTACCAAACGCCGCGGAATTACGGCGATCCTGCGAATTCTGACGTGTAACGGCAGCTGCGCAAGCAGGCTTACGAGAGGGTCCTTTACCTAATTAGCGACCACCCGCGGGGGCTTGATGCCCGCGCTGCCCCGGACAGCGAAGCAACGATCACTCGAAGTTTCCCGGCAGTCTGCCAGTGTCTTGATGTGGCCTTGAACCTCGGCGTCGTGACGGCGGCGCGGGACTTGATCGCCCAGAGGTCTGCTCGAACTTGTCGTTCATGCCGACCGGCGAACGCCGTTGAGTCGAGGGGCTAAGCGTTTGGATGGCAGCTAATGCTCGCTTATCACACGCCATCAACTACAAACCGCGGGAAGCGTCCGATCGCTTCGGCACAAGTCCTGAGAAATGGCCCTTCGTACGTCCGCCCTACTTCGCCACGGGGTAAAGCGTGACCCGTGATCGCATCGGATACGCGCGGCAGGACGCCGAGGTCGACAGCGATAGTCTTGAAGAGGTTCCGCCAAGCATGGTTTGGCTTAATACCTTTATCAGTAACGCCAACGTCGTCGCGTACCCACTTTGCAAGCTTCTCGCCAACCTTGTCGATGTGACGGTTATGGTCTTCGGGGGACTGCCGCATCGCCGGATCATAAAATATTGGACCGCTCCCGGCAGCATCGACGACCTTCAGGAAACCCTGGGCGATCAGATGTTCATGTAACGGCACGACACGATATTCCTTATTTTTCACTGGGCCAGCGTCGGGAGTGATACGCAGAGTCCAGATGCCATCGACCTGTTGCACGTCTTGCCCACGAAGCTGGGCCATCTCCCCAACTCGCGCACCAGTGTAAGCGCATAGCCATGGCACCCATCGGCGAGCCAAGCGATTCCCAGGAGCCATTTTGGGGGGCGCGGGGACCAAAGACGCGGCGAGGATTGCCTTCGCCTCGCTGTCATTGAAATGCCGCTCGCGCAGCTTCGATCGCTTGGGCACTTCCGCCCGGATACCTGCCGCTACATTCTCGGGTAGCAACTCCCTGCCCTTCTTCGCCGCCCACCCCAGCATAGCCTTCAGGGTCGCCAGATACTTGTCGTTGACCGTTACCGGGGAGCGCTGACCGCCACGCTGAGCGGGCTCGACAAGGAGTTGATCTCTCCAAGCTCCTACGTCTTTCGACGTGATCCGTGCGGCATCGTCATGACCCAGGAAGGTGATTAGCTTCGCAATGTAATTGCGGCCTTCCTTCTGTATCCTGGGAGTCATTCCCACGGACGCGGCGTAGGCGTCAAAGGTCGAGAGAAGCGGAACGTAGGGAACAACAGGGACGGCAACGCGCTTCGGGGGCGGCGCGGGCATCTCAGGGATCACTGCAAGCTGTCCTGATAAACGCGCAAGCGAGACAGCGCTAACCCTCAGCGCAGCTTCGTTCAATTCAAGACAAAGCAGCGAAAACGCGTCATCGTCCGAAGGGTCCAAGTCGATCGATTGGTCCAAAAGAAGCTGCCGGCCGTCGGTACCCCAGAAGGCCACGGCTTCCTCTCGATCACCTTCAGCATACCACCGCCGAAACTCGTCCAGCCACTCGTCCCAGCCGCCTTCAGTCAGCGCGGCCCAGCCATCACGGCCCTTACGTCGCTCAGCCTCCTCCCGGTCCAACCATCGGGTTTCGAAGAGCTTGCCGAGATAGGCGAGCATGGGGGCATCCAGCCTATCATAGGCTCCCGCCAGAACCTTTTGAGCCCGCGCGACGATCTTGGCGTACTCATCATCCGCTAGGGTGTAGCGGCCTAGAAAACCGGGGCTGTCTGGCAAGCCCAACGATTTCTTTAGGTGCGCGGGCGAACCTGGGATGAAAGGACGCAGCTTCAGCGCGAAGTACCGCCGATAGCTCAGACGGCCCGATGGGTGCCTTAGAATATGCTTCACGAATAATGGCATATCAGGGTTTTTGTACCCCCGCCATGTACCCCGGCGACGTAAGAACGCACGGAAAACTGCGACTTTCCCGCGTTATCATGATGTTATCTGGAGTTTGGTGCCGCTTACAGGACTCGAACCTGTGACCCCCGCATTACGAATGCGATGCTCTACCAGCTGAGCTAAAGCGGCCCGACGACGGAAACATCCTGTCGAGGGGGCGGCAATTAACAGCGGTTTTGCGGGCTGACAAGCGGTTTGCGAATTTACCCGGTGTTTACCAAGCGTCGTGCACAACCGGCGCGACGGTACGGGGATCCTTGGGCATGACGATGGCACGCAGCGGAGATGGCGGACACGCCGCGGGGGCAGACAGTCTCGCGCTCGCCGGCGCCCGGCACGCGCTCCACGCGGACGGTGTGCCGCATGAGCCGCTCGGCGCGGATTCGACCGATGCGGGCGTCAACGACGTGATGTTCGATCTGGGTGGCGACGAGCGCCGGATGCATGTGCGCGCCTATAATCACTGGGTGTCGCTGCTGGACGGGCGCCCCTATCCCTCGATCGCGAACCTAGAGCCCGAGACGATCACGGATTTCGGGCCGCATAGCGTGCTGCTCGATTTCAGCCACGGCATGGGCGATCCGAAGATCGCCTATCTGGGCCGCGCGCTGCGCGAGGAATGTGGGCTGGAGGGGCCGATCGCTACGATCGCCGACGTGCCGAGCCGCTCGCTGCTGTCGCGACTGACCGACCATTATCTGCAGATCATCGCCAACCGCGCGCCGATCGGCTTCGAGGCGGAATTCGTCAGCAGCCGGGGGCGCACGACGCTGTACCGCGGGATCCTGATGCCGTTCGCATCGGGCGGCACCACGATCGACTTCATCTACGGCGTGATCAACTGGAAGGAGCTGGCGGACGCCGACATGCAGGCGACGCTGGTCGCCGAGCTCGACGCCGCCGTCCGTGCGACGCCGCAGCCTTCGGGCGCGATCGCGCAGGTCTGGGCCGATGGTCCGAGCAGCGGTTTCGAAAGCGCCGCGCCGCCGGTGCAGGAGCTGGTGCTCGACTCCCCCCTGCCCTCCCAAATGCTGCCGTCGGACGCGCTGCCGACCGGGCCGCTCGGCGAGCAGCTGGCGATGGCCCGCGAAAGCGCGGCACACCTGCGTGCCGCCGAAGCGCGCAGTCGCGCCGCGCTCGATCGGGCATTAAGTCGGGCGCATGACCTCTGCGTCGCGGCCATGTGCGAGCGCGATGACTATGCCGCGATGCTCGCCGCCGCGTGCCTGCCGCAGGAGACGGTCACGCCGTTGCAGATCGTCACGCTGGTCTTCGGTCACACGATCGACGCCGCGCGGCTCGCGACGTTCGCCGCGGTGTTGTCGCATGCGCAGCGTCACCAGGTGCCCGTCGGCGGCTTGCCGAGCTTTCTGCAGAGCTATGACGGCGACCTGAGCGCGATTGCAGCGGCCGAACGCGCCGCGGCTTAGGTGCGCTGCAGCATATCCCTTCGCACCTGCCACAAGCCTTGAGATAGGCGGACGGCGAGCGCATAGGCCCCAATCTATGGCGAACCAATCGTTGAAGACGCTCACCGAAACCCTTGCGGGCCGGTTGACCGAACGGGCCCTTCCGGGCGAACTGAAAGACTTCGGTCCGAGCGAGGTCGCGCAAGCCGCGGCGTTCGTTGCGGCGACCGCGGCGCACCGCAGCGACGGTGCGCCGGCGATCGCGATCGAGCCGATCAGCGCGGACGATACGCGGCGGCGTATGCGCCTCGCGATCATCAACGACGACATGCCGTTCCTGGTCGATTCGATCGCTGCGGCGATCGGCGTGCAGGACATTGCGGTCGATCGGATCATCCATCCCGTCGTCCGGACGACGCGCGCCCCCGACGGCACGCTGCACGCGATCGACGCCGACGGCCATGGTGCCGGCCGCCCCGAATCGATGATCTATCTGGAGATGGAGCGCGCCGATGCACGTGACCGTCGCGGACTGATCGAGGACCTGACCGCGGTACTCGCCGATGTCCGCGCGGCGGTGACCGACTGGCGCGCGATGCAGGCCGCGCTCGACGACGACATCGCGATGCTCCCCGAGGGCGAGGGTGCGGCGCTGTTGCAGTGGTTCCTGAACGGGCACCTGACGCTGCTCGGGCACCAGATCTGGCATCGTGACGGCAGTGGTCGCGCGGCGCTGGGCATTGCGCGCAACGAACACCGCGTTCCGATCCTCGCCGCCGCCTCGCGCGCGCTGGCGATCGAGTGGTTCGAGGCGGGTAATGATTCGCCGCTGTTGCTCAAGTCGAACCTGATCTCGACCGTGCACCGCGCGGTGCCGCTCGACCTCGTGGTCGTGCCGGTCATGGAGGGCACGACGGTCGCTGGCCTGTCGATCTACAGCGGATTGTGGACCAGCGCCGCGCTGGCCGCGATGCCGCGCGACGTGCCGGTGCTGCGCACGCGACTGGCCGCGATGAAGGCGAAGTTCGGCTTCGACCCGCGCGGTCATGCCGGCAAGGCGCTGACGCATGCGTTCACGGCGCTGCCCCACGATCTGGTGATCGCATTCGCCCCTGCCGCGCTCGAGGATCTGGCGCTGACCGCGATGAGCCTGGCGGATCGGCCGCGGCCGGCGCTCGTGCTGGTCGAATCGCCGCTGGGTCGTCACCTGTTCGGGTTCGTCTGGCTGCCGCGCGACGACGTCACCACCAGCCGGCGCGTCGCGATCGGCGACATGCTGGCGGAGGCGGCGAATGCCAGCATCCTGAACTGGTCGATCGCGCTGGAGGACGGCGAGGTCGCGATGATCCGCTACACGCTCGATCTGCGCGGCGACGGACGGATGCCCGAGGTCGCACCGCTCGCGCTGCGGTTGCAGCGGATGGTGCGCGGCTGGGTGTCGGACGTCGAGGCCGCGCTGGTCGAGACGTTGCCGCCGCCGCGTGCGGCGCGTCTTGCGCTCAAATGGGCCGCCGCATTCCCGCAAAACTATCGCAACCTCAGCACGCCCGCCGAGGCCGCCGAGGATATCCAGCGGATCGCCGCGCTGACCGATACCGATGGACGCGGCGTGCGCCTCGTCCCGGGTGAGGCCGGCGCCGATCCGCAGCTCAAGATCTACAAGCTGGGCGGCGCGCTGCCGCTCTCCGACGCCGTGCCGGTGCTGGAGAATTTCGGTTTCCGCGTGATCGGCGAGCTGCCGACGCGGTTGCGCGACGACAGCATTCCGTTCGTGCATGATTTCGTGCTCGAGGCGAATGCCGCGGCGCAGCAAAGCGATGCCAGCATTCTCGAAGGCGCGATCGCTGCGGTACTGGAGGGCGCGGCCGAGAATGACGCGTTCAACCGGCTGATCGTCGAACTCGGCATGCGCCCCGACGCCATCGTGCTGTTCCGCGCGTGGTTCCGCTATCTGCGCCAGGCAGGGCTTCCCTACGGGCTGACCACCGTCGTCGATGCACTCCGCCGTGCACCGAAGGTCGCGGCGGCGCTCATCGCGCGCTTCACAGCGGTCCATCATCCCGATCATCCGGGCAACGCGATCGAGGCGGACCAGGCGATCGAGACCGGGCTCGACGCGGTGTCGGCGATCGACGACGACCGCATCCTGCGCGCCTATCGCAACCTGATCGCGGCGACACTACGTACCAACGCGTTCGCACCCGCCGCGGCCGAAGCGCTCGCGTTCAAGCTCGACAGCCATCTGATCCCGGGCCTCCCCGCCCCCGTGCCGTGGCGCGAAGTGTGGGTCTATTCGCCGCGGGTCGAGGGCATCCACCTCCGTGCCGGCCCGGTCGCGCGCGGCGGCCTGCGCTGGTCCGATCGTCGCGACGATTTCCGTACCGAGATCCTCGGGCTGATGAAGGCGCAGCGCGTCAAGAACGCGGTGATCGTGCCGACCGGCGCGAAGGGCGGCTTCTATCCGAAACAGCTCCCCGCCCCGTCGAACCGCGACGCGTGGCTGGCCGAGGGGACCGAGAGCTACCGGATCTTCATCCGCACCTTGCTGTCGATCACCGACAACATCGTCGAGGGCAAGGTCGTCCACCCGGACGGCGTGACGATCCTCGACGGCGAGGACCCGTATTTCGTCGTGGCGGCGGACAAGGGCACCGCGACGTTCAGCGACGTGGCCAACGCGCTCGCGCTCGAACGCGGCTATTGGCTGGGCGATGCGTTCGCGAGCGGCGGCTCGGTCGGCTACGACCACAAGGCGATGGGCATCACCGCCAAGGGCGCGTGGCTCAGCGTCCAGCGCCACTTCGCCGAGCGTGGTCTCGACGTGCAGAGCGAGAGCATCACCGTCGTCGGCTGCGGCGACATGTCGGGCGACGTGTTCGGCAACGGCATGCTGCTGTCGAAGACGCTGAAGGTCATCGCGGCGTTCGATCACCGCCACATCTTCCTCGATCCCGATCCCGATCCGGCCGCAAGCTGGACCGAGCGCAACCGCATGTTCGCGCTGCCGCGGTCGAGCTGGGCGGATTACGACGCCACGCTGATCTCGAAGGGCGGCGGCGTCTTCGCGCGCACCGACAAGAGCGTGAAGCTGTCGAAGCAGGTGCAGGCCGCGCTCGGCATAACGGCGAGCGAGATGGAGCCGGGCGCGCTGATCTCCGCGATCCTGAAGGCGCCCGCCGACCTGCTCTGGTTCGGCGGCATCGGCACCTATGTGAAGGCCTCGTCGGAAGCCAATGTCGCGGTCGGCGATCCGGCCAATGACCGGTTGCGCGTGAATGCCGAGGACCTGCGCGTCATCGCGATCGGCGAGGGCGCGAACCTGGGCGTCACGCAGGCCGCGCGTATCGCGTTTTCGACGCGCGGTGGGCGGATCAACACCGACTTCATCGACAATTCGGCGGGCGTCGACTGCTCGGATAACGAGGTCAACATCAAGATCGCGCTCAACCGCGAGATGATCGAGGGCCGCCTCGCGTACGAGGATCGCAACACGCTGCTCGCCAGTATGACGGACGACGTCGCGCACCTCGTCCTGGAGGACAACCGCCTCCAGACGCTGGCGCTGTCGATCGCCGAGGCGGACGGCGCGGTGGCGATGCCGAGCTATGTCCGCGTGATCGAGATCTTCGAGGGCGCCGGCCGGCTCGACCGGGCGGTCGAGGGTCTTGCGTCGAACGACATCCTGCTGCGGCGCGGCCAGGACGGACTGGGGCTCACGCGGCCCGAGCTCGCCGTGCTGCTGGCGACCGCCAAGCTCACCTTGCAGGATGCGATCGAGCATAGCGGTATCGCGGTGGACGACGCGCTGAAGCCCGATCTTCATGCCGCCTTCCCCGCCGCGATGCGCGAGCGGTTCGAAACGGCGATCGACGAGCACCGGCTGCGGCCCGAGATCGTCGCGACCAAGCTCGCCAACCGAATCGTCAATCGTCTCGGCATCCTCTACCCGTTCGAACTGGCGGAAGAGGAAGGCGCGGCGATGGGCGATATCGCGGCGATGTTCGTCGTCGCCGAGCGCCTGTTCGACCTGCCGACGCTATGGGCGGAGATCGAGACCGCGGTCATGCCCGAGGCAGCGCGCATCGCGCTGTTCGACGAGGTCGCCGTCGCAACGCGCTCGCAGATCGCCGATCTGTTGCGCGTGTCGGCGCCGGGCACCGCGCCGGGCGAGGTGATGGCGCGGCTCGCCAAGGGCATCACGCAGCTCGATCGCCAGACCGCGGCGTTGCTGCTCGAAGAGGCCAATGCGCAGAGCAGCCGGATCGCCGGACAGCTCGAGGCCGTCGGTGCGCCGGGCGACCTGGTGCGCAAGGTCGTGCGGCTGTTCGAGATGGATGGCGCCATCGGGCTCGCCGATCTCGGCGAGCAGATGACGCTCGACGAGGCGGTCCTCACACGCGCGTTCACGCATCTCGGGCAGGCGCTGGGGCTCGACTGGGCGCAGGCGAATGCGGCGCGGATCAGCCCGACCGATCCGTGGGAGCGGCTGCTGATCGCCGGCCTCGCGCGCGATTTCCAGCAGCTGCGGCTGGAGTTCCTCGCGCGGCGCGGCGCGCAGGATCCTCAGGGTGCGGTCGACGCGTGGCTGACGGCCAACGCAACGCGCGTGGCGCAGTTCAAGGCAGTAATCGACCGCGCGCGTCACGCCGCCGTCCCGAATGCGGCGATGCTGGCACAGATCGCCGGCCAGGCAAGGGTGTTGCTGGGCCGGTAACCCCTGAACCCCTCTCCCCTCCGGGGAGAGGGAGGGGCCCGCACGGCAAAGCCGGGTGGGAGGGTGAGGGCACGTGTCTCGGAGAGCGTGCCCTCACCCTCCCGTCGCCTACGGCGCCTCCTTCCCTCTCCCCGGCGGGGAGAGGGACACAGATTACCCCACGCGCGCGGACCGCTTCGCCGCCAGCTCCGCCTTCCAGCCCCGCGCGCGCCACCACATGATCACCCCGGTCACCGCCAGCACCGCGGGCAGGATCCCCCCGAGGAAGATGATCACCTGCCACAGCGCGCCCATGTCGGTGCCGTCGTGGATCCGTCGCATCCACCGCGCCACGCCCGTCTGCGGCCGCGCGGGGGCCGCCGTCGCGCCGCCGGTATCGTCGGCGATCTTCACCCCGACCGGCGTGTTGCCGCGCGCGAACGTCACGGTCCAGTCGGCGCTGAGATCGGTCGGCCACGTCACGCTGCGAAGCGGTGCACCGCCGGCGAGCGAGCGCGCCTTGCCGATCGCCACGGCGAGCGGCTGCCCGGGTTTCGCAAGCGGCTTTGCGCGCATCATCGCGGCGCGATCGGGACCCCCGCGCGGCCGCGACGCCTCGCCGGTGATCTTGCCGAAGAATTGTGGGAACGAGATCCACGCGCCGGTCAACGACAGCACGAACAACGGCAGCGCGATCCAGAAGCCGAACAGGTGATGCAGGTTCGTATCGGCGTTGCGATGGCGCCGATACCGCAGCCCGCGCGTCCATTTGCCGATCGTCGGCCACCACAGCCACAGCCCGGTGAAGCACGACACCATCATCGCCACGCCGATCCAGCCGACGATCGAACGCCCCACGCCGGGCAGCTGGAGGCTGCCGTGCAGCACGTGGAGGAACCGCACGAGCCCCCCGTTCGACGCCGACACCTCCAGCACGCGCGCGGTCGGCGGATCGAGATACACCATCGTCCGCTGCGGCGGCCCCGGTCGCTTGGGCGCGACCCCGGCGGCGGCAGCGGCGACGACGACCGGACCGCCATCCTCGGGCATGGTCAGCTGTGCGATCCGCTCGCCATGCTTCAACCGGCTCATTGCCGCCGCGACATAGACATCGGGGCCCAGCACGGTCGTGCCCGAGACCGCATAGCGGGTCGGATCGACGATCCGGTCGAGCGCATCATGCCACACCAAAGCCGCGCCGCTGAGCGACAGCGGAATGATCAGGATCGCCAGGATCAGCCCGATCCACTTATGGACCTGGAACCACGCCCTGCGCATCGCCAGCTTATTCATCGATTATTCCCCCGTTCGTGGAGCGTGGCATGGCGAGCCTACGCACGTCCATCCATCCCCTTTCCGTGCGTGCCTAGACATCGGCCCAGCGGCGCAGCAGATTATGATACACACCGGTCAGCCGCACGGTTGCCGGATCGCCCTGCCCCTGCGCGGCCACGACCGCCTGCACGCCCTGGTCTAGATCGAACAGGATGCCCCGCGCACCATCGTCGCGCACCATCGACTGCAGCCAGAAAAACGACGCGACGCGCACGCCGCTCGTCACCGGCGCGACGCGGTGCAGGCTGGACGCGGGATAGAGCACCATGTGCCCCGCGGGCAGCTTGACCGATTGCGGCCCGAACCGATCCTCGATCACCAGCTCGCCGCCGTCATAGGTTTCAGGGTCGGCGAGGAAGAGCGTCGCGGACAGATCGCTGCGGATGCGAAAATCGGAGCCGCGCTTGATCCGGACCGCATTGTCGACGTGCAGCCCGAAATCCTGCCCGCCGGCATAGCGGTTGAACAGCGGCGGAAAGACCTTGAGCGGCAGCGCGGCGGCGACGAACAACGCCGACTGGCCGAGCGCATCGAGGATCAGGCCGCCGGCTTCGCGCGCGGCGGCCGATTCCTCGGGCAATTGTTCGTTGCGCTTGGCCAGCGCGCTTTGCGGGCCCGAGGTCGCGTTGCCGTCTATCCAGTCGGCCGCGTCGATCAGCGCGCGGACCCGGGCGACGCAAGCAGGATCGAGCACGTCGGGGATCGCGATCAGCACGTCGCGCCCTCCCGCAACGCCGCGACGCCGCGCGTGCGGAATGCCGGGATCGCGCTGGCCGCCAGCCAGGCCTCGGCCTTGGCGAGAAACGCCGCATTCCCGCGCCGCCCCGCCTGCTGCAACCACCCCAACGCCATCTCGATCTCCCCCGCCGCACCGAGCATCCGCGCGTGATTGAAACAGCCGCGGAAATCGCCGCCCTCGGCCGCCCGGGCGTAACAATCCGCCGCGCGGGCCATATCGCGATCGCACGCCCACCCGTCTTCGGCAAAGCTGCCGACGAAGTTGAGCGCCTTCGCACTCGCGAGCCCCGAGTCCATCGCCACTACCTTCTCCAGCCATGCCAGCGCCGACGGCTTGTCCTCGGCGACGCCCTCACCCAGCGCGAGCAAGGTCGCGTAATTGTACATCGCCCAGTCGAGCCCGCGCTCGGCAGCGATCCGGTAGCACTGCGCCGCCCGCCCCTTGTCGACCGCAGCGCCCCAGCCGAGATCGTAGCAGCGCCCGACCATGTTGAGCGCCATCACGTGATGTTGGGCCGCCGCCTTCGTGAACCAGCCGAGCGCCGCGACAGGATCGGCGACGACACCCACGCCGTCGAGCAGCATCTGCCCATAGACCGCCTGCGCCTCCGCGACGCCCGCGTCCGCCGCCTCGCGCACGAACGCCGCGCGCTCCGCCGGACTTCCGGAGAGGCGCGCGGCGATGGCGTCGGGCGTGAGCGTATCGATCGCCGTCATCGCCATCAGAAGCGCAGGTTCACCGTGCCGAAGACCGTCCGGCCCGCGGCGATCGCGGCATAGTGGTTGGTGAAGGTCTGCGTGAAATAGGTCTTGTTCGTCACGTTCTGCGCGTTGACGCTGAGGTCGATATTGTCGGTCAGCTTGTAGCTCGCGCGCGCATCGAAGCGCCAATAATCGGGGATGCTGCGCGTCAGAATCTTGGTCGCCGCATTCACCGAGACGACGCCCGCCGCGGTCTGCGTCGCGGTCCGGTTGTCGGCATAGCCGCCGATTTGTTCGTCCATGTACAGCGCGGTGCCGCCGATCTGGAGCCGCTTGATCACGTCGATATTGGTCGTCGCGGTGAAGCTGTTCCGCGCGGTCTGTGGCACCTGCTTGCCGGTGTTGACCGACACGACCTGCACGGTCTTTGCCGGCTGGCGAACGGTGGCGACGCCGTTCACCAGTTCCGAGAACGCCGGTACAGTCAGCGCCGTGAAGCCGCCGTCGATGATCTTCGGGTCGAGATGCGTGAAGCCGCCGAACACCGTCCAGCCGGGCAGGATCGTCCCGCTGACGTTGAACTCGACACCGCGGATCCGCGTCTCGCCGATGAACGACGCGGTGTTGGTGTCGTCGAGCACGCGCGCGTTGGAAATGTCCGTCTGGAACACCGCCGCGCCGAGCTGGAGCTTTTCGCCGAACAGGCTCGCCTTTGCGCCCACCTCGTACGACTTGGTCTTTTGCGGCTTCAGCAGGCTGAGCGTCGCGGCCGTGATCGCGTTATCCTCGCGGCCCTCGCCGAGCAGGCTGTTGGGCGGCGTCGCGGCGGTCGCGTAGCTCGCATACAGGCTGGTCTCCGACGTCGGCTTGAACACGAGGCCGGCCTGCCAGTTGAAAAGATTGTCGACGCGATTGACCTTGGTCTGAACAGCGCCCGGCAGCGTAATGGTGGATTCGAACCGGTCGTAGCGCGCGCCCAGGTTGAGGATTAGCGCGGGCATCAGCGTGATCGAATCGAACGCGTAGACCGCCTTCGTGTTCGCGTCGTTCTGCGTCTCGGTCGAGGGCGCGCCCTTCACGATCGGGGTCGCGGTCGTCGACGTGTCGCTCGTATAGTTGACCCACGGCGCATACGGGTTCGGATCGAACAGGCTGACGCAATAGGAGCGCGCGATGGTCGCGGCGTTGCAGCGTGGCGAGATCGTCGATCCGTTGGCTGACACGAACGTGCCGCGGCGGGTCTTCTCCCACGAAATCTCGGTACCGAGCGAGAAGCTGTGCTCGATCCCGCCGGTGGCGAACTTGCCGTACAAGTCGGTCTGGTCGACGATGCTCTCGCTATAGCCGTAGCGCGTGTTACCGCGCGTCCAGACATAGCCGCCGGTCGTCACGTTCGCGCCGGTGTTGGTCGCGGTCGTGCCATACACGTTGCCCTGGCTGTCGTCGGGCAGCGTGAAGATATAGCTCTGGTCGCTGTGCGTGTAGCGCGCGGTGTTGCGCAGCGTGATGCCGCCGAAATCATGCTCGACGCGGATCGTCGCCTGGTTGGTGGTCGCATCGCGGAAATCGCGCGCCGCCAGCCCGTAGAAGTTTTTCCGCGAGACGTAGCCGGTCTGGCCGCCCGCCGTCGTGACGGTGCCGAGCGCGGGCTGCGTCGTGACGTTGCCCGTGCCGGGATGGTTGGCGATCGTGTAGAGATACGGGATGCCGCTGTCGGGCAATTCCGAGCTCTCCATGTGATAGAAGCTCGCGGTCAGCCGCGTCGGCGTGCCGAGCCCGACCGCGAACGACGGCGCGATCCCCCAGCGCTTCTGCCAGATCGCATCGCGGCCTGCGACGTCCTGATCGTGCCACATGCCCTCGATACGAAGGGCGGCGGTGTCCGAAACCTTCAGGTTCACGTCGCCGGTGACGCGCTTATAGTCCGCCTCGCCGTAGCTGGCGCTGAGCGATCCGAAGGTATCGAGCTGCGGCAGGCGCGACAGGACGTTGATCGTGCCGCCTGCGGAGCCGCGCCCGCCGAGCGTCGAATCCGAGCCTCGAACGATCTGGACCGAGTCGACCGCGAACACTTCGCGCGTCTGCGCGGCGAGGTCGCGGACGCCGTCGACATAGATGCTACCCTGGCTGTCGAACCCGCGGATGAACGGGCGATCGCCGATCGGATTGCCGCCCTCCGCCGCGCCGAAGGTGATGCCGGGCACCGTGCGCAGCGCGTCGGCGAGGCTGTTCGAGCCGGTCTGCTCGATCACTTCCTTAGGCAGCACGATCACTGACCGCGGCGTGTTGACCAGCGGCGCGACCTGCTTCGGGCCCTCGTCGTGAATGCGCTGGCCGTTGACGAGGATCTCCTCGCGCTGCTGTGCATCGGTCACCGGTGCCGCCGCCTTGTCGGCATCCGCCGCATAGGCCGGCGCGGTCGCGAAGGCCCCGACGCACGACAGAGCGAGAAACGCAGGCACGGAAGACGAACGCGGCAACGATGCGCGCGGCGACGGTAGCGACATGGACAAACCCCTTTGTTCGTGAGGGGCTCGCTATTGAGAGTCGTTCGCACTGTCAACGCTAATGCGAGTAGTTCTCAACGGAAATTATCGAAGAGCCATGTTCTCAATGCGCTAGCGAGATTGGGCGGATCGTCCGCGACAATGCGGATCGCGTCGATCTCCGCGACGAGCGCCGACAGCGGCAGCGCGATACGCGCCGCCGCCGCTTCGAGCGCCTGCCAGAAGACGGGTTCGAGGCTGATCGAGGTCTGGTGGCCGGCGATGGTGATCGAGCGCTTGACGGGGCCGTGGAAGCCGCCGGCCGGCGCCTCGATCACGCGATGATCACTCTGTGTCGAACAGCGACGCGAGCTGTTCGATGATCGTGCCGCCAAGCTGCTCGACGTCCATGATCGTCACCGCGCGTGCGTAATAGCGGGTAACGTCGTGGCCGATGCCGATCGCGACGAGCTCGACCGGCGACTTGCTCTCGATCCAGCCGATCACCTGGCGCAGATGCCGTTCGAGATACGAGCCCGAGTTCACGCTGAGCGTCGAATCGTCGACCGGCGCACCGTCGCTGATCACCATCAGGATGCGACGTTCCTCAGGCCGTGCGACGAGGCGGGCATGCGCCCACATCAGCGCCTCGCCGTCGATATTCTCCTTCAGCAACCCCTCGCGCATCATCAGCCCGAGCGAGTTGCGCGCACGCCGCCACGGCTCGTCGGCGCGCTTGTAGACGATGTGGCGAATGTCGTTGAGCCGACCCGGCTGCGGTGGACGCCCGGCGGCGAGCCACGTCTCGCGGCTCTGCCCGCCCTTCCACGCACGCGTCGTAAAGCCGAGGATCTCGGTCTTCACGCCGCAGCGCTCGAGCGTGCGCGCGAGGATATCCGCGCTGATCGCCGCGATCGAGATCGGTCGGCCACGCATCGATCCCGAATTGTCGATCAGCAGCGTCACGACGGTGTCGCGGAAATCGGTTTCGCGTTCGGCCTTGTAGCTCAGCGACAGCGTCGGGTTGACGATCACGCGCGCGAGGCGCGCCGCGTCGAGAATGCCCTCCTCCTGATCGAAATCCCACGACCGCGACTGCTGCGCCATCAGGCGGCGCTGCAAGCGGTTGGCGAGCTTCGACACGGTCGATTGCAGATGCACGAGCTGCTGGTCGAGATAGCCGCGCAGCCGCGCGAGTTCGTCGGCGTCGCACAGCTCGGTAGCGGCGATCACCTCATCGAACTGCGTGGTCCACGGCTTATAGTCGAACGCGCCGCCCATGTCCGCGAACGGACGGTTCGGGCGGACGGGCTGCATCCCTTCCTCACCATCGTCACCAGGCTCGCCGTCGATGTCGTCCATCGACTCGTCGCTCTGCTCCTGGCCGTCGCTTTCCTCGTTCTGCTGCTCGGACTGTTCGCCCCGCGCCTCGACTTCGCCCTGGCCATCCTCGCCCTGGTCGTCGCCTTCGTCGCCCTCGTCCTGCTGCTGCTCGTCGGTGCCTTCGTCCTTGGAGCCGCCCTCTTCGCTTTCCTCGGGGACCTGGTCGCCCTCGACCAGTTCCAGCTCCTGCAGCATCTTCCGCGCGAGACCCTGAAACGCCTTCTGGTCGTCGAGCGCATAGGCCAGCGCGTCGAGATCGGTCTTGCTCTCGATCCACTCACGCACCAGCGCGAGACCGGGCGCGGCGATCGCGGGTGATTCCTGCCCGGTCAGCTTCTCGCGCACCAGCAGGCCGAGCGCGGTCGACAGCGGCACCTCGTCGCGATTGCGCGCGCGCGTGATCGGATCGGCGCGCAGCCGCACGTCGAGCGCCCGGTCAAGATTGTCCGCGATCCCCGCATAGCCGCGCGACCCGAGCGCCTCGATCCGCGCGGTCTCAACCGAGTCGAACACCGCGCGGGCTACCGCTTCAACCGGCGCAGCACGGGTGTGCAGCGCGATGTCGTGCAGCTTGAGCCGGAGCGCGAAGCCGTCGGCGAACCCACGCGCCTCCGCCACCTGCTCGGCCGGCAAGGCGCGTGCGGGCATCGGCACCTTGATGTGCTTGCCGCTCTGCGTCGGCGCGTCCGCGGTGAAGGCGAGCTCGACCTCGGGCTCCTCCGCGATCGCGCGTGCCGTACCGGCCAGAACCGCCTTGAAGCGATCGAGAGGCGTTTCGTTCGCCAAAAGCTTACGCCTTGCCTACCACGCTCTCGGGGAGATCCTTGCCGAACACGCGCTGGTAATATTCCGCCACCAGCGGCCGCTCGGCCTCGTCGCACTTGTTGAGGAATGACAGGCGGAACGCGAAGCCGACATCGCCGAAGATCAGCGCGTTCTGCGCCCAGGTGATGACAGTACGCGGGCTCATCACGGTCGAGATGTCGCCATTGACGAAGCCCTTGCGCGTCATGTCGGCGACGCGGACCATGTTCTCGACGACCTTCTTGCCGTCGGGCTTGTCATATTCGCCCGACTTGGCGAGCACGATCTGTGCCTCGACCTTGGCGGGCAGGTAGTTGAGCGTGACGACGATGTTCCAGCGGTCCATCTGGCCCTGGTTGATCTGCTGCGTGCCGTGATACAGCCCGCTGGTATCGCCGAGGCCGACCGTGTTGGCGGTCGCGAACAGGCGGAACCACGGGTTCGGGCGAATCACGCGGTTCTGGTCGAGGAGCGTCAGCTTGCCCTCGGTCTCCAGCACGCGCTGGATCACGAACATCACGTCGGGGCGGCCGGCGTCATATTCGTCGAACACGAGCGCGGTCGGCGTCTGCAGCGCCCAGGGCAGCAGGCCTTCGCGGAACTCGGTGATCTGCTGACCGTCCTTGAGGACGATCGCGTCGCGGCCGATCAGATCGATGCGGCTGATATGCGCGTCGAGGTTGATGCGGATGCACGGCCACTTCAGGCGCGCCGCGACCTGCTCGATATGCGTCGACTTGCCGGTGCCGTGATAGCCCTGGACCATCACGCGGCGGTTGTGGGCGAAGCCCGCGAGGACGGCGAGTGTGGTGTCCGCGTCGAAGACGTATGCCGGATCGAGATCGGGGACGCGCTCGTCGGCTTCGGAGAAGGCGGGCACTTGCATGTCGGAATCGATCCCGAACATCTCGCGCACCTTCACCATGCGGTCGGGGGCGTCGAGGATCGTGGTCTCGCGGCTGTCGGGCTGGGTATTCGGGATATCGGTCATGTTGGCCTCGTGTTCCCGGTAGCTCTAGGCCAAGCGCGGGCTGTTACTCAACCGCCGCTGTACGATTGGTCGGGCGATTGACCGGATGAGTTAGACGAACCGCTCGCCAGCGATGCGGTTCCGGCAGGCGGATCGTGAAATATCGATCAGAGTAAGTATGGATCACATTCTCGATCCGTCATCCCGGCGAAGGCTGGGATCCAGAGCCGCGATCGTAGCGCGTCTTGGCTCTGGATCCCGGGTCGAGCCCAGGATGACGGTCAGGCGAACGCCGCGGCGCCCTTCAGGTGCTGGTATGCGGCGATCACTTTCTGCAACTCCGATTCGTGCGCACGGTCGCCGCCGTTGCGATCGGGATGATAGCGGCGAACGAGTTCGCTATAGCGTTTGCGCAGCGCGGTCCGGTCCGTATCCGTGCCGAGACCCAGGACGCGCAACGACCGTCGTTCGCCATCGGACAACACGCGGCCGTCCTTGCGGGCCGCCGCCATCCGTTCGCCGAAGCGCGCGCCGATCGCGTCGATCGGGTCGGCGAAGTCCGCCCATTTGGGCGGCGTGTCGCCACCGCCATGCGCAAACGCGCGCGTTTCGCGTTCCCAGCCCGCCATCGGTCGCTGCGCATGATGGATCTCGTCGGCGGTCATCCCGTCGAAGAAATTATAGCCCGCGTTGAACGCGCGGACATGCTCGAGGCAGAACCAGCGGAACTGCGGCGGCCCGCCATCGCTCGGCCCTTCCAAAGGCGGCGCGCGAAATTCGCCCGGCTCTTCGCAGTCGCGCCACATGCAGACGCGCCCCGTCCCTTCCACACGGCCGTGAAACCGCGGGCTAGGTCGCTCTTTCCGCTCTTTTCGATCGTCGTCCGCCACCGGCTCCCCGCGCTTCCAAAACGGGCTATATAGGGCGCATGACAGACCTCGCCACCGGCTCCGTACAGGACCAGATCACCGCGCGCCTCACCACCGCGCTTAACCCCACGCACCTGACGGTCGTCAACGAGAGCGGACTCCATGCCGGCCACATGGGTGACGACGGCACCGGCGAGACGCATTTCCGCGTCGAGGTGGAAACGCCGACATTCGAAGGCCTTACTCGCGTCGCGCGTCAGCGGCTCGTGAACCAGGCGCTTGCCGAGTTGTTGAGCACGAAGATCCACGCGCTTGCCATCAAGGCCCGCGCGCCCGGGGAGATTTGATGGCGTACAAGCTCTGGTACTGGCCGTCGATCCAGGGGCGCGGCGAGTTCGTCCGGCTCGCGCTCGAAGCCGCGGAGATCGCGTATGAGGATTGCGCGCGGACGGTCGGCGAAGAGGGTTTGCTCGCCGATCTGAACGACCGCACCGGTCGCACGCCGTTCGCGCCGCCCTATCTCGAACTGGACGGCCTGGTCATCGCGCAGGTGGCCAACATCCTGATGTATCTCGGCGAACGGCATTCGATCGCGCCGTCGACCATGGCCGACCGGCTGTGGCTCAACCAGCTGCAGCTGACGATCGCGGACCTCGTCGCGGAGGTCCACAACGTCCACCATCCGGTTGCGATGATGGACTATTACGACGACCAGAAGCCCGAGGCCGCGCGCGCTGCGAAGCAGTTCCGCGAGGAGCGCCTACCGAAGTTCCTCGGCCATTTCGAGGATGCGGCGCAGGCCAATCCGGGCGATTGGCTCATCGACCACCGATGGAGCTATGCCGACACCTCGCTGTTCCAGATCGTCGAGGGGCTGCGCTACATGTTTCCGCAGCGGATGAAGACGCTTGAGCCCGAGTATCCCAATCTTATCCGCATACACGATCAGGTCGCCGAGCTGCCGGGGATCAAGGCGTATCTGGAAAGCGACCGCCGGATCGCCTTCAACACCGACGGCATCTTCCGCCATTATTCCGAACTGGATGCCGCATGAGTCTTGGCAGCCTCCTCACAACCAGCACTGTCCCGTCCAGCACCTCCCCGGCGACGGCCGGGGTCCAGTTGGGGGACAGGCATAACGATGGGCAGCCCGTCGCCATATCGACCTTTCCAACTGGGCCCCGGCCTTCGCCGGGAAGGTGCATCGGGCTGTGAGAACCCCGCGCCCCGCCGCACGCATCCTGCTGGTCGACGGCGAAGACCGCGTGTTGATGTTCCGCTTCACCCCCAACGATCGCCCGCCGCTGTGGTGCACGCCCGGGGGCGCGGTCGATCCGGGCGAGAGCTACGCCGCCGCCGCCCGCCGCGAACTCTGGGAAGAGGTCGGCCTCGACATCGACTGCGGCCCCGAGGTCGCGCAGCGGACGATCGACTTCCTGACCTTCGACGGCGTCGCGGTGACCGCCGACGAACGCTATTTCCGGATCGACATCGACCGCTGCGAGGTGAAGGCGGGCAATCTTACCGAACAGGAGAAGCAACTGCTCGTCGGTCACCGCTGGTTTTCCCGAAACGACATCGCCGCGCATGACGAAACCATCTATCCAGCAGACCTGGTCGACCTTCTCGACGCCTCGGAACCTGCCAAGGGATAGCGCACATGCTCGATGATTTCGTCCTTCAGACCATCCTGCCCTCGACGCACGATCTCGGCGGGTTCAAGGTCCACCGCACTTTGCCGAACAAGGCGCGGACGATGGTCGGCCCGTTCCTGTTCTTCGACCAGATGGGCCCCGCGCATCTCGAGGTCGGGTCGGGCATCGACGTCCGCCCGCATCCGCACATCAACCTGTCGACCGTCACCTATCTGTTCGACGGCGCGATCGACCACCGCGATTCGCTCGGCACGCAGGCGCGGATCGAGCCCGGCGCGGTCAATCTGATGACCGCGGGCCACGGCATCGTCCATTCCGAACGCTCGCCCGGCGACGAGCGCGCCGGGGGGCCGAACCTGTCGGGTATCCAGACCTGGCTGGCGATGCCCGAGGCTGTCGAGGAGATCGATCCCGCGTTCGAGCATGTCACCAAGGCGCAACTGCCGGTAATCGAGGCGCACGGCGCGCGATCGCGGATCATCATGGGGAGCCTCTGGGGCCAGACCGCGCCGACCACCACCTATTCGGGGACGATCTACGCCGACATCGCGCTCGATCCCGGCGCGAGCGTCCCGATCGACGCGGCGGCGGAGGAACGCGCGATCTATCTCGCGATGGGCGAGGCGACGCTGGAGGGCGTGAAGCTGGAACCGCAAGTACTCTACGTCCTGCGGCCCGGCATAGCGGCCACGCTCCGCTCGGCGACCGGCGGCCGCGCGATGCTGTGCGGCGGCGATGCGTTCACGACGCCGCGCCACGTCTGGTGGAACTTCGTCAGCTCGAACCGCGACCGGATCGAACAGGCCAAGCGCGACTGGAATGCCGGCAATTTCCCGAAGGTCCCCGGCGACGAGAAGGAATGGATCGAGATTCCGGCAGTCCCCAAGACGGTGAGCTACCCCTGACACATCCTCCCCCGCCAGAGGGAGGGAGATCGCGCCGTCAGCTCCCCTCCCGCAAGCGGGAGGGGTTGCTCCTTCTTCCCCCCTCCCGCTTGCGGGAGGGGGCGGGGGAGGGCATGATCAAAGGGCAGCGCGAGCGGGTAGGCCCTCCCCTAACCCCTCCCGCCAGCGGGAGGGGAATGATGACGGACCTGCAACGCATCGCGCTGTCCACCGGCGTAGAGCTCGATGTGGCGATCACCGGCGATCCGGCGAACCCGCCCGTCATCCTCCTCCACGGCTTCCCCGAATCGCACCGCACCTGGCGCGCCATCGCGCCCGACCTGTCGCGCGATCATTATGTCGTCGCGCCGGACCAGCGTGGTTTTGCGCGATCGTCGAAACCCGACGGCGTCGACAGCTACACCCCCGACAAGATCGTCGCCGACCTGATCGCGCTCGCCGATCACCTCAAAATCGACCGCTTCACGCTGGTCGGTCACGACTGGGGCGGCGCGGTCGCATGGATGGCGGCGTTGCGGCACCCGGAGCGCATCGCCAGGCTCGCCATCATCAACGCGCCGCATCCGCTCGTCTTCCAGCGAACCATGTTCGACGACCGCGAACAGCGCGCCGCCAGCCAGTATATCCGCGCCTTCCGCAACCCAGATCTCGAAAAACATATCGAGTCGATCGGGCTCGAAACCTTCTTCGACACCAGTTTTTCCAAGCATGCGGACCTTGCCACGATGGCCGAGGAGAAGGCCGCCTATCTCGACGAATGGGGCCAGCCGGGCGCGATCACCGGCATGCTCAACTGGTACCGCGCGAGCGCGATCGTCGTCCCCGCGATGGACGAGACCCCGCCCCGCCCCGCCTTTCTCGACGCACCCTTCCCGCCGATGCGGATGCCGGTGCTGGTCATCTGGGGCATGCGCGACACCGCGTTGCTGCCGAGCCAGCTCGACCTGGCCGACTATGTGCCCAAGCTTACGGTCGAAAAGGTCGATGCGGGGCATTTCGTACCTTGGGAGAAGCCCGAGGCGGTGATCGCCGCGATGCGCCGCTGGGGAGTCTGACACCCCGCCCCCGCTCCCCCAAAAACCGTCATCCCAGCGAATGCTAGGTTCTCCCCGTTCGAGCCGGCGCGACCGCCCCGATGAGATTCCGGTTTTTGCTGGGATGACGGGCGGGGCGGCAGCGATGGAACGCTTGCCCGCCACCTGTCTGGATCCTGACAGCCGCATTCTGAAACCGTTCACCGCGGCGGGAGCAAAACCCCTGTCATGCCGTTTGATACGGCGTCGAAGACAGGAGAGCAGTCATGCGTAAGATGATCCTCGCGGCCGTTGCCGCCGCCACCTTGGTTCCCACGTTCGCCACCGCGCAGAGCTACGGCGAAGTCCGCCGCGATCAGCGCGAAGTCCGCCAGAGCCAGCGCGAACTCCAGCAGGCACGCCGCTATGGCGACCGCGGCGACATCCGCGAAGCCCGCCGCGAGCTGCGCGAAGACCGTCAGGAGCGCCGCGAGGACTGGCGTGACTATCGCCGCACGCACGGCAACGTCTATCGTCGCCCTGCCTATGTCGGCCCGCGCGGCTATCGCTATCGTCCCGTGAACGTCGGCTACCAGTTCGCGCCGAACTATTACGGCCGTCAGTACTGGATCAACGACTATCAGACGTACCGCCTCGCGCGTCCGGCTTACGGCTATCAGCGCTGGGTCCGCTACGGCCGCGACGTCGTCCTGGTCGACACGCGCAACGGCCGCGTCGCACAGGTCAACAACGGCTTCTTCTACTGAGCCGATCGATGCCGGCCGGGAGCGATCCCGGCCGGCTCAACCCTTCTCGTACGCGCCGCGCCGCATGACGTAATCGCGCGTCTCATAGGGAGCGGAGAGCCCTTCGACCCACGCGCCATGCGCATGTGTCAGCGCCACCAGTTCCATCGCGCGTTCGCCCGGCCAACCGCGTACGCGCACCTCGTGCCGGTGCAGATCGCGATTGGGCTCCATCATCACCCAGCCCAGCGGTCGCTCGATCGTTGCGCGCGCGCCCGCCGACGCCATAGCGACCCGGATCCGCTCGCGCGACGCCGCGGGCAGATACTGCCACACCACCGAATGCATCAGCACACGTGTGACGCCCTCGCGCTGCGGCTCGGCCAACCGCGCCTCGACCCAGTCCGCCGCCTCGCCTTGCGCCAGATCGACGCCCTCCTCGCGCACCATCGCGATCGCCGCCGCGAGCCGCGCCTGCCGCTCGACCGCATCGACCCAGACATACGCTTCGAGCCGCGCCGCGGCGGCGGGATCGGCGACATCCACCGGCTGGATGTCGACGCCGCGAGTCGACTCTATCGCGACCGGCGCGGTTGGCGGTGGCGCACCCCGCCATTCGGGGCGGATCGTCACCGGCGATGCCAATGGCCCGACCGCCACGCCGCCAAGGTCGAACCGATAGGCGTCGATCAGCAGGTTGAGCCCCGCGCTCGATCCGATCTCGAGTAGCTCGAACCGTGGCCCGTATCGCTCGGCCAGGTGCAAGATCCCGGTCATCATGCCGGCGGACCGCGCCGCCTCGTTGGTCTGTGGCGGCCCGTCGAGCCACGGCAGCAAGGCCGCATCCTGCGCGACGAGCGTCGCCTTCACCGTGGCCGCAACGCGCGTCGGGTCGGTCTCCGCGCCAGAGAACACCGCCGACAGCGCCGGGTCCACACCCGCGCGGTGCAGCGCGTGCAGGCCGCCGACCAGACGCAATGCCAGCGCATCGGCGACCGGCTCGCCCGCCCAGTCGAGCGCCCGCCGTCCCGTCGCGCTGTCGCGATCGAGCGCGTGCGCCAGCGCCGTGCAGACCCGCGCCGTCACCGGCGCGTCCATCGCGGTGCAATAGCCCGCCTGGATGTCGAAGCACGCGCGGTTTGCCGGTTCATTTGCCATGTGCAGGTTGTTGCACCCGCCAAGCCCCACCCGTAAAGCCCGGCGCGTGCCTGACTCCCAGATCATTATCGCCGTCCCCAAGGGACGTATCCTCGCCGAGGCCCTGCCGCTGCTCGCGCGCGCAGGCATCCATCCCGAAGCGTCGTTCTCCGACGAGAACAGCCGCGCGCTGCGTTTCGCGACCAACGATCCGGACATCTCGCTGATCCGGGTGCGCGCGTTCGACGTGGCGACCTTCGTCGCGCACGGCGCGGCGCAGCTCGGCATCGTCGGTTCGGACGTGATCGCGGAGTTCGGTTACTCGGAACTCTACGCGCCGGTCGATCTCGGCATCGGCCATTGCCGACTGTCGGTCGCCGAGCCCACCGCGATGGCGGCCAAGGACGATCCACGCGGCTGGAGCCACGTCCGCGTCGCGACCAAATACCCGCACGTGACCGCGGCGCATTTCGCAGACCGCGGCGTCCAGGCGGAATGCGTGAAGCTCAACGGTGCGATGGAATTGGCCCCGACGCTCGGCCTCGCGCCGCGCATCGTCGACCTCGTCTCGTCGGGCCGCACGCTGCTCGAGAACGGCCTAGTCGAGGTCGAAACGATCATGGAAGTCACCAGCCGCTTGGTGGTCAACCGCGCCGCGATGAAGACACGCGCACGGGTCGTGCCCTTGGTCGAGGCGTTCCGCCGCGCGGTCGAGTCGCAGGAGATCGCAGCATGACAGCGCTATTCTACTCCCCTTCCCGCATGCGGGAAGGGGCTGGGGGTTGGGCTCGCGCTATCCTCCAGCGTAACGCCCGCGGTGAGCGCGTGCCCACCCCCAACCCCTCCCGCATGCGGGGGGGGGGCGAGTGATCCGCCTTTCCACCACCGACGCGGACTTCGCGACGCGCTTCACCGCGCTCGTCGAGGACCGCCGCGAATCCGACGCCGGCGTCACGCAGGATGTCGCCGCGATCATCGCCGCCGTCCGTCGCGATGGCGAGACCGCGATCCGCGACCTCACGCACAAGCACGATCGCCACGACCTCGAGAGCACCGGCTGGCAGATCGACGCCGCCGACTGCAAGGCCGCGTTCGACGCGCTCGAGCCTGAGTTGCGCACCGCGCTCGAACTCGCCGCGACTCGCATCCGCGCCTATCATGAGAAACAGCGCCCGCTCGACAGCGACTCGGTCGACTCGGCGGGCGTCCGGCTCGGCGCGCGCTGGTTGCCGGTCGACGCCGCGGGCATCTACGTCCCCGGTGGCCGCGCCGCCTACCCCTCGTCGCTGCTGATGAACGCGATCCCCGCCAAGGTTGCAGGCGTCGGCCGTCTCGCGATGGTCACGCCGACCCCGGACGGCCAGATCAACCCGCTGGTCCTCGCCGCCGCGCATCTCGCCGGTGTCGACGAGGTCTGGCGCGTTGGCGGCGCACAGGCCGTTGCCGCGCTCGCCTATGGCGCCGGTCGGATCGAACCGGTCGACGTGATCACCGGCCCCGGCAACGCGTGGGTCGCGGAGGCCAAGCGCCAGGTCTACGGCGTGGTCGGCATCGACATGGTGGCGGGCCCGTCGGAGATCGTCGTCGTGGCGGATGCGCTCAACGACCCCGAATGGACCGCCGCCGACCTGCTCAGCCAGGCCGAGCATGACGTGACGACGCAGTCGATCCTGTTCACCGACGATGCCGCCTTCGCGGACAAGGTGGCGGACGCGGTCGACCGCCAGTTGCGCGACCTCGCCACCGAGGCGGTCGCGCGCATCGCATGGGACACCAACGGTGCGATCGTCGTCGTCGATACGCTGGCGGACGCGATCCCGCTGGTCGACCGACTCGCCGCCGAGCATCTCCAGCTCGCCATCCCCGATCCGCAGGGCTTTTTCGACCGCATCCGCCATGCAGGCTCGGTGTTCCTCGGCCGCTACACCCCCGAGGCGATCGGCGATTACGTCGCGGGGCCGAACCACGTCCTGCCGACCGGCCGCCGTGCGCGCTTCGCCAGCGGGTTGTCGGTGCTCGACTTCATGAAACGCACCAGCTTCCTGGCGCTCGACGAAGCCGCGCTGCGTGAACTCGGCCCCGCGACCGTCGCGCTCGCCAACGCAGAAGGTTTGCCCGCGCATGCCAAATCAGTGGCGCTGCGGCTTCGCCTCAACCACTGATTTTGTTCGCGCGGAGGCGCGGAGACGCGGAGGTGTCGACCTCGCCGCGCAGCGGCCCTCCGATCAGAGGCCAACAAGGAGATCGAAGCGGCTGCGCCGCACGCAACACCTCCGCGTCTCCGCGTCTCCGCGTGAACCAATCTTCTTCGCCTAGACACAGGCGAGACGCTAAGGGCTGACACGCAAGCCCCCCGCGCGTACAGGCAACCGCTTATGTCCAGAACCGCCCCCCGCACAAAGGCGCGCGCCGCCGCGCGTCTCGCCGCCGTCCAGGCGACCTACCAGCATGAGATGGAGGGCACCGCGATGCCCGTCCTGCTCAACGAATTCCACCAGCACCGGCTCGGCGCGACGATTGAAGACGTCGAATATGCCGAGGCCGATGTCGATTTCTTCGACGACCTCGTGACCGGCGCCAACGCGCGCGCGGGCGAGATCGACGTGCTGATCGAGGGCAAGCTCGCCAAGGGCTGGACGCTCGCCCGTCTTGACAAGCCGATGAAGGCGATCATCCGTGTCGGCACCTACGAACTGCTCGCACGCAAGGACGTGCCGGTTGCAGCCGTCATCAGCGAATATGTCGACGTCGCGCATGCCTTCTACGACAAGCGCGAATCGGGCTTCGTTAACGGCCTGCTCGACGGCATCGCGAAAGAAGTACGTAGCTGAGGACCTCCCTCTCCCCTCCGGGGAGAGGGTCGGGGTGAGGGGCTGCCAAGCAGTGCGGCGCCTGGAACGGCCCCTCACCCCAGCCCTCTCCCCGGAGGGGAGAGGGAGCAGACCATGACCGAAGCCGAGTTCATTGCCGCGCTCCGCCGCCTCCCGCTCCACCCGGCGGCGCGTAGTCTCAACGACGACACCGCGCTGCTCGACGCAGGCCCGCTCGTCGTGACCACCGACACGCTGGTCGAAGGCGTGCATTTCCTGCCCAGGGACCCGCCGCAGGACGTCGCGTGGAAGCTGGTCGCGACCAATCTCTCCGACCTCGCCGCGAAGGGAGCGATCGCCGAGGGAATCCTCCTCAACTACCCCTTGCGCGACGCCGCGTGGGACCGCGCCTTTCTCGACGGGATCGCCGAGATCCTCGCAGCGTTCGACACGCGGATCATCGGTGGCGATACCGTCACGCTGCCGCCGGGCGCGCCGCGCATCCTGACCGTCACCGCATTCGGCAGCGACGCCGCCGCGCCGGCGCGGGGCGGTGCGCGCGCCGGCGATGCGCTCTACGTCACCGGCACGATCGGCGATGCCGGCGCGGGGCTCGCCATCGCGCTCGGCGAGGACGGCCCGCCCGAACTTCTGGCTGCGTACCGGCGCCCGCAGCCGCGCCTCGCCGACGGCCGCCTCCTCGCGCCGCAGGTTCATGCGATGATGGACGTGTCCGACGGCCTGCTGATCGACGCCGCGCGGATGGCGCGCGCGAGCGGGCTCGCGGTGGCGATCGACCTGGCCGCCGTGCCGTTGTCGGCGGCCTATCGTGCGGTCTCGGGCGACCGGATCGCGGCGGCGACCGCGGGCGACGACTATCAGCTCCTCTTCGCCGCGCCCGAAGAGTTCGTCACGGACGCGACGCGGATCGGCGCGTTCTCGACCGGCGCGGGCCTTACCCTCCACGACTCGGGCACGCCCGTCCCGCTCCCGGCAAGTCTAGGCTATGAGCACGCCCGGCGGGGATAACTTGCGCAATACCCCTGCACTGATAGGCTCCTGACATCGGGACTCGGCAAAGCCGAGACCGGAGGAGGAACTGGAAAAGGGATAGCGCCGTATGACGACCGTCTATTTGGCCATGATCTGCGGCGTCATCGCCGTGCTGTACGGCTTCGTCACGAGTCGACAGGTGCTCGCCGCCTCCCCCGGCAATGAAAAGATGCAGGACATCGCCGCCGCCATCCAGGAGGGCGCAAAGGCCTATCTCGGGCGGCAATATACCACGATCGCGATCGTCGGCGTCATCGTCGCGGCAATCCTGCTGTTCACACTCGGTCGGATCTCGACGATCGGCTTCGTCATCGGCGCGGTGCTGTCCGGCGTCGCGGGCTACGTCGGGATGAACATATCCGTCCGCGCCAACGTTCGCACAGCCGAAGCCGCGCGCACGTCGCTGCAAGCCGGGCTGACGATGGCGTTCCGCTCGGGTGCGGTCACCGGCATGCTCGTGGCGGGGCTCGGGCTGCTCGCGATCAGCGCGTTCTTCTGGTATCTCACCGGCCCCGCGGGCCACGCCCCCAACGACCGGATCATCGTCGAAGCACTCACTGCGCTCGCCTTCGGTGCGTCGCTGATCTCGATCTTCGCGCGGCTCGGCGGCGGCATCTTCACCAAGGCGGCAGACGTCGGTGCGGATCTCGTCGGCAAGGTCGAGGCGGGCATCCCCGAGGACGACCCCCGCAACCCCGCGGTCATCGCCGATAACGTCGGCGACAATGTCGGCGACTGCGCGGGCATGGCCGCCGATCTGTTCGAGACCTATGTCGTCACGCTTGGCGTCACGATGATCTCGATCGCGCTGCTGATCCAGGCGAGCGGTGCCGAGCTGATGCGGCTGATGACTCTCCCGCTGCTCGTCGGCGGGGTGTGCATCGTCACCTCGATCATCGGCACGTACATGGTCCGCCTTGGCGGCGGCAGCATCATGGGCGCGCTCTACAAGGGCTTCTTCACCTCGACGATCCTGTCGATCCCAGCGATCTATCTCGCCACGCAATATGTACTCGGCGATCTCCACCGCGTGATCGGCGGCGCCGGCTTCCTCGATCCCGCCACCGACGATCTCACCACGCAGGCCGCGCCGTCGCTCACGCAGAGCTTCACCGGCATGGACCTGTTCTGGTCGATGATGATCGGGCTCGTCGTGACCGGGCTGATCGTGTGGATCACCGAGTATTACACCGGAACCAACCACCGCCCGGTCAAGAGCATTGCCAAGGCGTCGGAGACCGGCCACGGCACCAACGTCATCCAGGGCCTCGCGATCAGCCTCGAATCGACCGCGATGCCGACGCTCGTCATCGTCGTCGCGGTGATCGTCGCCTATCAGCTCGCCGGGATCATCGGCATCGCGTTTGCCGCCACCGCGATGCTCGCGCAGGCGGGGATGGTCGTCGCGCTCGACGCCTATGGCCCCGTCACCGACAATGCCGGTGGCATCGCCGAGATGGCGGGCCTGCCCGACGACGTCCGCCAGCGGACCGACGCACTCGACGCGGTCGGCAATACCACCAAGGCGGTGACCAAGGGCTATGCGATCGGCTCGGCGGGGCTCGCCGCGCTCGTGCTGTTCGGCGCGTACACGACCGATCTCGCGACCTATTTCCCCGACGTCACGGTCGATTTCAGCCTGTCGAACCCGTACGTCATCGTCGGGCTGCTGCTCGGCGCGCTGCTCCCCTATCTGTTCGGCGCGTTCGGGATGACCGCGGTCGGTCGCGCCGCCGGCGCGGTCGTCGAGGAGGTCCGTGAGCAGTTCCGGACCAATCCCGGCATCATGCTCGGGACCAGTCGCCCCGATTACGCGCGGACGGTGGACCTCGTGACGAAGGCGGCGATCCGCGAGATGATCGTACCCTCGTTGCTGCCGGTGCTGTCGCCGCTCGCGGTGTATTTCATCATCACCGCAGTCGCGGGGCAGGCCGCCGGGTTCGCGTCGCTCGGCGCGATGCTGCTGGGCGTGATCGTCTCAGGGCTGTTCGTCGCGATCTCGATGACCAGCGGCGGCGGCGCGTGGGACAATGCCAAGAAATATATCGAGGATGGCCATCACGGCGGCAAGGGCAGCGAAGCGCACAAGGCCGCGATCACCGGCGACACGGTCGGCGATCCCTATAAGGACACTGCCGGCCCTGCGGTGAACCCGATGATCAAGATCACCAACATCGTCGCACTGCTATTGCTCGCGGCGCTGGCCGGCGGCGCAGTCGGCTGACCCGCGTGACACGGGCCGGGCGCGGCCGGGGGGATCCAGCCCCCGTGCCGCGCCCCGCCCGTCGCGAAAGAGAGGCGTAACCTCGACCGAATTCGACAGGAACCTTGCAGCACTACGGGGTCATTCCGCCTGCGCCTCTTGCCCCGGTGATCGAACGCGATAGTCTGTGCGATCGGTCGTCGGGGGATGGCCGGGGGGAGAGACTTATGACGTGGCGCATGTTTACGCTGGCTAGCGTGCTGGTTCCGGCGATGATCGCCGCACAGACCGCAGTCCCCGCACCGACACGGGACATCGCCCCTTCCACCGCACAGCCAACGCCCGCCGCAACGAACGCCCGCGTCCCGGTAGAAACCTTCGCCAAGCTCCCCGGCATCGAGAACCCGAAGATGTCGCCCGATGGTACGCGGATCGCCGCCAAGATGGCGATCGGCGGCCAGCAGGTGCTCGTCGTCGCGCCGCTGTTCCCCGGCGGCAAGGTCGCGGCGGTGAAGGTGGGAGCGAGCGTCGACATCAACTGGTGGCGCTGGGTCGGCGACGACTGGCTGGCGGTCGGCGTCGGCTCGCAGGACGTGCTGTACGGCGAGGACATCTATGTCACGCGCACGCTGGGCGTCAAAGCCGACATGACCAAGGTCAACCGGATCGACTGGACGCATTCCGGTGTCCGCGCGGACGACGTCTTGTGGACGGCAAGCGACGGCACGCCGCGCATCCTGTTGTCCCGGCAGACCGGCATCGAAAGCGAAAGCCAATGGTATCCGCAGGTCGCCGAGGTCGATCTGTCGACCGGCCGGACGAAGACCGTCGCCAGCGGCCAAAGCAACGTCTTCGACTGGTATGCCGATGGCGCGGGCGTCGTCCGGATGGGCTATCGTTATGACGACGATTCGCGAAAAAAGGCCCTGCTCTACCGCAGTACGAACCGCGATCCGTTCAAGGTGATCGCCTCCGCACGCGGCAGCCAGACCATCGTCATCCCCATGACCTTTCGCGCCGACGGCAGCGCGATTGCGAGTGATGATTCGGGGGGGCGTGATGAAATCTATGAGGTTTCGCTGCCCGATCTGAAGCTCGGGAAGAAGTTGTATGGCGCGGAGGGCTATGATGTCGACGGGATCGTCGAGAACGCGACCGGCGACGATATCGACGGCATCACGGTCACCGATCGCTTCGGCCATACGATCTGGCTGAACCCGAAGCTGAAGGAGATCCAGGACGCCGTCGACAAGGCGGTCGGCACGCGGCGCGCGCGGATCGTTTCCTGGGATCGCACCCGGTCGAAATTCCTGGTCCAGGTCGGATCGCCGTCACAGGCCGGCGCGCTGTATTTCTACGATCCCGCCAACGGATCGATGCAGCGTTATTCGTGGCAGAACACCGATCTGAAGGGGCGCATGCTGTCGCCGGTGACGACGATCCGGTACATGGCGCGCGACGGCGTCGAGATAGAGGCGCTGCTGACATTGCCGCGTGGCCGCAGCCCCAAGGCCCTGCCGCTGATCGTGTTGCCGCATGGCGGCCCGTTCGCGCGCGATTCCGAGGACTGGGACTGGTGGGCGCAATATCTGGCGGAGACCGGCTATGCGGTCGTCCAGCCCAATTATCGCGGATCCTCCGGCTACGGCACCGTCTTCGCCAGACGCGGCGAAGGGCAATGGGGCCTCAAGATGCAGGACGATCTGAACGACGCGATCGTCGACCTTGCAAAGAAGGGCATCGCCGACCCGAAGCGCGTCTGCATGGCTGGCGCTTCCTATGGCGGCTATGCGGCGATGCGCGCCGCGCAGCGCGACGGCGCGCTGTATCGCTGCGCCATCTCCTATGCCGGCGTGTCCGACCTGCAGGCGATGCAGCGCTACGACGGCAAGTTCCTGTACGGCAAGACGCGCGGCGACTGGCTGAAGAAGCAGGCGCCCGATTACCGCAGCGTCTCGCCGCGGTTCGGCGCCGCCGATTTCTCGATCCCGATCCTGATCCTGCACGGCCGCGAGGACAAGCGCGTCCCGGTGAAGCAATCGCGGATGATGGCCGCCGCGCTGAAGGAGGCGGGCAAGCCCTATGACTATATCGAACAGCCGCTCGGCGACCATCATTTCACCCGCGCCGAAGACCGGCTGGAGTTCCTGAAGGCGATGGGGGCATTCCTGGCGAAATATAATCCGGCGTAGCGACCGGTCGCATCCACCGCGGCCACCGCCGCGAAAGCGCCGGAACGGAGCAAATCCATCGACGACGGATGCATCTCGCTTGGACGAACGCCGGTTTGCCCCGGCATCCTCCAGCGATGCGAAACCGGCCCGAAAACCATCTCTTCTACGGCGACAACCTCGCCGTCCTTCGCAAGGAAGTCGCCGACGAGAGCGTCGACCTGATCTATCTCGACCCGCCGTTCAATTCGAACGCCAATTACGGCATCCTGTTCAAGGAACCCGACGGCAAATCCTCCAACGCGCAGATCGAGGCGTTCGAGGACACCTGGCACTGGAACGAACGCGCCGAGGACGCCTTCGACCAGGTCCAGCGGAGCGGCAACACCAAGGCGTTCGACCTGCTGAACGCGATGCGCGGGTTCCTCGGCGACAACGACATGATGGCGTATCTGGCGATGATGGCGGTCCGCCTGCTCGAGTTGCACCGCGTGCTCAAACCGACCGGCAGCCTGTATCTCCACTGCGATCCGACCGCGAGCCATTATCTCAAGCTGCTGCTCGATGCGACGTTCGGGAAGCGCCATTTCCAGAACGAGATCATCTGGAGCTATCGTCGCTGGCCCTCGGTATCGCACCGCTTCCAGCGGATGCACGATTGCCTGTTGTTCTACACCAAGCGCGAATCCGGCAATTTGTTCAACACGCTCACCGGGCCGCCCTCGCCGAGTTCGCAAAAGCGGTGGAAGGGCGCACTGCAGAAGGTCACGTTCACCGCAGCCGGTGTCCGCAATCCGACGCTGGAATCGGGCGTTTCGCTGGGCGTCGCGATGAACGACGTCTGGGACATCCCGATCATCGCGCCGGTCTCGAAGGAGCGGCTGGGCTATCCCACGCAAAAACCGGTGGCGCTGCTCGAACGCATCATCGCGGCGTCGTCGAACGAGGGCGACGTGGTGCTCGATCCGTTCTGCGGGTGTGGCACCGCGGTGCACGCGGCGGAAAAACTCGGTCGGCAATGGATCGGAATCGACGTCACGCATCTCGCCATCTCGCTGATCGAAAAGCGGATGAAGGACGCGTTTCCCGCCGTCACCTTTACCGTCGAGGGCACGCCGAAGGATCTCGCCTCCGCGTACGATCTCGCGCTCAGGGACAAATACCAGTTCCAGTGGTGGGCGGTGTCGATGGTCGATGCGCTGCCGTTCGGCGGCCGGAAGAAGGGCGCGGACGGCGGGATCGACGGGCTGATCTATTTCAACGACCATGACGTCGCATCGGGCAAGATGGTCACGCACCGCGCGATCGTGTCGGTAAAGGGGGGGCTCAACCCCGACACCGCGATGGTCGAGACGCTCGCCGCGACGATCGCGCGCGAAAAGGCGCCGATCGGCATCCTGATCATGAACGCCAAGCCGACGCGCGAGATGGAGCGCCGCGCCGCCGCGGTGGGGATCTACCGCGCGGGTGTCGACGAGACGTTTCCCAAGCTCCAGATCCTGACTCTCGCCGATCTGTTCCAGGGCCTGCGTCCGCGCATCCCCAATGTCGACCGCGCCGCCTTCCGTCGCGCCGCGCGGGAAGCGACCGTGTATCAGGCGAGCCTGTTGTGAGTGCGCCGGACTGTCGTGATCGCAATCGCGCCGTCATCCTGACGAAGGGTTGCATAGCGCGTCCTTGTTTCCCGCGTACCGGACGACGATATTTACAGTTCGATCAGCGGCCATGGGCATCGGGCCCGTGACCGTCCTTCGGCCGTGCTTTCCTTTTTCGCGAACCTGCGGTAAGGGCGCTCGTCCCGAAATTCCCCCAATTCAGAGATTATATTTGGCCAAGGAAGAACTGCTCGAGATGCGCGGCCGCGTGGTGGAACTCCTCCCCAACGCGATGTTCCGGGTTCAGCTCGAAAACGACCACGAGATTCTCGGTCACACCGCCGGCAAGATGCGCAAGAACCGCATCCGCGTGCTGGTCGGCGACGAGGTGCTGTGCGAACTCACGCCCTATGATCTGACCAAGGGTCGCATCACCTACCGCTTCAAATAAGCCCGTGGGTGCATCCGCACCCCTGCTTAGATCATAAGGCGCGTGCCCCGGCACGCACCGCTTCATAACGAGGCACCAATGCTGGTCCTGGCCTCTTCCTCGCCCCGCCGCCGCGACCTGCTCGCGCGGCTCGGCGTCGTGCCGTCGCGCGTGGCATCCCCCGACATCGACGAGGCCCCGCGCAAGGCCGAACCACCCCGCGCCTATGCGTTGCGCCTCGCGGTCGAGAAGGCCTGCGCGGTCGCGCGTGGCGAGGGCGAGATCGTGCTCGCCGGCGATACGACGATCGCGCTCGGCAGCCGTATCCTGCCCCCCGCCGACACGGTGGAGATCCAGCGCGACCTGCTCGGCAAGCTGTCCGGCCGGCGCCACCATTGCCTGTCCGCGGTCTGCGTGATCGACGCGGCGGGCAAGGTGCGGACCCGGATCGCCGACACGGTCGTCGCGTTCAAGCCGCTCTCGGCCGCGGAGATCGACGCGTACATCGCGTGCGGCGAAGGGCTCGGCAAGGCCGGCGGCTATGCGATCCAGGGCCGCGCCGAGGCGTTCGTGCGCTTCCTGTCGGGCAGCCATTCGGGCGTCATCGGCCTGCCGCTGTTCGAAACACGCGCGCTGTTGAAGACCGCAGGCCTCGCGCTTGCCTGACGCAGGGCCCGTGTGGCTCTACGAAGCCGGCATCGGCGAAGCCCGCGCTGCGCTGGTGCAGGATGAGCAGATTATCGAAGCCGCGATCGAGCGCGAAGACGATTGCGCGCTGAAAGTCGGCCTCGTCGCCCGCGCGCGTCTCGTCGAACTGCTGCCGGGTCGGCGTGGCCGCGTGACGCTCGATGGCGGCGACGCGCTGATCAACCACCTTCCCCCCGGAATCACGCAAGGCGCCAGCCTGACCGTCGAGATCGTCCGCGAGGCACTGCCCGAATCCGGCCGCGCCAAGCTCGCCAAGGCTGTCCCGAGCGATTCGACGCCCTGCCCTGCCCCCACGCTGTACGATCGCCTCGTGGCGACCGGGCTGCCCGTCCTCAGCCCGCGCGCGCACGAACCCGATGCGCTGGAGGCGGCGGGATGGTCGGAATTGCTCGACGAGGCGATGAGTGGCGAGATCGTCTTTCCGCTCGGTGCGCTGCGTTTGTCGCCGACGCCGGCGATGACGCTGTTCGACGTCGACGGCGCGCCGCCGCTCGACGCGCTGGCGATCGCCGCCGCGCACGCGGTTGCGCGGGCGATTCGCCGGCACGGGATCGGCGGGTCGATCGGCATCGATTTTCCGACCATCGCCGGCAAGGCGCAACGCGGCGCCGTCGCCAGCGCGATCGACGAATCGCTGCCGCCCCCCTTCGAGCGCACCGCGATGAACGGCTTCGGCTTCCTGCAGATCGTTCGCCCGCGCTCGCGTGCGTCGATCCCCGAGATCCTGCGCGCCGATCCGGTCGGCGCCGCGGTGCGCGCGACGCTGCGTACGCTCGAGCGGACCCCGCCGACCGCGTCGCGCCGCCACACGCTGCCTGCCAGCGTCCACGCACGCCTCATGGCGCGCGCCGAGTGGCTGGCGGAACTCGCACGCCGCACGGGCGTCGTCCACGAACTGGAGAGTGCCTGATGTCCGCGACCGCCACGTCCGTCAAATGCCCGATCTGCGACCAGCCCGCGGTGCCTGCGTACAAGCCGTTCTGCTCGAGCCGGCACCGCGACCGCGATCTGTTGCAGTGGCTGGGCGAAGGCTATCGCATCCCCGGACGCGCAATCTCGCAAACGGGGCTGGACAGCGCCGAAGACGCCGACTAAACGCGCCCTTCCGATCGCAAGGTCGGACCCTCTTCCGGTCCCAGACCGGACGTGCCCGGATAGCTCAGTTGGTAGAGCATGCGACTGAAAATCGCAGTGTCGGCGGTTCGACCCCGTCTCCGGGCACCATTTTTCTTCTAGCGATTTCAATGGGCGACGGCCTTGCCGGGCAGCGCCCGAGCCAGACGCTCGCACAGCCCCTCCCCGCGCGTTCTCGTCACCGTACTGCCAACTCCTCGCAGTTCGCTTTGCGTGGCTTTCTATCGGCGAGTGTCGCTGACTTGCGACGACACTGTCGGGAGGGACCGCGTCGCCAACACCAGGCATGGGTCGATCGCGTCGAGATCATCGACGACGAAACCATCACGTACGGAAACCCGCAGGTCGTGACTGGAAGAATGGAGATGTTTGTGGGGACACCACTAGGCTAGCCATCCTCGGGATGGACAGTCAGCCTTCCCAATATAGTGGGAAAACTGGAGCGGGCGAAGGGATTCGAACCCTCGACCCCAACCTTGGCAAGGTTGTGCTCTACCCCTGAGCTACGCCCGCTCTGGCGCCTATGTCTCCGGTCTGAAGCGACACGGTGACTGGGTGAGGCGCGCTGTTAGCCCGGGGTTTCGAGATCGGCAAGCACCTTTTCGACTTTAATGTGAAATTCTGTCGAAACGAGATTCCGCTTGGAGACTCGACCCATAGAACATTACAAGAACACCGTGAACGAGTCTTCCGCCCTGATCGCCCGCCTCAAGCGGATCGCCACGATGGGAATGCCGATTCAGGCCGACGACCGGTCCGCCGATAGTTGGCTGGCACAGGGTATGCCGCCCGCGCAGCTGCACGAGGTTTTCGCGACGATGGACGACGCCGCCTGCGGTGCGGGGTTCGCGGTCGCCTGTGCGCTGGTGGGCGGCACGGCGCCGGTGATGTGGCTGCGCACCGAGGCGAGCGAGCGCCAGGGCGGGCGGCTGCATGCCGGCGGGCTAGTCGAGATCGGCCTCGACGTGTCGTCGCTGGTGCTGGGCGTGGTCGAGGACGAGGCGAGCCTGTTGCGCGCCGCGGCCGATGCCGCGCGGTGCCCCGGATTGGGGATGTTGCTAATCGAATCCTGGGGTCGGGCGCCCAAGATCGACCTGACCGCGACGCGGCGGCTGATGCTGGCGGCCGAGGCATCGGGCGTGACGATCCTGAGCCTGCGCATCGGTGCCGACCCGGTCCCGAGCGCGGCGGCGACGCGCTGGCAGGTCGGCGCGCTTCGCTCGCGGCCGCTGGAGGCCGATGCACCGGGCAAGCCTGCCTTCGATATCGAATTGCTGCGTCGACGCGGAGGCCAGGCCGGGCTTCGCTGGCGTGTGGAGTGGGACCGTGACACGTATATCTTCAACAAACTCGCTGCTGAAACCGCCGCCGGCGACACCGCAGACGCCCCGCTCGCCGTCGTCCCGATCGGAGCCGGGGATCCCGCGGCGCTATCTCGCGCTGGTGTTTCCGTGGCTGCCGATCGAGCGGCTGCGGACGATGCGGCCGCATCTGTTCGTCGGACGGGATGAGACCCCGGTCGCCTTTGTCGAGACGGTGGCGGGCGGAATCCGGCTGAAGGCGCTCGACCGCGCGGCGGTGCGCGCGGGGCTGGAGCTGGGGCTGACGCTGGCGGATGCGCGCGCGCGCGTTCCCGAGCTCGAAGTCTATGACCATGATACGCATGCCGATCACGAATGGCTCGAGCGGCTGGCGGACGGGTGCCAGCGCTATACGCCCTCGGTCGCGCTCGACGCGCCCGACGGGCTGATCCTCGATATCGCCGGGTGCGTGCACGAGTTCGAGGGCGAGCGCCGGCTTGCCGCCGATCTCGAGGACCGGCTGGCGCGCCGCGGGCTGCTGGTGCGCCATGCGTTCGGCGACACGCCCGATACGGCGCGCGCGCTGGCACGCTATGCCGGTGCGCCCGCCCCCGATGAAAAGCGCGCGGTCAAGCGGTTGCCGGTCGCCGCACTCGGGCTCGACGAGGATGCGACGACGGCGTTGTGCCGGGCCGGGCTGAAGACGGTCGGCGACGTGATGGCGCGCCCGCTGAGCGTCATCGCCGCGCGGTTCGGCGAGGAGGCGGCGATGATGATCCGCCGGCTCGACGGATCGGTGAAGGGGCCGATCGTCGCGCGGCGCACCGTGGCCAAAATCGGCGTCGAGCGCCGCTTTGCCGAACCGATCACGCGGACCGACTATGCGCTGGAGATACTGGCCGAACTGGCCGGAGAGGCGAACATCCAGTTGACCGAGCGTCACGAAGGCGGCCGGCGGTGGGAAGCGCGGCTGTTCCGGGCGGACGGGCTGGTCCAGCGGCTGCGGATCGAGACGGGCCAGCCGACGCGCGACGTGGCGCTGCTGATGCGGCTGTTCCGCGAGCGGATCGACAGCCTGGCCGATCCGCTCGATCCCGGGTTCGGCTACGACCTGCTCCGGCTCGACGTCGCGCTCGCCGAGACACTCGATGCGTCGCAGTTGAAGCTGGAGGGCGGCGAGGCGCAACGGGGCGATGTCGCGCAGCTCGTCGACCAGCTCAGCACGCGGCTGGGCCGGACTCGCGTACGCCGGTTCTCGGCGCGCGACAGCCATATTCCCGAACAGGCCGAGCTGATGCTGCCCGCGGCCGAGACCCCTGCCCCGACCGCATGGATCACCCCCGAAAAGGGCGAGCCCCCGCTCCGTCCGATCTATCTGTTCGATCCGCCGCAGCCGATCGAATCGATGATGTCCGAGGTCCCCGACGGCCCGCCGCACCGCTTTCGCTGGCGCCGCACCGTCCACGACGTCGCGCATAGCGAGGGGCCGGAGCGGATCGCGGGCGAATGGTGGCGGCGCGAGGATATCCCGACGCGCGATTATTACCGCATCGAGGACCGGCGCGGCCGCCGCTTCTGGATCTTCCGCCACGGGCTGTATTCGGAGGTGGAGACGCCGCGCTGGTATCTCCACGGCCTGTTCGCGTGATGCGTATCGATCGCCTCTCGCCATGACCCGCTTCGCCGAACTGGTCGCGGCGACCAATTTCTCGTTCCTCGACGGGGCGAGCGATGCGGGCGCGATGGTCGGCCGCGCGGTGGAGCTCGGGCTCGGCGGGATCGGGATCGCCGATCGCAACACCGTGGCGGGCGTGGTCCGCGCGCATCAGGCGTTGAAAAAGGCGCGCGACGGTTTGCTGGGCATGGCGATGCCGCCGATCGACTTCCGGCTGGTGGTCGGCGCGCGGCTCGTGTTCGCGGACGGCACGCCGGACATCATCGCCTATCCCGCGACGCGACTTGGCTGGGGGCGGCTGACCCGGTTGCTGACGGTCGGCAATCGCCGTGCGGAGAAGGGCGGCTGCCTTCTCGGGCTCGGCGACCTGATCGCGCATCACGCGGACATGATGCTGGTGGTGATGCCCGAGACCAGCGCGCGCGGTGCGACGCCGGTGTCGCCGCTGCCCGAGGGCGATGCGCTGCCCGAACGCCGCGAGCGCGACCTGCCGACGGTGCTCCGGGCGGTGAAGCGACTGGGCGCGGACTCGGTCTGGCTCGGCGTGACGATGCCGCGCGGCGGTCGCGATCGGCGGCGGCTGGCACAGTTCGGGCGGATTGCGGATGCGGCGGGCGTCCCCGTGCTGGCCACGACCGACGCGCTCTATGCCTATCCCGACGATCGCGACCTGCACGACGTCGTCACCTGCATCCGCGAGCGCACGACGATCCACAAGGCGGGGCGGCTGCTCGCGGCGAATGGCGAGCGGCATCTGAAGCCCGAGGAGGAGATCGCCCGGCTGTTCCGCGATCGCCCCGACGCGGTGGCGCAGAGCGCGCGGCTGCTGGGCCAAATCGCCTTCACGCTCGACGACCTGAAATACGAATATCCGCACGAGCCGATTCCGGCGGGGTGGGACGCGCAGGCGTGGCTCGAGCATCTCGTCTGGCAGATCGCGCTCGACCGCTACGATTATCTCGTGCCGGCCAAGATGCTGAAGCTTTTGTACGAGGAGTTCGTGCTGATCCGCGAGCGCAAATACGCCTATTATTTCCTGACGGTGCACGACATCGTCCGGTTCGCGCGCGCGCAGGACCCGCCGATCCTGTGCCAGGGGCGCGGCTCGGCGGCCAATTCAGTGGTGTGTTACCTGCTTGGCGTCACGTCGGTCGATCCGATGAAATACGACCTGCTCTTCTCGCGGTTCGTCTCGAGCGAGCGCGACGAGCCACCCGATATCGATGTCGATTTCGAGCATGAGCGGCGCGAGGAGGTGATGCAGTATATCTATCGCCGCTATGGCCGCGAGCGCGCCGCGATCGCCGCGACCGTCATCCATTACCGCCCCAAGAGCACGGTGCGCGAGGTCGGCAAGGCGCTGGGCCTGACCGAAGACGTGACTCAGCGGCTGACAAGCACGGTGTGGGGGAGCTTCTCGAGCCGGTTCCAGGAACAGCGCTTTGCCGAAACCGGGTTCGACATCGAAAACCCGGAGATCTCGCGGCTGCGCGGGATGGTCGACCGGCTGCTCGAATTCCCGCGCCATCTGTCGCAGCATGTCGGCGGGTTCGTGCTGACGCAGGGCCGCCTCGACGAGATGGTGCCGATCCACAACGGCGCGATGGAGGACCGCACCTTCATCGAATGGGACAAGGACGATATCGACGCGCTCGGGCTGATGAAGGTCGACATCCTCGCGCTCGGGATGCTCACCTGTATCCGCAAAAGCTTCGACCTGATGCGCAAGCATGGCCACGGCGACCACCTGCTCGACACGATCGCGGTCGCCGAGGATCCGCGCGTCTACGACATGCTGTGCAAGGGCGACAGCATCGGCGTGTTCCAGGTCGAGAGCCGCGCGCAGATCAACATGCTGCCGAGGCTCCGCCCCCGCGTCCTGTACGATCTGGTCGTGCAGGTCGCGATCGTCCGGCCGGGGCCGATCGAGGGCGATATGGTGCATCCGTATCTCCGGCGACGCAGCGGCAAGGAGAAGGTCGAGTTCCCCTCGCCCGATCCGAAGTTCGGGCCGCCCGACGAGCTGCAGCAGCTGTTGCGCTTCACCTACGGCGTGCCGCTGTTCCAGGAACAGGCGATGAAGCTGGCGATCGTCGCGGCGGGGTTCACGCCGAACGAGGCGAACCAGCTCCGCAAGTCGATGGCGACGTTCCGCAAGGTGGGCGGGATGGACAATTTCCAGACCAAGCTGGTCGGCGGGATGGTCGCGCGCGGCTATCAGGCGGAGTTTGCCGAGCGGTGCTTCAAGCAGATCGAGGGGTTCGGCTCGTACGGCTTCCCGGAGAGCCATGCGCTGTCGTTCGCGCGGCTGGTCTATGTGTCGTCGTGGATCAAATGCTTCCACCCCGCGGTGTTCTGCTGCGCGCTGCTCAATTCGCAGCCGATGGGGTTTTATGCGCCCGCGCAACTCGTGCGCGATGCGGTGGAGCACGGCGTGACCGTGCTGCCGGTCGATGTGAATGCGAGCGGATGGGACAATGTTCTCGAATCCTCCCCGGCACGGGGAGGGGGACCACGCGAAGCGGGGTGGAGGGGGGCTTCCGCAGACGGATCGCTTGCGTCTGCCACTGTTACAGACGGAGCACTTGCGTCTGCCACCCTTCCGGGCGGGACGTCCGCGGCGCCCCCCCTCCACCATCCTGCGGATGGTCACCCTCCCCGTGCCGGGGAGGATTTGCGGCTCGGGTTCCGGCAGGTCGACGGGTTCCGTCAGGACTGGGCCGACGAGATCGTCCGCGTTCGGACCACGCCGTTCGCCAGCATCGAGGACCTCGCGCGCCGCGCGAACCTGCCGCAGCGGGCGATGAACCTGCTCGCCGATGCCGACGCGTTCCGCTCGGTCGCCAAGCCGCGGCGCGAGGCGTTGTGGGATGTCCGCCGGACGCCGCCCAAGCAGCTTGCGCTGTTCGCCGCGGCGGAGGTGCCCGAACTTGGCGAGGAGCCCGACGCGCATCTGCCGGCGATGCCGCTGTCCGAACAGGTGGCGGCGGATTACCAGACGACGCGGCTGTCGTTGAAGGCGCATCCGATGAGCTTTCTGCGCGCGCGGTTCGCAGCGGAAGGCATCCTGTCGAGCGCGCAGGCCAACGCGACCAAGGACGGCCGGCGCGCGAAGGTCGCGGGCGTGGTGCTGGTCCGCCAGCGGCCGGGCAAGGGCAATGCGATCTTCGTGACGATCGAGGACGAGACAGGGGTCACCAACGGGCTGATGTGGGCGCGCGATTTCGAGGCGAACCGGCGCGCGGTGATGGCGTCGCGGCTGATTGTGCTGGAGGGCGTGATCCAGCGCAGCGAGGAAGGCGTCACGCACCTGATGACCGCGCGCGTGCAGGATCGCAGCGACATGCTGCGGCTGTTGTCGGAGGATCATGCGATGGAGCCGCCGCTGGCGCGCGTCGACGAGGTGATCCGGCCGGTGCTGACGCGGAGTCCGGACGCTCGCGCGCACCACCCGCGCGCGACACACCCTCGCGATGTGCGCGTCCTGCCAAAGTCGCGCGACTTTCATTGATGGCGTGGCCGGTGCTGCAACCAACCCCCAGCTTCCCGCCGTCACCCCAGCATAAGCTGGGGTCTCATGGTGTGGCGCTCGTCACGTGCCACGTGACATACCCCAGCTTTCGCTGGGGTGACGGGTTTGGGATGGTAGATGCCGCGACGGCCGGGCGCGCATTGTCCTTCGCCCGCGACATTCTGAAAGCTGGCATTCGCGGCGTCCGCCCCCCAAATAGCGCATCTGGATTACACGGGAGTTGAACTTGGCCACGCTTGGAATGTCCCCCGCGGAGAAGGACGCCGTCGAAGCGTTCCGTCGCGATGTCGTCGAACCGTCGATGACGAAGCTCGTGATCATCGATTTCTGGGCGGAATGGTGCGGGCCGTGCAAGGCACTGACCCCGACGCTGGAGAAGGTCGCCGCGGATTATGCCGACAAGGGCGTCGTGCTGGCCAAGGTCGATACCGACAAGAACCAGTTCATCGCCGCGCAATTCCAGATCAAGTCGATCCCGACCGTCTATGCGATGTTCCAGGGCCAGCTGGTCGCCGACATGACCAGCGCGCGCACCGAGTCGCAGTTGCGTGTGATGCTCGACCAGTTGCTCAAGCAGCTGCCGATCGAGGCCGGGCCGGCGGATCCGGCCGCCGATGTCGAGCCGCTGATCGCGATCGGCGAAGAGGCGCTTGCCGCGGGTGATGGCGAGCGCGCGCTGGGGCTGTTCCGCGAGATCGCCGAGATCGCGCCCGAGCATCCGCAGGTCCATGCCGGCTTCGTCCGCGCGCTGGTCGCGACCGGGCAGCTCGACGAGGCGAGCGACTGGCTGGCGAATCTCGATCCGGCGATCGCCAAGGATCCGACGATCCACCGCGCGCAGGCGGCGCTCGCGCTCGCGCAGTCCGCCCCGCCGGTTGCGGACCTGTCGCCGCTGCTCGCTGCGGTCGAGGCGAACCCCGACGACCTCGACGCCCGGTTCGCGCTCGCCAACGGCCAGATGGCGGCGAACGACCGCGATGCGGCGGCGGACACGTTCCTCGGCATCATCGCGACCGAGCGCGACTGGAACGAGGGCGCGGCGCGCGCGCAGTTGCTCAAGCTGTTCGAGGTCGTCGGGCTCGAAGACCCCTGGGTCTCTGGACAGCGACGGCGTCTGTCTGCGATCCTGTTCGGATGACCACCGAGTCGCCCCCCCGCGCCACCCCTCCACGCACGACGGCGCGACTGTCGATCTTCCCGCTGCCGGGGGCGCTGCTGTTCCCGGGCATGCACCTGCCGCTGCACATGTTCGAGCCGCGTTATCGGGCGATGATCAGCGATGCGATGGCGCGCGACCGGCGGATCGGGATGATCCAGCCGCGGGGCGGCCCGCATGACGATGCCGACGCGCTGTACGACATTGGCTGCGTCGGCAAGATCGCCGAGGTCGAGGCGCTCGACGACGGGCGGTACAATGTCGTGCTCGAAGGCATCGCGCTGTTCCGGATCGTCCGCGAGCTCGACGTGACGACCGCGTTCCGGCAGGTCGAGGCCGAGCTGCTGCCTTTGGTTGAGGATGACGCCTTGTCGCTCGGGCGGCGGTCGTCGCTCGAGATGGAATCGCGTCGGTTCGCGGACATGCAGGGCTATGCGGTCGACTGGGATGCAGTCGGGCGGCTCGACGACGAGAGCCTGGTCAACGGCATCGCGCAGATCGCCCCGTTCGATTCGGCGGCCAAGCAGGCGCTGCTCGAGGCGCCGGACATCGAACACCGCGCCGAGCTGATCATCCAGCTGATGCAGTTTTTCGGGCGGCACGACGGCGACGAATCGGTGACGTTGCAGTGAGCGCGCTCGACCCCTGGCTGCTCGAGCGCCTGGTCTGCCCGATGACGCGCACGCCGCTGCGCTATGACGAGCCTGCACAGGAACTGGTGTCCGAAGCGGCGGGCCTCGCCTATCCGGTCCGCGACGGCGTTCCGGTGATGCTGGTCGAGGAAGCCCGACGGATCGACGCCCCCGCCTGATGCACTTTGCCGACCGTCGCCTGCTGGTTCTCGGCGCGGTCTGGGGGATCGGCCTCGTCGCATCGGGCTGGGCACCGTTCGATCGCGCGACGTGGTGGATGGAGATCGCCCCCGTGCTGATCGCGTTCCCGGTGCTGGTCGGTCTGCGCCGCCGCTTCGTCTTCACCGACCTCGCACTGCTGTTGATCGCGGCACACGGCCTCGTGCTGATGCTGGGCGGCGCCTATAGCTATGCGCGCGTGCCGATCGGGTTTGCGGTGCAGGACTGGCTGCATCTCGCGCGCAATCCCTATGATCGGTTCGGGCATCTGATGCAGGGATTCGTACCCGCGATCGTCCTGCGAGAGGTGCTGGTGCGGACCGGCGTGATCGCTACGGGCCGGGTGCTGGCGATCACCGTGCTCGCTTACTGCCTGTCGGTCAGCGCGCTGTACGAGCTGATCGAGTTCGGGGCCGCGGTCGCGCTCGGCCAGGGCGCGGACGCGTTCCTGGGGACGCAGGGCGACCCCTGGGATACGCAATGGGACATGCTGATGTGCCTGATCGGCGCCGCGCTGGCGCTGATCCTGCTGTCACGGCCTCATGATCGGCAGATCGCCCGCCTCAGATCGTGAGGCCCTGCAACAGCTTGGGCAGGTCGCCGCTCTCGCCGCGAGCCTCGGCCATGAAGCGATTTTTGAGCGGCGGGATCGCGTTGACCGCGCTGATCCCGAAACGCCGGACCGCGCTGGCGGTCTTGCCCGGCAGGCCGAACAGGCGGGTCAGCGTGTCGGTCGCCGCCGCGGTCATGAACGTGTCGAGCCCACGCCAACGCTGGTAGCGCGCCAGCAGCGCCGCATCGCCGAGATCGAGGCCGAGGCGCTTGCCCTCGACCAGCACTTCGGTGAGCGTCGCGACGTCGCGGAAACCGAGGTTGAGGCCCTGCCCCGCAATTGGGTGGATGCCGTGGCCTGCGTCGCCGACCAGCGCGAGCCGCGTGTCGGTGATCCGCGCGGCGTGGTGGAAGCCGAGCGGGTAGGACGAGCGCGGCGTCGCCATCGACAGCGCCCCGAGGAATCCGCCCATCGACTTCTCGGCTTCGGCTAGGAATGCGCGGTCGCCGAGCTTCAACATGCCGGGGGCGTTCTTCGCGTCGACCGTCCAGACGATCGCCGAGCGGTGGCCGTCGGCGTCATCGGGAAGCGGGAGCAGCGCGAACGGGCCGCTCGAGTAGAAGATCTCGTAGGCGACGTCGTCGTGCGGGCGTTCGTGGTGGAACGCGGCGATGATCGCGGTGTGATCGTACGACCAGCGCGCGATGGTGATCCCCGCGGCCTCGCGAGTCGGCGAGTTGCGGCCCTCCGCGGCGATCAGCAGCGGGGCACGGATCACGGCGCCCGAGTCGAGCGTGACCGTCACGCCCGAGTCGGCGCGGTCGACCGACGTCGCGCGCGTCGTCATGCGCAGATCGACATTGGCGGCTGCGGTGGCGGCGTCGAACAGCGTGCGGCGGATCAGCTTGTTCTCGTACATCGTGCCGAGCGCGCCATCGTCGGCGGCGGGGACGAAATCGAGCGCGCCCGGCTCCAGCCCGTCGCTGACGCGGATCTGGCGGATCGCACAGCCCTGCCCCGCCAGCGTCGCGCCGACGCCGATCGCGTCGAGCATCCGGTGGCTCGCGCTCGCCACCGCCGACGCGCGGCCGTCGAAGCCCGGCGCCAGCGTCACCGCGGGGTCGGCGGGGTCGATCACGATCGTCGAGATGCCGTGCACGTCGAGCGCCACGGCGAGCGTCGCGCCGACCAGCCCGCCACCGAGGATGATTACATCTGTGTCCATGACGCCGCTCTATCCCGCCAGCCGGTCGCTGCCAACGCCGATCCGGGCGCGGTTTAACCCGTGTTGTCCGCGCGCGACCGCGCATTGCCGGCGGGGTCGGCTTGACGTCCGACCAGCCCAGCGCGATGCACTAACCCTATTATAGTGATTCTGGAGAATACGGGTCATGGCCAGCCGCGCGCAGCCAGCCTTGTGGCGTGAGACGGTGAAAGCGGGTGCCGTCCGCAGCGGTGCGCTGATCGCGGCGATCGCGTTGTTCGTCGGCACGCTGCTGATGGCGCTGGCGCTGGCGAGCTATCACCCGAGCGACCCTGCGCTCAACACCGCCTCGGGCGGCTCGCCGGCCAATCTGGTCGGGCCGCCGGGCGCGTGGTTCGCCGATATCGCGCTCACCCTGTTCGGCCCCGCGGTGGCGCTGCTGCTGCCGATCGGGCCGATCCTCGGGCTGCGGCTGTGGCGCGATCTGCCGCTGGGCCACTGGGTGCGGATGCTGCGCGGCGCGGCGATCGGCGTCGCGCTGATGGCGAGCGCGCTGGCGTTCGTCTCGGGCTCGTCGGTGCTCGCGCTGCCCGCCGGATGGGGTGGCGTGATCGGGCTGTCGGTCGCGAGCGCGGTTCACTGGGCGCTGAGCTTTGTCGGCGAGCCTGTCGCCGAGCTCTGGTCCGCGCGCGCGATCGGGCTGGTCGCGGCGATCGCCGGCGCGATCGTCTGGGGCAAGAGCATCGAGATCGATCTCGGCGAGCGCAAATGGCGCTTTCCCCGCCGCAATCGCACCGAGGCGCTCGGCTATGACGGCTTTGCGGAGATCGACGAGGACGACGACGAGCCGCTGACGCTGACGCGCAAGCCGGTCGAGCCGCGCGCGCTCGCCGAGCCCGATCCGCGCCCTGCCCCGGTCATCGCCGATCGCCAGACTGCGCCGTCGCAGGCGAAACCCAAGGAGCGCCAGTCGTCGCTCGACCTGCGCGACAATTTCACGCTGCCGAGCCTCGACCTGCTGACCCCGTCGCCGCCGAGCCAGGGCAATGTCGTCGACAAGGCGGGGCTCGAGCGCAACGCAAGGCTGCTGGAGAACGTGCTCGACGATTTCCACGTGAAGGGATCGATCATCGAGGTGCGGCCGGGCCCGGTCGTGACGATGTACGAGCTGGAGCCCGCGCCCGGCATCAAGGCGAGCCGCGTGATCGCGCTGGCCGACGATATCGCGCGCAACATGTCCGCGATTTCCGCGCGCGTCGCGGTGATCCCGGGGCGCAACGTGATCGGGATCGAGCTGCCCAACGCGCGGCGCGAGGCGGTGTCCCTGCACGAACTCGTGGGCAGCCAGACGTTCGAGGACCAGTCGGCACAGCTGCCGATCATCCTGGGCAAGAACATCGCGGGCGATTCGGTGATCGCCGATCTGGCACCGATGCCGCATCTGCTGGTCGCGGGTACGACGGGGTCGGGTAAGTCGGTCGGCCTCAACAGCATGATCCTGTCGCTGCTGTACAAGCTGACGCCGAACCAGTGCCGGATGATCATGATCGATCCGAAGATGCTCGAGCTGAGCATGTACGACGACATCCCGCATCTGTTGTCGCCGGTCGTCACGGACCCTGCAAAGGCGGTGCGCGCGCTGAAATGGGCGGTCGAGACGATGGAGGATCGCTATCGCCAGATGTCCTCCGTGGGCGTGCGCAGCCTTGCCGGCTTCAACGACAAGGTGCGCGGGGCGAAGGCCAAGGGGCAGCCGCTCGGGCGGAAGGTGCAGACCGGCTATCACCCTGACACCGGCGCGCCGATGTACGAGGAGGAGAAGCTCGAATACGACGTGCTGCCGCAGATCGTGGTGATCGTCGACGAGCTCGCCGATCTGATGATGACCGCGGGCAAGGAGGTCGAATTCCTCATCCAGCGGCTCGCGCAGAAGGCGCGCGCGGCGGGCATCCACCTGATCATGGCGACGCAGCGGCCGTCGGTCGACGTCATCACAGGCGTCATCAAGGCCAATCTGCCGACGCGGATCAGCTTCCATGTCACGTCGAAGATCGATTCGCGTACCATCCTGGGCGAACAGGGTGCCGAACAGCTGCTCGGCAAGGGCGACATGCTCTACATGCCCGGCGGCAAGGGCATCGTCCGCGTCCATGGGCCGTTCGTGACCGATGACGAGGTTCGGCTGGTGGCGGATCACTGGCGATCGCAGGGGCTGCCCGACTACATCTCGTCGGTGACCGAGGAGCCCGAGGAGAGCTTCGCGCTGGAGGGATCGCCGACCGGTGAGGATTCGGCGGAGGACCAGCAATATCGCCAGGCGATCCAGCTGGTATGCGAGTCGCAAAAGGCGTCGACCTCGTGGCTGCAGCGGCAGTTGCGGATCGGGTATAACTCGGCCGCGCGGTTGATCGAGCGGATGGAGAAGGACGGCATCGTCGGGCGGCCCGATCATGTCGGGCGGCGCGAAGTGCTGCGCGATACCGAGGGGCATGCGATCTAGGGACGCGGTGCAATCCTCCCCCGCCAGGGGGAGGTGGCAGGCGTCAGCCTGACGGAGGGGGCGGACAGGAATGGCCGCCGTTCCGTGTCCTCCCCCTCCGTCGCCTTCGGCGCCACCTCCCCCTGGCGGAGGAGGATTGGCGGGACCTGCGACCGTTTCGCCGCATGCGACATGACGGAGGGTTTCGGACGAACGAGGTGCGGTCTACGGGGGAAACACAAGTTACGGACGACAGGTGGGATTGATGGGGTATCGGCGGTTGGGCGTGGCGGCGTTGGCGCTCGCGATATCCGGGCAGGGTTGGGCGCAGGACACCGCGAAACAGACCCCCGGCAGCACCGCCACCGACACGCAGCACCGCCCCCGTTCAGGCGTCCGCCGCGACAGCGATCTGTCTCCCTCCGCGCTGACCGCGGATACGCGCCGCACCCCGCCGCCCGGGCTGTTCGCCGACTGGTTCGATATCCGCAAGAAGCTGGCGGACCGCGGTATCGGGCTGAGCGCACGCTATGCCTCGGAAAGCGGCTATAATTTTTCGGGCGGCGACCGGAAACTGCTCCGCGAAACCGGGCAGTTCGACGTCGGCATGTTGCTCGATCTCGACAAGGTCGTCGGATTGAAGGGCGGCGCGTTCCAGGCGACGCTCACCTACCGTCGCGGTCGCGATCTTGGTGCCGACGCCAATCTGGGCGTGCTGCAACAGGTGCAGGAGGTCTATGGCCGCGGCCAGACGCTGCGCCTGACGCAATTCTGGTACGAGCAGATGCTGGGCGAGAAACTCGAGCTCAAGATCGGGCGGACCAATCCCGGCGAGGATTTCGCGGTATTCTCCTGCTATTTCCAGAATCTGAGCTTCTGCGGTGCGCAGCCGGGCAATCTGGTCGGCGATTACTGGCAGAACTGGCCGGTCGGCCAATGGGGCGCGCGGCTGCGCTACGACGTCAACGACCACCTCACGCTGAAGACCGCGGCGTATGAGGTGAACCCGCGCAACCTGGAGAAGGACTTCGTGATCGGCCGGTTCCACGGCGCGACCGGCGCGCTGATCCCGGTCGAGGCCGAATGGCGGCGCGGCGACGATGATGGCCGGGTCGGCGCGTACAAGGTCGGCGGCTGGGTCAACACGTCGAACGGCAACGACGTGTACTACGACGTGAACCGCCAGCCGATCGCGATCACCGGCATGGCGCCGCTCCGCCACGACGCGCGCTACGGCGTGTATTTCAACGTCCAGCAGCAGATCACCGGCACGTCGAAGGACGGCAAGTCGGTGACCGGGCTCAGCGTGTTCCTCAACGCGACGCAGGCCGATCGCGCGACCTCGACGACGGACAACCAGGTCGCCGCGGGGCTGTTCTACAAGGGGCTGGTCCCTTGGCGACCGGGCGACATCCTGGGCATCGGTGTCGCGCGGACCAATGTGAACGGGCGCGTCGCGAAGGGACAGGCACTCGATCCGACGCGGCCGGCGGTGCAGGATGCGGAATATGCGTCGGAGATCTATTACAGCGTCCATCCGACCAAGTGGCTGGAATTACGGCCGAACGTGCAGTTCATCCACAATCCGGGCGGCGTGCATGATGCAAATGACGTCGCCGTGCTCGGGTTGAAGGGGGCGATCACGCTGTAGGGGGCGACGGTCCTCGCGCCCTCCCCGTCATCCTGACGAAAGTCAGGATCCAGAGTAATATCCGCCGCGCTGCTTGATCCTGGGTCCTGACTTTCGTCAGGATGACGAAGTACCGAATTCAGTGGCGGTTCAAGCGCGGGCCGGCAATTGTCCGCGCTTCAAGGAGATTTCGATGTTCAATACCCGCCCCGCGGTGATCGCGACGATCGCCGCCCTCTCGGTCGCCGCCGTCCCCGCCCCTGCCGTCGCGCAGGCGAGCGGCGATCTCGCTGCCGTCCAGAAGCATCTCCAGTCGGTCGAGACGATGACCGCCAGTTTCTCGCAGGCGGATCGCAACGGCAAGGTGCTGACCGGCGTGCTGACGCTGAAGAAGCCAGGCAAGCTGCGCTTCCAGTACGAGAAGGGCGTGCCGATCCTGATCGTCGCGGAGGGCGGCGCGCTGACCTTCATCGATTATTCGGTGAAGCAGGTGCAGCGCTGGCCGATCAAGAACTCGCCGCTGGGCGTGCTGCTCGATCCGACTCGCGATATCACGCGCTATGCCAAGCTGGTGCCCGGCTATGACCAGCGGATCGTATCGGTCGAGGCGAACGACCCCAAGCACCCCGAATATGGCCGGATCACGTTGGTGTTCGTGCGCAACGCGGGCGCGCCGGGCGGGCTGATGCTGCAGGGCTGGGTCGCGCTCGACAGCCAGAACAACCGGACGACGATCCGCCTGACCAACCAGAAATTTGGCGACGCGGTCAGCGACAACACCTTCCGCTGGAACGATCCGCGCCGCACGGGTGGAAGAAAGTAACAAAACTTTCGCGTCATTCATGCCAGCGACAGGTTTCGGTCCCTAGAGAGTGGGCCGCGGATGTGGGGCATTCGGGATTTTTCCCCCTGTTGCCCGGATGGTTTCTCCACAGTCTGCCTGCGTGACGAACGCTGAGTCGGCCCTCGCTCCATGCCCCCGGAGCGGGGGTCATTTCATGTGAAGGGCGGCGCGAAAAAGCATTTTGCGCGACTCGCCCGAACACGGCCGACGGGCCCCCTCTTTCTCTAGGGCCCGGTCGACGACAGCGGCTTTGCCGATGGCGCCTTCTACCGTCTTCGAAGCTCGAGACGCTTGCTTGTCCCGCCCCCCACGCGACGCTACATCGCGGCTGTGAAAATCGCCTCCTGGAACATCAACTCGGTCCGGTTCCGGATCGCCATCGTCGAACAGTTTCTGCGCGACGAGCAACCCGACATCCTGTGCCTGCAGGAAACCAAGGTCATCGACGGCGACTTCCCGTTCGAGGCGTTCCGCGCGCTGGGTTACGAGCACATCGTCCTGCACGGCCAGCGGATGCACCACGGCGTCGCGATTCTCAGCCGCGTGCCGATCGTCGAGGACGACCGGTTCGACTGGCAGGCAAACAGCGAGGCGCGTCATGTCGGCGTCCGGCTGCCCAACGGCGTCCGGCTGGAGAATGTCTACATCCCCGCCGGCGGCGACGTGCCCGACCGTGAGGCGAACCCCAAATTCGGCCAGAAGCTCGATTTCCTCGAGCGGATGACGACCTGGTCGGAGACGCTCGCGGGGCCATCGATCCTGGTCGGCGATTTCAACATCGCGCCGCTCGAATCGGACGTGTGGAGCCACAAGCAGCTGCTCGACGTCGTCAGCCATACGCCGATCGAGGTCGAGGCGCTCGCGCGGTTGCAGGCGGCGGGCGACTGGGTCGATCTCGGTCGTCGCTTTCACCCGGCGCCCGCGCGGCTCTACACTTGGTGGAGCTACCGCGCGAAGGACTGGGAGGCGTCGGATCGCGGGCGGCGGCTCGATCACATGTGGGCGACCGGTGTGGCCGCAGACGCCGCGGTCGAGCACCACGTGTATGAGCGGTGCCGCAGTTGGCTGAAGCCCTCCGACCACATCCCGATCCTCACCGAGTTCGCGTTTTGAGCGATCCGCGCGCTGCGGCTCGTGCGGTGGACGCATTGCGGCGCGGGTGGCCGATCGCGATCGACGGGCTGGTCCTGCTCGCGGTCGAGACGGCGGACCCGACGCGACTTGCAGCGTTCGATCCGAACGCGACGGGTGGGGTGCTGATCTCGTCGGGGCGTGCCGCGACGTTGAAGCTGGCGAACCAGCTGGCCGCGGCGGATCCGACCGAGCCCGTGCTGGTCGATCGCGCGCCGTGGATCGACTTTGCCGCGGCGACCGCGCTGGCCGATCCGCAATTCGACTTGGCGACGCCGATGAAGGGGCCGTTCCGGACGATCCCGGTCGCCGATCCGCAGGCGGCCGCGGCGGCGCTGCGGCTCGCGCGGATCGCCGGGCTGTTGCCCGCCTTCTTCCTCGGCACCGGCGAGCCCGAGGTGGCGATCGCCCATGCCGATATCGACGCGCACGAGGATGCGACTCGCCTGACTCTCGCGACGCGCGCGCGGCTGCCGGTCGAGGGCGCAGAGGATGCGGAGATCGTCGCGTTCCGCAGCCCCGAAAGCGGCGACGAACATATCGCGTTGCTGATCGGCCAGCCCAATGGTGAGCCGCCGCTGGTCCGGCTGCATAGCGAGTGCCTGACGGGCGACGTGCTCGGCAGCCTCAAATGCGATTGCGGGCCGCAGCTGCATGCCGCGATCCATGCGATTCGCGACAGTGGCTGGGGTATCCTGCTGTATTTGCGGCAGGAGGGGCGCGGGATCGGGCTGGTCAACAAGCTGCGCGCCTATGCGTTGCAGGATCAGGGCTATGATACGGTCGATGCGAACACACGGCTGGGCTTTGCGGTCGATGCGCGCGATTTCGGCGTGGCGGCGCGGATGCTGACGTTGCTCGGGCAGCGCGAGGTGCGGTTGCTGACGAACAACCCGGCCAAGGTCGCCGGGCTGGCGGCGGCGGGCGTGACGGTGATCGAGCGCGTGCCGCATGTCCTGCCGTCCAATCCGCATAACGCGCAGTATCTCGCGACGAAGCGCGACCGCACGGGGCACCAGTTCTGACCGACATCCCGCCTTCCAGGCGCCTGATCGTCGTGTTCGGCGCGGCCGTGCGTCCCGACGGCAGCCCGAGCCCGACGCTCGCGCGGCGGATCGCATTCGCGGCGGCGGCGGCAGCGCGCTATGTCGATGCGGACCTGTTCTGCTCGGGCGCGAAGGGCGCGCATGGGCCGTCCGAGGCGTCGGTGATGGCGGACGTTCTGGCCGAGACGGTCGACCGGTCGCGGATCCATCTCGACGAGGCAAGCGTCGATACGTTGCAGAGCGTGGTCGCCGCGACCGCGTTCGCGCGGGCGGGCGACTATGCGCAGTGTATGATCTGCACCGACGGCTATCACCAGCCGCGGATCCGCATGCTGTTCACGATGCTGGGGATGCCCGCGAGCGCGATCCATGTGCCGCATGGCGGGAGCCGTCGGTATCAGCTCAAGATGCGGACTCGGGAGGCAGCGGCGATCCCGTATGACCTAGTGGCGGGGATCGGCGCGATCTGGCGGCGTAAGCGGGGCTAACCGCTACTGCGGACGCGGCGCTTTCCGTCTGCGCATTTCTCAAGCGGGCACCTCCCCGGTGAAGGCCGGGGTCCAGTTGGGAAGGCCGATGTAACGAAGGTCCGTCCGCCGTTTTTGCCGTTCCCCAACTGGACCCCGGCCTTCGCCGGGGGGGTGGCATTGTCCCCGACGTCAAGAACCGGGGTCCGGCTTATCCCAGCAGTCGCGCGACGTCGTCGAAGCTGTCGGCCAGCGCGTCGACGCCGATCGCCTTCAGCCGTGCGCCATGGTCTGCGTTGCAATGCGAGCCCGCGGACAGGCCGATGACATAGCCGCCCGATGCCACCGCGCCGGTCGCGCCGACGGGGGAGTCTTCGAGGATCGCAGCCCGCGTGATGTCGACGCCGAGCTGGCGCGCGCCGAACAGGTACAGATCGGGCGCGGGCTTGCCGTTCGTCACATGCTCGCGGCCGCTGTAGAGATGGTCGCCGAACGCGTCGCGCAGGCCGATATGCTCGAGATGGCGCGCGATCCAGCTGACCGGGCTCGACGAGACGATCGCCTTGGGCAGGTCGGCGGGGAGCGACCGGACGAACGCCACCGCCCCCTCGATCGCGTCGACGCCCGCGGCCATGACGCGCGCGTCCTCGGCTCGCCGCGCGGCGTAGAACGCGTCGGGGAGCGGCCGGTCGATCCAGCGCTCGATCGCGTCGATGAACTGCGGCCCGGCGAGTCCCATGAAGTTCGCCATCGATTCGTCGGCGGTCGTCGGATGGCCCGCGGCGGTGAGCCACTCGGCGATGTGGCGGTTGCCGACCGCTTCGCTGTCGATCAGGACGCCGTCAAAGTCGAACAGCAATGCGTCGAACGTCATGCCGCGACGCCCCGCGCACCGAACAGCGCACTGCCGATGCGGACATGCGTCGCGCCGATCGTCACCGCGGTCTCGAAATCGTCGGACATGCCCATGCTGAGCCCGGTCAGCCCGGACTCGCGCGCGAGCTTGGCGAGGAGCGCGAAATAGGGTGCGGGTTCGATATCGGCGGGCGGCAGGCACATCAGCCCGGCGATCGGCAGCCCGGCGGCGCGCGCTTTTTCGAGCAAAGCGGGCAGATCGGCAATCGCGCAGCCGCCCTTTTGCGGTTCGTCGCCGATATTGACCTGGAGGAAACAGTCGGGGCGCCGATCGCCCGCGGCCATCGCCTTGCCCAGCGCCTCGACCAGCGAGGGGCGATCGACCGCGTGGATGCAGTCGAACAGCGCGACCGCCTCGGCGGCCTTGTTCGACTGGAGCTGGCCGATCAAATGGAGCTCGACGTCGGGATAGGCCGCGCGCAGGGCGGGCCATTTCTCCGCCGCCTCCTGAACGCGATTTTCGCCGAATACGCGCTGGCCCTGTTCGAGCAGCGGCACGATCGCGGCGGCGGGGTGCGTCTTGGAGACTGCGATCAGCGTGACGTCGCTCACGCGGCGATCGGCGATGTCGGCGGCCTTGGCAATCCGGTTGCGGATGGACTCGAGCGGCGTGGTGTCGTCAGATGTCATGGCCCGCGCTATAGGCAGCGACGTGTCGGTCCGAAAGCCCATCCCCGAGCGCTGGTTGATGACCGACGAGCGGATGGGCGACGCCTTGTGGCCAGCACTCCGGCGATTGCCGCCCGGATCGGGCGTGGTATTCCGCCATTACGCGACACCGGCGGCGGCGCGACGCGTGCTGTTGCGGCGGGTTCGACGGCTGGCGCACGCGCGGCGACTGGTGCTGGTAGTGGCCGGGACCTCCACGGTTCGCACCGACGGCGTTCATGGTGGCGCACGCACGCGCGGGATCAGGACGTGGCCGGCGCATTGCCGGGGCGAGGCCTTGGCAGGCGAGCGCGCGGGGGCCGATGCGCTGTTCGTGTCGCCGGTCTACGCGACGCGATCGCATGAGCGCGCGGTTGGGTTGGGTCCGGCGCGGGCCGTTCGGATCGCGCGTGGGCTCGGTACGAAGGTCGTGGCGCTGGGCGGGATGGACGCGGCGCGGTGGCGACGGATCCGGCGGTTCGGGTTCCATGGCTGGGCCGCGATCGATGCGTGGATGCGCTAGGGTCGCGCGAGATCGTCGCCCGGTAGCCGGCAAGCCCCTCCCGTCATCCCAGCGCAAGCTGGGATCTCATGGTTGGGCGAGTGTCACCAGCCACGAGGGATACCCCAGCTTGCGCTGGGGTGACGGGCTAAGGTGAAGTGAAGCGGTATCGTTTTGCATTCAGCAAACCACCGTTACCACGCTTAGAAGCGGAAGGCGGTGCCCAGATAGACGGCCTGGCTGTCGCGGCGGTCGTCATCGACCTTCACGAAGCGTTCGCGGTCCGAGCGGTAACGGACGCCGGCGGTCACCGCCAGGTTCCGCGTCAGCGCGTAGGAGCCGCCGAGATCGACCGAGTAGCTCGGCATATCCTCGATCAAGTGCGGCGTGTTCGGCAGCGGACGATCGGCGGCAGCCTTGACGGTACCGCTGAACCGCTTGGCGCTGTAGCTGATCGCCAGATCGGCCGCCTGGCGGCTGCCCGGCAGGCCGCCGAGATCGAGCTTGTTCACATCACCCGAGATCGCGAACCGCTTCCAGCCGACCGACATGCCCAGATTATACGCGATCGGCGCGATGCCGACGGTCGGCGTCGTCGATGCGAGGCTGGCCGTGTTGGCGACGCCGCGGTTGGTCTGCGCACGGACCGCGACGGTCACCGCGCGATTGTCCTGCCGCGTTTCGGCGGGGGTGAAGCGGAACCGGCCGGCGTCGAAGCCGCCGCGCGCGAACATCGCGGCAAGGCGGGGATCGGCGGCGGCGGGGGTGAACGATCCGATGCCGCGGACGGCAGCGACGTTGCGCTTGGCGATCCGAGCGGGCTGTTCGCTGGCGCCGAAGGCGGGCGCGACGATGGCCGCGGTGGCGACAAGCGCCCCGGCAACCACCCCGACAATACCCCCACGCGTCATCACAACGAATTTGTCCTTCGAATCCCGTAATCGGATCCTGTTAAACAGCACCTAACATGAATTGATCCGTAGCAAAGGCCGCAGACCTACGCATTATCCCCCATCGTCACCGAATTGTCCGACAGTGTTGCAATCAGCACACAGATCGCTGCGATAGCGCTACCGATCGGGGCCCGCTCCGCTGCCGAAGCGATCCCCGCGCCGACGCTCGTCTGCCTGTGTGGCGTCTGCTTGCGGGCGCGCGGGCACGCCTGTAGAGCAAGGGCTGATTTTCTTGCCAGGATGATGCCCATGTTCCGCCGCTCGCGTATCGCAGTCGTGCTGTTTGCCCTGCCTCTCGTCGCATGCGGCGGCGGTTCCGCCCGTCCCAAGGCCGATCTGGCGGCTTCGAAGATCACCACGATCGGCGTGAACAGCTATCTGTGGCGCGCGAGCCTCGACACGCTGGGCTTCATGCCGCTGCTCCAGACCGATTCCAACGGCGGCGTGATCGTCACCGACTGGTACACCAACCCGCAGACCCCGACCGAGCGCATGAAGGTGACCGTGTCGATCCTCGATCAGGATCTGCGCGCCGATGCGCTGCGCGTCGCCGCCCTCCGCGAAGTCAATCGCAACGGCCAGTGGGTGTCGTCGCCGGTCCAGGCCGCGACCACGCAGAAGCTCGAGGATATCATCCTGACCAAGGCTCGCGACCTGCGCCGCGCCTCGATCGCGGGCTGAGGACACACTCATGGCGTCGCGTTTCAATGCGTTGAAGGCGGACGCGGCGTGGCAGAAGGTCTGGGACGAGCGCAAGACGTTCGCCGCTGACGATTCTTCGACCAAGCCGCGTTCGTACGTGCTCGAGATGTTCCCCTATCCGTCGGGGCGCATCCATATGGGGCATGTCCGGAACTACACGATGGGCGACGTGCTCGCGCGGTTCCGTCGGATGAAGGGCATGGAAGTGCTCCATCCGATGGGCTGGGACGCGTTCGGCATGCCCGCCGAGAATGCGGCGATGGAAAAGGGCGTGCATCCGGGCACCTGGACGCGCGCCAACATCGCGACGATGAAGGCGCAGCTCAAGCGCCTCGGCTTCGCGCTCGACTGGACGCGCGAACTGGCGACGTGCGAGCCCGATTATTACGGGCATGAACAGGCGCTGTTCCTCGACCTGTTCGCGGCGGGGCTCGTCTATCGCAAGGAATCGGCGGTCAACTGGGATCCGGTCGACATGACCGTGCTCGCCAACGAGCAGGTGATCGACGGGCGCGGCTGGCGATCGGGCGCGCTGGTCGAGCGGCGCAAGCTGTCGCAGTGGTTCCTCAAGATCACCGACTTTGCCGACGAGCTGGTCGACGGGCTCGGCGCGCTCGAGCATTGGCCCGACAAGGTCAAGCTGATGCAGGAGAACTGGATCGGCCGCAGCCAGGGGTTGCAGTTCAAGTTCGCGCTCACTGCTCCCCTCCCGCTTGCGGGAGGGGTCGGGGGAGGGCCTGACACGACCGCGGCGACGGCGATTGGGGAGGCCTCCCCTACCCTGACCCCTTCCGCAGGCGGGAGGGGAATCGATTCGGTCGACGTGTTCACGACTCGTCCCGACACGATGTTCGGATCGAGCTTCGTCGCGGTCGCCGCGGATCATCCGATCGCGCGCGCGATCGCTGAGACGAACCCAGATGCGGCTGCGTTCATCGAACTCTGCAAGCGCGGCGGCACCACCGCGGCGGAGCTCGATACGCAGGAGAAGCTGGGCTTCGACACCGGCATCCGCGCGACGCATCCGCTCGACACGACGTGGCAACTCCCCGTCTACATCGCGAACTTCGTGCTGATGGACTACGGCACGGGCGCAGTGTTCGGCGTGCCCGCGCACGACCAGCGCGATCTGGATTTCGCGCGCAAATACGACCTGCCGGTCAAGCGCGTCGTCTCCGAAGGCGATGACGAGGCTCCCGTGTTCGTCGGCGACACCGCCTGGACGGGTGCCGGCGCTCTGGTGAACTCGCACTTCCTCGACGGGATGGATATCGAGGACGCCAAGCGCACCGTGATCGAGCGCGCCGAGGGCGAAGGCTGGGGCAAGGGCACGACCGTGTTCCGCCTGCGCGACTGGGGCGTCAGCCGCCAGCGGTATTGGGGCACGCCGATCCCGATCATCCACTGCGACGCGTGCGGCGCGGTGCCGGTGCCCAAGGACCAGCTGCCGATCGTGCTGCCCGAGGACGTGTCGTTCGACATCCCCGGCAATCCGCTCGATCGCCATCCTACGTGGAAGAACGTCCCCTGCCCGTCCTGTGGCGGCGCAGCACGGCGCGAGACCGATACGCTCGACACGTTCGTCGATTCGTCGTGGTATTTCATCCGCTTCGCCAGCCAGCCGGATGCGAAACCGTTCGACCGGACGGGCGCGGAGAAGTGGCTGCCGGTCAACCAGTATATCGGCGGCGTCGAGCATGCGATCCTGCACCTGCTCTACGCGCGCTTCTGGACGCGCGCGCTGAAGCATATCGGCATGCTCGACATCGCCGAGCCGTTTGCCGGGCTGTTCACGCAAGGCATGGTCACGCACGAGACGTACAAGTCCGCGGACGGGCGCTGGCTCGGCCCTGACGATGTGCGCGACGGCATCGAGATCGCGACGGGTGACGCGATCACCGTCGGTCGCATCGAGAAGATGTCGAAGTCGAAGAAGAACGTGGTCGATCCCGAGCCGATCGTCGACCAGTACGGCGCCGACGCGGTGCGCTGGTTCGTGCTCTCCGACTCGCCGCCCGAGCGCGATCTGCCCTGGAGCGAATCAGGCATCGAAGGCGCGTGGCGGTTCGTCCAGCGTCTCTGGCGTCTGATCGAGTCCGACGACGCGGCCAAAGCCGAAGGTGAAGACGTGGCGTTGCGCAAGCTCTGCCACCGGACGACGGTCGGTATCGAGAGCGATATCAATGCCTTGCAGTTCAACAAGGCCGTCGCACGGCTATATTCGCTGTGCAGCGCGATCGAGAAGGCTCCCCCCTCCGCGGATCGCGAAGAGGCGGTCCGCACCCTGCTGCTGCTCGTCAGCCCGATGGTCCCGCACGTCGCCGAGGAAGCCTGGGCGACCGCAGGTAACGACGGCCTGATCGCCGACGCCGCCTGGCCGATCGTCGATCCGGCGATGCTGGTCGACGACGAGGTCACGATCGCGGTGCAGGTCAACGGCAAGCTGCGCGATACGCTGGTGTTCCCCAAGGGCGCGCCGAAGGACGCGGTCGAGGCGGCCGCGCTAGCCTCGGAGAAGATCGTCCGCCTGCTCGAGGGCAAAGCGCCCCGGAAAGTGATCGTCGTGCCCGACCGTCTCGTGAACATCGTCGCATGAAGCGGCTGGCGATCCTCGGCGCGCTGGCGCTGGCACCGCTCTTGTCCGGCTGCGGGCTGCATCCGCTCTATGCGGGCGGCAGCAGCGGTCCGGTCGCGGGCGCGCTCGGCCAGGTCGAGATTGCGCCGATCGCGGGCAAGAATGGCTGGCTGATGGCGACCGCGCTGCGCGACCGGCTGCCCTCGAACGGCGCGCCGGCGCTGTACCGGATCGATATCCGCCTCGACGACCAGATCAGCGGGCTCGGCGTGCGGACCGACGACAGCGTCTCTCGCGAACGCCGGACGCTGCGCGCGCGCTATCAGCTCGTGCGGATCGGCGACAATTCGGTGCTGCTCGATGCGACCGCGGGATCGGATGCCGGCATCGACGTCGTCCGCTCCGAATATGCGACGATCGCGGCCGAGAACACCGCGCTCGAACGTCTGTCGGCGATCGTCGCGGACCAGATCGTCGCGCGCATCGCGCTGTACGCGCGCAATACGCCTGCCGTCGCCGCGGCGCAGGGCACCGCACCGGCGAAGTGAAGGCGTCCGCGGGCCAGATTCGCGGTGCGCTGGCCAAACCGGGTGCGGAGATCCGCCTCTACCTGCTGCACGGCCCCGACGAGGCCGGCGCCAGCGACCTCGCACGCCTGCTCGCCAAGGCGATGGGGGCGGATGCCGAACGCGTCGATCTCGACGGATCGACGCTCAAGAGTGATCCCGGCCGGCTGACCGACGAGGCTGCGTCGCTGTCGCTGTTCGCGGGCGCGCGGTTCGTCCGCGTCGCCTCGGCGGGGGAGGAAAGCCTCGAGGCGTTCACCAACCTGTTGGCCGCGGAGCGTGTCGGCAATCCGGTCGTCGCGATCGCGCCAACGGTCAAGTCGACCGCGAAGATTGTCAAGCTCGCGATCGATTCGCCGCGCGCGATGGCGTTCGCCTGCTACGCCCCCACCGCGCAGGATGCCGAGCGGCTGGCGACGACGATCGCGGGCGAGAACGGGCTGCGTCCTGCCCCCGGCGTCGCGCGACGGCTGGTCGACACGACCGGCGGGGATCGCGCGGTCATTTCTCGCGAGATCGAGAAGTTGGCGCTGTACCTCGACGCCGCGCCCGATCGGCCGGCGGACCTCGATCATCATGCGCTCGACGCGGTCGGTGCAGACTTGGGCGACGCGGAAATGAGCCGCGCGATCGATGCGGTGATCGAGGGACGAGTCGACGATCTCGGCGCCGAACTGGCCGTGCTCGAAGAGGCGGGGACGTCGCCGATCCCGTGGCTCCGCCAGCTCGTCCGCCGCCTGATCGCGCTGGCCGACATGCGCGGCGAGATCGACCGGGGGGACTCGGTCGATGCGGTGATGAAGCGGCACCGGGTGTTCTTCAAGGAGGAGGCGAGCACTGCGCGCTCGCTGCGCCGCTGGACGCCCGTCATGCTCGCGACGGCGATTCAGAGGGTCCGGACTGCCGAGCGTGCGATCATGGCGTCGGGGAATGCCGGCGGGGTTGTGGCCGAGGCGGCTGTCGTCGCGCTGTCGCAGGCGATCGCACGGCGTAACTAGCTCGCCGGCGCGTCGTTCCTTTGGCCGTCCTCCCCACAACCACCCCCACCTCCGTCATCCCGGCGCACGCCGGGACTTTTGGACAGGCCGCGTTCTCTTGTGAAACGGACCGCAACCGTGGGTCCCGGCGTCCGCCGGGATGACGGGGGGTGTGGGGGTGGCCCCCATTCTCCGCTCGCTCCCCTCACCCCGTTCGTCCTGAGCGAAGTCGAAGGAAGGTCCCGTGCGCAGGTGCTTCGACTTCGCTCAGCACGAACGGAGGGGGATCGGTCCGGGCTCGCGCGTGACCTAGATCGCGCCGCCCGTCAGCCGCTGGCAGACCATATCGAGCTGATCGAGCGTCGAGTAACTCAGCGTCAGTGTGCCCCCGGTCTCGGTATGCGCGACGCGCACCTGGAGCCCCAGAAGGTCCGCCAACTGCCGCTCCAGCGCCGCGATGTCCGCATCCGGGATCCGCGGCTCGGACGGCCCACCGCTGCGGTTCCGCCCGGGCTTTGCGTCGCGCGCCAGCTTCTCCGTCTCGCGCACCGATAGCCCGCGCGCCACAACCTGATCCGCCAGCGTCTCGACATCGGGCGATCCCAGCAGTGCGCGCGCATGGCCCATGGACAGCGATCCATCGACCACCTGCGATTGGACCTGCGCGGGCAGTTCGAGCAGCCGCAGCAGGTTCGCGACGTGGCTGCGCGACTTGTGAACGATCTTGGCGAGCACCTCCTGCGTGTGGCCATATTCGCCCGCAAGCCGCTGATAGGCCTGCGCCTCTTCAATCGCGTTCAGATCCTCGCGCTGGATGTTCTCGATGAGCGCGATCTCAAGCGTCTCGGCGTCGTCGAAGTCGCGGACGACCACCGGCACCTCGTGCAGCCGCGCGCGCTGTGCCGCGCGCCAGCGCCGCTCGCCTGCGACGATCTGATAGTCGTGGCCATGCGGCCGGACGACGATCGGCTGGATCAGCCCGCGTGACGCGATCGACGCCGCGAGTTCGTCGAGCATCGCCTCGTCGAAATGCCGGCGCGGCTGATCGGGATGCGGCGACAGCGAACTGACCGGCAGCATCCGGACGCCCGACGACTGCGGCGCGGGCGCGCCATCGGCCGACACCGGCGTCTCGCGCGCCATCTCGCCGAGCAGCGCGTTGAGGCCCCTGCCCAGCCCCGGCCGTCCGCGCTTGTTACCCTCGCTCATGCGGCCACCTGGGCCGACGCGGGAAGGCGTCCGATCAGCTCACGCGCCAGCGCGATATAGGCCTGCGAGCCCGAGCAGCGGTGATCGTAGATCAGCGCCGGAAGCCCGTGGCTCGGCGCCTCGGACAGCCGCACGTTGCGTGGGATGACCGTCTCGAACACCACTTTCCCCAATACCGCACGGACGTCGGCCGAGACCTGGTCGGTCAGGCGGTTGCGCCGATCGAACATCGTCAGCGCGACGCCCAGGATCGACAGGCCCGGATTGAACCGCTGGCGGATCCGCTCGACCGTGCTGAGCAGCTGCGACAACCCCTCGAGCGCAAAGAACTCGCACTGAAGCGGCACGAGCAGGGAATCCGCCGCGACCATCGCGTTGATGGTCAGCAGGCCGAGCGACGGCGGGCAATCGATCAGCGCGATATCCCATGCCCCGCGCGCGACCTTCATCGCGCGATCGAGGCGGTGCGTGCGCGCGTCGAAGTCAACGAGTTCGATCTCGGCCCCCGACAGGTCGACCGTTGCGGGCACGATATCGAGCCGCGGCACGCGCGTGTGGACGACCGCATCGTCGATCGACGTCTCGCCGATCAGCACGTCGTAGCTCGACCGCTCACGCTGCGAATGACCGATGCCGAGCCCGGTCGACGCGTTGCCCTGCGGATCGAGATCGACCAGCAGCACGCGCATGCCCGTCGCCGCCAGCGCGGTCGCGAGATTGATGGCGCTGGTGGTCTTGCCCACCCCACCCTTTTGATTGGCGACCGCGATGGTGATCATCGCGCGCTCACCGTATCCAGAACCACGATCGACGACTCCGGGTTCGTGACGCTTTGTTCCACGTGGAACATAAACCGCCAATGCTGCTTGAGCGCGGCCAGCTCTTCCTCATCGAAACGCCCCCGAGGAAGCAGCCACCGCGTCTCCTTTGTGGCGCAGTGCGCCGCGCCACGCAAAAGGTTTTGCAGCGACGCGACCGCGCGCGCCGAAATGATCGCGGCGTCGGCGGTGGCGTTCTCGACCTTCGAGGCGTGGACGCGAACCTGCCCGCCGAGCTCAAGCCGGGCGACGCAAAGTTGCAGGAAGTCCGCCCGGCGACGACGCGGCTCGACGAGATCGACCGGGCCTTCGCGTACGAGTGCGACGACCATGCCGGGAAAGCCCCCGCCCGTGCCGATATCGAGCCAGCGTTTCGCGCCCGTGTTGGCGCCTGCGAGCGCAACGAGCTGGAGCGAGTCGACGACGTGGCGATCCCAGATCGTCGGGATCGTCGACGGCGCGATCAGATTCTGGTGCGGTGTCTCAGCGACGACCATGTCGACGAACGCCGCCAATCGCTCGGTCGCCTCGGGGCCGAACCGGTCGGTGACCCAGGCCTTTGCGTCGTCTTCGGTCATGCTGGGACTCGTTTCGTATGCAATAGGACCGCCGACAATGCGGCGGGCGTGATCCCGCGGACGCGGGCGGCGGCGGCCAGCGAGGTCGGACGGGCGGCGCTCAGGCGATCGATCATCTCGTTCGACAGGCCGGGTATGCGATCATAGGCCAAGTCCTCGGGGAGGCGGATCGCCTCGTCGGCACGCAGCCGCGCGACCTCCTGCGCCTGCCGTTCGATATACGGCGCGTAGCGGGCGTCCTCTAAGACTTCGTCAACGACCGCGGTCGGAATGCTGTCTGCCGCATCCGGCGCGACATGCGCGAGCGTCACGCCGTCGAACCGGAGCCAGTCGAACGCGCTCCGCCGCGCGCCGTCACGACCGATTGCCGCACCCTGGTCGGCGACATGGGTCGCGGTACGTTCGCAGTCGAGCGAGGATCGGAAGCGGGCGCGATGCTCGGCCAGCGCATGCTGGTGCGCGAGACGCTCCGAACCGAGGCACCCTGCCGCTTCGGCGATACCGCCAAGTCGGGTCTCGGCATTGTCCGCACGCAGCGACAGGCGAAATTCGGCGCGCGCTGTGAGCATGCGATAGGGCTCGGTCACCCCCTGCAGCGTGAGGTCGTCGATCATGACGCCCAGATAGCTCGAGGCGCGATCGAGGATCACCGGCGCCAGATCGCATGCATGGGCCGCCGCGTTGAGTCCGGCGACGAGCCCCTGCCCTGCCGCCTCTTCATACCCCGTCGTGCCGTTGACCTGGCCGGCGCAGAACACGCCCTCGATTGCGCCGAGCGCCAGCCGTGTGTCGAGTGCGCGCGGATCGATATGGTCATACTCGACCGCATAGCCTGGCATCGTCATCGTCACGCGTTCGAGACCGGGGATGCTCGCCAGCATTGCGGCTTGGACCTCCACCGGGAGCGAGGTCGACAGCCCATTCGGATAGACCGTTGCATCATCGAGCCCCTCGGGTTCGAGGAACACCTGGTGCCCGTCGCGGTCGCCGAAGCGGTGGACCTTGTCCTCGATCGACGGGCAGTAGCGCGGGCCCGCTGCCTCGATCGCGCCAGTGAACAACGGCGAGCGATGGAACGCCTCGCGGATGATCGCGTGGGTTTGGTCGGTCGTGCGCGTGATCGCGCAGGCGATCTGCGGGAGCGGACGCGCGCGCGTCATCGGCGACATCGTCCAGGGATCGAGGTCGGAAGGTTGCTCGGCGAGCGCCCCCCAGTCGATCGTTCGCCCGTCGAGCCGGGGCGGTGTCCCCGTCTTCAGCCGCGCCATCGGCAGGTCGCGAGCCCGCAGCTGATCGGCCAGTGGCTTGGCCGCGCGCTCGCCGATGCGACCGCCCTCCTCGCGGTCGTCGCCGCGGAAGATGCGACCGCCGAGGAACGTGCCCGTTGCCAGAACGACCGCACGCGCCTTGACGATCGCGCCGTCCGCCAGCACGACACCCGCCATGTGATCGCCCTCGAAATGGAGCGCGATGGCCTCCCCTTCAACGATCGACAGCCCTGCGGTCGCCGCCAACATCGTCTGGATCGCCTGCGAATATCGCCGACGATCGGCCTGGATGCGCGGCCCCTGGACCGCCGATCCCTTGCTGCGATTGAGCATCCGGTAATGGATCGCCGCGGCGTCGGCCGCGCGTCCGATCAATCCGTCGAACGCGTCGACTTCTCGGACCATGTGGCCCTTGCCGAGGCCGCCGATCGCGGGATTGCAGGACATGGCGCCAATATGCCGCGCGTCGAACGACACGAGCGCGGTGCGCGCGCCCCTGCGCGCCGCCGCGGCTGCGGCTTCGGTTCCGGCATGGCCACCGCCAACCACCACTACATCGAACATGCCACCGCCCTAGAACGGCGCATTGAGCACGTCAAAGATGTTCCACGTGGAACATCACTTGCCGATGCAGAAACGCCCGAACAGCGCGTCGAGCATCTCACCCGTCGCGTCGAGGCCGAGCACGCCCGCCAGGATCGCGCGCGCCTGCCGGAGGTGCTCGGCGACGATGAGGGCGTCCAAACCGGGATATCGTAGCGCGTCGACCGCGAGGCCGCATTGCCGCCGCTGGTGCGCCTTGAGCGCGATCGCGTCGCTGCGCGGGAGCATCGCCGCGGCGCGGGCATGCAGGGCGGCCCATAGCCGGTCGAGCGACCCACGGTCGGTCTGCGCGATGGCGAGCGCGCGGTCCGCCGGGATCTCGCCCCGCCCCGGCAGGTCGGCGCGCGCGTGGATCCAGATCGCGTCCGAGCGCGGCGGTGGCGTGTCGGCCAGCCAGAGGACGATGTCCGCAGCGGCCAGCGCATCCTCCGCGCGCGTCACGCCGATCGCCTCGATCGGGTCCCGCGTATCGATCAGCCCCGCGGTATCGGTCAGGACATAGGCGACGCCGTCGCGCGTCACCGGCAGTTCGATCCGGTCGCGCGTCGTCCCCGAGATCGGCGAGACGATCGCCGCATCGCGCTCGCCAAGCAGATTGAGCAAGGTCGACTTGCCGCTATTGGGCGGGCCACCGATCACGACGCGCAGGCCGTCCTTCAACCGCTCGACCGGCGGCGCAGCGACCACCGCCTCGATCTCGGTGGCGAGCGCACTCACCCCGGCGACGATCGCGTCGAACGCCGCGCTGTCGCTGGCGACGTCGTCCTCGTCGGCAAAGTCGAGTATCGCCTCGATGCGCGCGGACAGCATCGCGACCGAGTCCATCCACCCGCGCACCGCCTGGCTCACCCGCCCTTCCGCCGCGGTCATCGCCGCGACGCGCTGCCCCTCGGTTTCGGCTTCGAGCAGGTCGGCAAGGCCCTCGGCCTCGGTGAGGTCGATGCGCCCGTTGGTCAGCGCGCGGCGGGTGAACTCACCGGGCTCGGCGGGACGAAGCCCGGCGACCGCGGACAGCGCCTGCTCGACCGCGGCGATCACGGCACGACCACCATGGCAGTGGAACTCGACGAGATCCTCGCCGGTCGCGGTATTGGGGCCCGGGAAGACGATGACCAGCGCGCGGTCGAGCAACGCGCCGCCTGCATCGCGCAAGCCCCGCAGGCTCGCATGACGCGGCGCGGGCAGCGGCCCCGCCAGCGCCTGCGCCGCCGCGAACGCGTGTGGCCCGCTCACCCGGACGACAGCGATCGCCGCGGGCGGGCGTCCGCTCGATACCGCGAAGATCGTTTTCACGGGAAACTCAGCTGCTTTTCGTCGCGGTGTCAAACATGCGTTTCCACATCGCCATCCCTGCCTCGCCCATAGGCTGCCAGCCGCGCATCATCGATTCGAGCATCTCGGGCTTCATCTGGCCGTCGGGAATCGCGTCCATCATCATCGCGACATAGCGGTCATGGATCGGCGTCAGATCGGGCAGCCCGACCGCGCGGCGCGCCTCTTCCGGGGTACATTCGATCTCGATATTCATCTTCATGTGCGGCACCCCCGATGACGCTTGAGCGGCCGATCGGGGCGCTGCATAGCAGGGTCATGTATGCGCGCGATGCCGCCTCGATCGCAACGCCAATCGGGCTGGTCCGCGTGACCGGCACCGCGGACCGGATCGACTCGATCGAGATCGTGGCTAGTGGCGATGCCGTCGCGACCGATGCGCCGGCGATCCGCGAGGCGCTGCGCCAGATCGAGGCGTATTTTGCTGAGCGACTGACGGCGTTCGATCTGCCGCTTGCCCCCTCGCCTACCGACCGCGGCGCAGTCCTCCGCCAGGGGATCGTCGACATCGGCTATGGCCAGACCGCGAGCTATGGCGCGCTCGCCAAGGCGATCCGGTCGAGCCCGCGCGCGATCGGCCAGGCGTGCGCGCGCAATCCGTTTCCGATCATCGTCCCCTGCCACCGAATCCTTGGAGCCGGAGGGCGGCTTGGTGCGTATTCCGCGGGCAACGGCCCCATCACCAAATCCAGGCTGCTCGACCACGAACGGCCGCAAGGAGGATTGCTATGACGAACACCACCACCATCCCGACGCTCGCCGGCGATGGCGAATTCACCGCGTATCGCGCAACGCCGGCCGGCACGCCCAAGGCCGCGATCGTCGTGATCCAGGAGATCTTCGGCGTGAACGCCGGCATCCGCCGCAAGTGCGACACGCTCGCCGAGGCCGGCTACCTCGCGATCGCGCCCGACCTGTTCTGGCGGCTCGAGCCCGGCATCGAACTCGATCCCGACATCAAGCCCGAGTTCGACCGCGCGTTCGAGCTGATGGGCCAGTTCGACCAGGACAAGGGTATCGCCGATATCGAGGCGGCCGTGCGCGCAGTGCGCAGCGAACTGGGCGACGGAACCAAGGTCGGCGTGGTCGGCTACTGCCTCGGCGGGCGCCTCGCATTCATGACCGCGGCACGCACCGACGTCGATGCGAGCGTCGGCTATTATGGCGTCGGGATCGACGGGCTGCTCGGTGAGAAGAACGCGATCGCGCATCCGGTGCTGCTGCACGTGCCCGAGGAGGATCACTTCGTCGACAAGGATGCGCAGGCGGCGATGCATGCCGGGCTCGACGATCACCCCAAGGTGACGATCTACGATTATGCGGGCGAGGATCACGGCTTCGCGACCGAGTTCGGCGAGCGCCGGTCGGATGCGTCAGCGAAGCTGGCCGACGAGCGGACGGCCAAGTTCTTCGCCGAGCATCTGGGCTGAGGGGCGCCCCCTCCCCTCAACAATCGTCATTCCCGCGGAGGCGGGAATCCATACTGGCTGGCGTCGCTTAAAAATCGCCGCCCTTTGAGGATATGGATCCCCGCCTGCGCGGGGATGACGATGGTGGGGGTTATGTCGGGGCGCACTATGCCCGGCATGACGAGCGAGCGACGGACATGAAAAAGGCCTCGCCGGACGATCCCGGCGAGGCCTTTTTGCTATCTCAAAAGCGGCGTGATCAGCCGAGCAGCGAGATGATCCCGAGCGTCTCGCCGGTCCCGACCCAGCCCTCGTAGATCATCTTCACCGCGACCACGAGGATCACCGCGAGGCCGATATAGGCGATCCAGCGATACTTGTTGATGACGCGCGCGATGTAGTTCGCCGCCAGACCCATCATCGCAACCGACAGCAACAGGCCGATGACGAGGATGCCCGGATGCTCGCGCGCCGCGCCCGCGACCGCGAGCACGTTGTCGAGGCTCATCGACACGTCGGCGACCGCGACCGCCCAAGCCGCGCTGGCAAAGCCCTTCGACGACTTGATCCCCGAGCGCTCGTCACCCTCGATCTCTTCGGACCCGGCATTCTCCGCACCCTCACGGATTTCGCGCCAGAACTTCCAGCTGACCCACAGCAACAGCAAGCCGCCCGCGAAGATCAGCCCAACGATGCCCATCAGCCACGTCACGATCAGCGCGAAGAAGATGCGCAGGACGAGCGCCGCGCCGATGCCGATCAGGATGACCTTCTTGCGCTGGTCGGCGGGAAGCCCCGCGGCGAGTGCGCCGACGACGATCGCATTGTCGCCCGCGAGGACGAGGTCGATCATCAGGACCGATCCGAACGCGGCCAGCGCCTTCGGATCGCCGAGATTGGAGAAGTCGGCGACGATGTGCTGCCAGATCTCCAGCGGCGAGCCGGGTCCGGCGACTTCCGATGCGGCGGCGGCCAGCATGGCGATGATACTCAAGATGTCAGCTCCCGGTGACGGGCCACCGCCGGTGCGCGGGGGTGGCGGATTTCGAGGGGTTTAATAGCAAAGCGGCACGCGAAAGCCATTGCTCTCGCGTGCCGCCTGGTCGGTCTTTTGGGCGGACATGGGCAAAACCCATATCGTCGGTCGGAGCTTCGCCCCGCCGGCCGAACCGGTGCGAGTCCTGCTGCAGCTTGCAGCAGGCCGCACTCGGTTACTGATTCATGCTGTCGAAGAAATTCTCGTTGGTCTTCGAATCCTTCATCTTGTCGAGCAGGAACTCCATCGCGTCGATCGTGCCCATCTGCATCAGGATGCGACGCAGGACCCACATCTTGGAAAGCTTGGCCTTGTCGACCAGCAGCTCTTCCTTGCGCGTGCCCGACTTGCCGACGTCGAGCGCCGGGAAGATGCGCTTGTCCGCGACCTTGCGATCGAGCACGATTTCCGAGTTGCCGGTGCCCTTGAACTCCTCGAAGATCACCTCGTCCATGCGGCTGCCCGTGTCGATCAGCGCGGTCGCGATGATCGAGAGCGAACCGCCCTCCTCGATGTTGCGCGCGGCACCGAAGAAACGCTTCGGACGCTGCAGCGCGTTCGCATCGACACCACCGGTCAGGACCTTGCCCGACGACGGCACGACGGTGTTGTAGGCACGACCCAGACGGGTGATCGAGTCGAGCAGGATCACAACGTCCTTCTTGTGCTCGACCAGGCGCTTGGCCTTCTCGATCACCATCTCGGCGACCTGGACGTGGCGCTGCGCGGGTTCGTCGAACGTCGAGCTGACGACCTCGCCCTTCACGCTGCGCTGCATGTCGGTGACTTCCTCGGGGCGCTCGTCGATCAGCAGGACGATCAGGAACACCTCGGGGTGATTGTCGGTGATCGCCTTGGCCATGTTCTGCAGCATGACCGTCTTGCCGACGCGCGGCGGGGCGACGATCAGCGTGCGCTGGCCCTTGCCCTGCGGCGACACGATGTCGATGACGCGCGCCGACTTGTCCTTGACGGTCGGGTCGGCGGGATCGAGCGTCAGCTTGCTCTCGGGGTAGAGCGGCGTGAGATTGTCGAAATTGACGCGGTGACGGACGACGTCGGGATCGTCGAAATTGACCGCAGTGAGCTTCACCAGCGAGAAATAGCGTTCGCCATCCTTTGGCCCGCGGATCTCGCCCTCGACCGTGTCACCGGTGCGCAGGCCGAACTTCCGGACCTGGTTCGGCGAGATGTAGATGTCGTCGGGCCCGGCGAGATAGTTGGACTCCGGCGAGCGCAGGAAGCCGAAGCCGTCGGGCAGCACTTCGATCGTGCCGAGCCCCATGATCTGGTCGCCATTGTCCGCCTGCACCTTCAGGATCGCGAACAACAGGTCCTGCTTGCGCAGCGTCGAGGCGCTCTCGACCCCCAATTCCTCGGCCAGCTGGACCAGCTCGGCAGGCTTCTTTTTCTTCAGGTCTTTGAGATGCATGGGGATTTCCGGATAGCGATCAACGGGAACAGGTTCGGTCTGCGCGTGCGCTGGAAAGCGGAACTGGGCGAGCCGAACAGGCAGGACCACACGACCGGGCAGGACGCCAGGAGGCCGTGCTGGAAATCGGGGTAGAATTGAGGGGGCGGTTAGTCAAGCGGAGTGCGTGCCGCTTTCCTCCAATCCTCCCCCGCCAGGGGGAGGTGGCACCGCAGGTGACGGAGGGGGAGGATGCGCAGCAGGGGTTGTCCTTACCGCCCCTCCGTCTGGCAAGCGCCAGCCATCTCCCCCTGGCGGGGGAGGATTGAGAAGGTCAGAACGGCTTTACGATCGCCAGCACGACGATCAGCGTTACCGCCAGCGCGGGCACCTCGTTCAGCATCCGCAGTTGCTTGCCCGTCAGCGTGGGCTTCCCGGCCGCGAGCTTCTTGGCATAGCCGATCGTCCAGCCATGATAGCCCGTCAGCAGGAACACCAGCAGCAGCTTGAGGTGCAGCCAACCCAGCCCCGGCGCGCCATCCGCCAGCCCGAGGTTCAGCGCCAGCGCGATCCCGAGCACCCAGACAACGATCATCGCCGGCGTCAGGATGATGTGGCGGATCTTGCCTTCGCGCTCGACCCAGTTCGCCGCCTCGGCCGCATTGCCCGCGGCCAGCGCCTCCTGATGATAGACGAGGTAGCGCGGCAGCATGAACAGCCCGGCCATCCAGAAGATCACGAAGATCAGGTGCGCGGCCTTCACCCAGTCATAGGCCGCTCCGAGAAAACCGCTCATGTCGTGCTCCTGACGCGGGCGATGAGCTGCTCGACATGCTCCACGGGCGTGTCGGGCAGGATACCGTGGCCCAGATTGAAGATGTGCGGCCGCTCGACGAATGCCGCGAGGATTCGGTCGATCGCCGCATCGAGGTCCGCACCGCCCGCAATCAATGCAAGCGGATCGAGATTGCCCTGCACCGGCATGTCGGCGGGCAGAGAGGCATGCGCCCAGACCGGATCGACCGTCTCGTCGAGCCCGATCGCATCGACGCCCGTCTCGCGCGCATAGGCGGGAAGCTTGCCCCCTGCCCCCTTGGGAAAGCCGATCACGGGTACGCCCGGGCAGCGCGCATGGAGGCGCTCGACGATCGACGCGGTCGGCGCGATCACCCAACGCTCGAACTGCGCGGGGCTGAGGCTTCCCGACCAGCTGTCGAACAGCTGCACCACATCGACGCCCGCCTCGATCTGCCGCGCGAGATATTCGACCGTATTGTCCGCGATCGCATCGATGATCGCGCCGAACGCGGCCGGATCGGCATAGGCGAAACGCCGCGTCTCGGACTGATCCTTGGACCCCTTGCCCGCCACCATATAGGTCGCGACCGTCCAGGGAGAGCCTGCAAAGCCCAGGAACGTCGTCTCGGGCGGCAATGCCGCGGCGACCTTGGCAACGGTGCCGTAGACCGGCTCCAGCCGCCCCATGACCGGCTGCAACCGATCGAGCGCATGGTCGACCAGCGCGGGTTCGAGCCGCGGCCCCTCACCCACTCCGAAGCTGAGATCCTGACCGAGCGCCCAGGGGATCATCAATATGTCCGAGAACAGGATCGAGCCGTCGAACCCGAACCGGCGGATCGGCTGGAGCGTCACCTCTGCCGCGGCGTCGGGATCGGTCGCCAGCGCGAGGAATCCCCCCTTCTCGGCCCGCAGCGCGCGATATTCGGGGAGGTAGCGCCCCGCCTGCCGCATGAGCCACAGCGGCGGCACGGCCTGACGCTCCCCGCGAAGAGTCGCCAGGAGGGGCTTGAAGGCGAGCGAATTGGAGGTCGGATCGGTCAGCGGAGCACCCTTCTTCTACTATAAGAAGATTCAAGAAATAGGTTGTTGCAGTGGTTGGGCGGTTGAACCCGGGACTTATGCGGTGATCCCGGAATTGCCAACAGCTTGACCCCCGCGCACCGCGACAAACGCGCTGATTCGATTCAAGGCTCCCCATTACCCACAGCCTGTGGATAAAATCCGGCCCTGTGCGCGAGCGTGTGGATAGAATCGGTGTTATCCACGGCGCCACGGTCGCTTGGCGAGGGCAGCGAGTTACGCTAGCCGTTTTCCCCATGTTATCCACAGATTCACACCCACGGACCCGCCCGCTGGGGATAAAACGCCCATGATGCGGCTCCATCTGCATTTGTTGTCGGATTCGACCGGCGAGACGCTGGAGAACATCGCGAAGGCGGCGCTGGCGCAATATGATGACGTCGAGACCGTCCGCCATTTCTGGCCGATGGTGCGGACCGAGGCGCATCTCGAGCGGATCCTCCAAGAGATTGCGCAGAACCCCGGGCTGGTCGTGTTCACGCTGGTGAACCCCGCGACGCGGCGGATCCTCGAGCAGCGGTGCCTCGCGCTCGGGCTTCCGGCCGTAGCGCCGCTCGACCCCGTCAACGACGCGTTGTCCGGCTTGCTGGGACAGCAGGCCAAGGCACGACCTGGGCGTCAGCACGTCCTCGACGCGGCCTATTTCGCGCGTGTCGATGCGATCCAGTGGACGATCGCGCATGACGACGGGATCGCGTGGGAGGAATGGGAGGAGGCCGATATCGTGCTCGCGGGCGTGTCGCGCTCGTCGAAGACGCCGACCTCGATCTATCTCGCCAACCGTGGCTACAAGACCGCGAACATCCCGATCGTCGTCGAGAGCCCGCCGCCAAAGATCCTCTATGCGCTCCGCCGGCCGCTGATCGTCGGGCTGACGACGAGTGCCGACCGGCTGATCCAGGTGCGGCGCAACCGGTTGCTGTCGCTCCACCAGGCGCCCGATACCTCCTATGTCGAGGAGGAGGCGGTGATGCGCGAGCTCGCCTTTGCGCGGCGGATGTTCGCGGACAATGGCTGGCCGGTAATCGACGTCACGCGGCGGTCGATCGAGGAAACTGCGGCGGCGATCATCGCGCTGTGCAACCAGCGGCAGATCGAAGCATGAGCCTGGTCCTGGCATCGCAAAGTGCCTCGCGCCGGGCCATGCTGACGGCGGCGGGGGTGGCGTTCGACGCGACCTTTGCGGGCGTCGACGAGGATGCGGCCAAGGCGGCACTGCGCGACCTGTCGCCGCGCGATCTCGCCGATGCACTGGCCGAGCTGAAGGCGCGCAAGGTGTCCGCGCGGATGCCGGGGCAGCTCGTGCTTGGCAGCGACTCGCTGGTCGCGCTCGAGGACGGCACGATCCTCGACAAGCCCACTGACCGTGACGACGCGGCGGCGCATCTACGTCTGATGTCGGGCAAGCGGCACGATCTGTGGAGCGCGGCGGTGATCGCGGAGAATGGCCAGGCGATCTGGCGGCATGTCGAGCGCGCGAAGATGCACGTCCGCCCGCTGTCCGAGGCGTTCATCGAGACGTATCTCGATGCTGAATGGCCGGCGATTGCGGGCTGCGTCGGCTGCTACCGGATCGAGGGGCCCGGGGCGCAGCTGTTCGCCAGGATCGAGGGGAGCCAGTTTACGGTGCTGGGGATGCCGTTGCTGAACGTGCTCGATTTTTTGCGCATGCGTGGCGAGTTGCCGGTGTAATCTTCCGCTTCTCCCTTCCACCTGCCCCGCACCCGCACCCGCACCCGCACCCGCACCCGCACCGCCTGCCACTCCCACCCGTCACCCCAGCGGAAGCTGGGGTATCTCACGAGGCAGACGACGCCCGCCAAACAGGGAGATCCCAGCTTTCGCTGGGATGACGGGGTGTAGCGGCACGGCGTGGAGGAATGACGCCGCTAACGGCGCAAATGCAGCCCCGTGGCAATTCCACCGCGGTAGACTAAACCGTCTTCCAGACTGGATCCCCGCCGTCGCGGGGACGCACGGAGCCTTGCATGACCCGACCCTATGCCGAAGTGATCGGCGATCCGATCGCGCAGTCGAAATCGCCGCTGATCCACGGCTTCTGGCTCAAGGCGCTCGGGATCGACGCCGACTATCGCCACAAGCTCGTCACCGCCGACGATCTCCCCGCCTATTTCGCCGATCGCAAGGCGGACCCGGACTGGCGCGGGTGCAACATCACGATGCCGCACAAGCTCGCCGCGCTCGACCACGTATCCGACCCCGGCGACGTCCGCGGGTCGATCGGCGCGATCAACACCGTGTTTCGCAACCAGGCGGGCGACTGCATCGGCACCAACACCGATGCCGCCGGATTCTGGGCGCCGATCGACGACCTCGACATCGCCGGCCAGCCGGTGACGGTGATCGGCGCGGGCGGCGCGGCGCGTGCGATCCTGTTCGCGCTGTCGCGGATGGGCGTCGGCCCTGTGACGATCCTCAACCGCAATCCGCTCAAGGGCGCGGCGTTGCTGTCGAGCTTCGGATTGAAGGGTCAGGCGCTGCCGATCGGCCCCGCCGCCCCGCCCTCGCGGCTTCTCGTCAACGCGAGCGTGCTCGGCATGACGGGCCAACCTCCGCTCGAGATCGACCTTGGCGCGCTCGAGCCAGACTCGCTCGTGTACGACATCGTCTATTCGCCGCTCGAGACAGACCTGCTCAAGGCGGCGCGCGCGCGCGATCTGGAAACCGTCGACGGGCTGGAGATGCTGATTGGCCAGGCTGCGGTCGCGTTCGAGATATTGTTCCACGTGGAACCACCGCGCGACCGCGACGAGGATCTCCGGGCGTTGCTGGTCAAATGATCATCGGCCTCACCGGATCGATCGGCATGGGCAAGTCCGCCGTCGCCGCGATGTTCGCCGACGAAGCCATCCCGGTGTTCGACGCGGACGCGGCGGTGCACCGGTTGCAGGGGGTCGGCGGTCGACTGGTAGCACCGATCGAGGCCGCCTTCCCCGGCACGACCGCAGACGGCGCGGTCGATCGCGCGAAGCTTGGCGCGGCGGTTTTCGGCGACGATGCCGCGATCAAGCGACTCGAAGCAATCGTCCACCCGGCGGTTGGCGAAGAGCGCGCCGCGTTCCTGGCAAGGCATGCCGGCAAGCAAGTCGTGTTCGACGTCCCTCTCCTTTTCGAAACCGGCGGCAACCAGCGAGTCGACGTGATCGTCGTCGTCTCCGCCGCGCCCGATGTCCAGCGCGCGCGCGTCCTCGCGCGTCCTGGCATGACCGCGGAAAAATTCGCGGCAATCCTCGCCCGCCAGACCCCCGATGCCGAGAAACGCGCGCGCGCGGATTATGTCATCCATACCGATACGAGCTTCGACGAAACGCGGGCGCAGGTTCGCGCGGTGCTTGCGTCCTTGGAAATCTGAGCCGATACCATGGCGATGCGCGAGATCGTCTTCGACACCGAAACCACCGGCCTCAGTTTTTCCGGTGGCGACCGCATGGTCGAGATCGGCTGCGTCGAGATGCTCGACCGGGTTGAGACCGGGCGCACCTTCCACGCTTATTACCATCCCGAACGCGATATGCCGGTCGAGGCGTTCAACGTCCACGGGCTCAGTCAGGCGTTCCTGTCCGACAAGCCGCGATTCGGTGACGCGGTCGAGGAGCTGCTAGAATTCGTCGGCGACTCGCCGATGATCGCGCACAATGCCGGCTTCGATTTCTCGTTCCTCAACGGCGAGCTGACCAAGTGCGGGCGGCAGATCATCCACATGAAGCGGATGGTCGACACGCTGCAGATTGCGCGCAGCCGTCATCCGGGCGCCAAGCACTCGCTCGACGCGCTGTGCTCGCGCTTCGGAATCGATCGAAGCCACCGCGTCCTCCACGGCGCGTTGCTCGACGCGCAGCTGCTCGCGCAGGTTTATGTCGAGCTGATGGGCGGTCGCCAGATCGGCCTCGGGCTGCTCAGCGACACTGGCAGCAGCGCTTCGACTCCGGTCGTCGCACAGGCGCCTCGGGTCGTTCGTCCGCCGCGGGTTTTCGCGGTGGGCGAGGGAGACCTTGCGGCGCATGCGGCGTTTATGAAGGGGATCAAGGATCCGATTTGGGGGGCCGTGGCGTCCGGATGACGCCGGCAGGGTGGAGCCAACAGGACCGCCCGAAGACAGTAACGTCGACAAGGAGACGAACATGGATATCCGGATTTCTGGTCATCAGGTTGACACTGGCGAAGCGCTGAACAGCCATGTGGAAGACCGACTCCAGGGTATCGCCGACAAGTATTTCGCGCGCGCCATCTCGGCCGAGGTCACGTTCGGCAAGGGGCCGCACGACGCCGGTTTCAAATGCGATATCGTCGCGCACGTGATGAAGGGCCTCGTGCTCAAGGGGCATTCGGACGCCTATGATGCCCGCGCCGCGTTCGACGGTGCCGCCGCCAAGATCGAGACGCAACTCCGCCGCTACATGCGTCGCCTGAAGGATCGCCACGCCGGCGAAGCGGTCGCGATGGCCGAGAGCAACGGCTACGACAATGCCGGCTACACGCTGTTCCAGGAAAGCGTCGAGGAGGACGATGTCGCGGACGCACCGCTGATCATCGCCGAGACGCGTGTCGACATCCCCGAGGCGACGGTGTCCGACGCGGTGATGATGCTCGATCTGCGCAATACCGCCGCATTGCTGTTCATGAATGCGGGCACCGGCGCGCACAACATGGTCTATCGCCGCGGCGACGGCACGATTGGCTGGGTCGAGCCACAGCGTGCTGCGGCATCCTCCGCCCCGACCTCCGCCCCAACCTCCGCTTCGCCGCAATAAGAAGCGTCCAATACGGCGTCCGTCTCTCGGCTGCGCCTTTACGCCCCCGTGCAACCCGCTAAGGCGGACCTGCGCGGGGGCGCCTTGAGACAATGTACAGCATGACCGATTTCAGTGATATGCTGCGTCCCGACGCAGTGCAGACGGGCGTTGTCGCCGCAACGAAGAAGGCGGTGTTCCAGCATATCGCGACGATGGCCGCCGAAACCGTCGATGCGGACGTCAAGACGATCAACGAGCGACTGACCGCCCGCGAGAAGCTCGGCTCGACCGGGTTTGGCGGCGGCGTCGCGATCCCGCATGCCAAGCTGGACGGGCTGGCACAGGTGACGGGCGCCTTCGTCCGGTTGGCGCAGCTGGTGGATTTCCAGGCGGTCGACGATCTTCCGGTCGATCTCGTCTTCATGCTGCTCTCCCCCACCGATGCGGGGGCGGTTCACTTGAAGGCGCTCGCACGCGTATCGCGGCGACTGCGCGACAAGGCGTTTCTCGAAAAACTGCGCGGGGCGGGTTCGCCCGATGCGCTCTACGCACTATTCACCGCCGACGAGGTGCGCGATGCCGCCTGAGTCGGCTGGCGCTGAGGCGCATTTTCGCGCGCTGGAATCGCTCTACGCGCAGGCGCCGATCAATCGATTTTTCGAATCCTCGCTCGAAATCCCCGAAGCTGGTGTCGCGCGGATCCATTTCACGATCAACGAACGCCATTATCACGCGGGTGGCGCCGCGCATGGGACGAGCTATTTCAAGATGCTCGACGATGCGGCGTTCTACGCGTCGAACAGCCTCGTCACCGATCGTTTCCTGCTGACGACCGCGTTCAACCTCCTGCTCACGCGGCCGCTGAAGGTCGGACCGGTGATCGCCGAGGGCCGCTGGATCAGCGGCAAACGGCGCGTGTTCGTCGCGGATGCGCGGCTGATCGATGCGGACGGCGAGGAGGCCGCGCGCGGCACGGGCACCTTCATGCGCTCGCGGATCGCGCTCGCCGGCCTGCCCGGATACCGCGCGCCGGCATGAGCGGCCGGCTGCCCAGCGGCGTGCTCGTCAGCGCCCTCCTCCGCCGCGTGAACGACGCCGGCGGGTTCGGCGCGGTGATGGCGAAGGGCGATCCGCAGGGCGGCGCGATCCTGGTCATCGCGGTCGATAAAGGGGCCCCTCCCCGCCTGCTGGAACGCGGTCTCGGGCCCGATGGGCGGACCGCAATGATCGACTCGACTCCGGCCGAGGACCCCGACGGCTATTGGCGGCGGCGGCGCGCGCGCGACCCCGATCTGTGGGTCGTGGAGGTGGACATCGCAGCGGCGGAACGGTTCGCCGCTGAAACGATCCTGAACGATTGACTCGAAAGCCCCCCCAATAGAGGGGGATTCCAACATTGAATGGCGTTGTGCTGGGACGGGTGCGATCCGGATCAGTTACGCAGTCGGGGGGATGCTCGGACGATCGGCTTGTACGATCGCTTTCGTGGTTCAACCGCATCTGAATAAGTTTGAATGACGATTCTTCAGCGGGCTGCGACGATCGCAGTCATGACCTTCTCTCTCGCCGGCTTGCTCGGCAACAGCGCTCCCGGCAAGGCAACCGGTCTCGATCGCTCGACCACCAATCTCACTGCTCTTGCTAATCTCAACGCCCTCTCCCCGCAGAATGTTCCGCAGATCGCTCCAGTCGCAACGCCCGTTGCTGCCGTCGAGCCCATCGCCACGAACGCTGCCACGGCCGAAGCCGAAGAATTCGACACGCTCGCCCAGGCCGTCGCCGCGCAGGACAGCGCCGCCGCCGACGATGCGCTCCAGTGCCTTGCTGGCGCGATCTATTTCGAATCCAAGGGTGAGCCGCTGACCGGCCAGCTCGCCGTCGCCGAAGTCATCATCAACCGCGCCAAGTCGGGTCGTTTCCCCGCCGACGTCTGCGCCGTCGTCAAGCAGCGCGGCCAGTTCAGCTTTGTCCGCGGTGGCCAGATCCCCACGATCAACGCCGGCACCGCCTATCGCACCGCGATCGCGGTCGCCAAGGTTGCACTCGCCGACGCCTGGAACAGCCCTGCCGAGAAGGCGCTGTACTTCAACACCGCCGATCGCCGTCCTTCGGTTCGCGCGGTCAAGGTCGCCTCGATCGGCAACCACGTCTTCTATCGCTGAGCGCGTAACCCTCTCGGGCGATCCGTCGCCACCAGCGATACCACAATCCGTGAATGAGCTTGCCTCGTTCGCGGATTGTTCTATTTCCGGGCTATGCTCGACATGCCACCGGACTCCTGCATCGACAAACCGGGATCACCCCCCGATGCCATGATGTGCGCCGCTGACGTGGCGCGCGGCGTGATCCGGATGCTGCTGCGCCACGACCTTGTAGCGATGACCGAAGTACCGCTCGATGGCGGCCGTCGCGCCGACCTCATGGCGGTCGATGCGCGCGGGCAGATCGTGATCGTCGAGATCAAGGTCTCGCGCGCGGACCTGCTCGGCGACGGGAAATGGCCCGACTATCTCGCCCATTGCGACCGGTATTTCTGGGCGGTGCCGGCGGGGTTCGACACCGCGCCGCTGCACGGCCCCGTGTTCCTGCCCGAGCGGACCGGGATCATCGTCGCGGACCGCTATGATGCGGCGATCGTGCGCGAGGCGCATACCACCCCCCTGCCCGCGCATGTCCGCAAGCGGGGGACGCTGTCATTTGCGCGGCGCGCTGCGCGACGGCTGATCGCGCAGATGGACCCGGATGCGGACGGGTTGGCGTTCTGAGTGCACCCGTCATCCTGACTTTCGCCAGGATGACGGATGAGGGATTCGTGGCGAGCGCCCGTTCAGAACTTCGGCCCCGAGACCGCCTTCTTCACCTTCTTCGGTGCATCGGCGAGCAGCTTGGTTACGACCGGGTTGCGGCCGTCCTGCTTGGCATAGTCGCGCGCGGACATGCCCGCCATGATATCCGCCTGGTCGGGATCGGCGCCCTCGGTCAGCAACACCCGGATCATGCCGACATCGCGCCGCTGCACCGCGCGGATCAGCGGGGTTTCGCCCGCCGAATTGGCAAGGTTCGGGTTCGCGCCCGCGGCGGTCAGGATCGGGATCATGCCCGTCTGCCCCAGCGTCACCGCGAGCAGCAACGGGGTGTTGCCCTTGCCGTCGCGCAGGTTCGCGTCGGCGCCCTTCTGCAACAGGAACCGCAGATACACCTCGTCGCTGCGCTTGATGACGATGTGGAGCGCGCCCTCGCCGCTGGTGACGTCGCGCGTGTTGATGATGTTGCTGCCCGGGCGGCCGAGCATCTCGAGCACGTCGTTGTTCTTGGCATCGCGCACCGCGGACAGGAACTTGTACCCCTCCGACTGGCCTTGCGCGGAGGATGGCGTGGCGACGCCCAGCGCCGGCGTGAGAATGGCGGCGGCGAGCATCAGGCGAATACGCATCGAGAGACTTCCTTGGTTCGTCCTGGATATAGGCCGACGCTTGCGCCGCAGTAGCGAACAGATCAAGGCTGGCGGCATCATGACCATGCGTTTCATCCTTTTCAGCGCCCTTGCCCTAACGGCGTGCAATGCCTCCGCACCGCCCGCAAAACCCCCGCTCGAAGGCGCCCGGATCGGCGGGGCCTTCGCGCTGACGGACCAGAATGGCCAGGCCGTCACCGAGCGGAGTTTCGCCGGCAAATACCGGATCATGTATTTCGGCTACACCTTCTGTCCCGATGTGTGTCCGACGGATGTCCAGGCGATCGGCGCCGCGGTGAAAACGCTCGAGTCGAGCGACCCCGTACTGGCGGCGAAGATCGTCCCGGTGTTCGTAACGGTCGATCCGGCACGCGATACGCCCGCGGTGCTCAAACAGTTCGTCTCGGCCTTCCACCCGCGCATGGTCGGGCTGACCGGCACCGACGCGCAGATCGCGCGGATCAAGACCGACTATGCGGTCTATTCGAGCAAGGGCGATGCGTCGCCGGGCGGCGGCTACCTCGTAAACCACTCCCGCCAGGCCTATCTGATGGACCCGGACGGCAAGCCCCTCGCTTTGCTGCCGCAGGAAAAAGGGCCCGATGCCGTGGCGACAGAGATCAAGCGCTGGGCCCGGTGAGCGCACGCTTCTGGGAAGATACGCCGATCGAGCAACTTGATCGCGGCCAATGGGAGGCCTTGTGCGACGGCTGCGGCAAATGCTGCATCCACAAGCTCGAGGATGAGGAAACCGGCGAACTCGTCGCGACCAACGTCTCGTGCCGCCTGCTCGACCGGCGCAGCGGGCAATGCTCCGATTACCGGCACCGGCACGCCTATGTGCCCGAATGCGTGCGGCTGACGACCGGCAACGTCCACGGGATCGACTGGCTGCCCTCGACCTGCGCCTACCGCCTGCGCGCGGCGGGCGAGCAGCTGCCCGAATGGCATTACCTGGTCTGCGGCGACCGCGAGGCAGTCCACCGCGCCAAGCAGTCCGTCCGCGGCTGGACCGTCAGCGAGGACGAGGCCGGCGAGCTGGAATATCACGTGATCGACCGCGAACTGTAAGCCGGTGCGCGCACGATGATCGAGGGTCTGGAGATCGTCCGTCACCCCCGCGCCCGTCGCGCGCGTCTGTCGATCGATCCCGCAAGCGGCCGTGCGCGGCTCGTGCTGCCCAAACGGGCGGCGTTGAAGCAGGCGCTGGCCTGGGCGGAGGACAAGGCCGACTGGATCGCCGAGCAGCGCGCGTTGCTGCCCCAGCCCCGCCCTTTCGAGCCCGGTGCGGTGCTCACCGTCGCCGACGAGGCGCTGACGATCGCATGGGAGCCGGGCAGCCGCCGGACGGTCGTCCGCGATGGCGCCGTCCTGTCGCTGTCGGGGCCGCCCGAAACGATTTCCCGTCGCGTCGAGGCCTGGCTGAAACGCACCGCGCTGGCCGTCCTGGAAACCGAAACCGCCGAATATGCCGCCAAGGCCAAGGTAACCGTCGCACAGGTCGCGGTCGGCGACGCCAAGGGCCGCTGGGGCAGCTGCGCCTCAAGCGGGGTCATCCGCTATAGCTGGCGGCTGATCCTGGCGCCGAGCTGGGTCCGCCGCGCCACCGTCGCGCACGAAGTCGCACACCGGGTCCACATGAACCACGCGCCCGTCTTCCACGCGCTGGTCGAGCAGCTGTACGGCGAAGACCCGACCCCCGCGCGCGTCTGGCTACGCACGCACGGCGCCGGGCTTCACTGGTTCGGGCGGTCTTCCTGATCCCGGTCGCTCTGGAAGCGCTGGGTCTGGACCTGGTCGCGCGGCACGTCGCGCTGGAGTGGCTGACGCCCCGCGGGTGACGGCTCGCGCCGTTCACGCCCGGTGACACGGTCGATCCAATCCTGGTTCATCTGCTGCGGCGGGACCGCGGGCGGCGCCGGAGTCTCGGGCTGATCCGCATCGGGCCGCGCCAGCGTGTCGCCGGTCTGTGCGTCGGTCGGAACGGGCACGCCGTCCTGCGCGATCGGGTTGCCATCCGCATCGACCGCCATCTGGCCATTGTCGGGCTGGCCGAAATAGCTCTCCTCGTCGGGTTCGAGCTGCCATTCGGGCAACGTCACCTGCGTATCGAACTGCTCGATCGGCCGGCTGGCGGTCGCGGGCTTCATGAACGCCGCCCAGGCCTTGGCCGGCGCGGTGCCACCGTGCAGCCCGGCGATCGGCCTGGCATCGTCGCGACCCATCCACACGCCGGTGGTGATGCCGCTGGAGAAGCCCAGGAACCAGCCGTCCTTCGATGCGCTGGTCGTCCCCGTCTTGCCCGCGACGGGGCGGCCGATCTGCGCGGCGCGACCGGTGCCGGTGTTGACCGCGGTCTGCAGCAGATCGGTCATCTCCGCGGCGACATAGGGCGCGACGAGCACATGGCTGCGGTCGACCTCATGCGTGTAGATCGTCTGGCCATTGGCGGTCACGCGCGTGATTCCATAGGGCGTGACCGCGACGCCCTTGTTGGCGACCGAGGCGAAGGCACGCGTCATGTCGATCACGCGCACTTCCGAGGTGCCGAGCACCATCGACGGATGCGTATTGACCGGCGTCGTGATCCCGAACCGCCGCGCCATGTCCGCCACCGTCGTGAAGCCGACCTCCTGGCCCAGCTTGGCGGCCACGGTGTTGAGCGAATAGGCGAACGCGGTGCGCAGCGAGACTGCGCCGGAATTGCGCCTGGAATCGTTGCGCGGGCTCCAGCCGCTGATCGTGACGGGCTCATCGACAATCGAATCCGCGGGCTTGTGGCCCGCCTCGAGCGCGGCAAGGTACACGAACAGCTTGAACGACGAGCCCGGCTGGCGGACCGCCTGCGTCGCGCGGTTGTAGATCGACGAGACGTAATCCTTGCCGCCGACCATCGCGCGCACTTCGCCGCCCCGATCGAGCGCGACCAGCGCGCCCTGCGCGCCCGGTGGCGCATTGGCGCGGATCGCCTTGTCCGCCTGGCGCTGCATCGTCAGGTCGAGCGTCGTCCAGACCTCGAGCGGCTCGGTGGTCTCGTCGATCAGCGTATCGAGCTGCGGCAACGCCCAGTCGGTAAAGTAGCGGACGCTGTTCTGCTTGGGCTCGGGCGCGAGCTTGAGGCCCGATATATCGGCATCGGCCGCCTGCGATGCGGTGATCGCCCCGGTCTCGCGCATCGTCTCCAGCACCACGCCCGCGCGGCCCATCGCGGCCTCGGCATCGGCGGTCGGCGAGTAGTTGGACGGCGCCTTGACGAGGCCGGCGATGACCGCCGCCTCGGCCAGGCTCAGATGATCCGCGCCGTGACCGAAGAACTTACGGCTCGCCGCGTCGATCCCGTACGCGCCGCCGCCATAATAGACCTTGTTGAGATAGAGTTCGAGGATCTGGTCCTTGGTGAACTTCCACTCCAGCGCGAACGCCAGGATACCTTCGCGGAACTTGCGGCCGAACTTCTTCTGGTTGTTGAGGAAGACGGTGCGCGCAAGCTGCTGCGTGATCGTCGATCCACCCTGCGTCCAGTGGCCGCGATCATAGCGCACCTTCAACGATCGCGCGACGCCGACCGGGTCGATGCCGATATGCGAGCGGAAGCGGCGATCCTCGACCGAGACGGTCGCGTCGCGCATCACCTGGGGGATCTGGCTGTACGGCAGCCATTCGCCGAAGCTCGGCCCCATCGACACGATCACCGTGCCGTCGGCGGCATGGACTCGGATCATCTGGCCGTTCGGCGAGGATTTCAGGCTGTCGAAGCTCGGCAGCTGCGACATCGCGACATAGACCGCGATCGCCAGTGCACCGAGTGCGAGCACCCCGATCCCGACACAGAGCTGAAGAGTGACGACCAGCCGCCGCCGCCAGCGTGACGCCGGTGGAGTGGGGGGCCGACGGGACGGGGAAGCAGAACGCGTACGAGCCATGTAGCTCGCGGAATTACGCGCTATGCCCCCGCCCTACAAGCGGCATCAAGCCGCGGCGTTTGCTTTGCGCGGCCGGAATTCGAGCGACAGCGAATTCATGCAGTAACGCTGCCCGGTCGGTGGCGGGCCGTCGGGGAAGACATGCCCCATATGGCTGTCACAACGCGCGCACCGCGTCTCGATCCGCGTCATGCCATGGCTGCGATCCGCGTGATCGGTGACCGCATCGGGGCCGATCGGCTGCGTGAAGCTCGGCCAGCCCGAGCCCGAATCATATTTGTCCGCGCTGTCGAACAGTTCGTTCGAGCACGCCGCGCACCGGTAGATGCCATCGGCCTTGTTGTCGTTCAGCGCGCCGGCAAATGCGCGTTCGGTGCCCGCCTCGCGCAGCACGTGATATTGTTCGGGGGTGAGTCGCTTGCGCCACTCGGCTTCGGAAAGATTGAGCTGATCCATGGGTTTGAATCTCGTGCTGGCGGGACGGATTTCAAGATGCCGGGAGGGCGAAGGTCAGGTCTGGCCGATCCGCGTTGCATTGGCGATGATCTGGATCAAGCCAGGGCGCAAAAGCGGGAGCAGCCACGCCGCGCGCCTGCTCTCCGCCACCTGCCGGACGATCCCGGCGATACCGATCGGACGGGCGAGGCGACGCGCGAAATCCTCCTGCCACCGTTCGGCGGATCCGGGCCCGCCGCGGACATAGGCCTGGGCGGCGGCGACCCCGCTGGCGAGTGCGATGCCCATTCCTTCCCCCGCGAGCGACGGAATGACTCCGGCCTGGTCGCCGAGCCGGAACAGCGCATCGACGCCCGCGCGTTGCCGCCAGCCATAGGGGACGTTGGCGATCGCATCGATCGGCGCACGTCCGTCGATCAACGCGACCCATTCCCCGAGCGCGGGCATGTCGCGCCCCAGCGCCGCCAGCAGCTGCGCAGGTGATCCGGCAGCCTGCAACCGCGAGCGATGCACCGCGAGGCACAGGTTCGCGGTGCCATCCTCCTGCAAGGCAAGCCCCGCATAGCCGCGATCGAACAGGTGCAATTCGATGCCACCGTCGAGCGCGCGGCGCAGCGCAGGGGAGGGCGCGATCCGGACCCGCAGCCCCAGCGTCGGATCGATACCGCGCGCAGTCTCGGGCCGCGCCATGCCGCGCACGTCCTGCTTGCCGCTCGCCAGGAACAGCGCGTCGGGGGCGAAGGTGGCGCCATCGGCGGTGCGCACCGTCAATCCGTCAATCTCGCGCACGGTGACGCCGCGCTCGATCGGCGTGCCGAGCCGCTCGGCCTGCGCGAGCATGACGCTGTCGAGGCGGCGGCGCGTGACCGACACCGCGGCATGCGGCAGCGCGGCATCCGCGCGCCGTGTCCCGGCATAGATGCGCGCGCGCGTGACGCGGGTGGGATTGAGCGTATCGGGATCGATGCCGAGCCCGGCCAGCGTCTCCAGCGTCCGCCAGCTGAGGAACCCGCCGCAGATCGCATCGCCGGTCTCGCGCGATCGCTCGACGAGCAGGTGCGGCAGGCCCGCACGCGCGAGCCCGATCGCCGTCGCGGCCCCGGCGAGCCCGCCGCCGACGATCAGCGCAGGCGTTCGACGCATAACCGGAACGGAAAGACGCGGCGGACGGTCGCGGCGGAAATACCGGCGTCGGCGAGGATCGGCGGCCATTCGTCGGGGCGATAGCTGCGCGCGATCGACAGCGTCCCGTCATGCCGGACGATCGGGTGCCAGCGCGCCAGCGTCGCGAGGATCGGGAAGCCCCAATGCGCAAAACCGTGGCGGTGCAGGTCGTTGACGAACCATCCCGCACTCGCATGCCGCTCCATGAAGCGCAGGAACGCGACGAGCTGATCGCGGGTCATGTGATGCGCGACGAGGCTGCTGACGATGACGTCCCACGGCTCGTCGGCAAGGTCTGCATAGTCGCCGGTGACGTAGCGTATGTTGCCGCCATGTGCGCGCGCCGCCTGTTCGCTGCGCGGGTTGAGATCGACCCCGACGAGCTCCGCCGCGATGCCGCGCGCGGCGGCCCAGCGTGCGATCCGCCGCAGCATGTCGCCATCGCCAAAGCCCACGTCGAGCAGCCGGAAGGTCTTGCGCCCCGCGATAGCACGCGTGAGGAAATCGAGCGTCGGGCGGCGCGCCATCGTCACGGTGTTCACGCTCGCCAGATCGCCCACCACATCGGCATAGGTCGCGGCGTCGAGATCGTCCGCGTCCATCAGCTCCTCGGCCTGGCTGCGCGTGTCGAGACTCATGGCGCGCTTCGGAATCCGAAGCCCTCCGCGGCCAGCCCCGGCCCGAACGCCAGCGCGACGCCGTGGCCGATCGGCGGACCCTTGAGCAACGCCTCGAACACGAACATCAGCGTCGCCGACGACATGTTGCCATTGTCCGCAAGCACCCGGCGCGACGCCGCCAGCGCATCGGCGTTCAGGTGCATCGCATGCTCGACCGCGTCGAGGATCGACCGGCCGCCGGCGTGCACCGCCCAGCCGTCGATCGATTCGGGCGGCCGGCCATCGCTGACGACCGTGCGAAATGCCGCGTCGGACAGCGCGGCGGCGATTCGGCCGGGCACTTCGCCCGACAGGTGCATCGCAAAGCCCGCATCGGTGACGTCCCAGCGGATCAGCGTCTCGCTATCGGGCAGCGACGCCGCGAACGGCGCCTCGAGCGCGAACCCGGCTGCATCCGCGGTCACCAGCGCAGCAGCGGCGCCATCGCCGAATTGCAGCATCGCCAGCAGCGCCTCGATATCGTTGGCGGGTTGCAGGTGCAGCGTGGAGAGCTCGACCGTCACCACCAGCACGCGCGCGCTCGGCTCGGACCGGACGATGTGCCGCGCGCTGCGCAGCGCGACGATCGCGGCATAGCAGCCCATGAACCCGATCAGCAGCCGCTCGACGCTGGAGGACAGTCCGAGCCGGCGCGCGATGATCTGGTCGATGCCGGGGGCGACGAATCCCGTGCAGCTCGCCACCACCAGATGCGTGATGCCGTCGACCGCGATCCTGTCGCGCAGCGCCGCGATCGCGCGGATCGCGAGCTCGGGTGCGTGCTCGGCATAGAGCGTCATCCGTGCCGCCGTCCCCGGATGCGGCTCGGTCGCGTAGAAGCCGGCATCGTCGACCGGCGACCCGCCGGCTGCGGTCGGCGGCAGCACCGACCAGCGATGCCCGATCCCCGACCGCGACGCCATCCGGTCGAAGACCTTGGTCGATCGCGAATCGGTTCGCGCGCGCGCCCAGGCGATGAATGCGGCGTGGATATCGTGATCGGGAACCGCCGTCCCCACGGCGTTGAGATAGGCGGGCGGAGCGGCTGGGGAGGGGCTGGGCAGGGGAACAGGCATGGAAGCGGGCACAACGTCCTTTCGTCCGCGTGCGATGACACGCGAGTCGACTGCTTAACGCATAGCCGATGCATATAGACGTTGCCGCGGCCGACAATCCGCATGCTGCGCTAAAATCAGGATGTTCCGGTATCCGTGGAGAGCAGTCCGCGGCCGTCGGTCGTCGCGGTCCCTCCCGCGCCTGGCCCTCGCGCCCCTGTGACGGGCGACGGCAGCGTCAGTCGCGGCTGACGCTTTCGAGATGGTCGTGTCCGACCCCGTATTTCTCCTCGACCAGCGACATGGCGAACCCGACATAGGCGGCGATCGCGTGATCGTCCGAGGTTTCCAGCGCGGCGCACGCCTCTTGCAGCAACGCATAAATTCGTGACGCGGCCATCATTCGGTCCCTCTTCAAACTGACGCCGCCCAGCAGACACGATTTCGCCCGGCGTCCTGGCGACCCAAGAAAAGTATACCATAGTATTGAATGGCCACAAACGCCGGGATTGCGCGAAATCAATACAAAATAACCCATAATGGGTTTGGGTAACAAAGTAAATAAAACCGGAATGGTGTGTAATCACCGTTTAACTGGCAATTCTTACGCTGCATTTCGGGGCTATCGCGGAGATACTGCATTTTTACATGGTAAACGGTGACAATCATGTCATGCTATGTGCAGATTTTTGGGTAGGGAATTGGCAGTAAGTACGCTGTCCCGGACAGGTGACACAATGGCGGTGCGAGCGATCCGGTGAGCGGGAGCCGGAGACCGCATTTCGCGTTGGAGACGGACAGAGGGAGTGATTGGTGAAGAACGAGTCGGTAGTGGATTTGATCAAGGACCTGACCGCCAAGCTTTCGGCGGTTGCGGAAGAATTCAACGGCCGTGTCGCCCATGCTGCCGATCCGGCGCCGACCAGTACCGAACCCAGCGAAACCGATCTGGTCGAACAGGCGCAGGCCGTGCTTGCCGAACGCCGGCTGCGGCGCCGGTTCCTGCCGTCCGAGCTGTTCCACGAACCGGCCTGGGACATGATGCTCGCGCTGTTCGTGTCGCGCGACGAACGCCAGCCGATGAACATCAAGGCACTGGTCAGCATGTCCGACGCGCCGGTGACCACGTCGCAGCGCTGGATCGAGCATCTGCACAAGCTGCGGCTCATCGACCGCGTGATCGATCCGACCGATCGACGGCGTGTCGAAATCTCGCTGAGCTACGATGGCGAGCAGGCGATGCGCGGTTATCTCCGAGCCCTGCTCCTTCGCTGACAAGTTCATTCTGGGGCAAGTCTGGTCTCGACTGCCGAGATCCGGTTGATGCCGGTCGCGTGGCAAATCGGATCAAATGTTAGTCACGAAGACACTATAACCGGTTTAGTATCAAATCTGCAATTTTTGCTATTAAAACATACCGTTACGATTTTGTAGCATTTGATTAAGTTCGAATGCTCGATTTGTTCCCCAACAACAAGTGGGGGGCACATTGCGTTCAGACGTCGTCTTGAAGGTCCGTGACAGAGCACGCCGAACATGCGCCGACGTCGCCGCGCCGGTCGCGATCGTCATGGCAGCGAGCGTCTTCGCCTTTGCGGTTCGCCCGGCTGTAGTCCGTGCGGAGACGCTGGCGGGCACGCCGATCCTCAACACCGCCAATCTCCGCTACGATCTGGAGGGCGCGTCGCGCTCCGTCGCGTCGAACACGGTCACGCTGATCGTCGCCGAGCGGCTCGACACCCGGCTCGTCCGCGAAGGGCAGGGGGCGGTCGTCGTTGCGCCGTCGCCCGCGGCGCCGACGATCGTCCCGTTCGTGTTGACCAATGCCGACAACGGCACCGAATCCTTCGTCCTCGAAACGCGGCTGTCGTCCCCGGCGGTCACGCTGCGGGCGCTCGCGATCGATGCCGATGGCGACGGACGCTATGATCCCGCGGTCGATACGGCGCTGGTCGACGCGACGGTGCCGCCGCTGGCCCCGGGCCGGTCGATCACCGTGTTCGCGATCCTTGCCGGCACCGCGGAGCGCCCCGCGGCGGATGCCACGCTGACCGTCACCGCGCGCGCGGTGACCGGATCGGGCGCGCCCGGCACGGCCTATGCGGGACTTGGCGACGGTGGCGGCGACGCGGTCGTCGGGCCGACCGGGGCCAGCGCCAGCGTCGTCGTCCCGCTGACCAGCGCGATTGCCGGCCCCGCGCTGGTCAAGTCGCAGTCGGTCCGCGCGACCGACGGATCGCAGACCGCGGTGCGCGATTCGGTCATCACCTACACGCTCGAGGCGCGCTTCACCGATGCGGTCAGCGGCGCGCGGATCGCCGATCCGATCCCGGCCGGCACCGCCTTCGTCCCCGGCAGCCTGACGCTCGACGGCGCGCCGCTCAGCGACGCCGCCGACGACGATGCGGGCCGCTTCGACGCCGCCGGCGGCACTGCCCAGGGCCCGGGCATCGCCGTCGCGCTGGGGCAGGTCGCGGCCGCGTCGGTCCACGTCGTCCAGTTCAAAGCAAAGATCCAATGAGGAGCAAAGTCATGATTACGCGTCCGATGATTGCCGCCGTCCTGGCGGCCACCGCGGCGGTCGCTTCCGCCGCGGCGGGGCCGCTGCAGGTGACCAGCAGCATCCTGGTCGAGGCGCGCGCCGCCGCGGCCGACGGCACCACGCGGATCGCGCTGGTGAAGCCGTCGAAGGTGACGCCGGGCGACAAGGTGATCTTCGTGGTCAGCTACCGCAATACGGGCACGCAGCCGCTGGGCAACGTGGTGCTCGACAACCCGTTGCCGCGGCAGGTCGCGTATCGCTCGGCCAATCCAGGGTCGCCCGCGCCCGACGTGTCGGTCGACGGCAAGACTTTCGGCTCGCTCGAAACCCTCCGCGTCCGCAGCCTCGACGGCAGCACGCGCGCGGCGAGCCCGAACGATGTCACCAGCGTCCGGTGGCGCCTCGCAAGCCCGTTGGCGGCCGGTTCGCAAGGTCAATTCGCGTTCCAGGCCGTGCTCAAATGATCGCGTCTCCCACCACCACCACACCACCCACACCAACCACCTAAGAGGTAGATTTAGACATGCATGCAAAAGGGGTAATTCGCACGCTGATGGCCGGTACGGCCGCAGTCGTGGCAATCGGCATCGCGACAGGCACGGCGAGCGCACAGGCGCAGGCACCGGGGCCCGCGGGCACCGCGGCCGGCACGACGGTCACCAACACCGCGCAGGCCAGCTATTCGGTCAACGGCGTCCAGCAATCGGCAACGTCGAACGCGGTAAACTTCGTGGTCGATCGCAAGGTCAACCTGACCGTCACCGCCAACCAGCCCGCCAACACACCCGTCTCGATCGGCCAGACTGCGGCGGTGACGACGTTCAAGGTGACCAACAACACCAACGGCACGCAGGATTTCCTGCTCTCGCCGACCCAGCTGCCGATCCAGAACCTGTTCGCCGGCGACAATTTCGACGTGGAAAACATCAAGATCTTCGTCGATTCGAACGGCAACGGCACCTATGACGCCGGTGTCGATACCGCGACGTACATCAACGAACTCGGGGCCGATCAGTCGGCGATCGTGTTCATCGTCGCCGACATACCCAACAACCAGGCCAATGTGCTGGCCGGCGTCACGCTGATCGTACAGGTCGCGGCGGGTGGCGATGCGGCGGCGCAGGGGCTGCCGCTGGCGGTCAGCGTCGGCGCGAACAACGACACGGTCGTCGACGTGGTCTTTGCCGACAATGATTCGGACGGTCTCGGTCTCGACGTCGCGCTGAACGGACAGGGCCGCGCGTCGCTCGGCTATGAGATCACCACGCGCAACGTCGCCTTGACCGTCGCCAAGTCGCAGCTGGTGCTGTCCGATCCGATCAACCTGGCCATCGCGCCAAAGGCGATCCCGGGCGCGGTCGTGCAATATTGCCTGATCGTCAACAACGGCACGGTCGGCACTCCGGCGTCCAACGTCACGCTGAGCGACGTCATCCCCGCCAATACCACCTATGTCGCCAACTCGATCTCGATCGGCGCGCTCGCGCTCGGCCAGACGTGCCTGCTGACGGGGATCGTCGGCGGCGTGCCGCTGGCGGACGATGGAACGATCACCGTGCCGGTGCTCAACTTCACCGGTTCGTACAATGCGAACACGAAAACGGTGAATGCGACGATCCCGACGCTGCTCGGCGGTACGTCGGTCGCGGCGACCTTCCGGGTCACCATCAACTAAATCCCACCCCTCGCGAACAAGGAACGACCGATCCCGGCGCGTGGCGACGCGTGCCGGGAAAGGGGCCCTTATGTCCAGCTCCCGTCGCCTCTTGCGCCTGTGCGCCCTCATTCCGACGCTGTTGCTCGGCCCCGCCCTTGGTGTGGCACCGGCGACGGCGCAGACCGTCCGTGTCCAGAATACCGCAACGCTGTCGTTCGACGACGCGGGCAGCGACTCCGGGATACGGACCGTCCCGTCCAACACGGTTTCGCTCGACGTGAACCGCGGCAAGCGTCCGACGACGCTCTCCTTCCGTCTCGCACCGCCCAATTACGCGTTCACCGGGGCAAAGTGTCAGACCGCGCCGACCTATGCCTTCACCCCCGCACCGATCGACGGGGCCACCTTCGCGGCCGCGCCCCGGGTTGCGGCGCTCGACGTCAAGGCGGACATGATCCTGGTGCTCGACAACCAGGCCGGCAACCGGGATCCCGCGGTCCGTGAAACGTCGATGATCACCGCCGATATCGGCGAGAACAAGGTCATGCTGACGCTGACCGAGACCACGCCCGACAGCGGCATCTTCGCAGGCGGCGTTCCCTCGACCGAAACCGGCCGATACCCCGAACTCGAACCCTGCGAAGTGCGCACGCGCGGCGCAAAGATCACGCTCAGCTTCACCGAGGACGAGTTCAGCTTCGGCTCGACCGCGTCGATCCTGATCGATCCCGCCGGCTATACCTTCGATTCGCGCACCGGCGCGCTGGTCGACGGCGCGACCGTGACGCTGGTCGACGAGGCCGGCCAGCCCGCCATCGTGTTCGGCGACGACGGGATCAGCCGCTATCCCTCGACGATGGTGACGGGCGAGAGCGTCACCGATGCCAGCGGGCGAGTCTATCCCGGCGAAACCGGGCGCTATCGCTTTCCGCTGACCACACCCGGCCGCTATGCGGTGAAGGTCGTGCCGCCCGGCACCTATGTCGCGCCCTCGACCGCCGATCGCGCGGCGCTCGCGGCGCTCAGGGACCCGAAGGGCGCCGCGTTCATCCTCAAGGACGCCAGCTTCGGCGAGATATTTACGCTGTCGACGCCCGAGCCCTTTTCGGCGGACATCCCGCTCGACGCCCCCGGCAGCGGCGCGCTGCTGCTGACCAAGATCGCCTCCGTCCGCGAGGCGGCGCCGGGCGATTTCGTCCAGTATCTGCTGCGCATCACCAACCGCGATTCGGTCCCCGCGCGCGGCCTCCACGTCGCCGACACGCTGCCGAGAGGGTTGCGCTACGAGCGCAGGTCCGCGCGCGGCGGTGACGAGCCGACCGTCTCCAGCGACGGCCGCACGCTCGATTTCGCGATCCCCGTGCTCGCCGCGGGGGCCACGACCGAGCTGAAATACGTCGTCAGCATCGCCCCCGGCGCCCCCACCGGCGAAGCGCTCAATCGCGCGCGCGTCATCGGGCCGGGCAGCGTCACCAGCAACGAGGCGGCGGCATCGGTCCGCCTGCGCCCGCTGCTGTTCACCGACGCGATGACGATCATCGGCCGCGTGACCGAGGGGAATTGCGGCGATCCGGTCGACAAGCGCAAGGGCGTGCCCGGGATCCGCCTGCTGATGGAGGACGGCACGTTCGTCTCGACCGATCGCGACGGGCTGTACCATTTCGAGGGCGTCCGCGCCGGGCGTCACGTCGTCCAGATCGACACGTCGAGCATCCCCGCGACGCACGCACCGGTCGCCTGCGACATCGATACGCGCCAGGCGAACAGCCCGATCTCGCGCTTCGTCGAGGGCGATGGCGGCCTGCTCAAGCGCGTCGACTTCCAGCTGAAACCGACCGGCAAGGTCGCCGCTGCGAACGCCGCGCTCCCCGTCGCGATCCTCGACGACGCCACCGCCGCGGGCAGCCGCGACTGGCTGGGTGCCGGCCAGACTCCGGGAATCGACTGGCTGTTCCCCGCCGCCGACCACAACCCGCGCGCACCGATCGTCCGTGCGGTCGTCAAGCACATGCCCGGCCAGCGCGTCGCGCTCACGATCAACGGCAAGCCGGTCGAGCCGCTCGCGTTCGACGGCACCGACCTGCGCGACGGGACCGAGATCGCGGTCTCGCGCTGGACGGGTATCCCCTTGATCGATGGCGACAATCGCCTTCAGGCACGTGTGCTCGCCGCGGACGGCAGCGTCGTCAAGACGATCGACCGCAGCGTCTATTATGCGGGCGCAGGCGTCCGCGCGGTGGTCGATCCGGCCAGCAGCCGGCTCGTCGCCGATGGCCTCACCCGCCCGCTGATCGCGGTGCGAGTCACCGACAAGACCGGCCGTCCGGTCCGCGCCGGTACGCTCGTCCCGTTCACCGTCGACCAGCCCTATACCGCCGCGGTCGAGGCCGAGCTCGAACAGGGTCGCCAGCTTGCCGGTCGCGAACGGTCGTCGACGACCGCACAGGTGGTCGGCGATGACGGCCTGGCCTTCATCGCGCTCCAGCCGACGACCCAGGCGGGCGCGGTCCACGCGATCGTCTCGCTGACCGAAGACAAGGTCGTCCACCGCAACGAGGTTCGCGCCTGGCTCGCCGCGTCTGCGAAGGACTGGGTCGTGGTCGGGTTCGGCGCGGGCTCGATCGGCTACGACATGCTCAGCAAGCGCCAGTCGGGCCTGCCGCGCGCGCAGCGGAACAGCGTCGTCACCGACGGCCAGCTCGCCTTCTACGCCAAGGGCCGCGTCAAGGGCTCGTGGCTCGTGACGATCGCCTATGACAGCGACCGCAAATACGACCCCGATCGCGGGCTGCTCGGCACGATCGACCCCGATCGCTATTACACCGTTTATGGCGACGGTTCGCGCCAGGGCTATGACGCCGCGACCCGGCGCAAGCTGTACCTGCGGCTCGAGCGTCGCGAATTCTATGCGCTGTTCGGCGATTTCGAGACCGGCTTCACCGACGCGCAGCTGACCCGCTACAACCGCACGCTCAACGGGGTGAAGACCGCCTATGAAGGCAAGCGGGTGCGCGCGACCGGGTTCGCCGCGAACACCGACACGCTCTATTCGCGCGACGAGATCCAGGGCAACGGCCTGAGCGGTCCGTATCGCCTGTCGGGGCGCAACATCGTCCCCAACAGCGACAAGCTGCGGCTGGAGACGCGCGACCGGTTCCGCTCCGAGCTGATCGTCGCGACGACGCAGCTGACCCGCCATATCGACTATGACATCGACACAAGCATGGGCACGGTCCGCTTCCGCCAGCCGATCCTCAGCCGCGACAGCAATCTGAATCCGGTCTTCATCGTCGCGGACTACGAGGTCGAGGGCGGGCGTTCGGCCAAGCTGGCGGCCGCCGCGCGCGTCGCGACCAAGCTGGCCGAGGGCCGGGTCGAGGTCGGTGTCGCCGCGATCCGCGACGAGACCGCCGGCACCAACGCGACCGTCCTCGGCGCCGACATCAAGGCGCGCGTCGGCGCGGGCACCGAACTGCGCGGCGAGATCGCCAAGGGCGGACGCGGCGGGCTCGGGCAGGGCTTGGCGTATCTCGCCGAGGTCGATCATCACGGGACCAGGCTCGACCTGCTCGCTTATGCGCGCCAGCAGGATGCATCCTTCGGCGTCGGCCAGCAGAATCTGGTCGAAGCGGGCACGCGCAAATTCGGGCTCGACGGCCGGTTGCGGCTGACCGACCGGATCAGCGTGACGGGCCTCGTGTGGCACCAGCAGCAGCTCGCCAGCGCGGGTAACCGGACCGCAGGCGACGTTCGGATCGAATATCGCCGCGACACCGGTACGATCTTCGTCGGCGGGCAATATGCGGCGGATCGTGGGCTCGACGGCAAGGACCGCGACAGCCGGTTGCTCACGCTCGGCGGCACGCAGCTGCTGTTCGGCGACAAGGTGACGCTGACCGGCCAGACCCAGTTCGCACCCGGCGGCGATGCCGACAGCGTCGATTTCCCGGTTCGCCACCAGATCCAGCTCGCCTACCGGATCAAGCCCGGCATCCGCCTGATCGGCGGGTACGAGATCGCCAATGGCGACGGCTATGTCGCGCATACCAAGCAGTTCGGCGTCGACGTCGCGCCCTGGACCGGCGCCAAGCTGATGAGCACGCTCAACCAGCAGGCGATCGGTGAGAATGGCGGCAGGACCTATGCGCAATACGGCCTCAGCCAGTCGGTGCCGCTCGGCAAGAACTGGACGGTCGACGGGACGCTCGACGCCAGCAACACGCTCAAGGGCGCGATTCCCGAGGGGGCCGTCGTCAACGCGTTCCAGCCGGTCACCTCGGGCGGCTATGTCGGCCAGGACCAGACCAATGGCGATTATGCCGCGGTGACGCTGGGGGCGACCTATCGCCAGGCGCGCTGGTCGGTGAATGGCCGGCTCGAATATCGCAACGCCGACAGCGGCGATCGCTGGGGGCTGACCACCAATTTCCTGCGCACGCTGGGGCAGGGCAAGACGCTCGCGTCGAGCATCAAGGCATACACGATCACCGACCGGAGCGGCGCTGTCGCGACCTATGCCACCGCCGACGTCGCGCTCGCCTTCCGGCCGCTCGACAGTCGCTGGTCGCTGCTCGAACGGCTCGAACTGCGGCACGAAAGCGCGGATGCGGGGTTCTCGGACTCCAACGTGCTGGGCGTGCCGGCCTATGGCGGCGGGCAGCAGGTAACGTCGCGGATCATCAACAACCTCGCGGTGAACTATCGCACCGGCCCCGAAGGGCTCGGGCATGGCACCGAGGCGACGCTGTATTACGGCGCGAAATACGTCGCGGGGCGGTTCGCCGACGACACCTATGACGGCTATATCGACGTCACTGGGTTCGAACTGCGCCACGACATCGGCACGCGGTTCGATGTCGGCGTCAGCGGATCGGCGCAGCATGCCTGGTCGCGCGGCGCCTGGTCGTGGAGCGGCGGGCCGTCGGTCGGCGTGTCGCCTGCGCAGAACACGTGGATCAGCGCGGGCTACAACGTGTCCGGCTACCGCGACCGCGATTTCGAGGACGACCGGTACACGCGGCAGGGACCGTACGTCACGATGCGGCTGAAATTCGATCAGGCGACGATCGGCGGCGCGACGCGCGCGCTGTTCGGCGGACGGCGATGATCCACAGGGAGAGAGACAGATGACGCCACCGCGCGATTTCGCCGATCACGGCCCGTGCGTCGAGGAGCTTGCCCGCGAGTTCGCCAAGCAGGATGCGGCGAGCAGCGAGGCGCTGATCGAGACGCTGGCGACTCAGGCGATCCGGCAATGGCGGCTCGACGATGCGACGTTCTGGCAGCGAGTGAAGTTCCAGGCCCGGATGATTCGCGCGCGGCATGGGTCGGGGGCTGCGATAAGTCGGCACTAGATCCTCCCCCGCCAGGGGGAGGTGGCTGGCACTTGCCAGACGGAGGGGGAGGACACGGAACAGCAGTCAGCGCGTACCGCCCCCTCCGTCGCCTTCGGCGCCACCTCCCCCTTGCGGGGGAGGATTGCAGCGCGACCTAACCTCGTCGGTGGTAAGCTTCACCGGGTTCTCCGTCATCCTGACGAAAGTCAGGATCCAGGGTTCCAGGCGCCGTCCTTCACGACAGTGGATCCTGACTTTCGTCAGGATGACAGTCGTTTGAAACGAGACCGCCACTCTACCGCGCCGTCTATGTCCCGTCGGTGGTGAGCTTCACCGTGCTATCCGTCATCCTGACGAAAGTCAGGATCCAGAGTTTCGAGGCGTCGTCCTTCACCGCCCCGGATCCTGACTTTCGTCAGGATGACGGTGGCTTGGAACGAGGCCGCCACCCTACCGCGCGACCTATACCTCGTCGGTGGTCAGCTTCACCTTGCTCTCCGTCATCCTGACGAAAGTCAGGATCCAGAGTTTCAGGCATCGTCCTAACGGCTCTCGATCCCGACTTTCGTCAGGATGACGGTGGCTTTGAATAAGACCGCCACCCTACCGCGCGACCTATACCTCGTCGGTGGTCAGCTTCACCTTGTTGGGCAGCTTCTTCCCCTTGGTCCGGCGCGATGGCAGCTGGACGGGGTTCTTCTTCTTCCACTGCGCGAACGTCATCGGGCCCTCGGGCGTGTCGATGATCGTGTCGTCGATCGAACTCATGGCTGTTCTCCTCCCGAGACCGGAACGAAACGGGTGGCCCCCGAAAGGGATGCTCTATCTGTCAGGAAAAATGGTGCGGCCAAGAAGACTCGAACTTCCACGGGCTTTCGCCCACAACGACCTCAACGTTGCGCGTCTACCAGTTCCGCCATGGCCGCCCATGAAACATAACCGGGCGGACCCGGCAGCTGGTAGGCGAGCGCCACTAGCAAGGCTTTCGGGTTCACGCAACGGCCTTTGCGCGCGCTTTGCGATAAAGTCCGCATCCGGTACCGCAAACCATGCCCAACGTCCTTTTCTCGACCGATACCAGCGCCGAAACGCGACGTTTGCTGGCGCTCGCCTGGCCGGTGATGCTGACCAGCCTCAACTGGACGATCCTGCACGTCACCGACGTGATCGTGGTCGGGTTGGTCGGCGCGCATGAGGTGGCGGCGCTCGGCGCGAGCCGCTCGCTGACGTTCATCGCGATCGTCACCGGGCTGGCATGGCTGTCGGGCGTGCTCGTCCATGCCGCGCGCGCCGATGGCGCGGGCGATCTGCCGCGTACCGGGCAGGTGCTGCGCGAGGGCCTCGTCCTCGGGCTGCTGCTTGGGCTGGTGGTGGGCGGCATCATGCTCGCCTTCGCGGACGCGATGCTGGCCGGGATCGGCGTCGCGCCCGCGCTGGTCGCGCCGGCGGGGCGAGTCGTGCGCGTGATGGCGCTCGCCTATCCGCCGCAATTGATGATCGTCGCCGCCAGCTTCTTCCTGGAGGGTGTCAGCCGGCCGCGCCGGGTCGCGGTGGTCAACCTGTCGATCCTGCCGTTGAATGCGCTGTTGGCCTGGGCGATGTCGGGCGGGCATCTCGGTTTCGCGCCGATGGGCGCGGTCGGTGCCGCGACCGCGACTGCGATCGCCTCGGGTCTCGGCGCGGTCGGGATGATCGCCGCCGCGCTGAGCGTGCCGCGTGCGACGGCGCGCGGCGTCCGGCGGCTCGACCTGGCGGCGTGGCGCGGTGTGCCCGCCGGGATCGTCGCGCTTGCGGTGTTCGGGATCGTCCCCGCGATCGCCTCGGGGTTGGAGCTTGCGGGCTTCTCGATCCTGATCGCGCTGTCGACCCGGTTCGGCGACGATGTCGCGCATGCGTTCCAGATCGTCTTTTCGGTCCACAACGTGACGTTCGGGTTGGCGTTGGGGCTCGGCTCGGCTTGCGGGGTCCGCGTCGGCAATGCGGTGGGCGAGGGCGATCCTAAGGCCGGGATCGCGCGCGCGCTGATCGCCACCGGCCTGTCGATGCTCGCGCTCGGGCTGTGCGGGATCGTCCTGGTCGTCGCGCGCGGGCCGATCGTCGCGGCGTTTCCGGCCGATCTCGCCACCCACGGCGTCGCGCTGGCGATGCTGCCTTTATGGGCGCCGTTCATCCTGTTCGACGGCGCGCAGGTCGTGCTGGTCTATGCGCTGCGCTCGCTCGGCGATCAGGTGGTGGCGGGCGCGAACAGCATCATCGCCTATTTCGTCGTCACCGGCGGCGCGGGCTGGTGGATGGTGCATGCGGGCGTCGGACCGATGGCGCTGGTCTATGCCTCGGGGCTGGGCATGGTCACCGCCGCGCTGCTCCACGCAGCCCGGTTCTGGATCGTCCGCCGCCGATTGCGCGTCGACTAGCGAGTCGCCTCGCCCGCAAAACTCAGCTCCAGACGCTTCGAATTTGCGGGAACATTCAGTGTCGCCGAATTAAAATCAATCGCCCCACCTGGTGCCAGCGTCCGCTGCTGCGGGGTGATCGTCCAGCTGTACACGAGCCGGCCTTGCGCATCGCGGAGTTCGGCGCGGATGTCGGGGACCCGCTGGCGCTGGTCCGAAGGATTGGTGACCTGGCCGCTCACCGCGAACAGTTCGGAGCCATTGTCGAGCTCGCGCCGCTCGATCGGGTTATCGCGCAGCCGCAGCGGCGTTTCGTCGCTCTGGCTGCCGAAACCCAGCTTGGCGGCGACGCCCGGTGCGCCGAGATAGACGATCGCCGAGGCCGCGATCAGCATCAGCAACCCGGCAAGCACCGCGACGATCGTCCAGCGCCGCGTGGCATTGCGGCGCGGGCGGAACGGAACCTGGTCGGAAACCGGCGGGAATGTCGGCGCGTCATAGCTCGGCGCTGCGAAGGCCGGCGCCTCATAGGACGGGGGCGCGTAGGACGGCGCAGCAAAGGCGGGCGGGCTGGCGGGATCGGGCGTCACCGGCGCGGCGGCGACCGGCGCAGGGGAGCCGAACGGCACGAATCGGTCCGCAGGCTCGGTCACCGACGCGCGCGGCAGAGGCGCCAGCGGCGGCGGTGCCGGCGCAAGCGGGGCCGTTTCGGGCAGGTCGAGCGCATCCTCGGCCACCGGCGTGGCGGCCTGGAACCAGCTGTGCCGGCAATTGGCGCAGCGCACGGTTCGCCCCTCGGTCCCGATCGCGCTGTCGGGCACCAGATAGCGGGTGCTGCACTCGGGACATTGGAGGATCATGGATACGCTTCACCAGCGGCCGCCGGAGCGCGACCGTTCTTGTGCCGAATAAGCACGCTGTCCGCATATGTGGCAAGCTTGAAGCGGCGCGCGCTTTCATGCGAAAGCGCCGATACGGGCATTGGCACGGGCATCAAGCGGGCGAGAGCGGGCGCAACCACGTCATGGCGAATATCGTCCAATTCGAAAATGTCGGGCTTCGCTACGGCACGGGACCGGACGCTGGGCCGGAGACGCTGTCGGACGTCAGCTTCACTCTGCGCAGCGGCGCCTTCTATTTCCTCACCGGTGCCAGTGGTGCCGGCAAGACCTCGTTGCTCAAGCTGCTCTACCTTGCGCAACGCCCGACCCGCGGCGTCATCCGGCTGTTCGGCGAGGATGCGGTGGTGTTGTCGCGCGACCGCCTGCCCGGTTTCCGGCGACGGATCGGCGTGGTGTTCCAGGATTTCCGGCTGGTCCCGCATCTGTCGACCTGGGACAATATCGCGCTGCCGTTGCGCGTGGCGGGGATGCCCGAGGCGGATATCGAGCAGCCGGTGCGCGAGATGCTCGCCTGGGTCGGACTCGGCGATCGTGCGGATGCGCGCCCGGCGACGCTGTCGGGGGGCGAGCAGCAGCGGGTCGCGATCGCGCGCGCGGTGATCGCGCGGCCCGAGATCCTGGTCGCGGACGAGCCGACTGGCAACGTCGATCCCGACATGGCCGAGCGGCTGCTGCATCTGTTCGAATCGCTCAACAAGCTGGGCACGACCGTGGTCGTCGCGACGCACGACTTTCATTTGCTCGGGCGAATCCCAGGCGCGCAGATGATGCGGCTCGATCGCGGGCGGCTCCTCGATCCGACGGGCTCGCTGCGCTATCCGCCGACGCGGCCCGACTCATGAGCGGCGCCACCAAGGCACGGTCCTCGGCCGAGCGGCGCGTGCTCGACGAAGCGGGCGGGCTGCGCGCGATGACATGGGTGATGGCGATCATGCTGTTCCTGACGATGCTCGCCGCGGCGCTGGGGCTGGCGACTGCGGGGGCGGCGCGGCTGCTCGATCGGCAACTGGCGGGGCGGTTGACGGTGCAGATCGTCGAGGGTGATCCGGTGCGACGGGACGGTGCCGCGGCGCGGGTGCTCGCGTCGTTGCGGGCGATGCCCGGGGTGGCACGCGCCGTGCCCGTCGACCGCGCGGACCTCACGCGGTTGCTGCAACCCTGGCTCGGCGCAGACGGCGCCGATCCGCAATTACCGGTGCCGGCGATGATCGACGTCGACCTCGGCGATTCGGGTGATGCGGCGGCCGTGCGCGTCGCCGCCGCGTTGCGCCGGTTCGGCCCGGCGATCCGAGTCGATCGCCACGAAAGCTGGATGTCGCCGGTCAACGACGTGATGCGCACGCTCACCTTCCTCGCGCTCGCGCTGGTGCTGCTGATGGCGAGCGCGACCGCCGCGGTCGTCGTGCTCGCCGCGCGCGCTGGGCTCGAGACGCACCGCGCGACGATCGGGGTGATGCACATGCTCGGGTCGACCGATCTGCAGGTCGCGCGACTGTTCCAGCGGCGGATCGCGCTCGACGCGACGATCGGCGGCGTCGGCGGCGGGCTCGCCGCGTTGCTGGTGGTCGCGTTCATCGGCGTCCGGTTGCACGGTCTCGGCTCCGAACTGCTCGGCGGGGTGACGCTCGGCGGGACCGACTGGATCGCGCTCGCGCTGCTGCCGGTCGCGTTCGTCGTGCTGGCGACGCTCGCCGCGCGCGTGACGATCGTCCGCGCGCTGAGGCATATCCTGTGATCGTCCGGCTGCTTGGCATCATGGGGCTTGCCTGGGCGTTCGGTTTTGCCGTGTTCATGCTGATGCTGCCCGAGCCGCTGAACGGCTTCACCTCCGACGCGATCGTCGTGCCGACCGGCGGGCCGGGGCGGATCGACCGTGGCCTCGCGCTGTTGCGCGATCACCAGGCTAAGCGGATGCTGGTTACCGGCGTCGCGCCCGGCGTGAGGCCGATCGACCTCGCGCTCGAATATCGCACGTCGCCGGCGGTGTTCGATTGCTGTGTCGACCTGGGTCGCGAGGCGGTCGATACGCGGTCGAATGCCGAGGAGACCGCGCGATGGGTGCGCGTGCACAAATATCGGTCGGTGCGGCTGGTGACGTCGGACTGGCACCTCGCGCGGGCGCGGATGGAGCTGGCGGCGGCGCTCGACACGTCGGTGGTGATCCTTGGCGACGGGGTGCCCGGCACGCCTCGGCTGGGGACGCTGGTCAACGAATATAACAAGTTGATCCTTCGCCGGATCGCGTTGTGGATAGGATTTGGCGGATGATTTGGCTGCGCAACTGGGCGTTCATGCTCGTTTTCTACACGGGGTCGGTGCCGATCGTGGTGAGCGTGCCGATCTCCGCGCTGTTCGGATCGCGCGCGGTGATCGTCCATTCGACGATCTGGACGCGGTTTCACCGCTGGTGCGCGCGGGTGATTCTCGGCGTGCATGTCCGGATCGAGGGGATGCGCCCGAAAGAGCCGGCCTTTTATGCCTGCAAGCACCAGGCGATGTTCGAGACGCTCGAGCTGCAGCGGATGCTCGACGGCCCGGCGATCGTGCTGAAGCGCGAGCTGGCCGATATCCCGGCCTGGGGCTGGGCCGCGCGGCGCTATGGCGCGATCGTCGTCGACCGCGAGGCGTCGGCGAAGGCGATGCGCAGCATGATGCGGGAGGCGACTGCGGCCAAGGCGACGGGCCGGTCGATCCTGATCTTTCCCGAAGGCACGCGGGTATCGCCGGGGGAGCATCCGCCGCTGAAGCCTGGGTTCGCCGGGCTCTACCGCGCGCTGAAGATGCCGACGGTGCCGATCGCCTGCGACAGCGGGCTGGTATGGCCGAAAAAGGGCCCGAAGCGGCCGGGGGTGATTACCTTCCGCTTCGGCGAGGTGGTACCGCCGGGCCTGCCGCGCGAGGAGGCGGAGCAGCGTGTCCATGCGGCGATGAACGCGCTGGACTAAACCGAGCCGTGCACCACCCCGGCGAAGGCCGGGGCCCAAATGGGGGACGTGGCGAACGTGCGTTGCGCGCCGTTACTCCGCGCCTATCCAATTGGGCCCCGGCCTCCGCCGGGGCGGTACATCTCAGTCGTGCGTGCGGCCGAAATCCTGGACGTCGTCGTCCTGGCCCTGTTCGACGATGCTCCGGCGGATTGCGCGGGTCCGCGTGAACAGGTCGAACAGCGCATCGCCGTCGCCCCAGCGGATCGCGCGTTGTAACTGGCTCAGATCCTCCGAAAAGCGCTGGAGCATCTCGAGCACCGCCTCGCGGTTGTTGAGGAAGATGTCGCGCCACATCGTCGGGTCCGACGCGGCGATCCGCGTGAAATCGCGAAAGCCGCCCGCGGAATATTTGATGACCTCCGACTGCGTCACCTCCTCGAGATCGCCCGCGGTGCCGACGATCGTGTAGGCGATCAGATGCGGCAAATGGCTGGTCACCGCGAGGACGCGGTCGTGATGCTCGGGCGCCATCGTTTCGACCTGCGCGCCGAGCCGTCGCCAAAATTCGGAGACGCGCTCGACCGCGACCGCATCCGCGCCTTCGGGGGGCGTGACGATGCACCAGCGGTGGCGAAACAGCGTCGCGAAGCCCGCTTCGGGGCCGCTCCGTTCGGTGCCGGCGACCGGATGCGCCGGGATCACGATCGCGTTCGGCAGCGCGTCGGTCAGCGCGCGGACGATCTCGGCCTTGCAGCTGCCGACGTCGCTGACGATCGCATCCGCGGGAAGCTCTGCGGCGAACTCGCGCGCGACGTCGCCCATGATGCCGACCGGCACGCACAGGATCACGAGGTCGGCGTCGATCACTGCTGCGCCCGCCGAATCCGCGACGTCGTCGCAGAATTGCAGCCGATCCGCCGTTTCACGCACGCGCGCATCGGCGTCGTAGCCGGTGACGCGGACCGTCGGCATCGCCTCGCGCACCGCGCGCGCCACCGACGAGCCGATCAGCCCCAGCCCGATGATCGTGACGCGCGCGAACGGCAGCATCAGGCCCGCTCGACCAGATCGCGCAGCGCCGCGGTGACGCCGCGCGTCTCCTCTTCGGTGCCGATCGTGATGCGCAGCGCGTTGGGCAGCCCCTGGCTGGGCAGCCAGCGGACGATGTAGCCCGCCTCCATCAGCCCGTGATAGGCGGCGTCGGCGGTCAGGTTGCCCTCGAACAGCACCAGCACGAAGTTCGCCTTCGACGGTACGCAGCGGAGCCCCGCATTGCCCATCTGGCCGATCTGCTCGACGAACCAGCCGCGCCACGTGTCGTTGTGCGCGCGCGTCGCGTCGACGAAGCCGGTGTCGGCGAGTGCGGCGACCGCGGCGGCTTGGCCGGCGGTGGTCACGTTGAACGGCGCGCGGATGCGGTGCATCGCGTCGATGATCGGCGCGCAGGCATAGCCCCAGCCGATCCGCTCGGCGGCCAGCCCGTAGATCTTCGAGAAGGTCCGCGTGACGAGCACGTTCGCCTCGGTCATCGCGAGCGCGAGACCCGCATCGTCCTCCTCGGGCGACAGATATTCGGCATAGGCCTGGTCGAGTACCAGCAGCACCGACTTGGGCAGGCCGGCATGCAGCCGTGCGATTTCCGCGCGCGGCGTGAAGGTGCCGGTCGGGTTGTTGGGGTTGGCGACGAACACGACGCGCGTACGCTCGGTGACCGCGGCGAGGATCGCATCGACGTCGGTCGCATAGTCGCGGTCGTCGACGATGACGGGCTCGGCGCCGACGCGGCGCGTGGCGATCTCGTACACCGCGAAACCATAGCGGACATGGATGATCTCGTCGCCCGGGCCCGCATAGGCGCCCGCGACCAGATGCAGGATCTCGTCGGAGCCGGTGCCGTAGATGACGCGCGCCGGATCGAGGTCGTACTGCGCCGCCAACGCTTCGCGCAATTCGACCGCGCCCGCATCGGGATAGCGTTCGAGCGTCCGGTCGGCGGCATCGAACGCGGCCTTCGCGGCAGGGCTGGTGCCGAGCGGATTCTCGTTCGACGACAGCTTGATCACCTTGCGGCCATCGTCGGTCGTCGAGCGACCGGGCGTGTACGGCGCGATCCCCAGGATCCAGGGCTTGGGCGAGGGGGCGGGCGTGATGTTTGTCATGGCCGCGGGGCATAGCGGGCGCGGTGCCGCGGTGGCAAATGCTTGTGTGTCCCGGTGGCGAAAGGTCGGCGTCGCGCTTCCCTTCTTCTCTCCCGTCATCCTGACGGAAGTCAGGACCCAGAGCCACGAATGTCGGCGCCTGTAACCCTGGGTCCTGACTTTCGTCAGGATGACGGGGGGGGACGACCTCCCCCGCAAGGGGGAGGTGGCTGGCGCTTGCCAGACGGAGGGGGAGGCAAGGGAAACCGTCGTTGCGTGTCCTTCCCCTTCGTCGCCTTCGGCGCCACCTCCCCCTGGCGGGGGAGGATCGCGGCGGTGGACGGCGCGCTGGTGTGACGGCGGCTGCTTATGGTAGCGCGCGGCATGCTCGATCCTGCGACCATCGACCCCGTGACCGACCGCCGCTTCGGCCTCGCGCGCCGAGTCACCTTGCCGGGGCCGCTCAGGCTCGATGGCGGCGTGCTGCTGTCGCCGGTCGATATCGCGTACGAGACCTATGGCACGCTGAACGCCGACGCCTCGAACGCGATCCTGATCTGCCACGCGCTGACCGGCGACCAGCACGTCGCGTCGAACCACCCGCGCACCGGTAAGCCCGGCTGGTGGACGCGGATGGTCGGCGAGGGCAAGCCGATCGACCCCGCGCGCCACTTCGTCGTCTGCGCCAACGTGCTCGGCAGCTGCATGGGCTCGTCGGGCCCCGCGACGATCAACCCGGCGACCGGGCGGCCCTGGGCGATGGCGTTTCCGGTCATCACGATCCGCGACATGGTCCGCGCGCAAGCGATGTTGCTCGATCATCTCGGCGTCGGCGTGCTCCACGCGGTCGTCGGCGGATCGATGGGCGGCATGCAGGCGCTGAGCTGGCCCGCGACTTTCCCCGAGCGCGTGAAGGCGTGCGTTGTGATCGCCTCGACCGCGCGCCACACCGCGCAGAACATCGCCTTCCACGAGGTCGGGCGCCAGGCGGTGATGGCCGATCCCAACTGGCGCGGCGGGGACTATCACGACGATTCGGCGCCGACCGCAGGGCTCGCGGTCGCGCGGATGGCGGCGCACATCACCTATCTGTCCGAAGCCGGCCTGACCGAGAAATTCGGCCGCCGCCTCCAGGCGCGCGATGCGAAATCGTTCGGATTCGATGCCGATTTCCAGGTCGAAAGCTATCTGCGCCACCAGGGCCTCGCCTTCACCGACCGGTTCGACGCGAACTCGTACCTCTACATCACGCGCGCGATGGATTATTTCGATCTCGCCGAGGAGCATGGCGGGCTGCTCGCCAACGCCTTCCGCGCGACCAGGTCGCGGTTCTGCCTCGTCAGCTTCGACACCGACTGGCTCTATCCGACGGCGGAGTCGCGCGCGATCGTCCAGGCCTTGAACGCCGCCGGCGCACCAGTCAGCTTCGTCGAGCTGTCGAGCCCGTACGGCCACGACGCGTTCCTACTCGAGGCGCCCGATCTCAACCGGGTCGTCGACGGGTTTCTGAGGGCAGGGCGATGACGATCATCCTTTCGGACGACGCGAGCCGGTTGCAGATCGACCGCATCCACGGGTGGCTGGCGAGCAGCTACTGGTCGCCGGGGATCGAGCGCGCGCTCGTCAAACGCGCGATCGCCGGATCGCACTCCCTCGGCGCATACCGCGACGACGAACAGGTCGCCTTCGCGCGGATGATCACCGATCATGCGACCTTTGCATGGCTGGCGGACGTCTGGGTCGAGGAATCGGTACGCGGGCAGGGGCTGGGGCGGCGGATGGTCGGCTGGTTCCTCGATCATCCGTTATTTGCCGGGCTGCGGCGGATCGGGCTCGTCACCGCGGACGCGCACGGCGTCTATGCGGAGCTCGGCTTCCACCCGCTGGTCCGCGCCGATCGCTATATGGAGCGCCTCGCCCCCGGGCTTGCCGATCAGTTACGGACCGCACCATGACGTTACGCACCGATCTCGCCGTCATCGCCGAGCATGTCGCGCAGGGCAGCCGCGTGCTCGATATCGGCTGTGGCGACGGCGCGCTGATGGCGGCGCTGCGCGACACGCGCGGCGTCGACGCGCGCGGGCTGGAGCTCGACGCGCGTAACGTCGCCTCCGCGGTCGCGCGCGGGCTGTCGGTGATCCAGGGCGATGCGGACATCGATCTGGCGGGCTATCCCGATGCGAGCTTCGACTATGCGATCCTCAGCCAGACGCTGCAGACCGCACGCGCGCCCGATCTGGTGCTCGATCATCTACTGCGGATCGGACGGCGCGCGTTCGTCAGCTTCCCCAATTTCGCGCAGTGGCGAGTCCGGCTGTCGCTGCTGTGGGGGGGCCGGATGCCGGTGACGCGGCAATTGCCCGAAAGCTGGTACGACACCCCCAATATCCACCACGTCACGATCGACGATTTCCGCAGCTTCGTGAAGGCGCGCGGGATCACCGTCGAGGACGCGTGGTTCCTGTCCGGCGAGAAGCGCACCGGCGCAGGCGCGGCCAATCTGCTCGCCGAACACGCCGTTTTCCTGCTGCGGCGATAACGAAGCAGCGGTCGCGGATGTAACGCAATCTCGATCAACCCTGACCGAAACTTAGATTTACGCGGAACTCATCGGTTGGCGACTGGTTACTTGGCCGATGACCAACACCGCCCTCATTGTCGAAGACGAGATTTTCGTTGCCCTCGACCTAGAGAGGATCCTGATCGACGCCGGTTATGACGTCGCAGGGATTGCGGCCGATCGCGAGAGCGCGATCGCGGCGGCGCCCGGATGCAGCTTCGCGTTCGTCGACATCAATTTGCGTGACGGACCGACCGGGCCGGAAATCGCGAAGCGGATGGCGGATGATTATGGCGTGAAGGTCGTCTTCGTCACTGCCAATCCGTCCCAGATCGGCAACGTGGAATGCCTCGGCTATATCCGCAAGCCGTTCAGCGATGCGGCGATCCTTGCGGCGGCCGCGCTGGCCTGTGAAGACCATCCCGTCGTCCATGACGACGTCATCCGCCTCGTCTAGCGGCTGAAGGCAGCTCGCGGGACGGCGAGCACCATGTTCAGCCCAGACTCGTCCCATTTACGCTCGATTGTGCCGCCCAGTTGCCGCACCGCGCTCATTTCGATCAGCTGCGTACCGAAACCTGCCGGCGTCGTCGGTTTCTCCACGCGTGGTCCACCTTCTTCGCACCATGTCAGCGTGACCGTATCCTCGCCTGCCGTGGCGGTGATCCGCACGGTGCCGAGCTCGGTCGAGAGCCCGCCATATTTGGTCGCGTTGGTCGCCAGCTCGTGAAACAGCAGCGCGAGCGGCGTGGCTGAGCGATCGTCGATCGTCACGTCGTCGCCCGCCACTGTCACGCGCATGGCATCAACCCGCTGATAGGGTTCGAACAGTTCGTGCAACAGCCCGTGCAGGCTGTTCTGCGCCGCGGCAGGACGCGAGTTCGCGCTATGTGGCCGGACGAAGTCGTGCGCGCGCCCGAGCGCGGTGATGCGGTGACGCAGGTCGGTCGCGATCCCCGCGAACTCGGGCTTGCCGCGCGCGGCGAACGCGATCAGCCCGGCGATCACCGCGAAGATGTTCTTGATGCGGTGGCTCAGCTCCTGGCTGATGACCTCGCGCTCTTCATAAGCGAGCTTCTGTTCGTGGATATCGGTGCACGTCCCGAACCAGCGCAGGATCGCGCCGCTCTCGTCGCGGACCGGCAGCGCGCGGCCCAGCACCCAGCGATAGGTCCCGTCGAAATGCCGCAACCGGTATTCGATCGCATAGGGCGCGCCGGTGTCGAGCGACTGGCGCCAGATCGACCATGCGCGATCCTGGTCTTCGGGGTGGAACATGCCGTTCCATCCCTCGCCGTCGGTGGTGCCCGCGGGCGCACCGGTAAACTCGTACCAGCGCGCGTTATAATAATCGTGGAAGCCGTCGGGCAGCGTCGACCACACCATCTGCGGCATGGTGTCGGCCAGCGTGCGGAACTTCAGGTCGCTCGCTTCCAGCGTGCGCCGCGCCTCGGTCTCGGCAAGGGCTTGCTCGCGTGCGGTGCGGCGATCGTCGAGCCGCCCCATCGCCGCCTTGGCGAGTAAGGTCAGCCCATCGCGCTGGAACCGCGTCAGCCCGTCGCGGGCGTCGGGCGCCAGCACGCACAGGGCCCCGAGCGGAACGCCTTCGCTCGAGACGAGCGGCGCACCGGCATAGAAGCGGACATACGGCGCGCCGGTCACCAGCGCGTTGTCGGTGAAGCGCGGATCGGTGCGCGCGTCGGGCACCTCCATCACGTCATGATGGTGCATCGCGTGCGCACAGAACGACATGCTGCGCGGCGTCTGTTCGAGATCGGTGCCGGTGCGCGAGAGGAACCGCTGATATTCCTCCTCGACGAGACTCAGCAACGCGACCGGTGCGCCGCACAATTCGGCCGCGAACGACACGATGTCGTCCAGCTGGCCTTTGGCACGCGCACCGGCGACGTCGTAGGCCGAGATCACGCGGGAGCGCTCGGCCTCGTCGTACAAAGCGGTCGTCGAAACGGAATACGGCGTCGTCACGGACCTTAGAACGGCACGTCGTCGTCGAGATCGTCCGAGAAGCCGCCGGTCTGGCCGAAGCTGCCGCCGCGTGCGCCGCCACCCGAGGGTGCGCTGCCGCCACGGCCACCACCGCCGCCGTAACCACCGCCGCCGCCCGACGAACCACCGCCGAAGTCGTTGCCGCCGCCGCCACCGGCCCAGTCGTCGCCGCCGCCGCGGCTACCACCGCCGCCACCGGCGCCGCCCTGCCCGCCGTTCGGGCCGTCGAGCATCGTCAGCACGCTGTTGAAGCCCTGCAGCACGATCTCGGTCGAATATTTGTCCTGGCCCTGCGCGTCCTGCCATTTGCGGGTCTGGAGCGCGCCCTCGATATAGACCTTCGAGCCCTTGCGCAGATACTTCTCCGCGACGTTGGCGAGGCCCTCGTTGAAGATCGCGACCGAATGCCATTCGGTCTTTTCCTTGCGCTCGCCCGACATCTTGTCCTTCCAGGACTCGGACGTCGCGATGCGCAGGTTGACGACCTTGCCGCCGTTCTGGAACGCCTTGCTCTCGGGATCGCGCCCGAGATTGCCGACGATGATTACCTTGTTGACGCTGCCTGCCATGATGCCCCTCAGAGGCCGGCGAACACCGCCAGCCAGTATGTAATGCCAGCCATGATGTAGGCGGCAGCGAACAAATAGCCAACCATGAACGCCGGCCATTTCCACCCGTTTGTCTCGCGACGCGTGACGGCGATCGTCGAAATGCACTGCGGCGCGAACACGAACCACATCAGGAAGGCGAGCGCGGTGGGCAGGCTCCAGCGGCCGCGAAGGTTCTCGATCATCGCCTTTCCGCCCTGGTTGCTCTCGGGATCGTCGATCGCATAGACCGTGCCGATCGCCGCGACCGCGACTTCGCGCGCGGCCATTGCCGGAATCAATGCCAGCACGATGTCGCGGTTGAAGCCGATCGGTGCGAACACGGGGGCGATGCCGTTGGCGATCCGCCCGGCGATCGAATAATCGACCGCGGAGATCTTCGGTGCGCCCGCAGGCTGTTCGGGGGGCTTGGGGAAGCTCAGCAACACCCACAGGATGATCGTCGAGGTCAGGATGATGCCGCCCGCGCGCTTCAGGAAGATCTGCGCGCGGCTCCACAGGCCGATGCCGACGTCGCGCCACTGCGGCCACTGGTATTTGGGCATCTCCATCATGAACCCCGACGACACGCCCTTGGTCACCGTCCGGCGCAGCACCAGGGCGGCGACGAACGCGCCGACGATCCCCATCACGTACAGCCCGAGCATCACCAGTCCCTGCAACCCGACGAACGGCAGCATCCGTGTGTTAGGAATGAACGCGCCGATGATCAGCGTGTAGACGGGCAGGCGCGCGGAGCACGTCATCAGCGGCGCGATCAGGATCGTCGTCAGCCGGTCCTTCTCGTCGTCGATCGTCCGAGTCGCCATGATGCCGGGAATCGCGCAGGCAAAGCTCGACAGCAGCGGGATGAACGCACGTCCCGACAGCCCGACGCTCGCCATCACGCGGTCCATCAGGAACGCCGCGCGGACCATGTAGCCGCTCGCCTCGAGCACGAGGATGAAGAGGAACAGGATCAGGATCTGCGGCAGGAACACGATCACCGCGCCGACCCCCGCGATCACGCCGTCGACCAGCAGCGAGCGGAGCAGCGACGGGGCGAGTTCGGCCGTCAGGAACGCCTGCAACGCGGTGAACCCTGCGTCGATCGCGTCCATGAACGGCTGTGCCCAGCTGAACACCGCCTGGAACATCAAGAACATGATCGCGAGCAGCAGGATCGGCCCGGCGACGGGGTGCAGCGCGACCGCGTCTAGCATGTGCGTCCAGCGGCGGACGGTCGTTTCTGATACGGTCGCGGCGGTTGCGATCTGGCGCGCGCGGCGCTGGAGCGTGACGATGTCGTCCTGCACGCTGCCGTCGGACTTGCGCAGCCGCATCGGGCCGTTGATGACGATGCCGGAGAGCGCGGCCTTGAGTTCGTCGAGGCCCCGTTTGCGCACCGCGACGGTCGGGATCACGCGCACGCCAAGTTCGCGTTCGAGCACCTTGGGATCGAGCTTCAGGCCGTCGCGCTCCGCGAGATCGACCATGTTGAGCGCGACCACCACCGGCAGGCCGAGCGCGATCAGTTGGAGCGTGAAGCGCAGGTGATTGTCGAGATTGGCGGCGTCGACGACGACGACCAGTGCGTCGGGCAGGCGCTCGCCATCCTGCGTGCCCGTGACGACGTCGCGCGTGACGCGCTCGTCGGGGGAGGAGGGCTCGAGGCTGTACGCGCCGGGCAGGTCGACCAGTTCGACCGGCCGCCCGTCGTCGAGCATCAGCCGCCCGACCTTGCGTTCGACCGTGACGCCCGGATAATTGCCGACCTTCTGCCGCGCACCCGTCAGCGCGTTGAACAGCGCACTCTTGCCGGCGTTGGGATTGCCGACCAGCGCGACCAGCGGTGCTGCGTTCATTCTAAAGGATTATTCGGCCGCGGCAGGCATCGGAGAGACCTGGATCGCGCCCGCGACGGCGCGACGCAGCGCGACGGTCATGCGGCCGATCCGGCAGGCGATCGGGCCCTGGCCCAGCGTCGCGCGGTGCAGCACCTCGACATCGACACCCTCGTCGAAACCGAGTTCGCGCAGGCGGCGCGCCTCGGGCCCTGCGAGTCGCGCCCATTCGATGGCGGCGACAATCGCATGCTGCTTGCGCGGCAGGGTTTCGAGGCTGACGGATCGATCGGGGCGCATGTCCATGATGCGAGTGATTATCAGTAACGCTCGGGGAAGGGAAGCCCTAACCGCCGCTGGTTACCATCGCCTCGCCGTCCCGCCATCCTGACGAAAGTCAGGACCCAGAGCCACTTAGCGCACCCTTCGGGGTTCTGGGTCCTCGGTCGAGCCCAGGATGACGGGGTTCGGTACCGCGCTCAAGCCGTCGGATAGCGCAGGCGACCGACGAATCGCGACAGGCTGAACCCATGCTCGGTTCGCTTGAGGAAACCGGACTTGGCCTTTTCGAACTGCATGATCCCATTGATGCGGCGTCCGAGGAAGGCACGCGTTTCGGCGAGGCCTTCGCTCTCGTCGTCGAGGAAGATCGTGATCGTCGAGGCGTACACGCCGAGCAGGATCGTCCGCTTGGTGTAGTAATTATAGTCGGTCGCGACGTCGCCCGCCGCGTGCCAGATCGTGTCGACCGTCCGCCAGCCGAGCCGCGTCGCCTTCGCCAGGTTCTGCGGGAGCGCGAGGATCGCCAGTGCGCGCCGCAGCGATTCGCGATCTGCCGACGTCGCATCAAGCCGCGCCTCGACCAGCGCGGTGATCTTGTCGCGGATATTCATTGCTGCGAGGCGTTCGGGCGGCACCGCGGCGAGCATGACGTCGTCGATATGCGCGAACCACGCGTCGATCATGTCGACCGGCCCGTCCTTGAACGCCAGCGCGGCGATGTCGGTATCGACCCGCTCGGCCTGCGCGGCCATGTCGCGCGCGGCGTCGCCCCAACCGTCGAACGCCGCGTTGGCGGCGATGCCGGGCGCGAGCAGGGCGCGGATTTCGTCGAGCGTAAGGTCCTGGGTCATACCGTCTCCTGCCGTTCAAAATCAGGCGTATCAAGCGTGTCTTCAAGAGGGGGGCCTCGCCGGACGAGCACCAGCGCCGTCGCGACCATCACCACCCCGACCAGATCCGCGGTGCCGAGGCGCTCGCCATAGACGAGCCAGCCGACGATCCCCGCCACCACGGGCTGGATCAGCAGCGCGATGCCGATCACCAACGGCGTGAAGCGACCGAGCGCGTAGATCATCAGGCCTTGCCCCAGCACCTGGCTGCACAGCGCTAGCCCGATCAGCGGGGTCCAGTGAGCCGGCAGCACGCGCTCGCCCATCGCCAGCGCGAACAGGAGCAGCGGCGCGATGCCCGCCAGCGTCGACAGCGTCAGCGCCGAGACCGGCGCGAGCGTCGCGCGCGCGCGCGCCATCAGGATGAAATAGATGGTGTAGAGCACGCCCGCGAGCAGGCAGAACAGATCGCCGGCAAGGTTCTTCGCGTCGAGCTGATATGAGCGGCCGAGCAGCAACGCGCCACCCGCCGCCGCCAAGGCCAAAGCGAACGCCTGGGTCCGCGTCGGCCAGCTGCGCGCGATCAGGAAGCCGTAGATCGGGAAGATCAGCGTCGCGACGTTACCGAACAGCGTCGCATTGGCGAGCGTGGTGCGCAGGATCCCGAGATGCCAGGTGCCGAGATCGGCGGCGAAGCACACCCCGCCCGCGAGCAGCCCGGCCCACAGCTTCCAGCCAAGCCGCATCGGCCGCGCGCCTTGCTGGACCGCGAGCACGACCAGGAACGGCACCGCCAGCGTAAGCCGCCAGAACCCTGCGGCGACCGGCCCCACCTCGGTCGCGCGGACAAACCACGGCCCGAAAGCGAGCGCGACGTTGGCCACCACCAGCGCCGCGAACGCGATCAGGCCGGGTGCGGCGATGGCCGGCGCAGCAGGCACATCATGTGGCGTATCGGGCGGCGTATCGGGCACGCTAGATAATCTTTGCGGGTCAGGGCGATGCATGCCGCGCTGTAGCCTCCTATCTTTGCCCCGTCAGGCCAATAAGGAGCTTCCATGCCTAGCCTTTTCGATCCAATTACCCTTGGTGCCGTTGACGCGCCGAACCGCATCCTCATGGCGCCGCTCACGCGCGGCCGTGCCGACCGCGACGCCGTCCCGAGCGACATGATGGTCGAGTATTACACGCAGCGCGCGAGCGCCGGGCTGATCATCTCGGAAGCCACCGGCATCAGCCGCGAAGGTCTCGGCTGGCCGTTCGCGCCGGGTCTGTGGACCGACGCGCAGGTCGCCGCCTGGAAGCCCGTCACCGACTCGGTTCATGCCGCGGGTGGCCGTATCATCGCGCAGTTGTGGCACATGGGTCGTCAGGGCCATTCGTCGGTGTACGAAACGCAGCCGGTCTCGTCCTCGGCGACCAAGACCGAAGGCCAGGCGCACACCTTCGAGGGCAAGAAGGATTTCGAGGTCGCGCGTCCGCTCGAGCTGAACGAGATCCCGCGCCTGCTGAACGATTACGAGCTGGCGACGAAGAACGCGCTCGCCGCGGGCTTTGACGGTGTCCAGATCCATGCCGCGAACGGCTATCTGATCGACCAGTTCCTGCGCGACAACGCGAACAGCCGCACCGACGAATATGGTGGCTCGATCGAGAACCGCATCCGCCTGCTCCGCGAAGTCGCCGAGCGCGTCATCGCGGTCGCCGGCGCGGATCGCACCAGCGTCCGCCTGTCGCCAAACGGCGATTCGCAGGGTGTCGACGACAGCAACCCCGAGCCGCTGTTCACCGCCGCCGCCAAGGCGCTGTCCGATCTGGGGATCGCGTTCCTCGAACTGCGCGAGCCCGGCCCCGATGGCACGTTCGGCAAGACCGACGTGCCAAAGCTCAGCCCGGCGATCCGCAAGGTGTTCACCGGCGTGCTTGTCGTGAACTCGGATTACGACACGCTCGAGAAGGCGCAGGCCGAACTCGACACCGGCATCGCCGACGCGATTAGCTTCGGTCGTCCGTTCATCGCCAATCCCGATCTGCCCAAGCGGCTCCGTGACGGTGCGCCGCTGGCGAAGGATGATGCCAAGACGTGGTACAGCCGGGGTCCCGAGGGCTATATCGACTACCCGGCGCTGCAGACCGCCGACGCGTAATCGGGTGAGCGCAGGCTGATTGTCACCGGTGACGCCATCGCCTAGCAGCGCGCTTCCGCGCCGCTGAGGGCGCACCGGTGACGACAGGATGACGCATGACCGACGGTTGGCCGAGCGGGGGCAGGGGAACGGGGCCGCTGATGCCGGGCACCGCCGACCGTGCCGCGCGGCGTGCCGAGGAGCGCGCGAAGGACCGCGAGCAGCGCGCGAAGGAGCGGCTCGCCGCCTCCGAACAGCGATCCGAATCCCGCGCGGCCCAGCGTGACCTCCAGTCGCAGGAGCGCGAGCGCGCGCGAGAGACGCGGCGGATCGAGGAGGGACAGCGTATTCAGGCGCGGCTCGATGCACCGCCGACCAACGACGTCGAGGCGCTGAAGATCTCCAAGCGCCGCCGCTCCGGCGCGCTCGCCCGCAGCGGTGAGGAGACGAAGAAGGAGCGCGACACGCGCAGCTACAAGACCATCGTCGACAACGCACGGATCCGCACGCTTGCCGATCGCGGCGCGTCGGTGTCGGGGCTGGCCGGCGCGTTCGGCATCACGGTCGAAGAGGTCGAAGCGGCGTTGCGGGAAACGGCCCCGCAGGACTAGCCTTCGTCAGGCGGGGTGGTCGTCGCTCGCCAGCCAGGCGCGCGCTGCGTCGATATCGAGGAACGTCCGGCAGTTCGCCGCCTTCAGATAGCGTTCGGTCTGAAGCTTGGCCAGATGCGAGGCGACGACCGCCGCGATCGGCGCGGACGTCACCTTCAACGCCTTGGGCATCATCGCCTCGAGCGCATCGACCACCTTCAACGGCTGGATCGCCGCCTTGCGCAGGTCGGCGAGCACGACGAACCGTCCGTGATACAGTCGCGCCGCGGTGCCGCGCGCGAGCAGTTCGGCGGAGAACGCTGCGGTCGTAGCGATCGACCAGAATCCCTCGGTAACGATCGTCAGGGTCTTGCTCAGGACGTCGAAACTGATCGTGTACATGCAGCCCCCTAGCATCCGCGCCTTAACAATCCGCTATCGGCGCGCCTCAATCGGTCCCGGGCAGGTCGACATGGAGCCGGCGAAAGCGCGCCTCGATGAGCGAATAGGCGCCGAACAACGCCAGGCCGAGCCCGGTCAATGCGAGCAGCCATTTGCCGCCCGGCTGCGATTGGAGCTTCTCCAGCGCGTCGGCCACGCCGCCTGCGTCGCTTGCATGCGCGCTCCATGCGGCAAGGCCGAACAACCCGGCGACGATCACGAACACGAGCGCACGCGCGCCGTAGCCGATCCGGCCCATGGTGCAGACATAGCCGGGGGCAGGCGCGTCGCCGCGCAGGTCGCGGATGAAATCGCCGCGCCACGCCTTTTGTCCCTGCTGGAACGCCGCGACCAGCACGCCGATTGCGACCGCGCCGACCAGCAGCCGTCCGGCAGGCTGGTCGAGCAGCAACGCGGTCCAGTCGCGCGCGCTCTCGTCGCCGGGTGAGACCGCCGCGTCGCGTGAGCCGGTCTTCAGCGCGAGCTTGGCGGCGGTCCAGGCGAGGATCAGATGCGCGATCCCGCTGACGACATGGCCGATCCGCTTGAGGCTGCCCTTGACGTCGCGGCCGATCTGCTCGGGGTTCGCCGCAGCTTCGGTCAGCCGCCACACCGCATAGCCGAGCAGTCCGGCCGCGATGATCGCAAGCAGGACAGGCCCGAACGCCTCGTCCGCCATCGACCCGATCGCGCCCTGGTTGTCCGCAACCTCGCCACCCCGCAGCGCTGCGTCGACGGCGAACCATCCGACGAGGATGTAGACCACCCCCCGCGCGGCAAAGCCGAGCTTGGCGAGCCATGTCGCATTTGCATCCGAGATCATGAAGGCCCCCTTGTTACGCAGGCACAACAGTTCGTCGGGCGGGACGTTCCTGTGAAGGGCGCGAGGTTTCCACGCCCGTGCCCAAACACGCATGCATGATCCTCCCCCGCCAGGGGGAGGATTTCAGGTTTTTTGCAAAGGACCAGCGGGTTCGAAACCTTGCGCGACCGCTTGGTGGTCGCTCGCTACCGATGGGAGAGGGACGAGGCCCGCCGCGGGAAGCCTCAGCCTGCGGTTATTGAACGGGGTTGTCGGGCTCGGGAGTTTCGAGTTGCGCGCCGTCGAGCGTTGCCTCGATCCGCGCGTGCTCGGCTGCGTCCCTCGCCTTTTCCGCCGTCGTCCGGCCAAACAGCTGCCGGTTCTGGTCGGCGCGCGCGGAAGCCTCCGCCCGAGCCCGCTGCTTTCGCGCGAACCTCAGGTTGATTACTTCACCCACGCGCTGCTCATGCGAGGAAGCGGTCTTTCAGCGCCAGCATCGCCAGTGCCGCGTTCGCCGCGCCGCCGCCCTTGTCGCCTTCGGTCGGCTTGGCACGCGTGAGCGCCTGCGCCTCGTTCTCGGTGGTCAGGATGCCGTTGCCGATCGGCAGGCCGTCCATCGTCAACTGCATGATCCCGCGTGCGCTCTCGCCCGCGACGATTTCGAAATGATAAGTCTCGCCGCGGATCACGACGCCCAGCGCGACGTACGCGTCGAACGTCTCGCTCTCGGCTGCCAGCGCGATCGCGCCGGGGACTTCGAGCGCGCCGGGCACGGTGATCGTCTCGTGCGTGTGGCCCGCGGCTTCGATCGCCGCCTTCGCACCCTCGACCAGCAGGTCGTTGAGGTGATCGTAGAACCGGGCTTCGACGATGAGGAGATGGGCCATCAGTTTGAACTCTCTTCGGTATCCAGGGACGCGATCCGCCGTTCACCGACGATCGACAGGCCATAGCCATCGAGCCCGACCAGCGTGTGATGCGTGTTGGTGATCAGCACCATGTCGTGCACGCCAAGCTCGGTCAGGATCATCGCGCCGACTCCATAGTCGCGCAGTTCTTCCATGTCGGGCGTGATCTCCGCGCCGGCCTTTTTCAGGACCGCCGAGGTGAAGGTGTTGCTGCGCGGGCGGTTGATGACGACGATCACGCCCGCGCCCTCGTCGGCGATCATCTGCATCGAGCGCGCCAGGATACGGCCGCGATCGCCCGATTCGCCGAAGATGTCGGCGAACGGCGACAACGCGTGCATCCGGACGAGCGTCGGCGTGGCGGGGTCGATCTTGCCCTTGACCAGCGCGACCTGTTCGGTGCCGGTGGCCTTGTTCCAGAACGTCAGCGCGGTCCAGTCGCCACCCCATTCGGAGGTGAAGCTGGCCTCGGCGCGCTTCTCGACGAGATGATCGTAGCGGCGACGATACGCGATCAGATCGCGGATCGTGCCGATCTTGACGTTGTGGAACTGCGCGAAGGTCACGAGATCGTCCATCCGCGCCATCGTGCCGTCCTCGTTCATGATCTCGCAGATCACACCCGAAGGGTTGAGCCCGGCGAGCCGCGCGACGTCGACCGCCGCCTCGGTATGCCCGGCGCGGACCAGCACGCCGCCGTCGCGCGCGACCAGCGGGAAGACGTGGCCCGGGGTGACGATGTCGGGCTTACCCTTGGTCGCATCGACCGCCACCGCGATGGTGCGCGCGCGATCCGCCGCGGAGATACCCGTGGTGACGCCTTCGAGCGCCTCGATCGACACGGTGAACGCGGTTTCGTGACGGGTGCCGTTGTTGCGGCTCATCAGCTCGAGGCCGAGTTCCTCGGTGCGGTCCTTGGTGAGCGCAAGACAGATCAGGCCGCGGCCGTATTTGGCCATGAAGTTGATCTTCTCGGGCGTCGCCATCTGCGCGGGGATGACGAGATCGCCCTCGTTCTCGCGGTCCTCGTCATCGACCAGGATGAACATACGGCCATTGCGCGCCTCGTCGATGATCTCTTCGGGGCTGGAGAGATAACCGTGCTTCAGACGGGCAAGCTCAGCGGGCAGAGGCACGGTAATGCTCCATTCTTTGGAGGTAGCGGGCGAGGACGTCGATCTCGATATTGACCGACTGTTCCACGTGGATCGTTCCGAGCGTCGTGACCGCCCAGGTATGTGGGATGATGTTCAGGCCGAACTCGACCTCTCCCTCGACGTCGCGAACGGTGTTCACGGTAAGCGAGACGCCGTCGACTGTGACCGAGCCCTTTGGGGCGATGAACGGCGCGATGTCGGCGCCGGCGCGGATAGTGACGCGGTGCGAGCCGCCTTCCTCGGTCACCGCGACGACGGTGCCGAGACCGTCGACATGGCCCGTGACGATGTGGCCGCCGAGCTCGTCGCCGAGCTTCATCGCGCGTTCCAGGTTGAACTTGCGCCCTTGCGTCCACTGGTCCTTTGCGGTGCGGCTGATCGTCTCGCCCGAGACGTCGACCGCGAACCAGTTTGGTCCCTTGTCGACAACGGTGAGGCAGACGCCCGAGCACGCGATCGACGCGCCGAGATCGACGGTGGCGGTATCATAGGCGGTCGAGACGACCACGCGCGTATCGCCGGGCGATTCCACGGTGGTGACGGTGCCGATGTCGGTGACGATTCCGGTAAACATTATCCCTCGTTTCGTTCGCGCTCGTAGACCTCGAGCCGGTCGCTGCCAAGTTGCCGCGAGTCGAGCTGTGTCCAGCGTTGGTGCGCCTCGGCCAGGTCGGTAAGGCCGATGTCGCGGAGTGCGTGGCGGCCGCTGCCGATCAGGATCGGCGCGCGGTACAGAAGGAGCCGGTCGACGAGATCGGCGGCGAGGAACGCCGACGCTACGGCCGCGCCGCCTTCCACGAGGATGTGATCGACGTGGGGGAGGGTGGCGATGGCGCCCGGCTCGGCGATAACGGTCCAATTCCCAATTTCGTTACTCCAGCGAAAGCTGGGGTCTTCCGGTGAGGCTCCGTCGGGCGCCTCAACGGGGATATTCCAGCTTTCGCTGGAATGACGGGGGGAGGGGAACGGAGGCGGGGACGGGGGGGCAGCGAGGGTCGTGGATAGCAACACGCGGAGAGGCGCGCGATTTTCCAGACCTGGCACGCGCACGTCGAGTCGAGGCGCGTCCGCCTCGTACGTGCCGCGCCCGACGAGGATCGCTTCGTGCCGGCTCCGCTCGAGATGCGCATGCGCGCGGGCTTGTGGGCCGGTGATCCAGCGGCTCGATCCATCCGCCATGGCGATGCAGCCGTCGAGTGAGGTCGCGAGCTTCAACGTGACATGGGGGCGGCCGAGCGCCTGCCGCGTCAGGAACCCGGCCATCGAGCGTCGCGCCTCGGCCGAGCGGATGCCGCGCGCCACGGTGATGCCAGCCGCCTCGAGGCGGGCAAACCCCTGGCCGGCGGTTCGCGCGTCGGGATCTTCGAGCGCTGCGACGATGCGCGCGACGCCCGACTCGATCAGCAGGTCGCTGCAGGCGCGGCCGCGGGGCGACTGGTGCGCACAGGGTTCGAGCGTGACGTAGGCCGTTGCACCGTTCGCCTTCGCGCAGGCCTCGGCCAGCGCCATCGCCTCGGCATGCGGTCGCCCGCCTGCTTGCGTCCAGCCGCGTCCGACGATTCGACCGTCCGCGACGATGACGCACCCGACATTGGGATTGGGTGCGGTCCGCCCGCGGGACCGCTCGGCCAGCGCCAGCGCGGCACCCATCCACCGCGCATCCGGAGCGTGGGTCAGATTCCCATCGCCTTCAGCTTGTCGTCGAGCCGCTTGAACGAGGCGCGCTGTGCGTCCTCGCGCGCCTTCTGCTCGGCGAGCGCCTTGGCCTTGATCGGGGCGTCGATCTTCTGTTGCGCGATGATCTGCGCATCGGTGCGATCGGCGGGCCATTGTTCGACATAGATGATCTTCGGGCGATATTCCTGCTCGACGTACGAATCCTTCATGAATGCGTAGATCAGGAAGGTGGTGACGCAGAGCGCGGCCGCGAGGAAGAAGAACTCGTACGGCTGGCGCTGGCTCAGGAAGAGCCGCAGGTCGCGATAGGCGACGATCGGTGAGAAACGACTGAATAAGCCCATGCGCGCCAAGATAGGGGGGCAGGGCCGCCTAGGCCAGCCCTGCCCCCGCGAAGGTTTAGTTCTGCAGCACGAACGTTAGCGCCATCGATCGCCACGCCTCGACCGGAACACCGTCACGCGTCGCCGGCTTGAACCGCCACTTCGCCAGCGCGCGGTCGAGCGTGGCGCTGTAGAACGCGTCGGTGGTCGCGCTGACCCGCTCGACCTGCTTCACGCGCCCGTCGATTCCGACCAGCACGCGCACCACGACCCTGCCCTCGCGCTCGGCACGGCGTTCCTCCGACGGATAGCTTGGCTGGAAATCGGCGGCGTAGCGCGGGTCGATGCCTGGCTGGACGAACACCGGCGTAGGCTTTGGCGGGTCGACCGCGACGGTGCCGGTCCCGGTGCCCTCGACCCCGATCGGCGGCGTGAGGGGGAGCGGATCGGGCGTGACGACGAAGCCGGTGTCGGTGGGCGTCGGTACCTGCGGGACCGGCGCATCGGGACGCGGCCCGGGGCGCGGTTGCTGGCGGATCAGCGGATCGGCGGGCCGCACCGGCTCGGGCGGGGGCGGCGGCGTATACGGTACATAGGTGATGAGCGGCCCGTCGGGCGGCGTGAATGGCAGCAGTCTCGGCGCTGCGAAGAACAATGCTCCGATCACGGCGCCGTTGACCAGCAGCGCAATGCCAAGGCTGCCGGGATTGAATCCGCCGGTCCGGTTTGGTCGATCCGCGTACATGTCCGTCTCCCCTTCATCTCCTTGAGGCTGGCGGCGCGATAGACACCGCCGATGGGTATGGTACATCATCACATTGCGAGGGCAAGGGGTTTGGGGGAGAGGGAATCAGGTATGCGCTGTCTTGTCGGCGTCGGATCTGAGACAGCGACGTTCGCGTTGTGAGGGACACAGCGGACTAGTTCGACGCATCGGTTCGGCCAGTTCGGCAGCCTCCCCTCGTCGACATATCGACCACCCCGGCGAAGGCCGGGGCCCAGTTGAGAGACGTTGCTAACGTAGAGAGGCGCTTTGTAGCTGCGACCTTTCTAACTGGGCCCCGGCCTCCGCCGACATGGTGTTTGGGGGGAGGGCGGTGCTTCTCTTGGCTGCCGCGAATATCAGGCCGGTTGGTCGACCGCTGGCCGGCTCCTTGTTCTCCCGCGGAGGCGGAAGCCAGACTGGACTCCCGCCTTCGCGGGAGAACGTACTGTTCGCAGAGCGACAGAATTCCGGGAGCGCGCCGTTACCGTGCTGCCAGTCGCTCCAGTGCCCGCTCCCGGCCGATCAGCGGCAGCAGCGCCGCCATGTCGGGCCCGTGATCGCGCCCGGTCAGCGCGCGGCGCAACGGCAGGAAGAGCGCCTTGCCCTTACGCCCCGTCTCGTCCTTCAACCGAGCGGTCAGCGCGTGCCAGGGGTCGCTCGACCAGTCGATCGCCCCAGCCGCCGCCACGGCGCTGTCGAGATACGCAACGTCCGTATCGCCCTCGACCGCGATGGGGCCTTCTATCACGCCCCACCAGTCCGCGGCGTCGGCCAGCGTCACCAGATTGGGCCGCACGGCCTCCCACGCCGCCGCACCCATCCCCGCCGGCAACCGCGCGGCGACATCGTCATACGGCAGCGTGTGCAGGATCCGCGCGTTCAGTTGTGCGAGCTCGGCTTCGTCGAACCGTGCCGGCGCGCGTCCGAACCTGGCGAAATCGAACCCGGCGATCAGCGGCGCGGCATCGGCGATCGGCTCGACCGGATCGCTTGTCCCGATCCGCGCGAGCAGCGCACGCACCGCCTGCGGCTCGATCCCGACTTCACGGAAATGATCGACGCCGAGCGAGCCGAGTCGCTTCGACAGCTTGCCCTCCGCCCCCGTCAGCAACGCCTCATGAGCGAACTGCGGCGGCGCGACGCCGAGCGCGGCGAACATCTGTAACTGGAGCGCGGTGTTCGAGACGTGATCTTCGCCGCGCACGACATGCGTGACGCCCATCTCGGCATCGTCGATCGCCGAGGGGAGCATGTAGAGCCACGACCCGTCTGCGCGCCGCACGACCGGATCGCTCATTGTCCTGGCCTCGAAATGTTGCGGTCCCCGGATCAGATCGTCCCAGTCGATCGCCGAGTCGTGATCGAGCTTGAACCGCCAATGCGGCCGCACCCCATCCGCCTCGAGCTTCGCGCGCGCGGCGTCGTCCAGCGCAAGCGCCGCGCGGTCATAGATCGGCGGCAGCCCGCGTCCGGCCTGGATCTTGCGCTTGAGGTCGAGTTCCTGCGTCGTTTCATACGCCGGATAGACATGACCGCTCGCGACCAGCGCGGCGAACCGCGACTCGTATAGCGCGAACCGGGCCGACTGCCGCTCCTCCGCATCGGGCGTCATGCCGAGCCAGTCGAGATCCGCGCGGATCGCATCGACGAACCGTTCTTCGCTGCGTTCGGGATCGGTATCGTCGATCCTGAGCACGAACTTGCCGCCGTTCGCGCGCGCGAACATCCAGTTGTGGAGCGCGGTGCGGATGTTGCCGACATGCAGCCGGCCGGTGGGCGAGGGGGCGAAACGGGTGATCACGGTCATGCGGATCGCTGTAGGTAGCCGCGCGCCGACGGGCAAACGCTTCCAGGCCATCTGGCCTATGTGCTGGCCCGCCGCCCCGGCCCACCACCCCGGCACGCAACGCTTCCAACCGGCGATTCGTGCGCCTAAGGGGTGCGCGTGATCGAGCGGGGAAGACTTTCATGAAACTGATGACCGGCAATTCGAACCTGCCACTCGCGCAGGAGATCGCCGCCTATCTCGAGACGCCGTTGACCGACGTCAGTGTCCGGCGCTTCGCCGACGAGGAGGTCTTTGTCGAGATCAACGAGAATGTCCGCGGCGAGGACGTGTTCGTGATCCAGTCGACCGGCTACCCGGCCAACGACAACCTCATGGAACTGCTGATCATGATCGACGCGCTCAAGCGTGCGTCGGCGCGCCGCATCACCGCGGTAATCCCGTATATGGGCTACGCGCGGCAGGACCGGAAGCCGGGCCCGCGCACGCCGATCTCGGCCAAGCTGGTCGCCAACCTGATCACCGTCGCAGGCGCGAACCGCGTGTTGTCGGTCGACCTGCATGCCGGGCAGATCCAGGGCTTCTTCGATATCCCGACGGACAATCTGTATGCCGCGCCGGTGATGTCGGCGGACATCCTGGCGCGCTTCGGCGGCAAGAACCTGATGGTCGTGTCGCCCGACGTCGGCGGCGTGGTGCGCGCGCGCGTGCTGGCCAAGCGACTCGACAACGCGCCGCTCGCGATCGTCGACAAGCGTCGCGAGCGCGCGGGCGAGTCCGAGGTCATGAACATCATCGGCGAGGTAGAGGGTCGCTTCTGCATCCTGGTCGACGACATCGTCGATTCGGCGGGGACGCTGTGCAACGCCGCTGCTGCGCTGATGGAGGCGGGAGCCGAGGGCGTCGTCGCCTATGTCACGCATGGTGTGCTGTCTGGGGGCGCGGTCGCGCGGGTCGAGGGCTCCGAGTTGCGCGAGCTGGTGATCACCGATTCGATCGGCAATCACGACGTCATCAAGGGCGCGCATGGCAAGATCCGCCACCTGCAGATCGCGCCGCTGCTCGGCGAGGCGATCAAGCGGATCGCGGACGAGACGAGCGTGTCGAGCCTGTTCGACTGAGATCGGGGGCAGGGTGTTTGAACGCGAAGGCGGTGACCCGGACCGGGTTTCCGTCTTTGCAAGAGACCGTTGTGCTTAGCGCTGCGACAGTGCGACGATGTGGTCGAACACCGCGGGATGCAGCGGCTTGGCGAAGGCGCACCCGTATTTGAACTTGTCGCGCCATGCGACCACCGCCTCGAGCGCCGCGAGCCCGGGCAGCGTCAGCCAGACCACCGTTCCGGGCCACAAGGTAAAGCTCGTCTCGGCGCGGAAGCCGGAGAGCGAGAGGTCGGTGACCTCGATCTCGAATCGCGTCTGGCCACGGTCGCGCAGATGCGCGCGCATCTTGACGGCCTTGCGGAACGCCTGACGAAGCTCCTCGCCGGTCGAGTCGGCAGGGGGAATGGGGACGGGCTGTGTCATGTCCGGGACACTGCTCCCAAAAGGGTTACTTTTTTCCGAATCCATCATGATTCGACCGCTGGAGCGTGCGTACCGGCCTGCGTCTCGCGCGGCCGTGCAGGCGCCCGGATGCCGGCACGCGCGCGCCGCTTGAGTTCGGCCTTGAGCATCTCCGGCTTCGGGGCGACGAGGAAGCCGAAGCTGACATTGCCCTCGCGCGTCTCGACGACGTGGTGCAGCCGGTGCGCCTGGACGATGCGTTTCATGTATTTGGACTTGGGCAGATACCGGTTCGGGATGCGCTGGTGCACGATGACGTCGTGGAACCCGAAATAGATCATGCCGTAGGTCGCGACCCCCGCGCCGATCCAGGCGAAGCCTGGCCACCAGCCAAGGTTCAAGCCGCCGAACACCAACACGAACGACGGTACCGCGAAGATCGCTGCGTACAGGTCGTTCAACTCCCAGTTGCCATGGCGTGCGCGATGGTGGCTCTCATGCAGGAACCAGCCAAAGCCATGCATGATCCAGCGGTGCGCGGCATACGCAAACGCCTCCATGCCGAGCACGGTACCGAGAAACAGAAGGATGCCGAGCCAGATCGCCATCTCTCTCGTATAGGGCCGCCAAGGCCGCAGGGCAAAAGGCGAATTGTCCTAGCGGCGCTTCCGCAAAACCCGCGGAAACGCGCGTTTCGCACATGCTATTGCGAAAGAGACGCAACTGCAAATGCCTTAAGGGTGGATTTGCGACCCGCCCTGTGCTTTACGCCGAACCAATTCCCGAGTTTCCTAAAAATTGCGTGGAGCCTTCCCGATGAACATCCATGAATACCAGGCCAAGGAACTGCTGGCCAAGTTCGGCGTCCCCGTCCCCGCCGGTTTCGCGGCGCTGACCGTCGAGGAGGCCGTCGAGGCCTCGAAGAAGCTTCCCGGACCGCTCTACGTCGTCAAGGCGCAGATCCACGCCGGCGGCCGCGGCAAGGGCAAATTCGTCGAGCTCGGCCCCGACGCCAAGGGCGGCGTCCGCCTCGCCAAGACCGAGGACGAGGTTCGCGCGGCCGCGACCGACATGCTCGGCAACACGCTCGTCACGATCCAGACGGGTGACGCGGGCAAGCAGGTCAATCGCCTGTACGTTACCGACGGTGTCGATATCGACAAGGAATTCTACCTCGCGCTGACGCTCAACCGCACCACCGGCCGGGTGATGATGGTGGCCTCGACCGAAGGCGGCATGGACATCGAAGCGGTCGCGCACGACACGCCCGAGAAGATCCAGTCGATCGATATCGACCAGGCGACCGGCTTCATGCCGCATCACGGCCGCGCCGTTGCTGCAGCGCTCGAGCTGACCGGCGATCTCGCCAAGCAGGCCGCGAACACCGCGTCGAAGCTGTATGACGCGTTCATCGGCACCGATGCCGAGCAGATCGAGATCAACCCGCTCGCGGTCACCAACGACGGCAAGCTGATGGTGCTCGACGCGAAGGTCGCGTTCGACGGCAACGCGCTGTTCCGCCACAAGGACCTGCTTCAGCTGCGCGACGAGACCGAGGAAGATCCTGCCGAGCTCGAAGCCTCGAAGTACGACCTCGCCTATATCAAGCTCGACGGCGACATCGGCTGCATGGTCAACGGCGCCGGCCTCGCCATGGCGACGATGGACATCATCAAGCTGAACGGCATGTTCCCGGCGAACTTCCTCGACGTTGGCGGCGGCGCCAACAAGGAGAAGGTGACGGCCGCGTTCAAGATCATCCTCGCGGATCCGAACGTGAAGGGCATCCTGGTCAACATCTTCGGTGGCATCATGAAGTGCGACATCATCGCCGACGGCATCGTCGCGGCGGCGAAGGAAGTGAACCTGTCGGTGCCGCTGGTCGTCCGCCTCGAGGGTACGAACGTCGAGAAGGGAAAGGAGATTCTCGCGAACTCCGGCCTCGCGATCGTTCCTGCGAACGACCTTGGCGATGCCGCCAAGAAGATTGTCGCAGAGGTGCAGAAGGTCGCGGCGTAACCACTGCCCACTGCATACTGATTCTGCGAAAAACGGGGCTCGGACGGAAACGTCCGGGCCCTTTTTCGTTGGTGTCGCGACTGGTCCGGTTGGTCGCCCGTCGTGACGCTACGGAACGGTGATGTTTCCATACCGGACTTGCGAAAACGGCGCGAAACCGCCATCTGTCGCGCCAACGCCGTCACGCTGTGACCCATAGTGCGACGGTGATCGAACGATGAGATTCACCTTGGAAGGAACCCCGATGAAGGTGCTGGTGCCGGTCAAGCGCGTGCTTGACTACAACGTGAAGCCTAGAGTGAAAGCGGACGGAACGGGCGTCGATCTGGCGAACGTCAAGATGAGCATGAACCCGTTCGACGAGATCGCGGTCGAAGAGGCGATTCGCCTCAAGGACAAGGGCGTGACGGAGATCGTCGTCGTCTCGATCGGCGAGCAGAAAAGCCAGGAAACGCTGCGCACTGCGCTCGCCATGGGCGCTGACCGTGCGATTCTGGTCGTCAGCGAGACCAAGGTCGAGCCGCTGGGCGTGGCCAAGATCCTCGCGAAGATCGTCGAGGAAGAAAAGCCCGACATGGTCATCCTCGGCAAGCAGGCGATCGACGACGACAACAACCAGACCGGGCAGATGCTCGCCGGGCTCCTGAACTGGGGCCAGGGCACGTTCGCGTCGAAGGTCGAGATCGCCGACGGGTCGGTCAACGTGACCCGCGAAGTCGATGGCGGCGCGGAGACGGACACGCTCAAGCTGCCTGCGATCATCACCACCGATCTTCGCCTCAACGAGCCGCGCTATGCGTCGCTGCCCAACATCATGAAGGCCAAGTCGAAGCCGATGGCGCAGAAGACGCCGGCCGATTTCGGCGTCGACGTGACGCCACGCCTGACCACGCTGAAGGTGGTCGAGCCCGCCAAGCGCTCGGCCGGGATCAAGGTCGCCGATGTCGACGCACTGGTCGGCAAGCTCAAGGAAATGGGAGTCGCCAAGTGAAGACGCTCGTCTGGGTCGAACATGACGGTCAGGCCGTCAAGGATGCCACGCTGTCGGCGGTGACCGCCGCATCGCAGCTCGGCGAAGTCCATCTGCTGGTCGCCGGCCAGGGCGTCGACGGCGTCGCAGCCGAGGCCGCCAAGATCGCCGGCGTCGGCAAGGTGCATGTCGCCGACGACGCCGCGTTCGCGCATGCGCTGGCCGAGAACGTCGCGCCGCTGATCGTCGAGCTGATGGCCACACACGACGCGTTCGTCGCGCCGTCGACCACGCACGGCAAGAACATCGCGCCGCGCGTCGCCGCGCTGCTCGATGTCATGCAGATCAGCGACATCCTGTCGGTCGAGAGCGAGGACACGTTCACGCGCCCGATCTATGCGGGCAACGCGATCGCGACCGTCCAGTCGTCGGATGCGAAGAAGGTCATCACGGTGCGTGGTACGGCCTTCGCCAAGGCCGCGACCGAGGTTGGGTCTGGCGAGATCGAGGCGGTCGCGTCGACGGGCGACAAGGGTCTGTCGACCTTTGCCGGCTCGGAGATCGCCAAGAACGAGCGTCCCGAGCTGACCAGCGCGAAGATCATCGTCTCGGGCGGCCGTGCGCTGGCCTCGAGCGACCAGTTCCACGCGCTGATCGATCCGCTTGCCGACAAGCTGGGCGCGGGCGTCGGTGCCTCGCGCGCCGCGGTCGACGCGGGCTATGCGCCGAACGACTATCAGGTTGGCCAGACCGGCAAGATCGTCGCCCCGGAAGTGTATGTCGCGGTTGGCATCTCGGGGGCTATCCAGCATCTTGCGGGGATGAAGGACTCGAAGGTCATCATCGCGATTAACAAGGACGAGGACGCGCCGATCTTCCAGGTCGCGGACATCGGCCTGGTCGGCGATCTGTTCAAGATCGTGCCGGAGCTGACGGAGAAACTGTAAGCCCGAGCGAGGCGTGCAACAGCACGCCGGTGCGAACCAGCGAAGCGCAGGTTCGCACGCGACGGGCCGGCCGGCGGCGCCATAGCGCCGACCGTCTCCGCGGGATTCACTCCCGCGGCGCACGCCAGGAACGGGCGGTGTGACTTAGGTCGCACCGCCCGTTCTCGTATCAACGCCAGCGCACCGTCCGCCCAATTACGCCAAGCGCGTTCCGGTATCCACTGTTCCGCACCAACCCGACATAGGGCTCGGGGAACAATAGCCCCCGACCCCGTCATTGCTTGTCGCCGTCACGCAAGGTCCGGCCGCGTTCGAGCGGCAGTCCGCTCCTCCTTGTTCTCCCGCGAAGGCGGGAGCCCAGTCTGGGTCCCCGCCTTCGCGGGGAAACAAGGCTACCGTTGTTCCTGGGGGATAAGGGTCAAGCAAGTCCGGGGGCAGCAGCCCTTGACTGAGACGTATCGCAAGTGCCGGCGGCCGAACCCCAAGGCGCGGAGTTGCCGCCCGCCGTCGCCCTCCCCAATTAGCCGGGATGTACGGTGTCCACCCGAACCCGCGCGATCGCCTGATATCCGCGGGCGGTGCCACGATCCTGTGTGGCGTCTTGGGCTACGCGCTGATCCTCGGTCTCGGCGTGCGCATGCCCGTCGCCATCCCCGACGCGCTGAAGACGTTCGCAATTGGCCCCGCACCTCCCCCGCCGCCGCCTGAAACGATCATCCCTCGGCCGGCGAAACGCCATCGTCCCGAAGGCGCGGCGGCGCCCGCCAACCTGCGCGCGAAAGCCACCGACATCGTTGTGCCCACGCCGATCGTGCCGCCCCCCGTTCCACCACCGCCGGTCATTGTCGCGCTGAAGCCCGGCCCGGGTAGCGAGGCCACCACGGGCGCCGCGCCCGTCTTGGGCCCCGGAACCGGCGCGGGTGGCGATGGCAACGGCTCGGGCAGCGGCCGCGCCGGGTATGGCGACGGCGATGGCGGCGCCGAGACCCCGCCAAAGCTGCTTAACGGCCGCTTCAAGACTAAGGACTTCCTCAATGCCGAGGCGGTGATCGGCGCGGGCGGGATCGTCGGCGTGAGCTACACGGTCGAGACCGATGGCAGCGTCACGCACTGCGGAATCATGCGATCGAGCGGCAATGCGGTACTCGATGCGACCACCTGCCGCCTGATCACGCTGCGCTTTCGCTATCGCCCGTGGCGCGATGCGGCGGGGCGGCCGGTCCGGTCGACCGTCGTCCGCAACCAGTCATGGGTCAACCAGCGCGGACCGCCGTCGCGCGGCGACTGATCGCACCCTCTACCGCCCGAGCCGTCCCCCGCTCAGGACCCGCGCGGCGGTCGGCGAAACCGCCATCAACGCGCGTCCCAGACCGATCGTGACGCCGAGCACCAGCAACGGCTGGACCAGCAGATACGCCGGATACAGCCCCGCGCCGAGCGCGCCGGTCACCAGCCCGATCACTGGCCCGAACAGCCACAACAGCACGAGATGATCGCAAAAGGCGAGAAATCCGTAGCGCTCGATTTCCCGCAAGCCCTCTGCGCAGCGGCTCCCCGCCAACGCCCACGCCACGCGCCAGAAGAGCACCGCGGACGCCAGGCGAAACACGATATCGAACGCTGCCATCGCGTGCGGATGTGCGTCGAAGAAGACATTTCCCAGCAACGCCGTCCAGAGCCGCGGCGCGATCAGCACCACGAACGGCAGCGCGCACAGCGCGACCGGCCACCGCGCGACCGCCTCCGGGACGCCGAACCGCCGCGCGGCGATGCCCGCGGTAAAGAAGAGCAGGATCTGCGGCCGCAACAGCAAGGGCACGCGCACCCCGGATACACTCCACGCGACGACCATGATCGAAACCACCGCCAGCCATCGACTCGACGCCCGGACCAGGAGCGGCGCGATCATCATCGCGACGAACAGGTCGCGCAGGAACGGCATCTGCACGTTGATATCATTGGCATGGACGAGCGGCACGAGTTCGTTGAGCGTCCAGCCGATGCTCGACGGCGTCGGCGCCTTCAGGTCGCCGAACGTCGCCGCGGCACCGACCAGCAGGATCGCGATCGCGTTCCACAGCAACATCGGGAGCAGGATCGTCCGCGCCTTGCCGCGCAGGAACGCACCGTAAGGCTGGCGCATCGCGGTCGAGACGACCAGCCAACCCGAGATCATGCCGAGCAGCGGCACGGCGCTGCGCCCGAACACCTCGCCCAGCACGGTGCGCAGGATCGCCTGTCCGCCGAACGAGACCGCCGCGAGCTCCTCGGCGGTTCGCCCGGTCCAGGCGTGGACATAGACGATCCCCATGATCCCGATCAGCCGCGCGATCGCGATCGCGGTGGAAAGTCGGCTCTCCGCGCCGCGTGCCGGTTCGGCGGTCCCCGTGTTCAAATGCGCCCCTCCGCCTGCTGTAGCGCGCGCCTTACCCGGCTTGTCGCGCGCGAACACTGTGTTCAGGATGGAGCGGACGTTACGGGGGACAAAGACATGATCGCCGCTTTCCTGCTTATGGCTGCGCAGGCGGGGCCCGACGCGGTCCTATCCCGCCGAGTCGAGCGCGTGCTGAAGCGGAACCCGGTCATCGACGGTCATAACGACCTAGCCTGGGAGATTCGCGAGCTGCACGACGCGAAGGTCGAGGCGGTCGATCTGTCGGCCGATACCGCACATCTGCCCTACCCGCTCCAGACCGACATCCCCCGTCTGCGCAAGGGCCATGTCGGCGGCCAGTTCTGGTCGGTCTACATCCCCGCCGACGCGCCGCGCGCGGTCGAGATGACGCTCGAGGAGATCGATATCGTCCGCCGCTTCGTCGCGGCCAATCCGGCGACGTTCGAACTGGCGACCACCGCCGCCGACATCCGCCGGATCGAGAAAGCCGGGCGGATCGCGTCGCTGATCGGGGTCGAGGGCGGGCACCAGATCGACGGTCGGCTCTCTGTGTTGCGCCAGTACCGCGCGCTCGGCGTCGCCTATATGACGCTGACGCACGGCAAGAGCCTGAACTGGGCGGACAGCGCAACCGACGCACCGCGTGCCAACGGGCTCAGCGATTTCGGGCGGCAGGTGATCGCCGAGATGAACCGGATCGGGATGATCGTCGACGTCAGCCACGTCTCGGACGCGACGATGACCGCGGCGCTCGCCGCGACCAAGGCGCCGGTGATCGCCTCGCACTCCAGCGCGCGCGCGATTGCGGATGCGCCGCGCAACATTCCAGATGACCTGCTCCGCGCGATCGGCGCGAACGGGGGCGTGGTGATGGTGAACTTCTACCCGTCGTTCCTGTCGGGCGCGTGGCGCGGCTGGGACGGCGCGCGAACCGCCTATGCCAAGAGCATCGGCGTGCCGGCGGGGGTGTATGGTTCCAAGTCGCCCGCGCCTCTTGTCGCGTGGGACGCCGCGCATCCCGAACCGCATGTCACCGCCGCGACGGTGGCCGATCATGTCGAGCATATCGCGCAAATCGCTGGCCACGATCATGTCGGGATCGGGGGCGACTTCGATGGCATCCAGGGCACCGGGCCGATCGGGCTGAAGGGCGTCGACGGCTATCCGCTGCTGTTCGCCGAACTCGCGCGGCGCGGGTGGAGCGATGGCGATCTGGCGAAGCTGTCGGGGGGCAACGTCCTGCGCGTGATGGAGGCGGTGGAAGGCGTTGCGAAGGCGATGGCCGGGCTGCCGCCCGTCGATGCGACCGACGTCGCGTCGCGATAGGGTCTTGGCCTTCGCGCAAGCCGCAACCGTGACGGCCAAACCTCGTTGCCCCAGCGAAAGCTGGGGTATCCTTCCGTATCAGGCAACGCGTGCTTAACGGGGATATCCCAGCGTTCGCTGGGATGACGGTGGGAGGGGCGTCACGGATCCGGCATGCGCTGCGGCGCCGGCGGCTCCACCACCAGCGGCGGCACGGTGCGCAGGACCAGCCCGATCACCAGCGCCGCCACGCCGAGCACCAGGCAGAACGCGGTCACCCCCGGCCAGCCGGCGTGCGTCCATGCGACCCCGCCGGCGGACCCCAGCACGCTCGACCCCATATAATAGAAGAACAGGTAGAACGCCGCCGCCTGTCCGCGCGCGCCTTGCGCACGGCGGCCGACCCAGGCGCTGGCGATCGAATGCGCGCCGAAAAAGCCGATCGTCACCACCGCGATCCCCGCGATCACCAGCGCCAGCGGAGTCATCGCGGTCAGCGCGACGCCGACGATCAGCAGCACCACCGGGATCCAGAAGATCGTCCGCCGCCCGCGCCGCCCGGCGAGCGTGCCGAACTTCGCCGAGCTGACCGATCCCAGCACATAGAGCAGGAACACCGCCCCGACTGCCGCCTGGCTGAGGCCGTACGGCGCGCGCATCAACCGGAAGCCGGCATAATTGTAGATCGTCACGAACACGCCCATCAGCAGGAACGCCTCGAGATACAGCAACGGCATCGCGCGGTCGGTGAACAGCGACCCGGCACTGCGCAGCAGCGCGCCCGGCCGCCCCTCGCTCGGCGTGAAATTGCGCGAGGGCGGAGACAGCCGGCGAAACGCCTCCGCCATCGCCAGCCCGGCGATCCCCACCGAGGCGAGCGCCCAGCGCCAGCCTTCGAGATCGGCGACGACGCTGACGACCAGCCGCCCCGCCATCCCACCAAGCGCACTCCCCGCGATATACAGTCCCATCGCCGCGCCGACCGCGCCCGCATCGACCTCCTCCGCGACATAGGCCATCGCCACCGCGGGCACGCCTGCCAGCGCGACGCCGGTCAGGAAACGCAGCACGAGCAACCCGCTCCACCCCGGCACAACCGCCGCCGCCACGGTCAGCGCACCCGCCGCGAACATCGCCGCGATCATCAACGGCCGCCGCCCGACCCGGTCCGAGACGAACCCGGCAAACAGGATGCCGATCGCCAAGGGCCCGGTCGCGAGCGACACCGCCAGCGAGGCGGCCTCCGCGGTCAGGCCATATTGCGCGGCGAACAGCGGCAGCAACGGCTGCACCGAATAGAGCAGCGAGAAGGTGGAGAACCCCGCAAACAGCATCGCCAGCGTCAGCCGGCGATAGGCGGGTGTGCCCAGAGCAATCGGCGCCTCAGAAGCCACTCAGGAAACTCGCGACGTTGTGGCCCAGCGCGTCGACCGCATAGCCGCCCTCCATGACAATGACGCTCGGCCAGCCGCGGGCCGCGATATCGGCGGCGAGTATGGCATAGTCGGGCGTGGTCAGCGCGAAGTGCGAGATCGGATCGCCCTCCCACGTATCCGCGCCGAAGCTCACGACCAGCAGGCCCGGATCGAACGCGGCGATCGCGTCGAGCGCGGTCGTCTGCGCGGCGCGGAAGGCCTCGATCCGCGTGCCGTGGGGCAAGGGCAGGTTCAGCGTCGTGCCGAGCCCTTCGCCCTCGCCGGTCTCGTCGGCATGGCCCCAGTAGAAGGGATAGTCGGTCTTCGGATCGGCATGGACCGAGGCGTAGAACACGTCGCCCCTGCGCGCGAAAATGTCCTGCGTGCCGTTGCCGTGGTGATAATCGATGTCGAGGATCGCGACGCGCGCGACTCCGGCGTCGCGCGCAGCCTGCGCGGCGATCGCGGCGGTGTTGAGATGGCAGTATCCGCCGCAATAATCCGCACCCGCATGATGGCCGGGCGGGCGGCACAGCGCGAACGCAGCGCGCTCGCCGTCGAGTACCGCATGCGTCGCGGCGAGCGCGGACTGCGCGCTGCCGTAGGAGGCGGCCCAGGCCTGGGGCGTGATCGGCGTAGTGGCATCGAAGCTGTGCGCACCGATCAGCGCGTCGATCCGCGTGAGATCGAGCGGACGGCGGCCGCGAACCGGGAACGCGTAGGGGATCGCATCGCCTTCGCGCCCCGCGTCGCGCCACAGCCGCGCGGCATCCTTGAGGAACGCGGCATAGGCTTGCGTATGCACCGCCAGGATCGGCGCCTCGCCGCGATCCTCCGGCGCCTCGACCGGGCCGATCGCGCGGAGGATCGCATCTATGCGCGCGGGCGTCTCCGCATAGGCGGTGAACGCGCCGTTGTGCAGTTCGCGGGCTGGCGCATGGGTCCGCTGGGCATCGTCGAAGAACAGCCGCATGTTTGCTCCTTGGTGCGCGGTCACGAGGGAAGAACCAACCGATCGCGCTGTGGGTCCTACCGGGTCCCGCGCGTTCGACCAATTCGACAGCCTAGAACAGCGCCAGCTGCCGATCGTCCACGCCGTTCAGGAGCCAGCGACCGATCACGTCGTGCCGCATCTGGCCGACCCGGCTGTGGACCAGCACGAACGCGTCCGCGGTCCAGCCGATCGGCGCGATGTCGTGCGTGAACGGCGCGCCGTCGCGGTAGCCGAGCGTCATCCGCGGACTGGACCGGTGGCCTGCGCGTGCGGACAGCCCCGCCGCCTCGCGCGCCACCGCGATCCGCTGCCGCAGTGCGTCTAGCGAGGCGTTCGGGTGGCGCGAACACAGCGCGACGGATCGCTCGGTCCCGACCGCGATATCGAACCGTAGCGCGAACGGTGCGGCCTCGACCGCATCGCCGATCGCCTTGAGGTCGCGCTCGAGCGCGGTCGACACGCGGTCATGGTCGTCGAGGATGTCGATCGTGACGTGGAGATGGTCGGGGCGCCGCTTCTGCCCCTCGGTCTCGAACCACGACGCCGCCTCGGTGATCTGGCGCGCGAGCGGCAGCGGCGGGCGGATCGCAAAGAACAGGCTGTGACGGGCGATCGGTCGATGAAACATGGCCACTTTCCGGGTCGGGTGGGGACGTTTTGTTGCTAATATGTTCCGGTGTTGTCGTCTAGGTATCGCGCGAAATCCTGTGGATCAAACACCACCCCGGCGAAGGCCGGGGCCCAATTGGAGAGGCTGCAGTAACGATACGCTGCACCTCGTTATGTACGTCCCCCAATTGGGCCCCGGCCTCCACCGGGGTGGATGATTCTTCCAGCGTACGCCCTTACCGCGCCAAGGCCTCTGCGATCAGTTTGCGCGAGTTCGCGACGCCGTACAGCGCGATGAAGCTGCCCATCCGCGGCCCTTGCTCGGAGCCGAGCAGCGTCTCGTACAGCGCCTTGAACCAGTCGCGCAGGTTTTCGAACCCGCCGGTCTTGCCGATCTCGTAGACGATGTTCTGGATGTCCTCGGCACTCGCCTCCGCGGGCAGCGCGCCGAGTTCGGCGTCGAGCCGCTCGAGCGCCGCGACCTCGTGCGCCACGGGCGCGCGACGCTTCAAGGTCGGCGCGACGAAATCACGGCCATAGGCCAGCGCGTGATCGATCAGCTTGTCGAGCTCGGGATAGCTCTCCGCCGACGCATCGGGGACGTAGTTCGCCAGATAGCCCCAGACCTGCGCCTTGCTCGCATCGCCCATCACGCCGACCAGGTTGAGCAACAGACCGAACGTCACCGGCAGCTCGCCCTCGGGGAGCTTGCCGTCATGAATGTGATGCACCGGATTGCCGAGCTTCTGCTTCAGATCCTGGGCCGCATAATTGCCGCGGAACTGCCAATATTCGTCCACCGCGCGCGGGATCACGCCCATGTGCAGTGACTTGGCCTTTTTGGGCTCGCGATACGCGTAGAAGGCGAGACTCTCCTGCGGGCCATAGGTCAGCCACTGGTCGAGGCTGAGGCCGTTGCCCTTGGACTTCGAGATCTTCTCGCCATTCTCGTCAAGGAACATCTCGTAGTTGAAGCCCTCGGGCGGCCGGCCCCCGAGCACGCGCGCGATCTTCGACGACTGCGTCACCGAATCGATCAGGTCCTTGCCCGCCATCTCGTAATCGACGCCGAGCGCAACCCAGCGCATCGCCCAGTCGACCTTCCACTGGAGCTTGGCCTTGCCGCCGAGCACCGACTGCTCGATCCGCTGGCCCTCATCGTCGAACGCGATCAGCCCGGCTTCGGCATCGATCACCTCGATCGGCACCTGCAGCACGATGCCGCTGGTCGGCGAGATCGGCAGCACCGGCGAATAGGTCGCGCGGCGCTCGGCGCGCAGCGTCGGCAGCATCACGTCCTGGATGCCCTGGAAATGCCGCAGCACGCCTTTCAGCGCCTCGTCGAAGCGACCGCTGGTGTAATAGTCGGTCGACGACGCGAATTCATAGTCGAAGCCGTAGCGGTCGAGGAATTCGCGCAGAATCGCGTTGTTATGCGCGGCAAAGCTCGAATGCGTGCCGAACGGATCGGGGATCTGCGTGAGCGGCTTGCCGAGATGCTCGCGCAGCATGTCGCCGTTGGGGACGTTGTCGGGCACCTTGCGCAGGCCGTCCATGTCGTCCGAAAATGCAATTAGCCGCGTCGGCGTGTCACTCAGCGCGTGGAAGGCGTTGCGCACCATCGTCGTGCGCAACACTTCGTTGAACGTGCCGATATGCGGCAGCCCCGACGGTCCATAGCCCGTTTCGAACAGCACCGGCGCGCCCGATTTGCCGTTCGGATACCGCTTGAGGAGCTTGCGCGCTTCCTCATACGGCCAGGCTTTGGACTCAAGGGCGGCGGTGCGGAGGTCATCGGTCATAGCCCATCGCGACTAGCGCGTGCGCCGCTGCCCGTCACCCCCACACCGCCGCATGGGTCTTAGCGGCAACGATCCTTTGCAGTGATCGTCCGATCGATCGCGCGACCCCCGAGCGCACCCGCTGCGCCGCCGGCGAGCGTGCCGAGCAGGCCACCACCAACGGCATTGCCGAGCACCGCGCCACCGACGCCGCCGGCGACCAGACCGGTCGTGCCGCTCGAATGGCGGCAGCGCCGCGCCTGATAGCGACGGTTGTGACCGCGATATTCATGCCGCGAGCGCGCTTCGGCTTTGCCCGTGGGGATCACGGCGGCAGCGGGAATGGCGAGCGAGAGCGCGCTCAGCGCCATGAGAAACTTCTGCATGATCATCGTCCCTGTTGATGTAAGTAAAGCCCGGTATCGATAGGGGCGCAACGCACGTGAACCGTACCGGTTGCGTAACGGCGGCCTAGGATGATGAGATCGCTGAAAAGTCTCTCAAACCCTCCCGTCATCCCAGCTTTCGGTGGGACGACGGAAGAGCGGAGATTGCCCAGCCGCCTTACAAAAGGTTGCCCTTTCGTTCCTCTTGGCACAAGGTCGCGCGGTGCTTCCCTATCCCGCCCTCCACGCCAGCCACGCCGGCATCTGGATCGCGAATGCAGACGGCGCGCGCCCGATCGGGCGGGGCGAGGCGATCCGGATCGCCGCCGATACGCCCGTCATCATGCTCAACGCGCCGCTGATCGGGCAGCGTCTCGGCTATCCCGACCTGTCGGGGCTCGATTTGCTCGAACTCTACGCCTTCCTGCGCCCTTCGCAGTTCGCGGTCCCGACGCCCAAGGGCATCGCGCGTGTCACCGGTCTGGACGTTCCCACCGAGGATGCCGAGGTGGCGTCGTTCCTGCTGCGTGCGGCCGAGGCGATGCTGGCGCTGACCGATGGCGACTGGCCCGAGCGCGAAGGCGCGTGGACCTCGGCGCAATCGCTGTTCCGCCTGCGCTGGCCTTGGGCGCCGGTCGTCGCCGAGCGGCTGAAAAAGCCGTCGGTCAACGAACGCTGGCTGTTCTCGGTGCTGCCCGAATGGGAGGAGCATGCGCCGCGCCCCGCACCGCGCACCGTCACGATCGAGCCCGGCGACGCCGAAGCGCGGCTCGTCGACCTCACCGGGCATGGCGCGGAGGAACGCCCCGGCCAGCGCGCCTATGCCGGCGCCGCGACCGCCGCCTTCGCACCGCGTGCGATGCGTGACACGCCCAACCTCGTCCTCGCCGAGGCGGGCACCGGGATCGGCAAGACGCTCGGCTATCTCGCGCCCGCGTCGCTCTGGGCGGAGAAGGCGGGCGGCGCGGTGTGGATCTCGACCTATACCAAGACGCTGCAACGCCAGTTGGGACAGGAAACCGCGCGACTCTATCCCGACGCCGCGATCCGCAAGGCCAAGGTCGTCACGCGCAAGGGCCGCGAGAATTACCTGTGCCTGCTCAACCTCGAGGACGCGCTGCAGGGCGGGTTCGCGGGCCGTGCGGCGATCCTCGCACACCTCGTCGCGCGCTGGGCCGCGTATAGCGCCGACGGCGACATGGTCGGCGGCGACCTGCCCGGCTGGCTGCCGACCTTGTTCCGCCGCAACGGCTCGACCGCGCTGACCGACCGGCGCGGCGAATGCGTCTATGCCGGCTGCCCGCATTACCGGAAATGCTTCATCGAGCGCGCCGCGCGCGCCTCGTCCGACGCGGATATCGTCATCGCCAACCACGCGCTGGTGATGGTCAACGCCGCGCGCGGCCGCGAACTCGCGACCCGGCCGACACGCTATGTGTTCGACGAGGGCCATCACATCTTCGACGCCGCCGATTCGATGTTCGCGACCGCGCTGACCGGTGCCGAGACGATCGAACTGCGCCGCTGGATCCTCGGCCCCGAATCGGGTGGGCGTGGCCGGCGGCGCGGCCTTGCCGCACGGCTGTCCGACCTCGCCAGCTATGACGAACAGGGCGCGCGCGCGATCAGCGACGCGGTCACCGCGGCGGGGGCGCTGGCGAGCGACGGCTGGCTGCAACGGCTTGGCGAAGGCGCGCCGTTCGGACCGATCGAGACGCTGCTCGCCGCCGTCCGCGGCCTCACCTATGCGCGCGCCGAGCAACCCGGCGATGCGGGCTATGGGCTGGAGACCGAACTCGCCGAACCCGACGCGACTCTGATCGAGGCCGCCGCCCCCGCCGCCTCTGCGCTCGACGCGCTGGTCCGCCCACTCGTCACGCTCGCCCGCCGCCTCGAAGCGGTGCTCGCCGAAGCGCCCGACTGGATGGACGGCCCCGCCCGCGCGCGCGTCGAGGGCGCAATCGCCTCGATCGGCTGGCGCGCGGAGACGGTCGCGGCGTGGCTGTCGCTGCTCGCGCGCGTTGGCGGGCCGGTCGACGGCGATTTCGTCGACTGGCTCGCGGTCGACCGGATCGAGGGCCGCGAATTCGACATCGGCCTCCACCGCCACTGGCTCGACCCGACTCGGCCGTTCGCCGAGATCGTCCTCAAGCCCGCGCATGGCGCGCTCGTCACCTCGGCGACGCTCACCGGCGGCGGCGACTGGGAGGTCGCCGAAGCGCGCAGCGGCGCCCCCCACCTTCTTCGCCCCGCCGCGCGATTCGAGGCGAAAAGCCCGTTCGACTATACCCGCCAGGCCGAAGTGCTGATCGTCACCGACGTGAAGCGCGGCGACATCGGCGCGCTTGCCAACGCCTATGCGCAGCTGATCGTCGCCAGCCGTGGCGGGACGCTGGGGCTGTTCACCGCGATCCGGCGGCTGCGCGGCGTGCATGGGCGCATCGCCGATCGCCTCGCGCGCGAAGGCCTGCCGCTCCACGCGCAGCACGTCGATCCGATCGATACCGGCACGCTGGTCGACATCTTCCGCGACGATCCCGGCGCGTCGCTGCTCGGCACTGATGCGCTGCGCGACGGCGTCGACGTGCCCGGTGAGTCGCTGCGGCTCGTGGTGATGGAGGGCGTGCCCTGGGCGAAACCGTCGGTGCTGCACGCCGCGCGGCGGCTTGCCGGCGGCGGCTCGGCCTATGACGATCGGCTCGTCCGCGCGCGGCTGGCGCAGGCGTTCGGCCGGCTGATCCGCCGCGCCGACGATTCGGGCGTGTTCGTTATGCTGTCGGCAGCGATGCCCTCGCGCCTGCTCGCCGCGTTCCCGCCGGGCGTGCCGATTGCGCGCGTGACGCTCGAAGAAGCGGTGGCCCGAGTGGCGAGCCGGCTTTCCTCAAGGGCTCCGGTAGGGCATGAAAGCCGCGAACCGGCTTGAGGATCGCCATGAAGACGCTGACGCTGTTGCGCCACGCCAAATCCGGCTGGGACGATCCGGTCGCCCGCGATTTCGATCGCCCGCTCAACGCCAAGGGCAAGCGCGCTGCGGCGATGGTCGGCCGGCACATGCGGTCGTTGGACCTGGCGTTTGACCATGCGATCGCCTCGCCCGCGGTGCGCGTGGTCGAGACGCTCGCACAGATCGAATCGGGTTACGGACGGACGATCGCGCCGGCGATGGATCGGCGCGTGTATCTGGCATCCGCGGTGACGTTGCTCGACGTGGTGCACGGCTTTCCCGCCAAGGCGACGCGCGCGCTGCTTATCGGTCACAATCCCGGCCTCGAGGATCTGGTGCTGATGCTCGTCGCCGACGGTGCGGACCCGCTGCGCGATGCGGTGGAGGACAAATATCCGACCGCGAGCATCGCCGAACTCGAGTTCGAGGGCGACTGGTCCGATCTGGCGGCCGGGACCGCCCGCCTGACCCGCTTCGTCCGCCCGCGCGACCTAGATCCGACGCTGGGTCCCGACGCCGACTGAGACGAGCGCGGCCCCCTTGTGGGGGAGTCTATGCCGCCGTCATTTGCCTTGCGCGCGCCACCGCTGGATCGTTCGGCCGATGATCTGATCCTCGCCGCCGATATCGCGCCATAGCTCGGAGAATAGCGGATCGGTGGAGGCGGGCTGCTTGGCCTCTTCCAGCGTGTCGAAGGCAACGCGGATCGGAATCGTCACGCCTTCGCCGCAGATGATGCATTCGCGGTTGCGCAAGGCCGGGATCGAATCGAGAAAGCCGCGCGCGCCTTCGGGCATGGCGGCGCGGACCAGCGCCTGATCGCGCTCGTTGTTGAGGCGCATCGCGATGATCGTGCCGCACTGCGACAGCACGCCCTCCGCGAGATCCGACGGACGCTGCGTGATCAGGCCGAGCGACACGCCGTATTTGCGGCCTTCCTTGGCGATCCGGCCGAGAATGCGGCCGACCGCGCTGGTCGCTTCCTGGCCTGCGGGAATGTAGCGATGCGCCTCCTCGCACACGAGCAGGATCGGGCGTTGCGGTTCGTTGCGCGACCAGATCGCGAAATCGAACGTCATCCGTGCGAGCACCGCGACGACCACCGCGGTGATGTCCGACGGCACGCCCGAGACGTCGATGATCGAGATCGGCTTGCCGTCGCCGGGCAGGCGGAAGATGCGGGCAAGGAAGCTCGCCATCGTGTCCGCGACCAACATGCCTGAGAACATGAAGCCATAGCGCGGATCGGCCTTGATCTCGTCGATCTTGGTCTTCAGCCGCAGATATGGCGCGGTATCGCCGGCACGATCCATCTTGCCCATCTCGGCGTTGATGATCGTCGTCAGATCGCTCAGCAGATACGGGACCGGCGCGTCGACCGTCAGCTTGGCGATCTCCTGGCCCAGCCGGCTCTTGGCCTTGGCGGCGAGCAGGCATTTGGCGAGGATATCCGCATCGAATTGCCGCGCGGAGCCGCTGCTGGTCAGGAAGACCTCGCAATGCTCCTCGAAATTCATCAGCCAGTACGGCATCTGCAGGTTCGACACGTCGTACAGCGCGCCGTTCGACGCGAATGCCGCGGCATATTCGCCGTGCGGATCGATCATCACGACATGGCCCTGCGGCGCCAGTTCGCAGATCCGGTGGAGGATCAGCGCGGCGGCGGTCGATTTGCCCGTGCCGGTCGACCCGACGAGCGCGAAATGCTTGCCGAGCATGGGATCGACATACAGCGCGGCGGGGATGTCGCTGGTCGGGTACACCGTCCCGATCGTGATGTTGGCGCGATCCTCCGCCGCGTAGACCTGTTGCAGATCCGCGGTCGTGATCGGGAACACCTCGCAGCCCGGCATCGGATACCGGGTCACGCCGCGCCGGAACCGGTCGAGATTGCCGGTCAGCGGCTCCTCGTCGCCCTCGCCGAGAAAATCGATCTCGGCGGCGATACAGGTGCCGGCATTGTCCTCGAGCTTGAGCGACCTGACATTGGCGACCAGCCACGTCGTGCCGACGCGCATCTTGACCTGGCTGCCAACCTGGCCCGCCGCCGCGACGACGCTGTCCGGATCGTCGCACAGCGCACCGATCGAGGCACGATCGAGCAAAACGCGGCTGCTCGACCCGGCGATCGCGTACACGACGCCGATCGGGGCAGGCGGCGCGGCAAAGCCCGCGATGCCACCGGTTAGTGGTACGGCGCGCAAAAACGCATCGGGTCCCGGCATTTCACTCATTCTGGCAAGATCCCCAGTCATTTACCCGACCTCTTGCGCGCAAGAGCGTAAACATCCGGTGACGATGGTGAACCGACGCTAAACCCTGCGCGCGATCCAGCCAGCGGCCCAGCCGAGAAACACCGACAGCGCGACCGCGGCCAGGCCATAGACCACCGACGAGCGATCCGCCGCGCGCGCAACGAATCGCTCGAAGCCCGATTTGCGGATGTCGATGTCGCGCACCGCCGCCGCCAGCACGCGCCCGTCGCGGATCAGGAACGTCTCTGCAGTGAAGCGACCGACCGGGACGCGCGCGGGGATCGACACGCGCGCGCGGTAGAGGACGCCATCGGTGATCTCCACCGCGCGCGGCGCTTCGTAGTAGAGGCCGGCATTGCGCTTCAGGTCGACGAGTCCTTTCTGGAACCGGTCCTGCGTGTCGGCGGGCGCGCTGGATGCAGGCGACAATTGCAGGCTGTCGAGCCCGAGTTCGTAGATCGCACGCGTCCGATCGTCGACGAGCCGGGCGATCGGCTTCGACGAGGCGATCGCGTAGAAGCTGGGGGCGGAGCGATAGCGCAGACGCGAGGCGTTGACCCAGATCCCCGCAACCTTCTCCTTCTCGCGCATCAGGATCGACTGGGTGGGGCCCTTCACGACGACGACGATGTCGGTGGGCTGCTCACCGGTCGGCAGCCGGCCGCCGGGATACAGGATCGCGCCGAACAGCAGGAGCTCGGCGCCGGTGAAGCTGTAGGCGATCTCGATATTGCGCTGCGACACGTCGGGGACGAGCACGGGCTTGGCCTGCGCCATCAGCAGCGGGGCCAGCAGGACGAGCCAGACCCTCACGACAGCGTGACCGAGAAGATTTCCTCGGGCCGCCAGACGAGGCCGAGCAGGATCCGCACGCCGATCAGCAGTACCATCGTCGCGAGCGCCAGCCGCAGATATTCGGGGCGGAACTTGGTCGCGAACCGCGCGCCGATCTGCGCGCCGACGACCGAGCCGAGCAGCAGCAGCCCGGCCAGCACGATATCGACCGCCTTGGTCGTCGTCGCATGCACCATCGTCGCGACCGCGGTCACGAACAGAGTCTGGAACAAGGACGTGCCGACTACCACCGAGGTCGCCATGCCGAGCAGGTAGATCATCGCGGGCACGAGGATGAAGCCGCCGCCGATGCCGAGCAGGATCGTCAGGATGCCGGTGAAGAAGCCGAGCAGCAACGGCGCCAGCGGCGAGATATACAGCCCCGAGGCGTAGAAGCGCGTCCGCAGCGGGAGTGCGGCGACGAGCGGGTGATGGCGGCGTTTGCGCGCCTTGGGCGGGCGCCCGGTGCGCGCGCGACCGATCGTGCCGATCGATTCCTTGGCCATCATGCTGCCGATCGACCCGAGCATGACGACATAGACGATCGCGATCACCGTATCGATCTGGCCGCTCTGCTGGAGCAGCCGGAACAGCCAGGCGCCGAAGAACGAGCCGAGGATGCCGCCCGCCACGAGCACCCCGCCCATCTTGGTATCAACGCCCTTGCGGCGGAAATGCGCGAACACGCCCGAAACGCTCGCGCCGGTCACCTGGCTTGCCGAGGAGGCGGCGGCGACGGTCGGCGGGATGCCGTAGACGATCAGCAGCGGCGTGGTCAGGAAGCCGCCGCCGACCCCGAACATCCCCGACAACAGCCCGACGCCGCCGCCGAGCAGGATGATGACGAGCGCGTTGACCGACAGGTTGGCGACGGGGAGATACAGATCCACGCGTGCAGCGTTACACCGGATTGCGCGCGCGGGGCTAGGCTCGACTCGGTACCGATCGCGTTGTTGGGGAAAGGCCTCAGAAGTCGCTGCCGATCGAAAGCGCCGGGCCCGATCCGGGACGCGCATTCCCCGCGACCCGCTCTCGCCAGTCGAGCGTCAGGCGAAGCGATTTGCGCGCGATCGGCAGCGTCGCGACGACCGATGGTCCGACATCGAACCGCGCCGCCGCACGCTGCGCACTGCCCCATGCACCGATCCCGATATCGACGCGCGCCTTGCCGATCGTGCCGAGGGGATGGGTGACGCGGGCCGATGCGTCGATGAATCCCTCAAGCCCCTCGCGAAGGATCGCGCCGCCCTGGCCATACGCCTCGATCCGGATGCCCGGCGCGATGTCGGACGGACCATAGCCGGCGATCACGCCGACCGTCGGCCCGCCGCGGCCGCCGTCAAGGACGAAGCGCTGCTCCGCGACGAGGTGGATCGGCAGCCTCAGGGGTTGCCATTCGACGCCGAGCGCGATTTCGCGACCACGCCCCTTGAGCGGGGCGGCGATACGCGCGGCGAGGGCGACCCGTCGGTGTCGGCCCAGCGCGTAGGTGAACCGCATGCCACCTTGCGACGCGCCGAGCCGGCCGCCCGATACGGTGCCCGCCGGGCCGCCTCGGACGAGCAGCCACGCACTGCCGGTCAGCCGGCTCGTTCCCCGCAGCGGGGCTGGTGGTGTTTGGGGCGATGGGATTGGATCGATCCGATGATCCGGTGCGGCACGCACAGCCAGAATGATGAAGCTGGCCTCGGGTTGCCGTTCGACCCGTCGAGGCAGACGCGGCTGCGGCTGCGGCTGCCGCTGCCGCAACCGGATCGTCATCCGCGGACTGGCGCGAGCATGCTTGGCGGATAAAGCGGCGTGGTGTCGCGCAAGACCCGTGGCTGCGACGTTGGGAACGAGAGCCGCGATCAGACGCGGGATGACGTTTGCAGTCGGCACCGCTCTGATCTCTGGCAGGAGCACCACGATCCGGATCGCCACCCATCCACCAAGGGCCAGCGCAAGAAAACGGAGCGGTCGCCCGCCTGTCATCCCGCCCAGGCGGTGACGATATCGGGGTCATGCGGATCAACGGAGTCCGAGGCCGTGCAGCTCGGCGGCGCAGCGACGGGCAGCAGGTCGGGAAATTCGTGACGCGTCTTGTCCCATACCGGTGTGGCACCGCGCAGCATGCCGATATAGCGCAGCACCGCGCGGGGAGCGGCGACCAGCGAAACGAGATTGCCGACGAAGAAGCGCGGCAACGACCAGATCGCCTCGCGCAACCCGTAACTTCGCCCCGTGAACAGCATCCGGATCGCCAGCCGCCAGCCGAGCAAGGCGGTGTTGATGATCAACATCCCCGCCGCGAGCGGGTTGGCGCAGTCGGTATAGGGCATCGCCTCGCCCAAAACGCCGTGAAGTATCAGCGATACCCCCCAGACCGGTATTGCGAGATAGGCGACTGCGAGGATCAGGACCGCCAGCGGCGCACGGCGATCACGCATCCGCATCCAATGATCGGTCAAAGCATAAGGTCGCGCCCAGCCGGTCCGATCCCAGCCGGCCAGCGCGATACCCGTCATCCAGCGGGTCTTCTGGCGGATCGATTCGGCCATCGTCCCCGGAAAATACGCACGGACGGTGACGACGGTACCAGCACCGTCGACCGCAACCCGCGCGAAGATGCCGCGCGCGCCGATCTCGGCCAGGCGAATCCCTAGTTCATAATCCTCGGTCAGGCTGCTCGCATCGAACGGATCGCCGTTGCGCGCCTGCGCGATCTTCGCCAGCATCGCTGGGCTGATCGCGCAACCGGTCCCGGCAAGCGGCATCGCGGCGCCGAGAGCGGTCCTTACGACGATCTGCTTGGCATGCGATTCGGCAAATTCGTCGGCGTAATGCCCAGACACCAGCCGCGCGCCGCGATTGACGAGTGGCAGGACGGGAAGTTGCACCACCTCATACCGGTCGATCAGGCTATCGAAGACGTGCAGCTCATGGGCATGCACGACATCTTCGGCGTCGTGCAGCACGATCGCCTTGCTGTTCCGGCCTTCGCGCGCGTCGTCAAGGCGCAGCGCGTGCCATAGCGTGTTGAGGCAGTCGGCCTTGGTGGTCGGCCCGTTGCGCGATCCGATGACGAGGCGGACCCGCGGATCGTGGTCGGCAACGCGCTTGGCGGCGTCGATCGTACCCGGATCGTTAGGGTATAGGCCGACATAGATCCGGTAATTGTCATGCTCGTAGCGGTCGAGCGCCGCGGACAGCATTGGGCTGATCACCGCGACCTCGTCCCACGCAGCGACGAACACCGCGATCGGGCCGGAACGACGGGGCGGCGGCAACGTCGCCAAGCTCAGCGGTGATTGACCGCCCCGCCGGATCCGGTGCGCGATGAAGATGAGGTCGACCAGCAGATCATCGATACCGCCGAGGAACAGTCCGACGCCCGCAAACAACAAGGTTTCGCGCGCGACGACGTCGACAATCCATAACGAATCGTTCATGCTCACCCCCGGTCGAAAGGGTACAGCAGAATAAACCCGTTTCGGATTCAGTCAGATCCGAATCGGATGTTTGCAACGATAGTCATCGGCGCCGCACTGTTCTTGGGGAGGCCGTGTTACTGCTTGGCCGTGTCGCGTCACCGCATCCGGGGGTTACGGCCGGTCGCGCCCGCCGCCGCCGGTGTTGCCGCCAGCGCCGCCGCCGCCGGCCCCTGCCGCACCGACGGTGCCGATATTGCCGAACAGATCCTGGAAGAAGCCGCGTTCGCGACCCAGCGTCGGCGTCGTCTTGCCGTACGGCTTGACGGCGGCGACCTGGTCGAGCCCGCCGCGACGGATCGCGGTGACGGTGCCCTGCTGGTCGAAGCTGATCTGCAGCGTGATCTGCGCGTTGGGCCGCGGGTTGCGGAACGCCAGGTTGCGGCTGTCGCGCGCGAGGTAATACCAGTCGCCCTGGTCGAACTGGCCCGCCAGCGTCGGCTTGCCCAGCGTCTGGAGCACCGACTGGCGATTGTCCACGCCCGGCTGGACCGAGTTGACGAGGTCGGTATCGACGACATAGCCCTGGTGCGAGCGCAGCTGGGTGCAGCCCGCGCTGGCCAGCGTAACGACCGCGAGGGCGGCGGCGAGACCCGTACGGGCGGAAAACACGCTCATATAAACTCCCAACCGGGGCACGCGAAAACACGTGACGGTTTCGATGCGATTGCATCGGCCGCCGATCGCCTCGATATGCGAGGATGCGCGGGCAAACAAGCCAGAGCGCGGTCGATGGTCGAAGGACGACGTATTGAGCTGGTTGGGAAGACTGTTCGGCGAGAAGCCGGACGAAGCGCTGCCGCTGTATAATGCCGTCGTGACGCGGGCGCGGGCGGCGCATTGGTACCAGGCGGGCGCGGTGCCGGACACCGTCGACGGCCGGTTCGACATGATCGCGACTCTGCTCGCGATCGTGATGCTGCGGCTCGAGTCGGAGCCCGCCGGCGGCGATCCAGCCGCGCGGCTTGCCGAACGCTTCGTCGACGACATGGACGGCCAGCTGCGTGAAATCGGGATCGGCGACATCATCGTCGGCAAGCATATCGGCAAGATGATGAGCATGCTGGGCGGCCGGCTCGGCGCGTACCGCGAAGGGCTGGCCACAGGCGATATCGCGCCGGCGCTGGTGCGCAACCTGTACCGCGGGGCCGCGCCCGACGATGCCGCGCTGGCGCATGTGCGCGAGTCGCTGATGGCGTTCCATGCCGGACTGACGACCAAATCCCTTCCCGATCTACTTGCTGGAGACCTGCCGTGAGCCCCGAATTCAGCCGTCCGGAACGTCTCGATACGATCGGCGAGCGCGAGCGGATCGTCGAGATCGCCGCCACCGAGAGCGAGCGTGCCGCGCTGGCGAAGCGGTTTTCGCTCGTCTCGATCTCTCGGCTGGAGGCGCGGCTCGGCATCAAGCGCAACGACCGGGGCATCGTGGTGAAGGGCCGCGTGACCGGCGCGGCGGTGCAGGCCTGCTCGGTGACCGACGAGCCGCTCGACACGCGGATCGACGAACCCGTCGAGCTTCTCTTCGTCGAGCGGCTGGTGGCGGAGGGCGACGAGGTCGAACTGTCCGACGACGCGCTCGATACGGTCGCGATCGAGGGCGGCACGATCGATCTGGGCGAGGCGGCGGCAGACACGCTGGCGCTGTCGGTCGATCCGTTCCCGCGCGGGCCCAATGCGGCGGCTGCGCTGGCGGCGGCGGGCGTGATCAGCGAGGACGAGTTCCGCCCCGCCAATGCGTTTGCGGATCTCCAGGCGCGGATGGCGGCCAAGTCGTAAGGCGGGCGCGCGTGCCGGCCCTGGCGGCGTGCCTCAGCCGCCCGGGCGGACGGCGAGCAGCGTCGCCACCTTCGTCTTGAACGCGCGCAGCGATGCGCCCGACAGGTGCGCGACGCCCGCGAACGATACCGCGCGCGGATTGATCGCCGCGCCGTTCTTCCACACTTCCCAGTGCAGATGCGGGCCGGTCGACAGGCCGGTCGAGCCGACATAGCCGATCACCTGCCCCTGCCGCACGCGCGTGCCCGACGACACCGCGATCCGGCTCATATGGCCATAGCCGCTCGCCATGCCGCCACCGTGGGTCAGCTTGACGAAATTACCATAGCCACCGGTCCGCCCCGCGAACGCGACGACGCCGTCGGTCATCGCGTAGATCGGCGTACCATAAGGCGCGCCGATATCGAGCCCCTTGTGCATTCGCGTGAAGCGCAGCAGCGGATGCACGCGCAACCCGAAGGTGGAGGTGATGCGGCCCGATACGGGCAGGCCGGATACCGCGCGCCGCTCGGTCTGGCCGTTGGCGTCGAACCAGCCGTCCGTCCGCGACGCGCCGGCCCCGTCGCGCTCGCGCTCCGCACCGTCGGGCCCGAAGCGCACGAGCTGCACCTTGCGGCGGCCCTGATCGATCCCGGCGAACAGCAGCGCGCCGATCTGCGTCTCGCCGGTCGCGGCGCGCTGGCGTTCAATGATCAGGTCGAAACGGTCCGCGGCGCCGACATCGCGACCGATCGACAGGCGAGTCGCGAGCGCCTTGATATAGGATTCGACGGCCTTGGCGGGCACGCCTGCCGCGCGCATCGACCGGTACAGGCTCGATCCGACAAGGCCCTGGATCCGCAGCGGCGTCGCGTCGATCGCAATCGGCTTGCGGTGCATCGCCAGCCCGCCCGCGGTGCGCATCAGCGCGAGCCCGAGATCGAACCGCGCACGCAGATCGAGCGCTTCGAGCGGCCGGGCGACGGTGCGGTCGGGGCGACGACCGAGCGTCAGCGCGATCCGTGTGCCCGCGGCGATGGAATCGAGCGGCACCGCCTGCGCAACCATCGTCGCGGCGGCATTTGCATCGGCGCGCCCGACGCCGGCGCGCATCAGCACGCGGTCAAGCCGGTCGCCCTCGCCGAGCGTTGCAGAGAGGGTCACGGTCGGCCGCTCGGGGGCTTCGGTCAGCGGCGCGACGAGGTCATTGGCGGCCATCCGCCGGCCGGTCGCCGCACCTTGGCCGATCGCGGTGATTCCCTGCGCGCGCGCCTCGTCCCATTCCGCCCCGGCAAGCGGCGGGGGCACCGCACCGACCAGCGGCTCGATGCCCGGCGCCAACGCCCATGTCGCCACGCACAGCGCGGTGCACGTCGCAACGCCGCGCCACCAGTCGAGGCTGCCAATCTGTGCACCCAGGTCCGGAACCCAGTCGATCGACGTCGCCGCAGTGCGCAGCGGGACGCGCGGGCTCGGCGGTGACGCGGACGACGGCACGCGCAGGCCGCGAGGCCCCCGTATGCCAGCCAGTCCATATTCCGGATCGTCCCGTAGAAACACGCGCGCTGCCTTGGTGGTTGAAGAACATGGTCGAAGCGGCAAGCGGCGTCGTTGACGTGGAGTCACCGACCTGGTTCGCCGTACAAGGGACAGAGGAAACCCCTCTGCCGTAAAATAGGTGAAAGTCGACTTAAGTGGCGCCTTTTGGACCTGTGGTCGCGACGAAACGGTGGCGCGTCGCGGCGAGGGCTAGTCGAGCAGCAGGAATGCGGTGATCGTCAGGCGCCCGAGCAGCGGATCGTTGCTCAGCACAGTGTCCGATGCGATCACGCCGCTGTGCAGCGAGGCGCTGCGATAGATGACGGCCCGGTTATACCGTGCCTCGATCTGCGCGATCTGCTCGAACAGCGGCGTCGATCCGGCGATATAGGAGGGCGCTGGCGGTGCGCCCTGCACCAGTTCGGCGTTGAGCCGCGCATAATAGTCCGCCGCCCGCGCGGCATCGACCGTCTCGGTACCCGTTGCGCGGTGGCGGTAGAACGCGGTGCCGTCGCGGCTTTCGGGGCTGAGATAATGTACCAGCGCGATCCGCCCCGGATCGACCGCGTCGACATGCGGCAGCTGCTGCGCCAGCGTCAGCCGATCGGCGGGCGTCGTCACCATCGCATAGCTCGCGTCGATCAGCGCGGCCGCGGCATTATGGTAGAACACGCCCGACAACACCGCGGCGAGGGCAGGCCCGACCTCGGCGAGATAGTCCGGCGGCAACGCAGCCCGCAGCCCGGGATAATGGTTGCGCCCCGGCTCGAACGCCTGCGTCGTGGCATGGGCACGCAGCGCATCGGGATCGGGGTGGAAGTTGTCGATGATCGCGAGCGGTTGCGCTTGGTTGCCGATCTGGCGTGCGGAAATGACCGGGCGGATCATCCGCCGCGGCTGCTTGGGCTGATGGCTTTTGGTATGTGCGGGTTTCGGCTCGATCGGGCGCAGCTCATGCTGCCGGATACCCCAAGCGTTACCGTACAGCCAACCGATTGCTCCATAACTGATTGGTTTTGTCATCCTTGTTGCCGTCAGGCACGGCGTCTCTATGCTGCCCCCCAACAGACAGACTGGGGTGATGAGCGCAGATGGTTTCGAAGATTTCCGTATTCACCGGCGTGTCGGTCGCCGCGCTTCTGGTCTCCGGCGCGCAGGCGCAGCGTTCGACGCCCGCGGCCCAGGCTGCACCGGTCGCCGCCCTCGTGAAGTCGGTGGATATCCCTTACCAGCAGTTCACGCTGAAGAACGGCCTGCGCGTCGTGGTGCACACCGATCGCAAGGCGCCCGTCGTCGCGGTGTCGGTTTGGTATAATGTCGGGTCGAAGTTCGAACCCAAGGGCAAGACCGGGTTCGCGCATCTGTTCGAGCATCTGATGTTCAACGGCTCCGAGAACGCGCCCGGCGATTTCTTCGAGCCGCTCAAGCAGGTCGGCGCGACCGACTTCAACGGCACCACCTATTTCGACCGCACCAATTATTTCGAGACGGTGCCGACCGCGGCGCTCGATCGCGCGCTGTTCCTCGAATCGGATCGCATGGGCTATCTCACCGGCGCGATCACGCAGGGCGTGCTCGACGAGCAGCGCGGCGTCGTCCAGAACGAGAAGCGCCAGGGCGACAACCAGCCTTACGGGCTGACGCAGTACAAGGTTACCGAGGGGCTGTTCCCAGCATCGCATCCGTACGGCCACACGACGATTGGCTCGATGGCGGATCTCGATGCCGCGTCGCTGCAGACGGTGAAGGACTGGTTCAAGGATCATTACGGCCCGAACAACGCGGTGCTGGTGCTGGCCGGCGACGTCGATGCGGCGACCGCCAAGCGCCTCGCGGAGAAGTATTTCGGCGGCATTCCGAAGGGGCCGGAGAGCGTCGTGCCGGCCGCACCGATCCCGACGCTGCCCGCGCCGGTCAGCGAAACGATCAAGGACCGCGTCGCCGCGGTGATGATCAGCCGCAACTGGGTCGTGCCCGGGCTGAACGACAAGGACGGCACCGCGCTGGACGTCGCGGCGGGTGTGCTGGGCGGCCTCGCCAGCAGCCGGTTCGACACCGCGCTGGTCAAGAAGGAGAAGCTGGTCACGCGGATCTCCGCCGAGAATAGCAGCTTCAGCCAGCTCGGCATGTTCGAGATCCAGGCGATCGTCCGCGAGGGCGTCGACCCTGCGTTGGTGACGCGGCGGATCGACGAGATCCTCGCCGATTTCCTCAAGAACGGCCCGACCGCCGACGAGGTGAGCCGGGTCGCGACGACGACGGCGGCGCGCCGGATGGAGGGGCTCGAATCGGTCGGCGGCTTCGGCGGCAAGGCGGTCGCGCTGGCCGAGGGCACGCTCTATTCGAACGATCCCGGCTTCTACAAGAAACAGCTCCTCCAGCTCGCCGCGGAAACGCCGGCGAGCGTGCGGGCGGCGGCAGCCAAGTGGCTGTCGCGGCCGGCCTATTCGCTGACCGTCGTGCCCGGCGCGCGCGATGCCTATGCCAATGCGGTCGTGCCGCCCAAGGCCGTCGTCGTGCCCGCGCCCGAGGCGCCGCCAAAGGGCACGCGTGGACCGCTGCCCGCGGTCGGCCAGATCGCGGGGCTTAGCTTCCCGACGGTCGAGCGCACGCGGCTCGCGAACGGGATCGAACTTGTCTATGCGCAGCGTGACGCGGTGCCGGTGACGCAGGCGGTCCTTAGCTTCGACGCCGGCGTTGCGGCGGATGTCCCGGGCAAGCTTGGCACGCAGAAGCTGACTCTGTCGATGATGGATGAGGGCACCGCGACTCGCGACTCGGTCGCGCTGGCCGAGGCCAAGGAGCGGCTCGGCGCGGAGATCGGCTCGGGTGCGTCGAACGACCGGACGTTCCTGTCGCTCCAGGTGCCGAGCGCGAACTTGGCGCCCGCCGTCGATCTGTTCGCCGACATCGCGCAGAACCCGGCCTTCGCCGACGCCGAGGTCGCGCGCGTCAAGAACCAGCAGCTCGCACAGATCGCGCAGGAACTGACCAGCCCGCAGGGACTGGCGACGCGCGTCCTGCCGAAGCTGCTCGGGCCGACCTCGCCCTATGCCAAGGCGCAGGGCAGCGGCGATCCCAAGGCGGTCGCGGCTTTGACCCGCGCAGACCTTGTTGCGTTCCAGCAGGCATGGCTGCGCCCCGATAAGGCGAAGATCTTTGTCGTCAGCGATCGCCCGCTCGCCGAGGTGAAGGCGGCGCTCGAGGCGCGGTTCGGGACATGGCGGCCGACCGGTGCGGCGGGGGCCAAGGTCTTTCCGGCGACCGTCACGCCGTCCGCGCCGAAAATCGTCCTGATCGACCGGCCCGACAGCCCGCAATCGGTGATCATCGCCGGCGTGCCGACCGGATTGAAGGGCACGCAGGACCTGCTGCCGATCGCGACCGCGAACGACGCGCTCGGCGGCAGCTTCCTCGGTCGAGTCAACATGGACCTGCGCGAGAGCAAGCACTGGTCCTACGGCGTGTCGGGGCGGTTCCAGCCATCGGAAAACGCCGCGCCCTACATCCTGTCGGCGCCGGTGCAGGCGGACCAGACCGGCCCGTCGATCGCCGCGCTGCGCAGCGATATCGGCGCGTTCCTCGGCAAGGAGCCGATGACGCAGGCCGAGTTCGATCGCGCCATCAACGGTGCGATCCGATCGCTGTCGGGCAATTTCGAGACGTCGGACGCGGTGTTGGGGGCGATGCAGCAGAACGATCTGCTCAAGCGCCCCGACGATTACTATGCGACGATTACCCGGCGCTATCAGGGGCTTAACCTCAATCAACTCAATAGTGCGATCCAGCAGGCGCTCGACCCGAAGAAGACGATCTGGGTCGTGGTCGGCGACGCGAAGACGGTGCGGCCGCAGCTTGACAGCATCGGCCTGCCGGTCGAGGTCATCCCCGCGGCGTCGGTTGCCGGCGCCCAGTAATCAGAGCTGTGATTCAGGAGAGAAATATAATGGCGAACGTCGATGGCAGCTGGGATTGCGTGGTCAAGTCGCCGCTGGGTGACCAGAAGATGACGCTGACCGTGAACAGCGCGGGCGACACGTTCACCGGTGCGGTGTCGGGTGCAATGGGCGGAATGGACGTCACCGGCGAGGTCGAGGGCGACACGATCACCTGGAAGCAGAGCATGACCGTACCGATGCCGATGACGCTCGACTGCAAGGCGACCGTCGAGGACGACATGCTCAAGGGCAGCGTCGCGGCCGGCGCGTTTGGCAGCTTCCCGCTGACCGGTACGCGGACCGCCTGACGCGCCCGTACGACGATCAGCGACTGTGAAGCCGTGCTTTCCGCCAACGCCGTCATCCCAGCGAACGCTGGGATCTCTCGGTGCGGCGGGCGGCATTTGCCAAGCGGCAGACCTCGGCGTTCGCTGCGGCGACGGCGTTGAAATGCGGGTGATCGCGCGTTCGGCGTGGTAATCCAAGCTATGAGAGGGGCCTGTCTTTCCGACCCGGAAAGGCGGGCCTTTTCTTTTTCGGTCCGGGAGGGAAGGAAAAAGACAATGATATCGATGCCCCGTTTGCTCACCGCCTGCGCGCTGGCCGCGCTCGTCGCCGCTACAACCGCCCCCGCCACCGCGCAGAATTACGACGAACGCCCCGCCAAGATGGCGCCGCGCGACGTCGGCTACGACTATGTCCGCAAGGTCGTCGAGATCCCGATGCGCGACGGGGTGAAGCTGCACACCGTGATCATCGTGCCCAAGGGTGCGAAGGACGCGGGCATCCTGATGACGCGCACGCCGTACGACGCCGATGGCCAGACCAAGGTCGACAGCGGCACCTATGCGGGGATCCTCGAGCATGGCGACGGCGCGGGCGACGTGATCGCCGCGGCGGGCTATATCCGCGTGATCCAGGACGTCCGCGGGATGCACGCGTCGGAGGGCATCTACATGATGAACCCCGCGCGCGCCGGCACCGCGCAGAACCCGACCAAGACCGACGATTCGACTGACACCTACGACACGATCGACTGGCTGGTGAAGCACGTCCCCGAATCGAACGGGCGTGTGGGGATCAGTGGGATCAGCTATGACGGCTTCCTGCCGTTGATGGCGCTGATCAATCCGCACCCTGCGCTCAAGGTCTCGGTGCCGATGAACCCGATGGTCGATGGCTGGCGCGGCGACGACTGGTTCCACAACGGCGCATTCCGCGAGGGCATGATGCCCTACATCCTCGGGCAGGAAGCGACCAAGGACGCGGGCACGCCGTGGATCACCGACACCGCGGACGATTACGACTATTATTTGAAGGGCGGCTCGGCGGGCGCGATCGGCAAGGCGCAGGGACTCGACCAGCTCGGCTTCTGGCGCAAGATCACGCAGCATCCCGCCTATGACGCGTTCTGGTCGACCCAGGCGATGGACACCGTGCTCGCGGGCCAGCCGCTCAAGGTGCCGACGCTGATCGTCGGCGGGTTGTGGGATCAGGAGGATATCTACGGCGCGCCGGCGGTCTACCGCGCGCTCGAGCCCAAGGACACCGCCAACGACATGGTCTATCTGTCGATGGGCCCTTGGTATCACGGGCAGGAGGTGCGCGACGGCAGCGCGCTTGGCGCGATCAAATGGGATGCGGACACCGCCAAATGGTGGCGGTGGCACGTCCTTGCGCCGTTTCTCGCGCATTATCTGAAGAGCGACCAGCCGGCGATGGATGTCGCGCCCGTCACGATGTTCCAGACGGGCCGCAACGAGTGGCAGAAGCTCGACACGTGGCCGACCGCACCCGCCGCGGGCACGCCGCTGTATCTCAAGCCCGGCGGCGCGCTCGGCTTCCAGGCGACGGGCGGCGCGGCGACCACTGCGGACTATATTTCCGATCCGGCGGCCCCGGTCAGCTACCGCGTGCGCCCGACGCTGCCGACCTATGCGAGCGGATCGACGTGGAAACAGTGGCTGGTCGACGATCAGCGCGCAGTTTCGGGCCGTCCCGACGTGCTCACCTTCACGACGGATGCGCTGACCACCCCGACGACGGTCGCGGGCGTGCCGGAAGTGAACCTCACCGCGTCGACCAGCGGCACCGACAGCGACTGGGTCGTCAAGCTGATCGACGTCTATCCCGACGTCAATCCGGGTGACAAGGCGATGGCGGGCTATCAACTCTCGGTCGCGATGGACATCTTCCGCGGGCGCTACCGCGAAGATCTGGCGGTCGCCAAGCCGATCGCCGCGAACGTGCCGCTGAAATACAAGTTCGCGCTGCCGACGACCAACCACGTGTTCCTGCCGGGGCACAAGATCATGGTGCAGGTGCAGTCGAGCTGGTTCCCGCTCTACGATCGCAACCCGCAAACCTTCGTCCCGAACATCTTTTTTGCACAACCAAAGGATTATGTGCGGGCGACACAGAAGGTGACCGTCTCGGGTGCTGACGAGAGCTTCATCAGCCTGCCGCTGGTCAGGTGACACTTCTACATCACCCCGGACGGAATCCGGGGTGATGTAAGAAAAGAACTGTCCTGCGTATATTGGCGTTTGACGACGTAACTGGTTCTTAGGAGGCGCTGCGGCATACAGCCGTCGCACCAACAGACCGGATCGCCGATGAAACGCCTCCCCCTGATCGCGCCGAACCCGCCGCGGCTGAGCGAGCATCTCGACGCGCTGCGCCGGGTCGAGGCATCGGGGGTGTTCAGCAACAACGGCCCCGAGGTCCGCGCGTTCGAGGCGGGCGTCACTCAGGCGCTGTTCGGCGGCCATGGTGCCTGCCTTGCGGTCGGCAACGCGACGCTCGGGTTGATGCTCGCGATCCGGCATGCCTCGGGGATGCGGACCGGGGGGCTGAACCCGAAGCAGGGCACGCTCGCGCTGATGCCCGCGCTGACCTTCGCCGCGACCGCACAGGCGGCGGCATGGGCAGGTCTCACCCCGCTGATCTGCGACATCGATCCCGACGACTGGGCCGCGTGCGCGCTGGAGGAGGAGCGGTTGCTCGCCCGGCATGGCGAGCGGGTCGGCGTGGTCGTACCCTATGCGACGTTCGGCAACGCGATCGATCTGGAGCGGTACGTCTATTTCCAGCAGCGATACGGCGTTGGCGTGGTGGTCGATGCGGCGTCGTCGCTCGGGACGCTCGACGATGCGGGGCTGGGCTTTGGCGCTTGCGCGCCGTTCGCAGTGGTCCATTCGATGCACGCGACCAAGACGTTCGCGGTGGGCGAGGGCGGGCTGATCCACAGCGCCGACGTCGATCTAATCGCGACGCTGCGGTCGATGGGCAATTTCGGGTTCGAGGGCAGCCGCAACGCGACGCTGCCGGGGATCAACGCCAAGCTGCCCGAAATCACCGCAATCATCGCGCAGGCCAAGCTCGCCGAGATCGATTCGGTCGCGGACCACCGCGCCGCGCTCGAACAGGCCTATCGCGCGGCCTTGCCCGGCTTCCAGTTCCAGTCGGTGTCTGGCCGGCGCCGCGCGATGCAGTTCATGCCGGTGCTGCTGCCCGAGCGGCTCGCGCATCACCGCGATTCGATCGTCGAGAGTATCGAGGCGTCGGGCGTCGGCTGCGGTCGCTATTTCAGCCCGCACCTTGGCGAACAGCCCTGGTTCCAGGCGACCGCGATGATCGAGCCGACTCCGGTTGCGGACAAGATCGCGGGGCGGATGCTCTCGTTGCCGATCACCGATGCGATGTCGGTCGACGATGCGCGCCGGGCGGCGGCGGCGCTGGCGGATGCGTGCGCGGCGATCCTCCGCCCGCTTGATCGGCGCGCGTCGGTGCGCGGGCCTGGTGGTGCGGTGGCGTCGGTAATCGTGATCGGCGGTGGTCCGGCGGGCACCGCGATGCTCACCGCGGCGACCAAGCGCGGCCTGCTTCCCGACTTTGCCGCATCCGGACTGATGGTGATCGAGCGGAGCGGCGCGATCGGCGGCGGCCGGCTCGGGCGCTATGCGATCACCTCCGATTCGACCGCGCAGACGTTCCTGACCGCGGTGCGCGACAACACGCACCCCGAACTCGCTCGGCTGGTCGATCATCCCGCGGGGCGGGCGGTCGCGGCGCATATCGACGCGCTCGGCGTGCCGCTGACCGAGGTCGGGCCGCTGTTGCGCGCGACCGGCGACCGGCTGACCGACATCGTCCGCGCGAATGGCGGCGTCGTGCTGACCGGGCACGAAGCGTTGGGCGTCCGGCGGGTCGGCGAAGGCGTGTGGAGCGTGCAGCTGCGCCGCTTGTCCGACGGGCATGTGTTCGATCAGCTGGCGCGCAACATCGTCGTCGCGACCGGCGGTCATCAGCCACTCGACCGGCTTGCGACCCAGCGTGTCGCGGGGGGGCAACTGGCTGACCTCGCAAGCGGCCGGTTGATCCAGTCGGACGACGTGTTGACTGTGGGCGGGTTCGAAAAGGTTGCCGATATCCTGACCGGCAAGCGCAACCCGAGGATTGCGGTGATCGGCGGGTCGACCAGCGCGCTGACGACGATCGCGCTGCTGCTGAAGCGCCAGCCGGGGCTGCCGCTGGGGGCAGGGGCGATCACCTTGCTCCACCGGCGGCCGCTGCGCCCCTTTTATCATTCGGTCGAGGCGGCGCATGCCGAGGGGTTCACCGATTTCGGTCCGGACGACATCTGCCCGGTCTCGGGGTTTGTCTACCGGCTCGCGGGCTTTCGCCTCGAGGCGCGCGACCTGGTGTTGCGGATGCTGCGCGTCGACGGTCGCGCGCCCGATCCTCGCGTGGCGCTGCACCGGATCGCGGGCGACGATGACGCCGCCGCGCGGACGATCATCGAAGAGGCGGACCTGGTCATCGCGGCGCTCGGTTATCGACCGATCGCGGTGCCGATCGCCGACCGCGACAGGCTGCCGATCCCGCTTGCCGCGCAGGACGGGAAGCCGATGGTCGATCGCCATTGCCGGATCGTCGATGGCGACGGCGCACCGATTGCGGGACTATACGGGCTTGGCCTCGCTGCGGGGTTCGTCCCCTGGGGCCCGCTTGGCGGCGAGCCAAGTTTCTCGGGCCAAGCCAATGGCTTATGGCTATGGCAGAATGATGTGGGCCTTATGATCGTCGATCAGGTGATGGCGTCGCAGGTCATGGCGGCAGCGTGAGTTAGACGGGAATGCAGAAGGATATGCGGCAGGATGCGCCCATGGACATGCGGGTAGGCGCGCCGGGGGCCGGCCCGGCGGCCAACCCCGCGGTCAGTGTCGTGATGGCGGCGTATAACGGCGCGGGACTGATCGAGGAGACGCTCGCGAGCCTCCAGGCGCAGACCTTTACCGATTTCGAGGTGATCGTCGTCGACGACTGCTCGACCGATGACACGCGCGACGTGGTGCGGGCCTGGCCCGATCCGCGCGTGCGACTCGTCGAGATGGCGCGCAACGGCGGCCCGGTGCTCGCGCGCAATCGCGGCTTTGCGGAGGCGCGCGGGCGCTACATCGCCGCGCTAGACCATGACGATATCTGCCGCCCCGATCGCTTCGCGCGACAGGTGGCGTATCTCGACGCGCATCCCGACACCGTATTGCTGGGCACCGCCGCCGACCTGCTGACCGAGGGCGTGGTCGGCCCGTCGCGCTATGCGCCGTCCACCACGCCCGCGCTGGTTGCGTGGCTAACCTGCATCGAAAATCCGCTGGTCTGGTCGTCGACGATGATGCGCACCGCGACTGCGCGGCGGCTCGATCCGGTGACCCGGCCCGAACTCCTCTATGCGGAGGATTTCGACCTGTATCAGCGGATCCAGCATTTCGGCGCGATCGCGCGGCTCGATGCGGCGCTGGTGCTGTACCGGGTCCATCCGGGCGGCGTCTCGAAGCGGTTCGTCGATACGATGGAGGCGGCATCGGTCCGTGTGCTGACCGAGCGCTACGCACGGCTGTTCGACGATCGCGCGGAGCGGGTCGCGACGCTGATCATGCTGCACAACATGGCAAGGCGACCGGTGCCCGATCGCGCCGCGCTGGCGACGCTGGGGAGTGCGCTAAGCGTGATCCAGGCGGATTTCCTGGCGACGCACGATTGCTCGCCGCACGATATCCGCCTGATTCGCTGGGAAACTGCGCGACGCTGGGGCGATATCGGCCGCGCGGCCCTGCGTGCGGGGACGGTGAAGCTCGCCGACGTGCTGGCGGTCAGGCCCGATCATCTCGGGCTCGGCTATGCCGGGCTGGAGGCGTTGCTCTGGTCGGGGTTGATCGGCGGCGTTCGACGCGCACGCCAGCGGATGGAGCAAAGCCAGATGGCGCAGACTGCGGGCTAGCCCACGAGTCCGCGCCTGTCAGACCTTGGCGGCGTAGATCATCCGGCCCGCACCGAGGCGTGCGAACACCTGGTCCAGATCGCGCTCGCCGACCGCGAAGCAACCCTGGCTGCGACCGAGCATGCCATGGCTCTCGATCATGTCCTTGTTCGCGTACCAGGCCGAATGCACGACGATCGCGCGATCGAGCGCGTTGTCGTTGGTCGGATCGAGGCCGATCAGGCGCTGCGACCGGCCATGCTTGCCGACATAATAATCGTCGGTGACGAACGCGCCCTCGGACGAGGCGTTCGAGCCGAAGCGGTTCGAGAAGCGCTCGAGATAGCCGGTATGCGCCGGATCCGACCCACTGCCGTGCGCGACCAGCAACGACGTGCTGCGCCCGCTTGCCAAGTCGATAAAGTGGAAACGCGGCTTGCCCGACGGCGCCGCGAAATCGGCAATCGCGATCCGGTCGCGGTTCGGGATGCGGCTGCCGTGGCGGCTGAGCGATGCCATCGCCTGGCGCAACAGATCGGGGCGAACGACTCGCGGCGAGGTCACCGCGACCGTGGTGCGTGGCAGCGGTGGCTGCGTCATCGGCTTGAGATCACGCGCCGTCAGTGGACGTCCGAGTCGCGTCGTTGCGGATACCGCCCCCGGTACCGCCAGAGCCCCCGCCAAAACCAAACCGTTCTTCAGAAGCGCGCGTCGTTCGCGCACAAGACCTTGCTCGTCGTGCATCGATTTTCCCGAAATTGCCCCAGTTCCCGTAGGCATGGCTATAACCGATTTTCGGTGAATATTCTGCAACCATTTCCACTGGTTGTGGGTCCGTTCCCTCGAACTACCCCGGCTTGGGGTCGGTTCGTCGACTCATCGTGTCGGCACATTCCCCGCGGTCGGACGTTGACTGGCGGATCGAGACTCGGGAACGGATGGACAGATGAGCGGGATGGCGCGGTCGTTGAAGGCATACGGGTTGGCGATCGTGCTGGGCATGGGCGCCACCCCGGCGCTGGCCTCGTCCGCTGCGGCCATCGCCGCGATGCCGATCGAGCAGGCCGCCGCCGAGCTGTCGCCGAACCAGTTCGTCTGGAAGGATAATGGCTCGGGCGAGCCCGTCAGCATCGTGATCAGCCTGATCGAGCAGCGTGCCTTCGTCTATCGCGGGTCGACGATGATCGCCGCGACCAGCATTTCCAGCGGCAAGGATGGCAAGGACACGCCGCTCGGCACCTATCCGATTCTGCAGAAGAACGCGGTTCACAAGTCGAGCCTGTATAACGATGCGTCGATGCCGTTCATGCAGCGGCTGACCTGGGACGGCATCGCGATCCATGCGGGACGGAACCCGGGCTTTCCCGATTCGCACGGCTGCATCCGCGTGCCGCTCGGCTTCGCGAAACAGTTGTTCGGGGTGACGACGCTGGGCACGACCGTGACCGTCACGGACGATTTCGAGGGCGGGGTGACGTTGGCCGAGCCCGTCGTGGATCAGGAGACGGCCGTGGCAAATCTCGCCCAGTCGGTTTCGTTGCAACAATAAGGGCTAGCGCACCGTCATCCAGACGCTCGTCAGGATGAGTGCTGTTTCGCGATCGGCAGTCCAAGTGCGACCAACCGCGCGCGGAAATCTGCCGCGGTCGTGAACAGCACCGATTCGATGCCCAGCGCCTGCGCGGCCGCCACGTTCGCCGCATTGTCGTCGACGAACACCGCGTCCTCCGCGGCCAGACCGAATCGATCGAGCGCCAGCCGATAGATCGCCGCGTCCGGCTTCACCATCTTCTCCTCGCCCGACACGACGATGTCGCGGAACCGGTCGAACAGCTTCGCTTCGCGCGCGCGGAAGGGTGGCCAGAACTCGTGGCTGAAGTTCGTGATCGCGAACAGCGGGACGCCGGCCGAATCGAGCTCCTCGACGATCTCATGCATGCCTGCGATCCCCGCACCGATGCTCTCGTTGAATCGCGGCCCCCAGGCGGCGATCAACGCGGCATACTGCGGATACAGCGTGGCAAGCTCCGCCGAGGTGTCGGCGAAGTCGCGGCCAGCATCGTGCTGGAAATGCCAATCGACCGTCACGACGTCGCGCAGGAACGCGTCGAGCGCCCGATCGTCGTCGATCAGGCGCTCGTACAGGATCCGGGGATCCCAGTCGTACAGGACACGACCGACGTCGAAGATGACGGCGGTAGTCAGGGCGTTAGCCCTGGCGTGCCTTGAAGCGACGGTTGGTCTTGTTGATGACGTAGGTACGGCCACGACGACGGATCACGCGGTTATCGCGGTGACGATCCTTGAGCGACTTCAGGGAATTGCGGATCTTCATGATCGATTCGCTTCTTTTCAAATCTAGGTGTGCGGAAAGACGGGATCGCCTAATGGCGGGGTGTGTCCAAGTCAAGCAATGGACACGCTCAAGCCATCCGGGAACCCACCCGGCTGGTCCGAGCGTTACTATGGCGCAACATTCTAAGGAAGTCCCGATGGCGGTTCGTTCGATCCTGGTCCTGGCGCTGGCAGGCGCATCCCTCACCGCGTGCGCGACCGGCCCGTCGCTGCCGCCGACCGAGGTGCTGCGCTATCACCTGGGCGAACCGATCGACCGTGGCACGATCGCGGTACAGCCGCTCACCGGTGGCGGCCCCGCCAGCCTCGAGTTCAAGACCTATGCCGCAGCGGTCCAGGGCGAACTGCTCAAGGCTGGCTATAGCGTGCCGATGGCCGGCGCGAAGCCGTTGCTGGTCGCGACCGTCGGCTTCACGCGGACGACGCAGGCCGGGCCGCCCAAGCGGTCGCCGATCAGCATCGGCCTGGGCGGCGGCGGCTTCAGCGGCGGTCGGGGCGGCGGTGGCGTCGGGCTTGGCGGCGGTGTAGGCTTCCCGATCGGTGGCGGCGGGAGCACCGCGATCCTCGTGTCCGAGCTGTCGGTGACGATCAAGCGCACCGCCGACCAGTCGCCGGTCTGGGAAGGCCGTGCCCAGTCGTTTGCCGATGCGCGCAAGGACGACGCACGGACCGATATCCAGGCCGACAAGCTCGCCCGAGCGCTGTTCATGGGGTTCCCCGGCGAGTCCGGTCGCACTATTCAGGTGAAATGAACGCAAACGCCATGAACCCGACCATCAACGCCGCTTTCGATGGCGGCAACATTCGCGTTGTCGCCATCGACGGAGACCGAATCGATCTGGAGATCGTCACGGACCACCAGTCCGACTTTTTCCAGTGGTTCTATTTCCGGGTGGCGGGGGCGGCCGGGCGGACGCTGACCTATCGCATCCTCAATGCGGGTACGTCGGCCTACCCGTTCGGCTGGCCGGGCTACAAGACGCGCGCCAGCACCGATCGGCAGGCGTGGCGGATGATCGAGACGCGCTATGAGGGCGGCGTGCTCGAGTTCGACTTCACCGCGGATAGCGATCTCGTCTGGTTCGCCTATTTCGCGCCGTACACGATGGAGATGCACGAAGCGCTGGTGGCACGCACCGCGTTGCTGCCGGGCGTAGCGCACCGCGAACTCGGCCAATCGCTCGACGGGCAGGCGATCGACTGCTTCACGATCGGGTCGGGGCCCAAGCAGGTCTGGATCTATGGCCGCCAGCATCCCGGCGAATCGATGACCGAATGGTGGATGGAAGGCGCGCTCGAGCGGCTGACCGACTCGGCCGATCCGATCACCGCCGACCTGCTGGCAAAGGCCACCTTCAACGTCGTCCCCAACATGAACCCCGACGGCACGCGGCGCGGTCATCTGCGCACCAACGCGGTCGGCGTGAACCTCAATCGCGAATGGCACACGCCCAGCCTCGAGAAGAGCCCCGAAGTCCTATGCGTGCGCAACGCGATGGACCTGACCGGTGTCGACGTCGCGATGGACATCCATGGCGACGAGGCGATCCCGGCGAACTTCGTGGCAGGCTATGAGGGCATCCCGTCCTGGACCGACGTGCACGGCGAGAAATTCTACGACTACGGCCGGCGGCTCGCGGCGCACACCCCCGATTTCCAGACCGAGAAGGGCTATCCCAAGTCCGCACCCGGCACGGCCAACCTGTCGATGTCGACCAACCAGCTTGCCGAGCGTTTCGGCGCGGTGTCGATGACGCTCGAGATGCCGTTCAAGGATCACGATGCGAACCCCGATGCCGAGTATGGTTGGTCGCCTGAGCGGTCGAAGCAGCTTGCGCACGCGATGCTCGAGACGCTCGCCGACATGATCGACGAGATTTGACGTTCGCGCGCCCGTCATCCTGACGAAAGTCGGGATCCAGGGTAACCGACCGCTGGCCCTCTTGGCTCTGGATCCTGACTTTCGTCAGGATGACGGATAGGGGGCAACCGCCGCATTATCGTTTCATCTTCCCATGTCGCAGGAGCCCGCATGCCGACTCTCGTCTTGATCCGCCACGGCCAGTCCAGCTGGAACCTCGAAAACCGTTTCACCGGCTGGTGGGACGTCGACATGACCGCCAAGGGCGAGGCCGAGGCCAAGGCCGCGGGCGAGCTGATGGCCGCCAAGGGGCTCGACTTCGATCAGACCTTCGTCAGCCTCCAGACGCGTGCGATCAAGACGCTCAACATCGCGCTCGAGGCGATGGGACGGCTCTGGCTCCCGGTCGAGAAGGACTGGCGCCTGAACGAGCGGCATTATGGCGGGCTGACCGGGCTCGACAAGGCCGAGACCGCGGCCAAGCATGGCGACGCGCAGGTCCATATCTGGCGCCGCAGCTTCGACGTCCCGCCGCCCGTGCTGGAGGATGGCAGCGAATTCGACCTGTCGAAGGACCGGCGCTACGACGGCATCGCGATTCCCAAGACCGAGAGCCTCAAGGACACGATCGCACGCGTGCTGCCCTATTGGGGCGCACGCATCGCTCCCGCGCTTAAGGACGGGCAGCGCGTCCTGATCTCCGCGCACGGCAACTCGCTCCGCGCGCTGGTGAAGCATCTGTCGAACATTCCCGACGACGAGATTACGAGCCTCGAAATCCCGACCGGCCAGCCGATCGTGTATGAACTCGACGCCGATCTCAACGCGACCGATCGCTATTACCTGAGCGAGCGCTGAGCCACCCATAGCCCGTCATCCTGACGAAGGTCAGGATCCAGAGCCAAAGGCGTCGGCGTCCGTGGCTCTGGATCCTAGGTCGAGCCCAGGATGACGGGTAGTTGCCCTAGCCCCCTCCCGTCGCTAGGCACGGCGCTCCTTGGATCAGGGGACGATCGTGGCTCTAGTCGGCATCATCATGGGCAGCACCTCCGATTGGGAGACGATGCGCCACGCTGCCGAGGCGCTCGACACGCTCGGCGTCGCCTACGAGACCAAGGTCGTCTCCGCGCATCGCACGCCGCAACGCCTTTACGACTATGCGACGACCGCCGCTGACCGCGGGCTCAAGGTCGTGATTGCGGGCGCGGGCGGTGCGGCGCATCTGCCCGGAATGGCGGCGTCGATGACGCATCTCCCCGTGCTCGGCGTGCCCGTCGAATCGAAGGCACTCAAAGGCATGGATAGCCTGTTGTCGATCGCGCAGATGCCCGGCGGCATCCCGGTCGGCACGCTGGCGATCGGCAAGCCCGGTGCGATCAACGCAGGCCTGCTCGCCGCCGCGATTCTCGCGACGTCGGACGATGCGCTCGCCACCCGCCTCAAGGCGTGGCGCACCGCACAGACCGACGCCGTCGCCACCGACCCCGCCTGAAGGACCAGAGCATGACGCCGCTTCCCCCCGGATCGACCATCGGCATCCTCGGTGGCGGCCAGCTCGGCCGGATGCTCGCCACCGCCGCGGCGCAGCTCGGCTATCACACGCACATCCTCGCGCCCGACCAGGAGAGCGTCGCCGCGCAGTCCGCCTCGACGATGACGCGCGCCGATTACCACAACCGCATCGTGCTCGCCGACTTCGCCGACGCGTGCGACGTCGTGACCTACGAGTTCGAGAATATCGACGTCGAGCCGGTCGAATGGCTCGCCGACCGCGTCCCCGTGCACCCGAGCCCGCGCGCGCTGCGCGTCGCGCAGGAGCGGATCGGCGAGAAGCGCTTCGTCGAGAGCGTCGGCGGGCGTCCGGCGCCCTGGGCGGCGGTCGACAGCCTCGACAGTCTGCGGGCAGGGCTGGGGGCGGTCGGCACCCCCGCCGTGCTCAAGACCGCGCGGTTCGGCTATGACGGGAAGGGGCAGGTCAAGATCGAGACGCCCGACGCCGCTCAGGCGGCGTGGGACGCAATTGGCGGCCCCGCGGTGCTCGAGGCGTTCGTACCGTTCGAGCATGAATTCTCGATTCTGATCGCGCGCGGTCTCGATGGCAGCGTCGCGCGGTACGATGCGCCGCTCAACGTCCACCGCGACGCGATCCTGCGCCATTCGACGGTCCCCGCGCCCGCCGCCGTGCTGGCACAGGCCGCCGAGGCCACAGCGCTCGCCGAACGGATCGCCGCCGAACTCGATTATGTCGGCGTGCTGGCGTGCGAGTTCTTCGTCGGTGCCGACGGTCCGGTGTTCAACGAAATGGCGCCGCGCGTCCATAATTCGGGCCATTGGACGATCGAGGGCGCCGAATGCTCGCAATTCGAAAACCACATCCGCGCGATCTGCAGCCTGCCGCTGGGCACGACGACGCTGACGGCGCGCGCGGTGGCGATGGAAAACCTCATCGGCGACGACGCGGATCGCTGGGCAGACTTGCTCGCGGAGTCCGGCGCCCACCTCCATCTCTACGGCAAGGGTACGGCACGACCGGGCCGCAAGATGGGCCACGTCACGCGCGTCGTCCGCTGAGGGCGGTCGGGGTCGCCGACCGTTTCACGAAGGCCGGGACGTCGCGCATCGAAGCGCATGCCTACTCCGGGGCAGCGGACGCGCCAGATCGGCGGCGACGCACGAGTCCTGCTCTTACGTCAAGTTGAGTGAGGGGGCGGCAGTATCGCGCTGTCATCGGCAAAGCCGACTAGTTCCGGGCAACCATTGCTTCGCCACCAACGCTCGCGCTTGTGATCGCGGCCGCATATCGGGGAAGCTGGATTTTGTCGCAGATATTGGCGGAGACGGAGGGATTCGAACCCTCGGTACCAGTAAACCCGGTACGGCGGTTTAGCAAACCGCTGGTTTCAGCCACTCACCCACGTCTCCGGTTGCAGCAGATGCGAGCCTATAGCGAGGGTCGGCGTAGGGAGCAACGGCTGTAATGATGTCCCGCGCGAATTGCATCGGACCAGCCAGGGGCGAACTGCAAAGTCGGGAAATCGGTCGCTCGTCCCGAATTTACCCGAATTCGACATGCAAACCCCGCTCGTTCATAGCGCGGTAACGTGAACGTCGGTTACTCTACCGGCGGCAGGGTGCCTTGGTAGTGGGGATCGATCGACATGCGTAGCGTCTGGCTTGGCCTGGGTGCCCTAGCGGCAGCCATTTGCGGGGGGGGCGCATCGGCGCAGGTCCGTACGATCGATCCCAATCAGGCGATCGACGGCGATATTTCCGCGCAGGCTTATTCGACGCCGCCGCGCGCACAGGCGTCGACCCAGCCATCGCGACCAGCCTATCCGCAAACACCTGTCCAGTCGGAGCCCGTCCCTGCGCCGCCGCCTCCGGCAAGTCCGCAGGCGCCGGAAACACGCGCCGAGGCGACGATGCAGGCCGCGGATACCTATGAGCGTGACGATCTGCTTGCGGCGGGCGAAGGCGTCTTCGGCAAGGGCGCGGCCGGACTTGGCGGGCTGCTCGAAAAGATCCTCAAAGATCAGGGACAACCCAATGCCTATATCGCGGGCCGCGAGGCATCGGGGGCGTTCATCCTGGGCGTACGCTACGGGTCGGGCATCATGAGCCACAAGGTCGAGGGCCAACAGCCGGTCTACTGGACCGGGCCTTCGGTAGGGTTCGACGTCGGCGGCGACGCGAACAAGGTCTTCGTGCTGGTCTACAATCTCTACGACACCGAGGAGCTCTACAAGCGCTTCCCTGCGGTCGAGGGGCGGCTTTATCTCGTGGGGGGCTTCGCTGCGACGTACCTGCGCCGTGGCAATGTCGTGCTGATCCCGATTCGCCTCGGCGTCGGCTGGCGCGCCGGCGTGAACGTCGGGTACATGAACCTCACGCACAAGAGCCGCTGGCTGCCGTTCTGAACCTGCCTGCGGTTCGTAAGAGGAAGCCGTTCCGACGCCCGAGTACGGGACGGTGCCTGTCCCGGCTGCGCTGGACAAGGGCTGTGAAGGCCGGAAATCTTGGGCGGACGGGTTGGCCGGGGCGCATCGTCCACGGTTCGACGCGTCCCGCCCAACCCGTCAAACAGGATCGACACTGCGCCACGATCGACCCTCGAGCTCTATCCGCCGGCATCCGGCGGCGTTGCCCGCGTTCACACCCTCCCACACTCCGTCATGGAAGAACTCGTCCAAGTCGCTCGGCCATATGATCGGGTCGGGCAACCAGGGGGCGCGACAGGCGGTGACGAAATCGTCATGGTCGGGATGTCCCGGCACGAAGACAGCCTTTTGGGCGTATTCGGCCGGCCCGAACGTGCTCCAGTTCGTCACCCTGCCAAAATTGACGTGGCTTGCGCCAATCTGGCGGGCGAGATCGACAGCGTCGCCCATCTCACGGTAACTGTCGGCCTGGACGGTGAAGGTGATCATCAAGTCGTCGATCAGGCCGTTTGCAAGCAAGGCCGCTGCAAACTTCAAATTCTGCTCCATGACCGGCCAGCGGGCGCCGCGGCGAAGGCGTGCGTCGCGACAGTAGCGGCGGGGGTGATCAGCATTTGGCGAGGTGCTCGAGGAAATTCTTCAGTTCAAGCCTGCGGCATTCTTCCTCCGCAAACCGATGGTCTACCCCAAGCGCCCAAAGCGCCGTCGTTCGGCCTGCGTCGTGCTGCAACACATCAAGCTGGTCGGCGCGGCGTTCGACATCGTCCACGCTTTCGGCCAGCCCGGCATCGACGATGTCCGACGCCTGATGGCGCAGCGCCACCGCAATCTCGCCCGGCGCCAGTTCCGGATGATACTGAACACCCCAGAAGACGCCGCCATCATGGCGTATCTCGACGGCCTGCACTTCGCTGACCGCGTTGCTCGCCAGCAGCGTTGCGTCGGCCGGCAGCGTTTCGACCTCGTCGCCGTGGATCGCAGGAGCGTCCCAGCATGGCCCTCGTCCTCTCAGGAGCGGGTGGCTGCGGCCTTCTTCGGTAGGGGCGATGCGGCGCGAAATGCCGGCCTCCATCCGCTCCATCTTGCGCACGGTTCCGCCAGCGGCAGCGACCGCGAGTTGCAGCCCGGCACATGATCCAAACGATGGCGTCCCGGACGCAAAGACGTTCGCCATGAACGCCAATTGACGACGAACCTCGGGGCTGTCCTGGTAGACATGTAGCGGGGCACCGGTGACGAACACGGCATCGTATCGCGCAAGATCGGCGAGCATGAGTTGCGTCGCATCGGCATCCGCCGGGGCAACGATCGTGATGTCAGCCCCTGGCCGCAACTGGCCGAGCGTGGCGGCGTAGGTTTCGCCCGCGCTTTTGCCGGCATGCTGGCGACGCTCGTCGCGCTCGGTTGTGGTCTCGCTCTCGGCTACCAGGAATTTGGGCAATGGACGTCCTTACGGGTCGGGCTAGCCTGAACGCGCGGCACGACGCATGTCTTCGCACGTGGCGTAAATATCTGCGGGACTCCGCCACCGGCGTCAGTGCTTCGTGCGGCTGGCATCGGCCACGGCGTTCAGGCAGTCGGCTAACATCTCCCATTGCCGGAATTGCTCGGGCTGCCCTGACGGCGTCTTCTGCATACCGGACGCCACGATCTGGCAGGCGCCCCTTTGTCCATGGTCCGCCATCAGCGCGAAGGCCTGCTTCCAGGCATCCTGCATCACGCGGACAACCAGTCGGACTCGGCGTCGTCTACGGCAGCGAACATGTCGCCTTCGGCCTGCATGGCACTGAGGTGCTTACGCACGGCTTCGGGGTCCCCGTTGCGTGGGAAACGGCGATCGGCGGCCGCTCCGATCGCAAGCTGACCGACAAGGTCGCTCCGGTCCTTCTGCGTGACAAGCCACTGCCCGAACGCGGGCTTCGGCTCCTGCTGCTCGTCGTCGTGATCGGTCATTCTCGCGTCCTCGATTCGGCCATCTCCAATCGCATCAGGCGCGCGTTCTTGCAATGTTCTTCTCGGGCCTAATTTGCGGCACGCCACGACCGGTGACGTGTAGAAGTGCAGTATGATCTGCGGCTATGAGCGAGGGGAGGGGGTCGCTACCGTATAACGCCAACGAGCGCTTCACAGCTGGCCCATCTGCTGTCTGACGACGAACGGTGATAACGCGGAGTACGCTTGCATGCGCGCGATGCAATACCGCTGCATTATGCGACATCGGTCGCTAGATGCCGTGCTGCCAACGGCGTCTGTACTCTCCAAACCCAATTGGAAAGTGGTGCCCGGAAGAGGACTCGAACCTCCACGACCTTGCGATCGCCAGCACCTGAAGCTGGTGCGTCTACCAATTCCGCCATCCGGGCACGGGGTAGGAGGGCGCCTCTAGTGGAGGGTGCGGATGCTTGTCAACACGCCTCTTGCTGGGGCAAGGGGTTATTCGCGAATGAGCAGGCAAACTAAAGTGGACGGACGGGCGATGAACGACAAACTGGTGACGTTGATCGGGGGCGGCGGTTTCGTCGGCCGCTATGTCGCGCAGGCGCTGCTGGCGACGGGCGCACGCGTCCGCATCGCGCAGCGCGATCCGCGGCAGGCGTTTTTCTTGAAGCCGCTCGGCGGGCTCGGCCAGACTCAGTTCGTCGGTGCCGACGTTACCAAGCCTGAGACGATCGCGCATGCGGTCAGCGGCTCGGACGTGGTCGTGAACCTGGTCGGCGTGCTCGCAGGGGATTTCCAGCGCGTGCAAGCGCTGGGCGCACAGACCGTCGCGCAGGCCGCGGCCAAGGCGGGTGTCGGCGCGCTTGTGCATGTCTCGGCGATCGGGGCGGATCCGCAGTCCGCCTCGGCCTATGGCAAGTCGAAGGGGCAGGGCGAGGCGGCGGTGCTGGACGCGTTCCCGACCGCGACGATCCTGCGGCCCTCGATCGTGTTCGGTCAGGAAGACCAGTTCGTGAACCGCTTTGCCGGGATGATCGCCAAGGCGCCGGTCGTCCCCGTGCTCCGCGCAGGGGCGAAGTTCCAGCCGGTGTTCGTCGGCAACGTCGCTGATGCGATCGTTGCGGCGGCGGCGGCGCCCGAGGCGTTCGGCGGGCAGACGCTCGAGCTCGGCGGACCCGACATCATCACGATGGGCAATCTGATCCGCTGGATCGCCAGCACGATCGGTCGCACGCCGTCGATCATCGAGCTTCCCGATTTTGCGGGCGCGCTGATCGCCAGAGCAGGGTTCCTGCCGGGCGCCCCGATCACCAAGGACCAGTGGACGATGCTGCAGAGCGACAATGTCGTCACCGGCGTCGATGGCCTGGCCGCACTGGGGATCGACGCGACGCCGCTATCCACGGTCGCGCCGGGGTGGCTGGTGCGGTTCCGCAAGGCTGGACGGTTCGGTCGGCGCGCCGAAACGCATGCGGAAGTCCACGCAGGTGGATCGAACTAGGCTAAGCCTGTCCTGACCTACCGCGCCGGAGCCTTGCTTGACCGAACTTCTGACCGTCATCCTCCTCGGCATCGTCGAGGGGATCACCGAATTCCTGCCCGTCTCCTCGACGGGCCACCTGATCCTGGCCACGCGGCTGCTCGGCTATGATGCCGGGCGCTGGGAGGTGTTCAACGTCGTGATCCAGCTGGGGGCGATCCTGGCGATCGTCGTGCTGTACTGGCGCACCTTCTGGGCGGTCGGCATGGGCCTGTTCCGCCGCGAGCCGAAATCCTGGTTGTTTCTGCGCAACCTGGTGGTGGCGTTCATTCCCGCTGCGGTGATCGGGCTGGCGCTCCACAAATATATCGAGGCGCTGCTCGGCAATGCCGAGGTCGTGGCGATCGCGCTGGTCGTTGGCGGCTTTGCGATCCTCGCGGTCGAGCGGTTTGCGCCGCGCAGCGACATCAGTGGCGTCGCCGACATTCCGCTGAAGACGGTGATCGGCATCGGCTTCCTCCAGTGCCTCGCAATGATCCCGGGCGTCAGCCGTTCGGGGGCGACGATCCTCGGCGCGCTGGCGTTGGGCGTCGAACGGCGCACCGCGGCGGAGTTCAGCTTCTTTCTCGCGATCCCGACGATGCTTGGCGCGAGCGCGCTCGAGCTGCTCAAGAACCGCGATGCGATCGCGAGCGGCGGCGGGGTTGGGCTGGGCGCGATAGCGATCGGCGCTGCCGTTTCGTTCATCGTCGCGTTGCTGGTGGTGAAGTGGTTCGTCGGCATCGTCACGAAGCATGGTTTCGTGCCGTTCGCGCTCTACCGCGTCGTCGCTGGCTCGGCCGCGCTGATCTGGTTGCTAAGCAAGTAAGTCCGATACGGAACTAATAACGTTAATCGGAGAGGATTGGTCGGAAACGACGCGGATTTCATCCGATTTTATGGCAGCTAGGCTGACGTAAACGCATTTTTAGCAGTGACAAGCCCCTGACAGCGCAATAACGCATCTGTCGGAGGCATGTATGGCGAACGATTCGATGCTAAAGTTTGTCGGGAGGGAGCAATCCTACCCGGCGAAGCGCACCGCGGACGAGCGGCAGGAGGATTTCCGCGAGATCGCGCAGCGATACGCGGTCGAGCCCGCCGAGGAACAGGCCGGGCGCTGCTCGCAGTGCGGCGTGCCCTATTGCTCGGTCCATTGCCCGTTGCACAACCATATCCCCGACTGGCTGCGGCTTACCGCCGAAGGCCGATTGCGCGAGGCGTATGAGCTGAGCAACGCGACCTCGACCATGCCGGAGATTTGCGGGCGCATCTGCCCGCAGGACCGGCTGTGCGAAGGCAATTGCGTCATCGAATTCACGGGGCACGGCGCCGTTACCATCGGCTCCGTCGAGAAGTTCATCACCGACACCGCGTGGGAGAATGGCTGGGTCGAGCCGCTCGTCCCCGGCAAGTCGCGTGGCCAGTCGGTCGGCGTGATCGGGGCGGGCCCGGCGGGGCTCACCGCTGCGGAATATCTGCGCGGGCACGGCTATGACGTCCATGTCTATGACCGCTACGATCGTGCAGGCGGGTTGCTCACTTATGGCATCCCCGGCTTCAAGCTCGAAAAGCCTATCGTCATGCGCCGCGTCGAGCGGCTGAAGGCGGCGGGCATCGTCTTCCACGAGGGCTTCGCGGTCGGCCATGACGCGAGCCTCGACGATCTGCGCCAGCGCCACGACGCGATCCTGGTCGCGACCGGCGTGTACAAGGCGCGCGCGATGGACCTGCCCGGCGGCGGGTCGAACGGCGTGGTCGCAGCGCTCGACTTCCTCGTCGCATCGAACCGCAAGGGTTTCGGCGACGCGGTCCCCGCGTTCGACGACGGCAGCCTCAATGCCGAGGGCAAGGACGTCGTCGTGATCGGCGGCGGCGATACCGCGATGGACTGCGTGCGCACCGCGATTCGCCAGGGCGCGAAGTCGGTGAAGTGCCTTTACCGCCGCGACCGCGCGAACATGCCCGGATCGCAGCGCGAGGTCGCCAACGCCGAGGAGGAGGGCGTCGAGTTCGTCTGGCTGTCGGGGCCGCAGAGCTTCGACGGCGGTGACACCGTGTCGAGCGTCAAGGTGCGGAAAATGCGGCTCGGCGCGCCCGACGCGAGCGGTCGCCGTGCGCCCGAGCCCGATCCCGCCGGTGACTATTCGGTCGACGCGGACCTAGTGATCAAGGCGCTCGGCTTCGACGCCGAGGATCTGCCGACGCTGTTCGCAACGCCTGAGCTTGGGGTCAGCCGCTGGGGGACTGTCTTGGTCGACGGCAAGACGCTGATGACCTCGCTCGACGGCGTGTTCGCGGCGGGCGACATCGTCCGCGGGGCGAGCCTGGTGGTGTGGGCGATCCGCGACGGCCGCGACGTGGCGGCGACGATGCACAAGTGGCTTAAGACCAAGGCTGCAAATGCGAAAGTCGCGGCATGAGGCACGCGTTTCTCGGGGTGGCGTTGCTGGCGGGCGCAGTCGCGCCGTCTGCGGCCCATGCGCAGGGATCGGCTGCTGCCGTCGCGGCCCCCGATCCTGCTCGCCTCGCTGCGGCGCGCGAACTGATCGACGTCCTGATGCCGCCCGAATCGCGCGCGTGGATGATCGAGGGCATGATCGCGCCGATGCTGGGCAATCTTCAGCAGGGCATGGCGCAGAGCCCGATGTTCAGCAGCGCGATGGCGCAAGATCCGCAGATGCAGACTCAGTTTGCCGCCTTCATGGACCGGCAGCAGACGCGCACGATGACGCTGATGCGCGACGGGTTGCCGAGCATGGTCGACGCGATGGCGCGCGCCTATGCGCGCCGCTTCGATGTCGCCCAATGCCGTGACATCAAGGCGTTCTTCGCGACGCCGAGCGGCCGCGCATACATGCAGCAATCGCTGACGATCATGGCCGACCCCGATGTCGCTGCCTGGCAGCGGTCTATGATGGAATCCTCGATGGCGCACATGCAGGCCGATGTCGCCGAATTCGCCAAGCAGGCGGCCACGCCTGAGCAGAAGAAGAAGTGACGATGACCGATTTCACCACCGATCAACGCGCCCGTCTTGCCGAAGAGGGCATGTACCGCCCCGACTTCGAAGGCGATGCCTGCGGCGTCGGGCTCGTCGCCGCCACCGATGGCCGCGCGTCGCGGCGCGTCGTGCAGTCCGCGGTCGATGCGCTCAAAGCGGTCTGGCACCGCGGCGCGGTCGATGCGGACGGCAAGACCGGCGATGGCGCGGGGCTGCATATCGACCTGCCGCTGCGATTCTTCGACGATGCGGTCGCCGCGTCGGGGCACAAGGTGCGCCCGAACCGGCTCGCGGTCGGCATGATCTTCCTGCCGCGCACCGATCTGGGCGCGCAGGAGGATTGCCGGACGATCGTCGAGAGCGCGATCATCGAGGCGGGCTATACCATCTATGGCTGGCGCCAGGTGCCCGTCGACGTGTCGGTGATCGGCCAGAAGGCGCAGGCGACTCGTCCCGAGATCGAGCAGATCATGATCGCCGGGCCGCTGCCCGACGAGCAGGACGCCGCCGAGTTCGAGAAGACGCTGTATCTGGTCCGCCGGCGGATCGAGAAGCGCGTGATCGCGGCGCAGATCCAGGGCTTCTACATCTGCTCGCTGTCGTGCCGGTCGATCATCTACAAGGGGCTGTTCCTCGCCGAATCGCTGTCGGTGTTCTACCCGGACCTGTGCGACCAGCGGTTCGAGAGCCGCGTCGCCATCTTCCACCAGCGCTATTCGACCAACACCTTCCCGCAATGGTGGCTGGCGCAACCGTTCCGCTGCCTGGCGCATAACGGCGAGATCAACACGATCCGCGGCAACAAGAACTGGATGTTGTCACACGAGATCCGGATGGCGAGCCTCGCGTTCGGCGACAATTCGGAGGACATCAAGCCGGTGATCCCGGCGGGCGCGTCCGATACCGCCGCGCTCGACGCGGTGTTCGAGGCGATCTGTCGCTCGGGCCGCGACGCGCCGACCGCCAAGCTGATGCTGGTGCCCGAGGCGGCGAGCCCGGACATGCCGGCAGAGCATACCGCGATGTACCAGTATCTCGCCTCCGTGATGGAGCCGTGGGACGGCCCCGCCGCGCTGGCGATGACCGATGGCCGCTGGGCGGTCGCCGGCATGGATCGCAACGCGCTGCGTCCGCTGCGCTATACGCTGACGTCGGACGGTCTGCTGATCGTCGGGTCGGAGAGCGGGATGGTCGTGGTTCCAGAATCGACGATCGTCGCGAAGGGCCGGCTGGGGCCGGGCGAGATGATCGCGGTCGATCTCGATGAGGGCGTGCTGTTGCAGGACCGCGCGGTCAAGGATCGCATTTCGGGCGAGGCGGATTACGCCGCAATGATCGGGGAATTCCACACGCTCGCTGACCTCCCCTCGGTCGAGGACGCGATCGTGCGCTACGACCGCGCCGAGCTCGCACGCCGTCAGATCGCCGCGGGTCAGACGATGGAGGACATGGAGCTGATCCTGTCGCCGATGGTCGAATCCGCCAAGGAAGCGATCGGATCGATGGGCGACGACACGCCGCTCGCGGTGATCTCGGACAAGCCGCGCCTCATCAGCCAGTTTTTCCGCCAGAATTTCAGCCAGGTGACCAACCCGCCGATCGATCCGTTGCGCGAGCGCCACGTGATGTCGCTCAAGACGCGGTTCGGCAATCTCGCCAACATCCTCGACGTCCGCGACCAGCGCGAGCGCGTGCTGGTGCTTGATTCGCCGGTGCTGACGGGCGAGCATTGGTCGCGGCTGAAGGCACATTTCGGCAGCGCGGTCGCCGAGATCGACTGCACGTTCGAAGTCGGCGGCGGCCCGGAGAAGCTGCGCGCAGCGATCCAGCGGATCCGCAACGAGGCCGAACAAGCGGTGCGGCAGGGCAAGAGCGAGATCTTCCTCACCGACGAGGCGATCAGCGAAGACCGCGTCGGCATCGCCGGCGTGCTCGCCGTGGCCGCCGTCCACACGCATCTCGTCCGTCGCGGCCTGCGCTCCTATGCGTCGATCAACGTGCGGACGGCGGAATGCCTCGACACGCATTATTATGCGGTGCTGATCGGCGTCGGTGCGACCACCGTGAACGCGTATCTGGCCGAGGCCGCGATCGTCGATCGCCAGTCGCGTGGGCTGTTCGGTGACCTCGACCTCGCCGAATGCCTCCGTCGCCACCGCGTCGCGGTCGAGGAGGGGCTGCTCAAGATCATGTCGAAGATGGGCATCGCGGTGATCTCGTCCTACCGCGGCGGCTATAATTTCGAAGCGGTCGGCCTGTCGCGCAGCCTGGTGAACGACCTGTTCCCCGGCATGCCCGCCAAGATCAGCGGCGAGGGCTACAAGTCGCTCCACGTCAACGCGACCGACCGTCACGAAGCCGCGTTCGATCCGGCCGTGGCGACGCTGCCGATCGGCGGCTTCTATCGCCAGCGCCACACCGGCGAGACGCACGCCTATTCGGCGCAGCTGATGCACCTGCTCCAGACCGCGGTCGCGACCGACAGCTACACGAGCTACCTGCAATTCTCGCGCGGCGTGTCCGACCTGCCGCCGGTGTACCTGCGCGATCTGCTCCAGTTCAACTTCCCCGCGGAAGGCGTTCCGGTCGATCAGGTCGAGGCGATCACCGAGATCCGCAAGCGCTTCGTGACGCCGGGCATGTCGCTCGGCGCGCTGAGCCCCGAGGCGCACGAGACGCTCGCGATCGCGATGAACCGGATCGGCGCGAAGGCGGTGTCGGGCGAGGGCGGCGAGGACAAGGCGCGCTTCGTGCCCTACGCCAACGGCGACAATGCCAACTCGACGATCAAGCAGATCGCGAGCGGGCGGTTCGGCGTGACCGCGGAATATCTGAACGCGTGCGAGGAGATCGAGGTCAAGGTCGCACAGGGCGCCAAGCCCGGCGAGGGCGGCCAGCTGCCCGGCTTCAAGGTGACCGAGTTCATCGCCAAGCTGCGCCATGCGACACCCGGCGTGACTCTCATTTCGCCGCCGCCGCATCACGACATCTACTCGATCGAGGATCTGGCGCAGCTGATCTACGACTTGAAGCAGATCAATCCGCGTGCGCGCGTTTGTGTGAAGCTGGTCTCGTCGGCGGGGATCGGCACGGTCGCGGCGGGGGTGGCGAAGGCGCATGCCGACGTGATCCTGATCGCCGGCCATGTCGGCGGCACCGGTGCGTCTCCGCAAACCTCGATCAAGTACGCGGGCACGCCGTGGGAGATGGGGCTGTCCGAGGTCAACCAGGTGCTGACGCTCAACGGCCTGCGCGGTCGCGTGCGGCTGCGGACCGATGGGGGCTTGAAGACCGGTCGTGACATCGTGATCGCGGCGATCCTCGGTGCCGAGGAATACGGCATCGGCACGCTGAGCCTCGTCGCGATGGGCTGCATCATGGTGCGCCAGTGCCATTCGAACACGTGTCCGGTCGGGATCTGCACGCAGAACGACGCGCTGCGGCAGAAGTTCGTCGGCACGCCCGAGAAGGTGATCAACCTGATGACCTTCATCGCCGAGGAGGTCCGCGACATCCTCGCGCGGCTCGGCGTGAAGAGCCTCGACGAGGTGATCGGGCGGACCGAGCTGTTGCGGCAGGTGAGCCGCGGCGCGGAGCATCTCGACGATCTCGATCTCAACCCGATCCTGGCCAAGGTCGATGCGGACGATTCGCAGCGGCGGTTCTCGCTGTCGACGTGGCGCAACGCGGTGCCCGACAGCCTCGATGCGCAGATCATCAAGGATGCCGCCGCGGTGTTCTCGCGCGGCGAGAAGATGCAGCTGACCTATTCGGTGCGCAATACGCACCGCGCGGTCGGCACGCGGCTGTCGAGCGAGATCACGCGGAAGTTCGGGATGTCGACGCTCGCCGACGATCATGTCACGATCCGGTTGCGCGGCTCCGCGGGCCAGTCGCTGGGCGCGTTCCTCTGCAAGGGGATCACACTCGAGGTGTTCGGCGATTCGAACGACTATGTCGGCAAGGGGCTGTCGGGCGGTACGATCATCGTTCGGCCCGCGGTGAGTTCGCCTTTGGCCAGCCAGGACAACACGATCATCGGGAACACCGTGCTGTACGGCGCGACGAGCGGCCGGCTGTTCGCGGCGGGGCAGGCGGGCGAGCGGTTCGCGGTGCGCAATTCGGGCGCGATGGTGGTCGTCGAGGGCTGCGGCGCGAACGGGTGCGAATATATGACCGGCGGCATCGCGGTGGTGCTGGGCAAGGTCGGCGCGAACTTCGGCGCGGGGATGACCGGCGGGATGGCATTCATCTACGATCCCGACGGCGCGTTCGAAACGCGCGCGAACCCCGAGAACATCACCTGGGACCGGGTGCGGTCGCTCCACTGGGCCGACGTGCTGCTCGACCTCGTGCGCGACCATGCTGATACGACCGACAGCAAATGGTCGAAGGGCCTGCTCGAGGACTGGGACCGCGTGGCGCCGCATTTCTGGCAGATCGTGCCCAAGGAAATGCTGACGCGGCTAAGCCATCCGCTCGACGACAGCGCCGAACTGGTCGCGGCAGAGTAAGCCAAACCCTCACACCACCCCGGCGAAGGCCGGGGCCCAATTGGCAAGGTGGCAGTAACGGAGCGCCGCCCTCCGTTAGCCACGCCTCCCAATTGGGCCCCGGCCTTCGCCGGGGGGATAGGGAGGGGCCACGCGGAGACGCGGAGGCGCGGAGCTAGAATCCCCCCCTTCCTGTCTTTCCGTGATCGGTTCTGAAAGAGCTTCGCGCGCTGCGAACGCACCACCTCCGCGTCTCCGCGCCTCCGCGTGAACCAAATCTTCTTACCCACCGCCCAACCGGCGCTAGTGACACACCCGCCCCCCACCGCCTAAACGATAGGCATGTGGCAGCTTTATCAATTCCCCCTATGTCCCTTCTCGCGAAAGGTGCGCCTGCTGCTGGGCGAGAAGGGGGTCGGCTACGAACTCGTCCGCGAATCGCCGTGGGAACGCCGCGACGAGTTCATGGACATGAACCCCGCCGGCCAGACTCCGGTGATGGTCGACGCGTCGCGCGGCGTCGCGCCGCTCATCGATTCAATGGCGATCTGCGAATTCTTCGAGGAAACCGTCGAGAAGGCGGCAATGATCAACGGCACCGCGACCAATCGCGCGGAGATCCGCCGGCTGGTCACGTGGTTCGACACTCATTTCTATCGCGACGTGACCGGCCCGCTGCTCCACGAGCGGATGGTCAAGCGGCTCGCGCACCGCGCCGCGCCCGACGCAAAGGGGCTGCGCGAGGCGATGAAGGCCGCGGTCGGGCATCTCGATTATATGGATTATCTGCTCGATCACCGGAACTGGCTCGGTGGCGCGACGATGAGCCTCGCCGATCTGGCGGCGGCGGCGCAGATTTCGGTCACCGACTATCTCGGTGGGATCGACTGGAAGGGCCACGACCAGACCGCGCGCTGGTATCGCGGGTTCAAGAGCCGCCCGAGCTTCCGCCCGCTGCTGTCCGAACGGATGGAGCTGATCTCGCCGCCGGCGCATTACGACAACGTGGATTTCTGAGATGCCCACCGCAGAAATCGCCTTCCCCGATTTCGAGAAGGTCGACATCCGCGTCGGCACGATCGTCGAGGCCGAACCCTTTCCCGAAGCGCGCAAACCCGCCTTCAAGCTGCGGATCGATTTCGGCGAAGAGATTGGCGTAAAGCGCTCGTCCGCGCAGATCACCGAGCATTATACGCCCGAGACGCTGGTCGGTCGCCAGGTCGCGGCGGTGGTCAACTTCCCGCCGCGCCAGATCGGCCCGGTGCGCTCTGAAGTCCTGACGCTCGGCTTCCCCGACGCCGACGGCAAGGTAGTGCTGATCTCGCCGAGCGTGCCGGTCCCCAACGGCGGCCGATTATTCTAAACGCTTATCCTCCCCTTTGCGGGGGAGGATAAGCCAGGCGCCTCTTACTGGCGCAGGTCGTTCTGCGTGATCGGGACGATCTTCACCTCGACGCGACGGTTCGCCGCGCGGCCGGCATCGGTGTCGTTCGATGCGATCGGCTGCGTCTTGCCGTAGCCGCGCGTGCCGATGCGGGCCGCCTGCACCCCGTGGCCCGACAGATAATCCGCGACAGAGCGTGCGCGGCGCTCCGACAGAGCCTGGTTATACTGGTCGCTGCCGGTCGAATCGGTGTGGCCGTACACGTCGACATAGGTCTGGTTGTACTGAGACAGCGTATCCGCGACCTGGTCGAGCGTCCGCTGGAACTGCGGCTGCACGTTGGCACTGTCATAGGCGAAGGTGATGCCCGACGGGATGTTGAGCACCAGATCGTCGCCTTGGCGGATCACCTGCACGTCGGTGCCGGCGGTGCGTGCGCGCAGATCGCGCTCCTGCTTGTCCATGTACGCGCCGACGCCTGCCCCGGCGAGGCCGCCAATGCCCGCGCCCAACAGCTTTTCGGTACGATCATGGCGTCCGCCGACCACGTCGCCGAGCAGATAGCCACCAAGCGCACCGCCGATGCCGCCAAGCGCGGTCTTCGAAATCGTCTGGCGACCCGTTTCCGGATCGGTAGTGCACCCGCTGGTGGCGATCAATGCGGCGAGTGCTGCGCCTACGAACATCTTGGTTTTCATAGATAATCTCCCTGAGACACGACAATTTGGGGCTTCATGCCCGATACGGCCGACAACCCGGTGTCGCGACGATTGTTCCGCCTGCGCACTGAACCGAGCATGACCATATTTCGCGTCCCCCTGTCGAGTATCCACCCCCCTGTGTGCAAGGGCGGTTGTGCGAACCGGCGTTGTCCTGCAAAGAGGCGCAGAGCCAATGGCACCGCTTCCCCCCTTCCCCTGGATCGACGTTGCGATCATCCTCGCGCTGGTCGCGTTGAACGGCGTTTTCGCGATGAGCGAACTCGCGATCGTTTCGGCGCGCAAGGCGCGGCTCGAGGCGATGGCGCGCGCTGGCAAGAAGGGTTCGCGCGCGGCGCTCGTGCTTGCTGCGGACCCCGGCAAGTTCCTTTCGACCGTCCAGATCGGCATCACGCTGATCGGCATCCTTGCCGGCGCCTATTCGGGATCGAGCCTGGGCATGCCGACTGCGGCGCGGTTGCAGGCGCTCGGCCTGTCCGCCTCGACCGCCGAGACCGCCGGGTTCGCGATCGTCATCGGCCTCACGACCTATGCATCGCTGATCATCGGCGAGCTGGTCCCCAAGCAGTTCGCGTTGCGCGCGCCAGAGGCGATCGCCTCGTTCATGGCGCCGGTGATGCGCTGGCTCGCGATCGGTACCGCGCCGATCGTGTGGGTGCTCGATTCGACCAGCGCGCTGATCTTCCGCCTGCTCCGCCTCAACCGCGAATCAGAGGAGCACGTCACCGCCGAGGAACTTCACCTGATCGTCGCCGAGGCTTCGAAGTCGGGTATCATCGAGGAGCATGAACGCTCGATCATCTCGGGCGTCGTGCGGCTAGCCGATCGCCCGGTCCGCGAGGTGATGACGCCGCGGACCGACATCGACTGGCTCGACTGCAACTGGGGCCCCGACGAGATCCGCGAGACGTTGCTCGCCTCGCAGCATACGCGGCTGCCGGTCGGCGATGGTTCGATCGACGCGGTCAAGGGCGTCGTCCAGGCGCGCGACATCGCCGCCGCGCTGTTCCGCGGCGACCCGCTCGATCTGCGCGCGCTGATGCGCAAGGCGCCGGTGGTGATCGACCAGATCGACGCAATGGATGCACTGCTCGCGCTGCGCGAGGCCGAGGTGCCGATGGCGCTGATCCATGACGAATATGGGCATTTCGAGGGAATCGTGACGCCTGCCGACCTGCTCGCGGCGATCGCCGGCGAGTTCAAGTCGGACGCTGACCCCGACGACGCGCCCTCCGTCGTGGTGCGCGACGACGGGTCGCTGCTAGTGGCCGGCACGATGGCGGCGGATTCGCTCGCCGACCGACTTGGCATCGACCTGCCCGAGGACCGCGACTACGCGACCGTCGCGGGACTCGCGCTGTCGGTCTTCCGCCACCTGCCAGGCGAGGGCGAAAGCTTTGTCGAGCAGGGCTGGAAGTTCGAAATCGTCGATCTCGATGGCCGCCGGATCGACAAGCTGCTGGTCAGCGAAGTCTGAGGCAGGCGTCTCCTGCGAAGGCAGGGGACGGGGCGGCGCAAGCGCCCACAACTCACACGAGCGCGAACGGCGACCGACCGGATTGGTGCCTTGACGCTCCTTTAGTCGGCCGTTGCGGGCACCGTGGCGGAGCTCTCGGTCGCCGGCGCATTGACCACAGGCGCCTCGGCTGCGGGGGTGCCCATAGCAGGGGTCTCTGGAACCGCCCGCGCACCCGGTTCCAGATCCTTCGGCACGAACGGCACGACGCTGGGCGGCGGCCCCGACATGCCCGCGGGATCGCCCTCGGCGCGGCCATGGAGATGGTCGATCTCCGCCTGGCGCCGGTTGAGATAGAAGGACCGGGTCGCCGCATAGGGATCGGGCGAATTGTCGTGCAGGTCCTTGAGTGTCTGGTCGAACTCGGACCGGTGGTCGAGCGCGCCGAGGATCCCTGCCGGGATCGTGTAGGTCGCGCTGGTAAATGGCTTGCCGATGCCGACCGGCAGGATCAGCCGATCGATCGCACCGCCGAACAGGTCGCGGATCGTGGTCGGGCCGACCAGCGGCAGGAACAGGAACGCGCCGTTCTTGACGCCGTAATAGCCCAGCGTGTTGGCAAACCCGTTCGAGCGGCGTGGCAGGTGGAACGGCTTGCGCTTGGCGATGTCGATCACGCCGACCGCGCCGATCGTGGAATTGATCGCGAACCGGCCGACCGTTTCTGCCGCCTTGCCCGGCTTGAACTGCAGCAGGAAGTTCAGGAAGACGATCGGCTCGCGCAGATTATAGAGGAAATTGTGGATGCCGCGCCGGATCGGGCTCGGCACGGTCTTCTTGTAGGTTCGCGCGACCGGGCCGATCACCGCGTCGTCGACCTTCTGCGTCACCGCAAACGACTCGGCATTGACGGCGCGCAGCGGATCGCCTGCGGTTTCCTTGCGTCCGGTAACGACGATATCGCGTCCGGTCGTCGGCGTGTTCAGCGGCGCCGGACCGACCGGCGGGATCGTCTGGGTCGGAACCCCCTGCGGCTCGAACGTCACCGCAGGAAGCGACGCGACCAGCGCCAAGGGTGAAACCGCCATCGACAGCGGCATCAGTACCGGCAGCGAAGCGCTATCGGGAAAATCCCCGGCAAACGGCGACGGCGTCGCACCAAGCCATGCGACCGGCGCTGCCGGTCCATGCACCGGCGTTGCGGTCAGCAGCATCGCGCTCATCATTGCCAGCATGTGCACTCATCACCCTGTCTAATGCCGGCCTCATACTTCGAGGTCCGCCGCCGCGTGGCATGCCCGTCGCCGCGAGCCCGGCATAGAGCCAATCGACATTCGTCGCGCATGACAACTGCCAAAGGTCGCCGGGGCTTACAGCTTCCCGAAGATCGCCTCGAAGCCGGCCTTGTCGCCGGCCGCGAGCAGGCGCGCCTGTTCGACCCAGCGATCGCGACCCATCCGCCCGGTGAAATTGCCAAGTTGTGCATCGATCGACTGCGCCTCGCTTTCGGACAAAGCGGCCATCTGGCCGACCGTCGTGACGCCGAGCGCGCCGAGTTGCGTGGCGACCTTGGGGCCGAGCCCCTTCAGCTGCGTGACCGGGCCATCGGCAAAGGCAGGTGCCGATACGGGGGTGGCAATCTTCGCAGGCGGCGCCGTGATTTCGGCGTGCGGCTGGGCAGCCGGGATGGTGGTCGGGCTGAGATCTGCCGGCAAGATCGGCGTCGTCGATTCGTCGGCGACCCGCGGTGGTGTTGGTGTGGCCTCAACAGGGGACGCGCGCTCGATCGGTGGCGGCGGTGATGCCGGCGTTGGAGCAACCGTCCGTGTCTGGGTCTGGGTCTGCTCGGCCTTGCGCTGCTCGACTGGTGTGGGGGCCGGGGTTGTAGCACGCTGATCGTCCGAGTCGACGGGCGCGGGGGGGACGCCGGCTTCCTCGGCATTGGCGATCACGTCACGCGACGCCTTCACCCGGCTGCGTTTCGCCTTGATGCCCCAGAGCAGCCCGATCACGACCAGGATGGCCACCACAGCGATGATCGTGAAGTGGATCGCGGTTAGCGTCGCAATGCCGTCGGGCAGCAGGCTGAGGCCCGAGGCGGAAGTCGCGGAAGTTTCGTTCATTCTCTATCAGTAGCGCTGCGCGAGAAATGCGGCGAGAGCTAAATCGGGGGCCTCGTCGCGATAGAACGCGGCACGATCGGCTGACGGGCGGGCCGCGTCAGGACGCGCGCGCAATCTCGCGCCAGCCGATGTCGCGCCGATAGAAGCCTTCCGCGAAATCGATCGCGTCGACCCCGCGATAGGCGTTGGCCTGCGCCGCCGCCACGTCATCGCCGGTGGCGGTCACCGCAAGAACGCGACCGCCTGATGCGACCAGCCCGCCATCTTCGAACCGGGTGCCAGCGTGAAACACCGTGGCGCCAGCGGCGCGCGCCGAGTCGAGGCCGATGATCGACCCACCCGCCTGGGGCCTCCCCGGATAGCCATCGGCCGCCATCACCACCGTCAAGGCGGTCTCTTCGCTAAACGTCGCCGCGGGCATCTCGCCAAGCCGTCCCTCGGCCACCGCCAGCATCGTTGCAAGCAGATCGCCTTGGAAACGCAGCATCAACACCTGCGTTTCTGGGTCGCCGAATCGCGCATTATATTCGATCAGCTTTGGGCCCTGCGGCGTAAGCATCAGCCCGGCATAGAGCACGCCGCTGAACGGCATGCCGTCTGCGGCCATCGCCGCCACGGTCGGCGCGACGATCTCGTCGATGGCGCGCTGTTCGAGCGCAGGCGTCAGGACGAGGGCGGGGCTGTACGCGCCCATCCCGCCGGTGTTCGGGCCGGTATCGCCTTCGCCGACGCGCTTGTGATCCTGCGCGGAGCCGAACGGCATCAGCGACACGCCATCGGTGAGGACGAAGAGGCTTGCTTCCTCGCCTTCCAGGAATTCCTCGATCACCGCTTCGGCTTCCCCGTCGGCGAACAGCGCATCGAGCGCCGCCTCGGCTTCGGCCGCACTGAACGCGATGACGACGCCCTTGCCCGCCGCCAGCCCGTCCGCCTTGATGACGACCGGCAGCGAAAACGTGCGGGCGAGCGCGGTTTCAGCCTCTGCGCGGCTCTTCACCCGGACATAGCCTGCGGTCGGAATCCCCGCGCGCTGGCACAGATCCTTGGTGAAGCCCTTCGAGCCCTCCAACTGCGCCGCAGCCCTGGAGGGCCCGAACACGGCAATGTCCGCGGCGCGCAATGTGTCGGCCAGCCCGTCGACCAGCGGCGCCTCCGGCCCGATCACGACGAGCCCGATCGCATGCTCCCGCACGAACGCAGTGACGGCGGCGTGATCCGTCGCATCCAGCGGGACGAGCGTCGCGAGCTGCGCAATCCCGGGGTTGCCCGGCGCGGCATACAGCGTATCGAGGCCGCGAGATTGCACCAGCTTCCACGCGAGCGCATGTTCGCGCCCCCCCGAGCCCAGCAGCAGGACGTTCATGCCCGATCCCTTTTCCGATGACGTGTCGAGTGACATGGGGCGGCTGGTAGCCGAGCCGGTCGCCGGCGACAACGCACTCGCCATGTCGGTCGGCGAACTCGCGTTCAAGCTGAAGCGGATGGTCGAGGGCGAATTCGGTCATGTCCGCCTGCGCGGCGAGATATCCGGCTGGAAACGCGTCGCCTCAGGGCATTGCTACATGTCGCTCAAGGACGACCAGGCGGTCATCGACGGCGTCATCTGGAAGGGCAATGCGTCGAGCCTCGCCTTCGTGCCGCAGGACGGCATCGAGGTGATCGCGACCGGCAAGCTCACCACCTATCCCGGTCGCTCTAAATATCAGATCGTCATCGAGCGGATGGAGCTGGCCGGCGCGGGCGCGCTGATGGCGCTGCTCGAGAAGCTCAAGGCGAAGCTCAGCGGCGAGGGGCTGTTCGACCGGGCGCGCAAGCAGCCGCTGCCGTTCATGCCGCGGGTGATCGGGGTCGTGACGTCGGGCACCGGCGCGGTGATCCGCGACATCCTCCACCGCCTGGAGGATCGCTGCCCGACGCACGTCATCGTCTGGCCGGTCAAGGTGCAGGGCGAGGGCTCCGCCGCGGAGATCGCCGCCGCGGTCGGCGGGTTCGACGCGATCGCCCCCGGCGGTCCGGTACCGCGCCCCGATCTCGTCATCGTCGCGCGCGGCGGCGGCTCGGTCGAGGATCTGTGGTCGTTCAACGAAGAGGTCGTGGTGCGCGCGGTCGCCGCCTGCACGATCCCGATCATTTCCGCGGTGGGCCACGAGACCGACACGACGCTGTGCGACTTCGCTGCCGACCTGCGTGCGCCGACGCCGACCGCGGCGGCCGAAATCGCGGTGCCGGTGCTTGCCGACCTGCGGCTGACGATCGACAGCCACCGCAATCGGACCGAACGCTGCGCCCGCCGCCATGTCGAGCGCGGTCGCGAGCGGCTCGACGCGCTGGCGCGGTTGCTGCCCAAGCGGGATCAGTTGCTCGGGCCGCAGCGCCAGCGCGCCGACGATTTCGGCCAGCGGCTCGATCGCGGGCTGGAGCGGCGCCTGACCATGGCACGCGGTAGCCTCGATCGATCGGGAGCGGCGCTCCGTCCGGCCACGCTCGATCGCAAGCTCGAGGCGAAACGCGCGCAGCTCGACGCGACGTGGCGGCTCGTCCAGTCGCTCAACCCCGACACGATCCTCGACCGCGGCTATGCCCGCGTCACCGTCCGCCCCGGTGGCGAAACGCTCGCCTCGGCCAAGTCGGCAAAAGCGGCAGGCGCACTGACCCTTCACTTCCGCGATGGCGTCGTGGACGTGGTGACGGATGCCGGCCTTGAGCGACCCGCCGCCAAAACCTATGCTGCCCCCAAGGCAAAGCCCGCGCCGGACGCCGCGGCCCGCCAGCCCACCCTTCTATAGAAGAGCCCGATCATGCTGATGTCCAACTCCGACCGCGCCGCTCGCCTCCATTATATGGCCAATGGTTTCCGCGTGCTCAGCCCGGGCGACCATGTCGCCTGCGCGGCGACCGGTCACCGCATCGCGCTCGAGGACCTGCGCTACTGGAGCGTCGCGCGGCAGGAGGCCTATGCCACCGCCGCCGCCGCGAGCGAAGCGATGGCGCCACGATGATCCGGGCGGCGGTGCTCGCGCTGTTGGTCGCAACCAGCGCAACCGCCCAGCAAGCGCCGCCCCCGACCACCGCAAGCGCATCCGCATTACGCTGGACCGGCACGCTGAGCCAGGGCGGGTTGATTCTGGGTGCGGCCCCCACCGGTACGCGCGCCCTCACGCTCGATGGCAAACCGATCGCGTTGTCGCCCGATGGCCGCTTCCTTGCCGGCTTCGACCGTGACGCCGGCCCGCAGGCGGTCCTCGCGGCGACATTGGCCGATGGCCGCATCGTCACGCAGCCGCTGACGATCGCGCCCCGGGCCTGGCGCATCGAGCGCCTGAACACGCTGCCGAAATTTCCCGCGCCCGACCCGGTCTTCGCCAGGCTGCGTCCGCCCGAACTTGCGCAGATCGTCGCAGCGCGCGCCCGGATTTCCGATGCGCAAGGTTGGCGACAAGCCTTCGCTTGGCCCGCCACCGGTCGCATCTCCGGGCTGTTCGGGGCGCAGCGCATCTACAAGGGCGAGCCCGGCAGCTATCATTCGGGAACCGACATCGCCAAGCCGACCGGCGCGATCGTCACGGCGCCCGCGGACGGCGTCGTGATCTTGGCAGCCGATCACCCCTTCACGCTGGAGGGCAACCTGCTGATGCTCGACCACGGCATGGGGCTGAACAGCGCGTTCCTGCATCTGTCGCGGATCGACGTGAAGGTCGGCGATCACGTGACGCAGGGGCAGCCGATCGGTGCGGTCGGCATGACCGGCAGGGCGACGGGCCCGCATCTCCACTGGAGCCTGCGCTGGAACGACGCGAAGCTCGATCCGATGCTGGTGGCGGACGCGGTGCGGTAACCGCTCTGCCTGATTTTGTTACAACGTGGCGGTCGAGTGATTAAAAACAACGCATTCGTTGCCGCAGCAACCAGCGTTTGTGTCATTTCGGACACTATTTCTGTCCAAACCGCGCAACGTGACATGACGGATCTTTACACGAGAATGCCGTGGCTTCATCCCTGTGTCATATCTTCGGCACTCGTTTGACGATGGCCGAAGTGAATTCCGCAGTTGATCGTCAAAGCGGCAATTGCGGGCTGAAAAGGGGAATTCGCTTGGTTACCACGTCTCGTTTCACGTCCAGAGCTTTGCTGCTTGCCGCTGCGACGCCGCTGGCACTCGTCCTGTCCATGGCGCCCGGTTATGCGCAGGATGCGGCGCCAGCCGCCGGGTCGCCGGCTACCGCCGCCCCGCAGACGCCCGCTTCCGCAGATGAATCCGGGCAGGATATTGTCGTTACCGGTTCGATCATCCGCGGCACCGATCTCGGGATCTCACCGACTACCACGCTGACCACCGAGAACCTCGACGCACGCGGTATCACCACTGTTCAGGCGGGCATCCAGGCTCTGTCGTCGAACAATGGTCCTGCGCTGACCAACTCGTTCACCGCAAACGGTGCTTTCGCAGCCGGCGCCTCGTCTGTCTCGCTGCGTGGCCTGTCGACCAACTCAACGCTCGTGCTGTTCGACGGCCTGCGCGCTGCCTATTATCCGCTGTCGGATGACGGTTCGCGTAACTTTGTCGATCTGAACACCATCCCCGACGACGTCGTCGAGCGTATCGACGTTTTGCGCGACGGTGCCTCGTCGAGCTACGGCGCCGACGCGATCGCCGGCGTGGTCAACGTGATCACCAAGCGCAAGTTCACCGGCATTTCCGGTCGCGCCGAAGCTGGGATCTCGCAGGATGGCGTCAACGCCAACCAGCGCCTCACGCTGACCGCTGGCACCGGCGATCTCGATGAGAAGGGCTACAACGCCTATATCAGCGGTTTCTATTACCGTACCGAAGGCGTGTACCAGCGCGACCTGCCCGCTCCGTTCAATTCGGATAACCTGACCGGTCTTTGCAGCAGCCGTACCGGCAGCCAGCAGTGCGGCCCGAACAATATCTCGAACGCTATTCAGCCAGATGGCACCCTCAACGGCTTCGCCATTGGCACGGCGAACTACTATGTTCGTCCCGCGAACGCTGCGAACACGGTGTCGACCGGCCGCTACCAGTTGCTCAACCCGGCTGCAGGCTGCCTCAACGGCACGCCGTACAATCCGACGGCTGCGCAGTTAGCTGCAAACGTAACGGCGCCGACCACGGTCTGCCAGGTCGACAACACCAACAAGTACGACATGGTGACGCCGAACAACGAGCGCTTCGGCGGTTCGGCACGCTTCACGGCGAAGGTAGGCGACAATTCGGAAGCGTACCTGATGGTAAACTTCCAGCAGTCGTCGAGCAACTACACGGGTCGTCCTGCCGTTATCCGCGGCAATGCGCCTGCCGGTATCCTCTTCCCGCAGTTCTCGACCTCGCAGGCTGCAACGCCTGCGCTCGCAGCCGGCTCGAGCATCCTGGCACTGCCGGTCTATGTCTGCGCTGCTCGCGTGAACTGCACCGCAGCCAACGGCACGCTTAACCCCAACAATCCGTTCGCAGCACAGAATCAGGTCGCTCGCCTCGTCGGTGCGCTGCCGGACACTGTGACGCAGAACGCGACACGCAGCCGCGTGTATCGTGCGGCCTTCGGCATGAAGGGCACCGTGCTCGACGATGTCGAATACGACTTCAACGCGACCGCGATGCATACCGACCTGCGTATCAAGACCAACGGCTATGTGTACATTCAGCATCTGCTCGACGTCATTGCCGACGGCAGCTACAACTTCGTCAACCCGGGTCTCAACACCCAGGCGGTGCGCGACTATCTGTCGCCTGAGAACATCACCGACACGACGTCGGATCTCTACCAGGCACAGCTGACGTTGCAGAAGTCGCTGGCCACGCTGCCCGGCGGCGACCTTCGCCTCGCGGTCGGTGGGTCGATCTTCTACGAAGCCGTCGATGCACCCAGCGCCAACGACGATTACAACGGCGCGACGCAGCGTTACTTCACGCTGAACGCGTTCGGCACCAAGGGTAATCGCACGGTCAGCTCGGCATTTGCCGAAATCAATGCGCCGATCCTGAGTGTGCTCACGCTCAACGGTTCGGGCCGCTACGATCATTACTCGACCGGCCAGAGCAACTTCTCGCCGAAGGTCGGCGCGATCTTCACGCCGGTCAGGGAGGTCACCGTCCGTGGTACCTATTCGCGCGGCTTCCGTATCCCGAGCTTCGGGGAGGCGAACGCGCTGCCGACGACGGGCTATGTGACGCAGTCGGTCAACGCGATCCCCAACGCGTTCCTCGCTCAGTACGGTGCTGGTTGTTCGCAGGCGACGCCAAACGGCTGCCCCGCGTACATCACGGCCTATTCGATCGGTCAGACGACGCTGGCATCGCCCAACCTGAAGCCTGAAAAGTCGCGCAGCTTCACCGGTGGCGTGAAGTTTGATCCGGTTCGCAACGTGTCGTTCACGGTCGATTACTACAACATCAAGAAGACTGGTGCGATCACGACCGCGAACAACGCCCCGGCGATCGCGGCCTATTATGCCGGGCAGGCCATCCCGACTGGGTTCGAGGTCATTGCCGACGCGGTTGACGTCAACAACCCGAACGCACGGCCGAAGATCGCATTCGTCCGCTCGCAGCTGATCAATGCCGACACGATCAATTCGTCGGGCATCGATTTCGGTATCAACGGTGCGTACGACTTCGGTCCGGTCAAGTGGACGTCCAACCTTAACGCCAGCTACATTCTCGAGCTGAGCACGACGGTCGACGGCGTGAAGCAGCGCTACGAAGGCACACTCGGCAACTTCAACCTGACGGCAGGTTCGGGCACGTTCGAGTGGAAGGGCAACTGGCTCAACACCTTCGACTTCGGCGACTTCGCGCTGAGCACGACGGTGAACTACACGTCAGGTTACGACCTGTCGGCCACCGATCAGGGCGACGCGTATAAGGATTGCGGGCAGGCACAGGTGTACACCGACTGCCACGTGAAGAAGTACATCACGGTCGATGCGAACGTGAACTTCAAGGTCACCGACCAGTTCAGCTTCTACGTCAACGCGCTGAACATCCTCAACGATCTGCCGCCGGTCGATACGGTCACCTATGGGGCCTATCTGTACAACGCCATCCAGGGCGGCGATGGCATCTTCGGTCGTCAGTTCCGCGCAGGCGCGAAGTTCAAGTTCTAAGACTTACTCACCTGCAAAAACGAGGGGCGGTTCCGAAAGGAGCCGCCCCTTTTTGTTGGTAGAAATGACGGGCTCGCGTTGCCGTCAGGCGATCGCCAGAACCAGCTTGCCGTCGCCTTCGTCGACCCGGACGGTCGAGCCGTCCTTTACTTCACCGCGCAGGATCATGTCGGCGAGGGGGTCTTGCAGATAGCGCTGGACCGCGCGCTTGAGCGGCCTTGCGCCGTAGACGGGGTCGTAGCCGACGCGGCCGAGCCATGCGCGGGCGGCTTCGGTGAGGTCGAGCACGATCTTGCGGTCGGCGAGCAGCTTGTCGACGCGGGACACCTGGATGTCGACGATCGGCGCCATGTGCGACTGGCCGAGGCGGTGGAACAGGATCACCTCATCGAGACGATTGAGAAATTCCGGGCGGAAGTGCGACCGGACGATCTCCATCACCTGCGGCTCGACCGACGAGACGTCGTCGCCCTCGGCCATGTTGGCGAGATACTGGCTGCCCAGATTGCTCGTCAGGATGATCAGCGTGTTGCTGAAATCCACCGTGCGGCCCTGGCCGTCGGTCAGGCGGCCGTCGTCGAGCACCTGGAGGAGCACGTTGAACACGTCGCCATGCGCCTTCTCGACCTCGTCGAACAGGATCACCTGATAGGGACGCCGGCGGACCGCCTCGGTCAGCACGCCGCCCTCCTCATAGCCGACATAGCCGGGAGGCGCGCCGATCAGCCGTGCGACCGCGTGCTTTTCCATGAACTCGCTCATGTCGATGCGGACCATCGCCGACGGATCGTCGAACAGGAACTCGGCGAGCGCCTTGGTCAGCTCGGTCTTGCCGACGCCCGTTGGCCCCAAGAACAGGAAGCTGCCCAAGGGACGGTTGGGATCCTGTAGCCCCGCACGCGCACGACGGACCGCGGTCGAGACGGCCTTCACCGCATGCGCCTGGCCGATGACGCGCTTACCGATCGTCGCTTCCATCGCGAGCAGCTTGTCGCGCTCGCCTTGGAGCATCCGCTCGACCGGGATGCCCGTCCAGCGGCTGACGACGCCGGCGATGTCGTCCGCGGTGACCTCCTCGCGCAGCATCGCGCCCTTGGTCGCGCCCGCCGCCTCGTCGAGCTGGCGTTGCAGGCCGGGGATCGTGCCGTAGGAGAGCTCGCCTGCCTTTGCGAGATCGCCCGAGCGCTGTGCCTGGTCAAGTTCGAGGCGCGCAGCGTCGAGCTGTTCCTTGAGCCGTGCCTCGGCGTTGATCTTGTCCTTTTCGCCCTTCCAGCGTGTCGTCAGCTCGGCGGATTGCTCCTCGAGATTGACGAGATCGCCCTCGAGCGTGTCGAGCCGGTCGACCGAGGCGTCGTCGGTTTCGCGTTTCAATGCCTCGCGTTCGATCTTGAGCTGGATGATGCGGCGGTCGAGATTTTCGATCGCTTCGGGCTTGGATTCGACCTCCATACGGATCCGGCTCGCAGCCTCGTCCATCAGGTCGATCGCCTTGTCGGGGAGGAAGCGGTCGGTGATGTAGCGGTTTGACAGCGTCGAGGCGGCGACGATCGCGCCGTCGGTGATCCGGACGCCGTGGTGCAGCTCGTATTTTTCCTTGAGGCCGCGGAGGATCGAGATCGTGTCCTCGACGGTCGGTTCGCCGACCATGACCGGCTGGAACCGGCGCTGGAGGGCGGGATCCTTCTCGACATATTTCCGGTATTCGTCGAGCGTGGTCGCGCCGACGCAGTGGAGCTCGCCGCGCGCCAAAGCGGGTTTCAGGAGGTTTCCCGCGTCCATCGCGCCTTCGGATTTGCCCGCGCCGATCAGCTGGTGCATCTCGTCGATGAACAGAATGACGTCGCCCTCAGCGGCCTTCACCTCGTCGAGCACGCCCTTCAGCCGCTCCTCGAACTCGCCGCGATACTTCGCGCCCGCGATCAGGCTGCCCATGTCGAGCGACATGAGGCGGCGGTCCTTGAGCGTGTCGGGGACGTCGCCATTGGCGATGCGCAGCGCCAACCCCTCGGCGATCGCGGTCTTGCCGACGCCGGGTTCGCCGATCAGCGCGGGGTTGTTCTTGGTGCGGCGCGCGAGGATCTGGATCGTGCGGCGGATTTCCTCGTCGCGGCCGATCACGGGGTCGAGCTTGCCGTCGCGTGCCGCCTGGGTGAGGTCGCGCGCGAATTTCTTGAGTGCGTCATAGCGGTCCTCGGCGCCCGCGGTGTCGGCGGTGCGGCCCTGGCGAACGCTGTTGATCGCGGTGTTGAGGCCTTCCGGGGTGACGCCGCCGGCCTTCAGCGCCTTGCCCGCTGCCGTGTTGAGCGACAGCGCGAGCGCGACGAGCAGCCGTTCGACGGTGACGAAGCTGTCGCCCGCCTTGGTCGCTATCTGTTCGGCCTGGTCGAGTACGCGCACCGCGTCGTTGTCGATCCCCGGCGTGGTCTGCGCGCCCGAGCCCGACACGGCGGGTATCTTGGCGAGCGCGAGGTCGGTTTCCGACGTCGCGCGCTTCGCGTCGCCGCCCGCCGCCTTGATCAGCCCGGCGGCCATGCCCTGCTCGTCTTCGAGCAGCGCCTTCAGCAGATGTTCGGGTGCGATCCGCTGGTGGTTCATGCGGATCGCGACGGTCTGCGCGGATTGGAGAAAGCCTTTCGCGCGGTCGGTGAATTTGTCGATGTTCATGACGAATCCCTGTGGATTTGCTCGGTGTTGCCCAAAAGATGGTGTTGTATTTGGGCAACACAAGAGGCGGCGCGGCTGCAGCATGGAGTGCCGGCGGCGAAGTTACAAATCTCGCGCACCGCAACCAGCGCAAGCCGTCGTCGGCGTAGCGCCTACTCGGGGTGGTGTCTGGTGGGGAGGTGGGTGCCCTCCGCATCGCGCTTTCATCAAAGCGTCCGATGCGGAGGCACAACCAAAAAACTGGTGCTGCCGGTGAGGATTGAACTCACGACCTCAGCCTTACCAAGGATGCGCTCTACCACTGAGCTACGGCAGCACTCGCCGGCATCGCTGCCGGCGGAGAGGGGCTAAGAGACGAGGGCGGGACGATTGTCAAGGCATCCCGCCAGAATGTAGGGCGGAATTATGGATGATCGGGATCGAAAGGCGGCAGAGAAGGCCGAACGCATGGCCGCCGCGCTGCGCGAGAACCTGCGGCGGCGGAAGGCGCAGGCGCGGGCAGTGAGTGCCGCGCCTGCCACTGAGGACGAGCCGCTCAAGTAAGCGATGCGCATTTGGCGGCGAGCCAGGCGCGATCCGCCTCGTCGGTCATTTCCGGGGTCAGGACCGCCAGCACCTTTGCGTGATAGTCGTCGACCCAGGCGCGCTCCTGCGGCGTCAGCAGCGAGGGCTCGATCAGCGTGCGTTCGATCGGGCAGAAGGTGAGCGTCTCGAAGCCTAGCATTTCCCGATCGGCGCCCGGAATGGTGCGTGGCTCGATCAGGATCAGGTTCTCGATGCGGATGCCGTATTCGCCCGCCTTGTAATAGCCGGGCTCGTTGGACAGCATCATGCCTGCACGCAACGGCTCCAGCGCCGCGCCGCCGGGATAGTTGGGCGCGGCGATACGCTGTGGCCCCTCATGGACCGCGAGATAGGCGCCGATGCCGTGGCCGGTGCCGTGCGCGAAATCGAGCCCGGCCTCCCATAGCGGTCGGCGCGCGAAGGCGTCGATCTGCCCGCCCATCGTGCCGTCGGGAAAGACCGCGGTGGCGATCGCGATGTGGCCCTTGAGGACGCGCGTGAAGCGGTCGCGCATCTCGGGCGTCGGTGCGCCGATCGGCATGACCCGGGTCACGTCGGTGGTGCCGTCGGCATATTGGCCGCCCGAATCGATCAGATAGAGTTGGCCCGGCTCGATCGGCGCGCTCGATTCCTCGGTGACGTGATAATGCGGGATCGCGCCGTGCGGACCGGTCGCGGAGATCGTGTCGAACGACGTGCCCTTGAGGACGTCGGTCTCTTCGCGGAACGCCAGCAGGCACGCGGCGGCGCTCAGCTCGGTCTGCCCGCCCTTGATGCATTCGATCTCGACCCAGCGCAGGAACCGCGCGAGCGCCGCGCCGTCGCGCGCCGATGCGGCACGGTGGCCACCGATCTCGACCGGGTTCTTGATCGCCTTGGCCAGCACGACGGGATCGCGCAGTGGCAGCGTCCTGGCGCCACCCGCCTGCAACGCCTGCGTGATCGCGGCGACGGTGCGCTCGGGATCGGCGGCGACCCGCTTGCCCGCATAGCCGCCGAGCGCAGCGGCGAACGCGGTGCGATCATAGAGGCGCACCGCGTTGCCGAGATGCTGGCGCACGCCGTCGTCGATCTTGTCGGGCGCGACGAACAGGTCGGTCGTGCCGTCCGCGCCGACGATCGCATAGGACAGTGCGACGGGGGTGTGATCGACGTCGCCGCCGCGGACGTTGAGCGCCCATGCGATCGAATCGAGCGCGGTGAGGACGACCGCGTCGGCCTTGTGATCGGCGAGCCAGTCGGCGATCGCGGCGCGCTTCTCGGCGGACGAGGCGCCGGTGAACTGGTCGGGCTGGACGGTGAGCTTGGCGGGCGACGGGGCGGGACGATCGGTCCAGATCGCATCGACCGGATTGGCCTCGACCGCGACGAGGACCGCATCTCGTTCGGCCAGTGCAGCGGTGGCGACGGCGACCCAGCCATCGGTGTGGAGCCACGGGTCGTAGCCGATCCGGCCGCCAACCGGCGCATGCGTGCCAAGCCAGGCTGCGGGGCTGGTCTGCGGCACCGCCTCATACGCCCAGTGCGCGCCATCGACCTGCTCGCGCACCTGGATCGTGTAGCGGCCGTCGGTGAAGATCGCGGCGCGGTCGGCGAGCACGACGGCGGTGCCGGCGGAGCCGCCGAAGCCGGTGAGCCAGCCGAGCCGCTGTGCATAGCCGCCGACATATTCGCTCATGTGCTCGTCTGTCAGCGGGATGACGAAACCGTCGAGATTATCGGTGGTTAGCTGGGCGCGGAGGGCGGCGAGGCGGGCAGCGGGGCGGGCGTTCGGGGTCATCGGTTCAGGCTCTCGTCAAAAGTGAAGTAGAGAAAGTGCAGACGCTGGCGTGGGTGTGGTGCGCGCTCGATATGGCCTCTGCAGCGCGAGGCGGCGGCGGCGATGCGGGGGCGGATCTGACAGTCTTGGGCCATGCAGGGGGTTTTGGCAGAAAGGGGATGGGTAGGACAGCGGGCTTGGGCGCGCGCAGTCTAGCCGACGAACGCTCCCCACCTCGTCACCTCGCCACCTCCCCGGCGAAGGCCGGGGTCCAGTTGGGGGACGTTGCTAACTGGAGGCATCGCGTCGCTACTGCGGCCTTTCCAACTGGACCCCGGCCTTCGCCGGGGTGGTGGACGTGCGCGGGTGGTGGAATGATCGAGCGTCGTACTCCAATTCTTGTTCTCCCGCGAAGGCGGGAGCCCAGACTGGGTCCCCGCCTTCGCGGGGAAACATTGGGGTGGGGCCTCCACCCAATGGGACGAGCGTTGGCTTCCACCCTTCGCGCGGCTAACACATCGCCATGACCACACCCCCTATCGCCGACCAGCGACCGCATAGCTTCACCACGCACGGCGTGACGATCGAGGATCCCTATGCCTGGCTGAAGGATCCGAACTATCCGGAGGTCGATGACGAAGACGTGCTGGCGTATCTGGCGGCCGAGAATGCGTATTTCGAGGCGCAGATGGCGCCGCATACCGCGCTGGTCGACACGATCTACGAAGAGATGAAGGCGCGCATCAAGGAGGACGAATCCTCGGTGCCGCAGAAGGATGGCGATTGGCTGTACTGGACCGCGTACGAGACCGGCGGGCAGTATAAGAAATGGTGGCGCAAACCCGTTGCGGGCGGTGACGACGAGCTGTTGCTCGACGAGCCGGTGCTGGCGGAGGGGCATGAGTATTTCCGGCTCGGCGCGTTCTCGGTCAGCAATGACGGGCGGTATCTTGCCTATGCGATCGACGATAACGGGAGCGAGCGGTTCGAGGTTCGCGTCAAGGACCTGGATACCGGCGAGCACCTGCCCGACGTGATCCCCGGGATGCTCAGCGAGATCGTCTGGACCGCGGACGATGCGGGCTTCCTCTACGGTCTGGCGAACGAGCAGTGGCGGACCGACAATGCGCGGTTCCACCGGCTGGGGACGCCGATCGCGGACGACGTCGTGCTGTTCCACGAGGAGGACGAGGGCTTCCGCGTCGGCGTCGGTGAGACGAGCTCGCGCAAGTGGATCGTGATCGCGACGAGCGACCATGTGACGAGCGAAATCTACCTGCTGCCCGCGCACGAGCCGCTGGCGGTGCCGATCCTCGTGTCCGCGCGAAAGGTCGGGCGCGAATATGACGTGGACGAGCATGACGGGACGCTGTTCATCCACACCAACGACGTCGACCCGAATTTCCGGCTGTGCACCGCACTGGTCGAGGAGCCGGGCGCGTGGACCGAGCTGATCCCGGCGTCGCCGCATTTCTACATGACGGGGGTGGAGTGCTATCAGGACTTCTTCGTGGTCGATGGGCGCGAGGACGGGCTCGATCAGATCGCGATCCACCGGTACGAGACGCCGACCGAGGGCAAGCGGATCGACTTCCCCGAGGCGAGCTATGTCGCGGGGCTGGGCGACAACCCTGAGTATGACATGACGGTGCTGCGGCTTGGGTATGAGTCGATGGTCACGCCGGGGACGGTGTATGATTACGACGTCGACACTGGTGAGCGGACGATGCTCAAGGTGCAGGAGATCCCGAGCGGCTACGACGCGGCGAGCTACGCGACCGAGCGGTTGAAGATCGTCGCGCGGGACGGGACCGAGATTCCGGTGTCGATCGTGTATCCGGCCGGGTTCGTGCGTGATGGGTCGGCGCCTTTGTTCCTCTATGCCTATGGCGCGTATGGCTATGCGATCCCGCCGGGCTTCTCGACCGGGCGGATGAGTTTGCTCGATCGCGGCTTTGCCTATGCGATCGCGCATATCCGCGGCGGCGATGACCTTGGCCAGCAATGGTATCTCGACGGCAAGCTCGAGAAGCGCGCGAACACGTTCAACGATTTCGTCGACGTGGCCAAGGCGCTGGTCGACGCGAAGTGGACGTCGGCGGGCAGGATCGCGATCGCGGGGCGGTCTGCGGGCGGCGAGCTGATGGGGGCGGTGGTCAATTCGGATCCCGAACTCTGGGGCGCGGTGATCGCCGACGTGCCGTTCGTCGACGTGCTGAACACGATGCTCGACGAGACGCTGCCGCTGACGCCGGGCGAATGGCCCGAATGGGGCAATCCGATCGAGGACGAGGCGGCGTTCAAGCTGATCCGGTCGTATTCGCCGTACGATAACGTCAAGGCGCAGGCCTATCCGCCGATGTTCATTAGCGGAGGGCTCAATGATCCGCGCGTGACCTATTGGGAGCCCGCGAAATGGGCGGCCAAGCTGCGGTTGATGAAGACCGATGACAACGTCCTGCTGCTCAAGACCAACATGGGGGCTGGGCATGGCGGCAAGTCGGGGCGGTTTGAGTCGCTGCGGGAGGGCGCGGAAGAACACGCGTTCGTGCTGTGGCAGCTGGGCGTGGCGGGGTGAGCCGGTTCACGCTCTCGATCACCGCCGAGGACGGGGATATCGACGAGCTCGGGCATGTGAACAATGCGGTGTGGGTGCAGTGGATCCAGGCCATCGCCACCGCGCATTGGGAGGCTGTTGCGCCGCCTGCGCACAAGCTGGCCTATGTCTGGGTCGTGACGCGGCATGAGATCGATTATCGCGGTAGTGTCGTCGCGGGAGAAACCGTTATGGGCGAGACGTGGGTCGAGGGTGCGCCGAAGGGGGCTCGGTTCGATCGGCACGTGCGGTTCGTGGGGGATGACGGGCGGGTGAAGCTCGAGGCGGTGACGACCTGGGCTTTGCTCGATCGCGCGACGGGGCGGCTGATGCGGGTGCGCGAGGACATCGCCGCGCCGTTCTACTCGTAATTCCCCTCCCGCAGGCGGGAGGGGTTAGGGGAGGGCGCGACGTACGTATGGGCGTCCGGCCGGTGGGGCACGCCCCTCCCCCGACCCCTCCCGCAGGCGGGAGGGGAGCAGTTTTAGCCGCTGTTGCGTAACGCGGTGGCGATCGCGTTGATCGACAGGAGGATGCCTTCGCCGATGCGGGGGTCGTCCTCGCCGGCGCGGCGGCGTTTGATGAGTTCGATCTGGAGGAGGTTGAGCGGCTCGATATAGGGGAGGCGGAGGCGGATCGAGGCGTCGAGCGCGGGGTGCTTTTCTAGCAGGCGCGACTGGCCGGTGACCTGCAAGAGCCCGTCATGCGTCTGGTGCCAGCCGTCGCGGATCGTCGTGAAGATCTCGCGCAGCGTGTCGTCCTCGACCAGCCCGGCATAGCGTTCGGCGATGCCGATGTCGGACTTGGCGAGCACCATTTCGAGGTTGGCGAGCGCGGAGGCGAAGAGCGGCCAGCCCTGCGCCATGTCCTTCAGCAGCGCCTTGTCCTCGAAATCGGCGATCGCGCGGCCGACGCCGTACCAGCCGGGCAGCATGACTCGCGCCTGTGCCCAGCTGAAGACCCAGGGGATCGCGCGGAGGTCTTCGATTCGATCGGACTTCGTGCGGCTGGCGGGACGGCTGCCGATCTTGAGCCCGGCGATCTCGGCGATCGGCGTCATCTGGCGGAAGAAGGTGCGGAAGCCCTCCGTCCCGTAGACGAGGTCGCGGTAGCTGTGGAACGCGGTGGCGCTGAGCGTGTCCATCGCCGCGGAGAAGCTGGCATTGTCGGCGTTGGAGAGGCGTTCGGGTTCCAGGCTGGCGAGCAGCGTGGCCGAGGCGATCGCCTCGAGATTGGTCATCGCGGCGTCGCGCGTGCCGTATTTGGCGGCGATCACCTCGCCCTGTTCGGTGATGCGGATGCGGCCCTGGACGGTGCCGGGCGGCTGCGCGCGGATCGCGCGGAACGCCGAGCCGCCGCCGCGCCCGACCGCGCCGCCGCGACCGTGGAACAGCTGCATGCCGACGCCCGCCGCCGCGAACACCGGCTTGAGCGCGGTCGAGGCTTTCGACAGCTGCCAGGTGGAGGTGAGATACCCGCCATCCTTGTTGCTGTCGGAATAGCCGATCATCACTTCCTGATGGCCGCGCGCGGTCGAGATGGTGGCGATTTCGGGGAGCGCGAACCACGCGGTCATGACGCCGGGGGCGGCCTCGAGATCGCCGATCGTCTCGAACAGCGGAACCGCCATGATCGCGGCGGTCGGGGTTTCGGCACCCATCAAAGTATTACTTTGATGGGATCCTGTACCGCCGGGACGGTAGAGGCCGACTTCCTTGAGCAGCAGATTCACTTCGAGCAGGTCGCTGACCGACTGCGCCATCGAGACGATGTAGTTGGTGATGCACGCGGGGCCATAGGCGGCGTGCGCGTCGGCGGCGGCCTGGACGATCGCGAGTTCGCCTGCGGTTTCGTCTGTGTATGCGGCGAAGCGCGAGGTGAGCGGGCGTGCGTTGGCGAGTTCGCGGCGGAGGAGGGCGACGCGCGCGTCTTCGTCGAGCGCGAGGTAATCGCCTTCGACGCCCGCGACGTTGAGCAGTTCGGCGACGACGCGTTCGTGGACGGCGCTGTTCTGGCGGAGGTCCAAGGTGGCGAGGTGGAAGCCGAACGTCTCGACCGCGCGGATCAGCCGGCCGAGCGCGCCGCCGCTCTTGAGCGCCGAGCCGAGGCCGTGCGCGAGCGTGACGAGATCGGCGCGGAAGTCGGCGGGGCTGGCATAGGGTGTGCCCGTCAGGCGACCGGGGCGCGGCGAGGGCTTGCCGGTCAGCGTCTCGTGCGTTGCGGCCAGGCGCGCGTAGATCCCCGAGAGCGCGCGGCGATAGGGCTCGTCGCTGCGGCTGGCGGCGTTGTCGCCGCTGGCGTCGGCGAGCGCCTGCACCGCGGCGTCGGCGGGGGCATGTTCGGTCGAGATCGACAGCTCGGCGCCGAGCGCGTGGACCGCTTCGCAATAATAGCCGAGCACGGCTTCGCTCGCCTTCGACAGCGCAGTGCGGAGCGAGTCGGCGGTGACGTAGGGGTTGCCGTCGCGGTCGCCGCCGATCCAGCTGCCGGGGCGCAGAAAGCTGGGCGTGCGTTCGCCGAGTGCGCGGTCCCAGCGCTGGTAGAGCGCGGGCAGCGCGGGGAGGAACACGTCGCGCAGGTAGCTGAGCGCGGTGTCGACCTCGTCGGTGACGTAGAGCCGGTCGCGGCGGAGGACGCGGGTCTGCCAGAGGAGTGCGATCTGGCGGAGGATGGCGTCGTCGACGCTGTCGCCATCGGGGGTCGTGTCGCGACCGAGATCGCGCAGGCCCATCAGCTCGGCGATGCGGTTGCGGTGGTCGATCATGCTCTTGCGCCGGACTTCGGTCGGGTGCGCGGTCAGCACGGGGGCGATCAGCGCGTGATCGAGCAAGGCACGGATCTGCGTGCGGTCGATGCCTTCGGATTCGAGCTGGGCAATCGCGGAGGCGAGGTCGGCACCGTCTTCGGCGGCGATACCCTGGCGGTCCTCGGCGAGATTGGCGAGCATCGAGAACAGCATGAAGCCGCGGACGAAGTCGAGCGTCTCGTCGAGGCTGAGCTTTTCGAGGCTGAGATCGACCGCGCGATCGTCGCCGGGCTTGCCTTCGGAGGCGTCGCGGTGGCGCTCGACCGAGGCCTTGCGGATCGTCTCGGTGGCCTCGAACAGGCGCTCGCCGCCATAGGCGCGGATGACGTCGCCGAGCAGTTTGCCGAGGAAGCGGATGTCGGAATTGTTCGCGATTGCGGGAAGGCTGGCCATGATTCCCTGCTGCGCTGCGGCAGGGATCAGGTCAACCTCGCACGGTAGATTTGTCGTGCAGACATGCCGCTGGACGACAGATAATTTCGCCTATCGGCGCTTACGCGACTCCGCGCGCTCTTCGGACGTGACGGTGCCGTCGTGGTTCAGGTCCATCCGGTCGAACCAGGCGAGCGTGCCTTCGCTCCACTCGATCGCGGTGATGATGCCGTCCTTGTTGCGGTCGAACGCTTTGATGCGCGCGTTGGGCGAGGGCAGCTCGTCCCTGGTGACGCGATCGTCGGCGTTGCGATCGAGCGTGCGGAAGCGGCGTTCCATGCTGGCGCCGAAATCGAGCCGCGACGTCACCGACGGCGGCACGAAACCCACCGCATTGGCATCGGCCTGGGCCCGCTGCGCATCCTTGTCGCCACAGGCAGACAGCAGCGCGCTCGACAGTATTAGTCCTGTCGCAGCAAAAGCTGCTCCGAGTCCGATCCGCATAGTATCTCCCGTTGATGAAAAGCCCTCAGGCTTCGAGCTCAACGTCCCAATACAGCCAGTCGTGCCATGTGTCGTGCAGGTAGTTGGGCGGGAAGCTGCGGCCGTGTTCCTGCAGATGCCAGTTGGTCGGGCGGATCGGTTCGATATGGAGCGGCATCGCCGCCTGTCTGGGCGTGCGCCCGCCCTTTTTGAGGTTGCAGGGCGAGCAGGCGGTGACGACGTTCTCCCAGGTGGTACGGCCGCCTTGCGCGCGCGGTACGACATGGTCGAAGGTGAGATCGCGCAACTTGCCGCAATATTGGCAGGTGAACCGGTCGCGCAGGAACAGGTTGAAGCGGGTAAAGGCGGGAAATTGCGACGGTCGGACGAACTGCTTGAGCGCGATCACCGAGGGCAGTTTCAGCGCGAAATTGGCGCTGCGGACTTCGCGTTCATAGGTGGCGACGATGTCGACACGGTCGAGGAACACCGCCTTGATCGCGGTTTGCCACGGCCAGACGCTGAGGGGATAGTAAGAAAGCGGCGTGTAATCGGCATTCAGCACGAGCGCCGGACAACCATCCGGGTGGCGTATCAGGTCGGGGTGAAACACGGCTCCTCCCACTCAGGCTTCGCGAAACGCCCTATGGACGACAGCGATGACAAGGACATGACAGCACGGCGCATGGCGTCAGGTCAAGCATCGTGACCGTTATCACGCGGTTCGCGCCCAGCCCGACGGGGCGGTTGCACGAGGGCCATGCGGTGTCGGCGATCCGCGCGCACGACTTTGCACGCGACCGCGCCGGGCAGTTCGTCCTGCGGATCGAGGATATCGACGGGACGCGGAGCCGGCCCGAGTTCGTCGCCGGGATTATCGAGGATCTTACGTGGCTCGGGCTGCGCTGGGATGCGCTGGTGTTCCAGTCGGCGCGGTTGGCGACCTACGACGCCGCGCTGGAGACGCTGAAGACTCGGGGGCTGGTTTATCCGTGTTTCTGCACGCGTGCCGAGATCGCGGCGAGCGCGTCGGCGCCGCAGGGCGACGTCGGGCCGGCCTATCCGGGGACGTGCCGGGGGCTTTCGGCCGAGGCGATCGCGGCACGGACGGATGCGCGGTGCTGGCGCCTGGATATGGGCAAGGCGCTGGCGGAAACGGGCGCGCTGGCGTGGCACGATGCCGAGGCAGGCCGCGTCGTCGCCGATCCGATGCCGCAGGGGGACGTGGTGCTGGCGCGCAAGGATGCGCCGGCGAGCTACCACCTGGCGGTGACGATCGACGATGCCGCGCAAGGCGTGACCGACGTGGTGCGCGGGGTGGATCTGTTCGCGGCGACGCACGTGCACCGGGTGCTGCAGGCGCTGCTTGGGTTGCCGGTGCCGACCTATCATCATCATCCCCTGGTGGTGGATGCGGAAGGGCGGCGGCTGGCGAAGCGGGACGGGGCGCCGTCGCTGGCGGCGATGCGCGCGGCCGGAGAGGACGGGCTGGCACTGGCGGCCCGGGTACGGCAGCGACTGCTGTAGCAACGCGGCGGGGGCGGTTACGCTGCTACAGCTGGATCCCGAGGCGTGGCGCGGCCCAGGTCATCGCCGCGTAGAGCCCGATCGTCAGCAGGCAGCCCGCAAGCAGCGACAGCCAGAACGGTGCGCCGTGGCGGAGCATCATCGGGATCAGCAGGAACATCGGCAGCGAAGGCAGCACGTACCAGAAGGTGGCTCCGGCGTGCGCGGCCATTGTTTGCGGGTCCGCCTTGTCGCGCCAGAGCCAGATCATGCCGAGGACCGAAACGAGCGGCAGCGAGGCGACCAGCGCGCCGACGCCGGGATAGCGCTTGGCGATCTCCGATGCCGCGGCGATCAGGATGCCCGAGATCAGGGCTTTCAGCGTCAGGTATAACATAGGGTATTTGCGCGCATCATGCGGTCCTTCACAATATGCTACGTGGCATTGCTAGCGTTGCCGCGCGCGCTTACATTCGATCCATGAACACTTTCCTCGTCATCCTCCTGATCGCGGCCATGATCGCGACCGTCGTGGCTCTGGTGCGGGGCGTCGTGTCGTTCCTGCAGGAGGGCAGCGCGCAGGTCCGCGACGGCAACGGGCCGAGCGCCGCGTCGCTGAAATCGAATCGGATGATGCAGCAGCGGATCTTCTTCCAGGCCCTCGCGATCCTGATCGTGGTGGTGATCCTGTTTGCTGCCGGGCGTACCTGAGGCGCTTTTTCCATCGCTCATCCCCTCCTAGTCGTTCCGGCTCTCGTTGGGATAGCGAGGAGGGTGCGGTAGCTTCGACCGCGGCATGGCTCGAACCGAAGACCCGGCGGTCCCGCAAATCGATCGCACTGAAGGAAACGACCGGTGGTCAAGCTCAACACGATTTACACGCGCACGGGTGATGCCGGGACGACCGGTCTGGTCGACGGCTCTCGCGTGTCGAAGGCCAGCGCGCTGATCCAGGCGATCGGCGACGTCGATGAGGCGAACTCCGCGATCGGCGTTGCCGCGGTCGCGTTGGGGGAACATCCGTTGGCCGCCGCGCTCGCGCGGATCCAGAACGACCTGTTCGATCTCGGCGCGGATCTGGCGACTCCCGCCAGCGAGGGGGCGGACGACGACGCGTTCGCGCCGTCCGAGATGGTGTTGCGGATCGTGCCGTCGCAGGTCGCGCGGCTGGAGCGCGAGATCGATGCAATGAACGATCACCTTGCGCCGTTGCGCAGCTTCATCCTGCCCGGCGGATCGGCGCAGGCGGCCGCACTGCATCTGGCACGTGCGATCACGCGGCGTGCCGAGCGATCCGCCGTCGCGGTCGAGTCTCGGCTAAATCCGGCAGCATTAGCGTATGTTAACAGGCTGTCTGATTTCCTGTTTGTTGCATCGCGGGCGGTGAACCAAAACGGGGCTGGCGACGTTCTATGGCAACCGGGGGCTATGCGCGACTAGGTGTGCGCCTCCGTTCGAGCGCTGCGCGGAAAGTGCCGGATAGAAGGAAAGCCGATGCCGGATCCCGTTCGCTCCACAGTGTCCCCGTCGCAGCAGTCCGAATTGGCGGACCGCTTCGCCAAGGTTCGTGCGCTATCGCTGGACCTGGCCGCGCCACTGTCGGATGCAGATGCGACGGTGCAGTCGATGGCCGATGCGTCGCCGACGAAATGGCATCTGGCGCATACCACATGGTTCTTCGAGACGTTCGTCCTGCGCGATCATGTCGCGGGTTACGCGCTGCACGACGATCGATTCCCGTTCCTGTTCAATAGCTATTACGAGGCCGAGGGCCGTCGGCATGCGCGCGATCGGCGCGGGATGGTGACCCGGCCGTCGCTGGACGAGGTGCGGGCGTATCGCGCGCATGTCGACGCAGCGGTGCTGGCGGCGCTGCCGGACCTGTCGGCGGACGCGCACGCGCTGGTCGCGCTCGGCTGTCATCATGAGGAGCAGCACCAGGAATTGCTGGTGACGGACATCCTCCACATGTTCTCCGAAAATCCGCTGGAGCCTGCGATGTGGCCGGCGGCGCGGAAGGTGCCGGTCGAGATGCCGGGCGCGATCGGCTGGATCGCGAACGATGGCGGGATCGTCGAGGTTGGGCATCGGGGCGACGGGTTCGCGTTTGATTGCGAAGGGCCGCGGCATCAAGCGCTACTGGCACCGCATGCGATCGCGGACCGGACGGTGACGAACGGCGAATGGGCCGCGTTCATCGCGGACGGCGGCTATACCGAAGCACGGTATTGGCTGGCGGACGGTTGGGCCTGGGTGAAGGCCGAGGGCATCGTCGCGCCGCTCTATTGGGAAGAAGGCGAGTCGGGCTGGACCCGGTTCGGGCTGGACGGGCGTCGCGCGATCGATCCGGCGGCGCCGGTGACGCATGTCAGCTTTTTCGAGGCGGATGCGTATGCGGCCTGGGCCGGCGCGCGGTTGCCGACCGAGTTCGAATGGGAGGCGGCGGCGGCCTCGCACGATGCGGGCGGTGGAAACCAGATGGATGTCGCTGGGCCCGTCGAGCCAAGGCCATCGACCGGCGGTCCGGGATTCTTCGGTGATGTCTGGGAATGGACCGGCAGCGCGTATCGGCCTTATCCGGGGTTTGTCGCGGCGGCGGGTGCGGTCGGCGAGTATAACGGCAAGTTCATGACGTCGCAGTTCATCCTGCGCGGTGGCAGTTGTGCCACCCCACGCGGCCATGCGCGAGCAAGTTATCGCAATTTCTTCTATCCGCACCAACGGTGGCAGTTCACCGGCGTGCGCCTCGCGAAAGATATCTGATGTTGAAGCCTGAGATCGAGGACGGCCAGCAGACGCTCGCCGACCCGCAATTCCGTGCGGACGTGCTGGACGGGCTGGCGCGGCGGCCGCGTGCGATCCCGGCGCGGTGGTTCTATGACCGGCGCGGGTCGGAACTGTTCGAGGCGATCACCGACCTGCCCGAATATTATCCGACACGGACCGAGCGGTCGATCCTTGAGACGGCGTGCCCCGAGGTGGCGGTGATCGCCGGTAGGGGGCGGGCAGTCGTCGAGTTCGGCTCGGGATCGTCGACCAAGACTCCGATCCTGCTCGATGCGGTGGCGCCGTCGGTCTATGTGCCGATCGATATTTCGGGCGACTTCCTGCGCGAATCGTCGAAGGCGCTGGGCGAGCAGTTTCCCGACCTGCTGGTGATGCCGTTCGAGGCGGATTTCATGCGGCCGCTCAGCCTGCCCAAGACGATCGCCGACACGCCGAAATTGGGGTTCTTTCCTGGGTCAACGATCGGCAACATGATCCCGCTGATGGCGGTCGACCTGTTGCGCGCGATGCGTAGCTCACTCGGCGTGGGCGCGATGCTGTTGATCGGGATGGACCGGATCAAGGGCGCGGACGTGCTCGTGCCGGCCTATGACGATGCACAGGGCGTGACGGCGGCGTTCAACCTGAACTTGCTCGAGCGGATCAACCGCGAACTGGGCGGCGACATCCCGCTCGACGCGTTTGCGCACAAGGCGGTGTGGAACGACGATCGCGCGCGAGTGGAGATGCATCTGGAGGCGATCCGCGACGTCGCCTTCACGGTCGACGGGCGGTCATTCGAAATGTCTGCAAGTGACACTATTCACACGGAGAATTCGCACAAATATGGCGCGCGGGATGCGCGGATCCTGTTGCGGTCGGGGGGGTGGACGCCGGTGGCCGAGTGGACCGACCCCGAGGGGCTGTTCGGGGTGTATCTCGCCGAGGCGCAGGTGGAGCGGCCGGCGCCGTAAGCTAGCGCACCACCTTGGTGCGCCAGGTGGTGATGTAGTCGATGTTGCCGCGGCATTCGCCCATGTCGGCTTGCTCGGACAGGCGGAAGCGGGTGCCGTCCCAGACGAAGCTCTGGTGCGAGCCGCAGTCGCCGAGGCCGCGGCCCTTGGCGTAGCTGGTGAGGACGCCGTTCTCGAACGCGCCGTTGACGACGCTCTGGACGGAGGTGCCCGAGTCCGCGCCGGTCGCGTCGAAGCCCGCGGGCGCGTCGGTGCGGGCGGGGGTGACGACCGCGCCCTCGACGATGAACAGCGCGCCGATCAGGTTATACGCGCCGGTCGAACAGGGGAGGAGCACGAGCGACTTGCCGTCGCCGAGCGCGTGGACCTCGGGCGCGAACTGCGTTTGGTCCCCGCCACCCTCGGCGCCACCGAGATCGCACTCGCCGCGTTTGCGCATCGTCGCGATCTGCGCGGGGGTGAGGCTGGCGGCGGCGCCTCCGGGGGTGATCGCGGCGATGACGGGGAGCGCCGGCGTGGGCGCACGCGACGGGGCGGGGCCTTTCGCGACGATCGCATCGACGCTGCCCGCGCGGCCCTGTTGCGCGTCGACGTAGCGCAGCGCGGCGGCGGCGCCCTTCAGCGACAGCGTGGCGAGCGTGCCGCCTTTCGCGTCGAGGATCGCGAGCGACGCGGCATTGGCAATCCGCGCGGCGAGCGTGGCGGCGTCGCGCAGCGCCACGGGCTTGCCGTCGACGGCGAAGCTGGCGGGCGGGCGCGTGGTGGCGGCCTCGTCGTTGCGCGTCTCCAGCGCGAGCGAGACCGTGCCGCCGCTGCGCGCCACGGCGCCGGGTTCGCGCGTAATGTTCAGCGTTATCGCGTCCTCGCCGAGATCCTGCTCGGGGAGCAGCGAGGCGAGCGTGCAGCGCAGCGTGGTGTCGCAGCCGACGGTCCAGTCGGCGAAGGTCTTGAGCGTGCCGGGCGTCGGCTTGGCAAGCGAATCGGTCGCGGGTGCGGGCGGGCGCGGCGTGGCGGGGGTTGCCCTTGGTGCTGGTCCGGACTCCGGCCCGGACTTCTGCGCGGATTGGGGCGTGGGCTGGCTTGGCGAGCAGGCCATCAGCGGCAGCACGAGGGCGGCGGCCAGCGCGGAAAAGATCGGTTTGCACGACATGGCCACAGCCTAGCGCGGTGGCAGCGCAGGGAAAAGCCGCTAGGGAGGGCGCAACAAAGCAGGAGAGAGACATGAGCGGGACCGGGCAGACGATCGGCGTGATCGGCGCAGGGCAGATGGGCGCGGGGATCGCGCAGGTGTCGGCACAGGCTGGCTTCCACGTGCTGCTGGCGGACGTGTCGCTGGAGCAGGCCGAAAAGGGCAAGGCGGGGATCGCCAAGGCGCTCGCGCGGCTGGTCGAGAAGGAAAAGATCGCGTCGGACGCGCGTGACGGCGCGCTCGCATTAATCGAGCCGGTCGCGAGCGTGGCGGACATGGGCGACTGCGCCATCGTCGTCGAGGCGGCGACCGAGCGCGAGGCCGTCAAGCGCGCGATCTTCGCCGAGGTCGGCAAGGTGCTCGGGCCGGACGCGATCCTGGCGTCGAACACATCGTCGATCCCGATCACGCGGCTGGCGCAGGCGGCCCCCGATCCGTCGCGGTTCATGGGCGTGCATTTCTTCAACCCGGTGCCGGTGATGCGGCCGATCGAGCTGATCCGCGGCCTCGCGACGTCGGACGCGACGGTGGCGGCGGTCGAGGCCTATGCCGAGCGCCTCGGCAAGCAGGTGGTGCACGCCAACGACGCGCCGGGCTTCATCGTCAACCGCGTGCTGATGCCGATGATCAACGAGGCGTGCTTTGCGCTGGGCGAGGGCGTGGCGAGCGTGCGCGACATCGATCTTGCCTGCCAGCTGGGGCTGAACCATCCGATGGGGCCGCTGACTCTGGCGGATTTCATCGGGCTGGACACGTGCCTGGAGATCACGCGCGTGCTGTTCGAGGGCACGGGCGATCCCAAGTTCCGGCCCGCGCCGGTGCTGGTGAAATATGTCGAGGCCGGCTGGTTCGGGCGCAAGACCAAGCGCGGGTTCTATGACTATTCGGGTGTGGAGCCTGTGCCGACGCGGTGAGCGTGGGGCGGATGTGTCGGCGGGCGACACAAACGCCCATAGTCGGTTATTCGTGTACCGATGTAGGTTGCCCGATAGCCGCCATTCATTCAGTCTCTGCGCATGCCCACCGATGCTGACCGTGATGAACTTGAACTCCGCGTCAGCGACGTCGCATACGAAGTTGCGGACTTTGTATGGGCTGATCTCGCGGAGCGAGTTCCGATCGGGACTACTTACACGCGCCCGCAGAACGAGGGGCCGTATATGTCGGTCACATGGGATGCGGATTGGAAGAAGCGGGTTGGTGGCCCCATCCTTATCAAGATCCAAGGCTTTTTGGACCCCGCGCACGAGGCGCCGACCTGGTGGACTGGGGAGATCATCCGTAAGCGAAGCTTTCTCGACACGCTATTGCGGCGACCCCATCGCGTATCGATCAAACCGCCTAATAGCATAGGCACAGGTGATTGCAGCGAGTGCGGGCATGCGATCGGCTACCACCATGCTGGCACGGAAGAGCAGATGCTTTGCACGGTCGATGGCTGTGAATGTTCTGGCTATGACGAGGGTGCGATGCCTCGAAGTTGGGGAGCAGAGGGCCGCTAGAGGCTGGAACAGTCCTAAGGCCGCCAGGCCGCTTTCCTGCCCATTCCGGACATTCCGCAGTTGAGGCAGCCTACGCGACTACAAGAGCAGCTACCAATTTGCGGAGCCGCTTTGCGCGTTAACGCAACTGACGACGAACGGCCGAAAACGCCCACTTGCAGACAATAGGGTCTTAGATACGATGGTTAGATGGCGCGCCGCATCCTGAAACTCATCGTCATTGTCGGCTTGCCGGTACTGGTCGGACAGTTCGCATTCGACTGGATTGACAGCGACTCACGGTCGGCCATCAGTCACGTTCCGACGAGAGCCATCCTCATCCTTGCTGTCTTGCTCGTGTGGGCCGCATTTCGGGAATACCGCGAGCGTAGGAAGAGGACCATCCGCTAACCACCAACACCGAACGTTCCGGAGTCGATCGCGTTGAATGACCGCTAACGCCCACTTTGAGCCATTCGGCCTCGTGTTTCAGCCACCAGATTGCAGGCGATCGTTCAGCGGCGCATGTACAGCGCATGGCAAAGCTCAAGCAGACGTTTCATAACCCGACCGACGCGCCGCTTTTTGTAAACCTTGAGCTGTCCACGTCGAGGTTCCGGCTTGCTCCGGGCGCGGAGCTAATCTTGTTCTATGATCCGACAGACCGGGCAGCCGACGAGCATGGCTCGGCGCTTAGAATTGAGGTCGTTCAAGGCGGGAATGGGCTGGAGTTGGTAATTTGGACCGCCGAGGAGAAAATGTTCTACCCGAACGGCGAGCAAGCGCCGCTGGATTTCGGTCATTATTGACAGCTCTTGGCTTGAAAGCAGCCAGTCCGCTTTCCTCCCAATCTCGGCCATTCCGCTGTTGGCCACAAGCGGCCACAAGACGCATAATTCGATGCCGTGCTACGATGCCGACGGCGGAGGGGAGTGCGGACGGTGAAGACACCAGATGACTTGATCGAGTGGGCGAACGAGCAGCGCGAAGAGGCTTTGCGACAGGTCGATCTCTTCAGTACCGGCGGCGTTAAGGCGCAGCTTGTCATGCCGGATGGAACGACGCAGGACATTACTGCCGGGGTGCTTTCGCATCAGAAAGCGAACGTAGACGCTTTCACGCATCTCGTGTCGGCGTTGGAGAGTTGATGTCCGCGTTCCTCACAGAAGCGGACAGTGCGAGACCGTAGTTTCTGGATCTGTGCGAAGTGGTAGCGTGGTTGGATAACGCTCTTCGCACTTCTCAATCGCCCGGCAGGAATCCTGAGTGCATATTCCGGGTCTCTTCCTGGGCATGGAGATATTGCATCTGCCACTGCGCGCGCGTCAGGCAGATGCGCGTGCTGGCGATGAGCGAACCGGTGGTTGCCTGCGGGCGGCAGATCTTGCGGTTCGGATCCGCCGATTTCGTATTGAGCGCCAGCGTCGTGGCGGGCTTGGCGATCGGGCCCTTATAGTCCTTCGGCAGCGCCCAGATGATCTGGCCTTGCTGGCGCGTCACCACGCCGCCGCCATTGGGCGCGAGCCAGGGCTTCATCTTCAGGTGGGTAATGAGGAGGTCGCACGTCGCCTCGTCCAGCGCGGGAAAGCCGCTGCTCTTCGATACCGCGCAGGACCGTAGCCGACCTTGCCGGTCGGTCGTGACGTCGATGCCGACGGTGCCCTGTTCGCCGCGCGCGAGCGAGCCGCGCGGGTAATTGGCGAACTGGATCTCGCCATTGGTTCGCCGGGTTACCTCCTGCGGAGTCTCCTGTGCCGTCGCGGCGCCCGCCAGCAGCAGCAGGGCAAATAGAGCCGGGATCCTTTGCATGCTAACCCCTGTCTTTGTCACAAGTTGGTTCAGGCTGTTGGGAGTATGTCCTGTCGGCCCATCGGTACAGGTGTGATTCTTACTGTCGAATACTACTCAAAACTGCGGTGTCTCTCAAGTGTAGCGCACGTGGTGGGGGAGATCGCTTGCAGGCGTAGGGTTGCAGTGACGGCCTAGAACCAGATCGGTTAAAACGCTTGACATCGTCACGCTCGTTTGGTACATAACAGGAACGCTGAAGAATTGCGAGTCGGGCCGGGACGGTCGGGGTGAGAGCCTCGGGTGTCGCCGGCCCTTTTGCGGTCTGGCGGGTCCTGTCGGGGGGAGAGCGGGGATGGTGCGGCTGGTGGCGGGGGAGAAACGGATCGTGCAGTGCGCCGCGGTGCGCAAGGACGGCTGGACCAAGGCGCGGCGCGCCGGGTTCTTCGCGATGCTGAGCGCGACGTGCAACGTGCGCGCCTCGGCTGCGGCGATGGGGATGACCGATTGCGGCGCCTATTATCTGCGGCGGCGCGATCCGGTGTTCGCGGCGCAGTGGCAGGAGGCGCTGGCGGAGGGCTATGGCCGGCTCGAACAGGGGTTGATGGCGCTCGCGCTCGAGGGGATCGACCCGTCGCCTGCGATCGAGGCAGGGATCGCGCAGGCGCGCGACGCGACGGGCGCGCATGCCAAGACCGAGGGGTATGGCGCGGCGCGGCGGAAGGCCGCCTCGGAAGCGCGCGCTGCCGAGGGGGCGGGGGATGCGGTGGTGCCCGATGCTGGTGTCGGCGGGGTCGGGGTCGGGGTCGGCGGCGGGGGCGTGCGGTCGGCGGGTATCACGTCGGTCGATCTGGCGTTGCGGTTGCTGGCGCGGAATGCGGACCGGGTCGCGGGGACGGCGGGCGGACGCGGGCGGAAAGCGCGTGCGTCGGCGGAGGAGACCGATGCGGCGCTGATCAAGCACCTCGACGCGCTGGCGAAGCGGATCGCGGCGGCGGAGGTCAAGCGGGTGACCGCGCATGATCGCGACCTGGTGGTGGCGGGGCTGGTGCACCGGGCGGCGCCGGGGATGACTCCGTCGGCGATCCAGCGGTCGGACGGGCTGGAGGCGGATACGATGGATGTTGCAGGCGCGCTGACCTCGGCCGCGATCGGTGAGCGCGATCTGCTCGGCGGGCGGTGGGATGGTGCGCGGGTGATGCTGTTCGCGGTGGACTGGACCGACCCCGGTGCGCGCGTCGCGCTGGGCGAGGGGATCATCGGCGCGGTCGAGCTGGGGGAGGCGGGGTTCACTGCCGAGCTGCGCGGGGCGAGCGCGGCGCTTGAGCGGCCGGTGGTGGAGGCGACGTCGCCGGAATGTCGCGCGGAACTGGGCGATCGGCGGTGCCGGGTATTGCCTGCGTGGCGGCGACTGGGGGGGCTCGACCGGGTGCTGGTGCGAGTCGGAACCGCGGCGCCCGGCGACGTGCTGCTGATGGCGGTGGGGCCGGGCCAGGGGCATCTGGGGATCCGGACGGCGGCGGGGTTCGTGCATGCCGATGCGACGCTGCGGCGCGTGGTGGAGCGACCGGGGCTGCCGCCCTGGCCGCTGATCGGTGTCTGGCGGATGGAGGTGTGACATGGCGACCTTGGTACTGACCGCGGTGGGAAGCGCGGTGGGCGGGCCGATCGGCGGCGCGATCGGCGCGCTGATCGGGCAGGCGGTGGATCACACGGTGTTCGCGCCGGCGCGGCGCGAGGGGCCGAGGCTGGTCGAGCTGGCGGTGCAGACATCCTCCTATGGCAGCCAGATCCCCAAGCTGTTCGGGACGATGCGCGTGGCGGGGACGGTGATCTGGGCGACCGACCTGATCGAGAGCCGCGCGACGTCCCGGTCGGGCAAGGGGCAGCCGAGCGTCTCGACCTATTCCTATGCGGCGTCGTTCGCGGTGCTGCTGTCGGCGCGCGCGGTGCTGGGCGTGGGGCGGATCTGGGCGGAGGGCAAGCTGCTGCGCGGGGCGGCGGGCGACTTCAAGACTTCGACGGGGTTCCGGCTGCATCTGGGCGGCGAGGACCAGGCGGTCGATCCGCTGATCGCGTCGGCGGAAGGCGCGGCGACGCCCGCCTATCGGGGATCGGCCTATGCGGTGTTCGAGCTGTTGCAGCTGGCGGATTTCGGCAACCGGATCCCGTCGCTGACGTTCGAGGTGATTGCCGACGACGGCATATTGCTGGTGTCGACTATCGCCCGCGTGCTGGCGGCGGAGGTGTCGGGGACGACGGCGCTGGCGGTGGGCGGCTTTGCTGCGGCCGGCGGGAGCGTCGGCGCGGTGCTGACGATGCTGGGGGAGGCCGGCGGGGCGTGGTTTGCGCCATCGGGTGCGGGGCTGGTGATGCGCGATGCGGCTGAGGCCACCGTCGTGGTGGCCGATGAGGGGTTTGCTGCGTCGGGGAAGACGGGTGGCCGGCGGGCGCGTGCGGTGGCGGCGATCGAGACGGTGCCGCGCACGGTGAGCGTCGGCTATTATGACGCGGCGCGCGATTACCAGGCGGGCGTGCAGCGCGCGCGGCGGCCGGGGGCGGGCCTGCGCGACGTATCGGTCGAGGTGCCCGCGGTGCTGGAGGCGGGGGCGGCCAAGACGGTGGCGGAGGCGATGCTGGCGCGTGCCGAGGCCGGGCGCGTGCGCAGGACGCTCGCGGCAGCGTTTGCGGCGATGGGAATAGCGCCCGGCGACTGCGTGGAAATCGCGGGCGAGAGCGGTGTCTGGCGGGTGGCGGATAGCAGCATCGAGGGGATGGTGACGACGCTGGGGCTGGTGCCGCTGGTACCCGCGTCGCTGCCCGCCAGCGCGACGAGTGGGCGCGTGTCGGGCGCGGTCGATGCGGTGATCGGCGCGACGATCCTGCGCGCGTTCGAAGTGGCGGGGCTGGAGGATGCGGCGTTGAGCGCGCCGCGGATGACGGTGGTCGCCGCGGGCACGGGCGCGGCGTGGCGGCAGGCGGCGCTGCTCTACAGCATCGACGAGGGGGTGAGCTGGGTCGCGGCGGGGGCGACGGCGGCGCCCGCGGTGCTGGGGACGATCGCGGTGGTGGCGCCGGGCGCGTCGACCGCGTTGGTCGATCTGCGCGGCGCGTTCGAGGTGATCCTGGCGCAGGCCGACATGGAGCTGCGCGATGCGGATGCCGCGGCGCTCGACCGCGGCGTCAACCTGGCGTTGCTGGGCGACGAGCTGGTGCAGTTCGCGCGGGCGGAACCGCTGGGGGCTGCGCGGTGGCGGTTGAGCGGGCTGCTGCGCGGGCGGCGGGGGAGCGAGGCGGCGGCGGGTGCGCAGGCGATCGGCGACCGCTTCGTCTTGATCGAGGCGGACGCCGTGCGGACGTTCGACCTGCCGGTGTCGGTGCTGGGGCGGACCGTGCGCGTGATGGCGTCGGGGGTGGGGGACTCGACGCCGGCCGAGACGCGGTGCCTGATGACGGGTGCATCGGTGGTGCCGCCGTCGCCGGTGCATCTGGTGTGCGCGGGCGAGGTGGACGGGAGCGCGACGGTGCGCTGGACCCGGCGCAGCAGGGCGGGGTGGCGGTGGATCGACGGAGTCGACTCGCCGCTTGCCGAGGAAAGCGAGGCGTACCGGGCGACCGTCTCGACGCCGGCGGGCACACGCGACGTCGACGTCGTCGCGCCGACGGTGTCGGTGAGCGCGACCGAGCGGGCCGCCGGCGCGGTCGTGACGGTGCGGCAGCGCGGCATGTTCGGCGAGTCGCTGGCGGCGGACCTGATCGTACCGGCGTGATTCACCAACGGGGGAACGAATTATGAGCGACGAACGCACATCGCGGCTGGCATTGCCGTTGCTGCAGCCTGGCCAGGCGCAGAAGGAAACGACTCACAACGAGGCGCTCGCGCTGCTCGACCTGACGGTGCAGGCGAGCGTACTGACCGCGGGAACCAATACGCCGCCGGGCGCGCCGGTGGCGGGAAACGCCTGGATCGTCGGCACTGCGCCGACCGGCGGCTGGACCGGGCAGGCGCGGGCGATCGCGGGGTGGACGAGCGGCGGGTGGCGGTTCGTCGCCCCGCGCGAGGGGATGACGGTGTGGAGCATCGCCGACGGGCAGCCGATGCGGTTCGGCGGCGGCGCGTGGACGGTTGGCGTGCTGGCCGGGACTCGCGTGTCGATCGGCGGAGTCGACGTGGTCGGCGCGCGGCGTGCGGCGATTCCCGACCCGACCGGCGGCACCGTCGTCGATAGTCAGGCGCGGGCCGCAATTGGCGCCATATTGGGCACTTTACGCGGTCACGGGCTGATTGGCGGCTGAAACACCCCAAAAACTGTGTCGTTCCAGCAACACCTCTAACTTTTGTCAGCTTGCGTGGAAACAAGCCCGAGGATAGGGAGTTTGCGATGTCCGTGTGACACTCATGAAAGGGGATTAGTATGCGGAAGCTTGCCGTCGTTCTGGCACTCGCCTCCACCGCACTCGCCACTCCCGCCCTCGCCCGCGACAAGTCGTGGTACGTAGGCGTCGAAGGCGGTGCGATGATCGTTGAAGACATCGACTATGATATCGGCGCATTGAACAATGCCGGTTCGGTCGATCATAACTATGGTTACGATGTCGACGCCGTAATGGGCTACGACTTTGGCGGTTTCCGCCTCGAAACCGAAGTCGGCTACCGCAAGGCCACCGTGGACGGCTATTCGTCGACCACGACCACGCCGTTCTTCCAGGGTACCGCTCGCGGTAACGCAAACCCCGGCAACTACGACTATGCTGGTGGTTCGTCGTCGGCGCTCAGCTTCATGCTGAACGGCCTTCTGGACTTCGGTCCGGACGATGGCATCCAGGGCTTTGTCGGCGGTGGTGTTGGTGTTGCTCGCGTCAAGGCGCAGTACGCACTCAACAACAGCGGCGACTTCCTGAACGACTCGGACACCGTGTTCGCGTATCAGGGCCTGGCCGGTATCCGTGCACCGCTGACCGACCACATCGACGCAACGCTGAAGTATCGCTTCTTCAACGCAGAGAACGTCAAGCTGGTCGACATCTCGAACCGCGTGTTCGACGGTCGCTATCGTTCGCACAGCATCCTTGGTGGTGTGACGTACAACTTCGGCGAGCCGGCTGCACCTCCCCCGCCGCCGCCCCCGCCGCCGCCGCCGCCGCCTCCTCCCCCGCCGCCCCCGGCGCCGGTTGAAGTCGTCTGCTCGCCTGGTCCGTTCATCGTGTTCTTCGAATGGGACAAGTCGGACATCACGCCAGAGGCAGCGTCGATTCTCGACAACGCGATCACGCAGTACCAGTCGTGCGGCAACGCACAGGTCATGCTCGCAGGTCACGCGGACAAGTCGGGTTCGGCTTCGTACAACGTCGGTCTGTCGCAGCGCCGCGCAGATGGCGTGAAGGCATATCTGTCTTCGCATGCCATCCCGGACAGCGTCATTTCGACGGAAGCATTCGGCGAGAGCCGTCCGCGCGTCGAGACCGCCGATGGCGTTCGCGAAGTGCAGAACCGTCGCGTGGAAGTCACCTACGGTCCGGGTTCGGGCCAGTAAGACTTTCGCCAGTCGATCCTCGGATCGACTACGGAATGAAGATCGGGGAGGTCGGCGCAAGCCGGCCTCCCTTTTCTTTTGTCTGCCGTACGCGGCTTTTCGCGGGGGGAGCGTGCTGTGCGGCGGTGATGGGTTCGCGCGGAGGCGCGGCGGCGCGGAGACGGTCCGTTCGGGGGAATCGCACCCGCCCTGCCGGCGGCATCGATTTTCCGAAACGTAGATGCGTTCACGCGAAGGCGCGAAGGCGCAAAGATAGCTTTGGCGGCGCTGCGTTGCCCGGCTTCCAGATATCGTGGAGCAGTGCCGTGCGTGGTCATGGACTGGATTCGGACGCTGGTGCGGGCGCAACATCTTCGCGCCTTCGCGCCTTCGCGTGATATCTACTTGTGGGCGAAGTGCAGCGGCTACGCCGCGCTTGGGTCGCTCTCTGCCAAAGCCGCGGCGAGCCAGGTCGGGATGAGCGCGTCGCCGAGCGCCTCGACGCGGCGGAGTTCGATCATCAGGGCGCGTTCGGGATAGGTGGTGCGGGTACGGTTGCTCGGCTCGGTGAAGGGCGCGACGACGAGGCGGCGGTTGACCTTCGAGCGGTGGTGCATCCTGGCGGTGTTCTCTTGCCCGACATAACAGCCCTTGGTGAAGCTGACGCCGTTCAGTTCGCGCGCGTTGCATTCGAGCCACAAGGTCTCGCCGGCGCCGAGCTCGGCTACGCCTTCGCAGACGCCGAGCGACAGTCGGTGCGTGTGCCAGTCGGCTGCGGGTTCGCCCGCCGGTGCGAGCCAGCGCCTACCGAGCGCTGCAAGACGTGGGTCGGGAACGCCCTGATCGCCGGTCGGGGACCAGTGGACTTTCGCGGCGTCCGGCTGGAGCGTGATCTTGCGGCGCAGGCGGTAGAGCGAGAGGCGCTTCGTCAGTGCCTCGGCCTGCGTCGCCTCGGCGTCGATCAGCACGTCGTCGCCGTCCGCCCAGAGGATGAAATCGAACAGCACCTTGCCTTGCGGCGATAGCAGCGCAGACCAGGCGGGCGCGTCGGGGGGTAGCAGCGCGGTGTCGGCGGTGACCAACCCTTGCAGGAAGCCACGCACGTCTTCGCCTGCGACGCGGATCACGCTGCGGTCCGCGAGCATCGTTCCGGGAATATGCTGGTCCATCACCATCACCTAGTGCGTGCGTCGCGATTTCCAAGCACCGGGCGGCTGGCATCTCCGCGACCACGCCGATAGGAAGGCGGCATGACCGACAGCCTCACGATCCGCCGCCCCGACGACTGGCATGTCCACCTGCGCGATGGCGCGATGCTGGAGGCGGTGGCGCAGCATAGCGCGCGGCAGTTCGCGCGTGCGATCATCATGCCCAATCTGACGCCACCGGTGACCTCGATCGAGGCGGCCACGGCGTATCGGCAGCGGATCATGGCGGCGCTTGGCGAGGGGGCGACGTTCACGCCGCTGATGACGTGCTATCTGACCGACGGTACCGATCCCGCCGAGCTCGAACGCGGCCATGCCGAGGGCGTGTTCACCGCGTGCAAGCTCTACCCCGCGCATGCGACGACCAATTCGGCGCACGGCGTTACCGATATCCGCGCGCTGACCGGCGTGCTGGAGACGATGCAGCGGATCGGCATGCCGCTGCTGATCCATGGCGAGGTGACCGACAAGTCGATCGACATCTTCGACCGCGAGGCGGTGTTCGTCGAGCGCGTGCTGACGCCGCTGGTGCGCGACTATCCGGGGCTGAAGATCGTGCTGGAGCATATCACGACCGCGGAGGCGGCGGCGTTCGTCGCCGAGGCGGACCACCCGATCGCCGCGACGATCACGCCGCAACATCTGCTTATCAACCGCAATGCGCTGTTCGACGGCGGGCTGCGGCCGCACGCCTATTGCCTGCCCGTGCTCAAGCGCGAAAAGCATCGGCTTGCGGTGCGGCAGGCGGCGGTGTCGGGGTCGCCGCGGTTCTTCCTGGGGACGGACAGCGCGCCGCATGTCGTCGGGGCGAAGGAATCCGGCTGCGGGTGCGCGGGGATCTTCAACGCGCCGTTCGCGCTGGAGGCGTATGTGCGCGTGTTCGACGAGGAAGGCGCGCTCGCCACGTTCGAGGGGTTCGCCTCCGAGCATGGCGCGCGCTTCTACGGGCTGCCGCTCAATGAGGGCACGGTGACCCTGGTGCGCGACGATGTCGAGGTGCCGGCGTCGATCGGTACGGGCGAGACCGCGGTGGTGCCGTTCCTCGCGGGGACGAACGCCGGGTGGCGGTTCGAGGGGTAATCCGGGGCGGCTGTTTTGCCCCCCTACCGGTCCACCTGCCCCCCGCTAGTGTCATCCTGACGGAAGTCAGGACCCATAGCCACGCACCGCGCCGCCTGTAACCCTGGATCCTGACTTTCGTCAGGATGACGGCGTCGGTTGGCAGAATGACGGCGTGGATCATCAGGATGACGGCGTGGGAGGCGTTGCGGTTACCCCAGGAACCGCGCCGCTACCGCTTTCGTCAGGACGGCGGCGCGTTGAGCCGGTCGAGCCACGACCGCGCTTCCTTCTGTTCGCCGACCGCGCTGGCCTTGACCGGGCCGCGCGCGGCGAAGAAGTCGCGGTGGAGCGCGAACGGCTCCATCATCAGGCGCTCGCGCATCGCGGCGATGTCGGCGCCCATCTCGGCGAGCGAGTCGATCGTCGGGGCGATCGCGGCGCGGACGCGGCGGTCCGTGCTGCGGTCGAACAGGCCGAGCGAACCGGCGGCGGTCTTTTCCAGCGCGGCGACGAGCGTGTCGCGATAGTCGGTTTCGAGGTCCTCGCGCTGGGCGTCGAGACGGGCGAGGCGGTCGGGTTTTGCCATTCCCCCGACGTAGCGCGCCCGGCGGGGCGGTCAACGCATGTGGTGATGTCCGCGGCGAACCGCGCGCGCCGAGTAGGGCCAATCGGGCGACCGCCGATCACGCAATTGCGTACAGGTCATTGCACCGGCGCGGTTTACCCCCGATGTTGTCTGTCATGAGCGACGACGCGTCCGGTGGTATCACCGCGGTCCTGGGGCCGACCAACACGGGCAAGACGCACCTCGCGATCGAGCGGATGTGCGCGCATTCCAGCGGGATGATCGGTTTCCCGCTACGATTGCTGGCGCGCGAAGTGTATGACCGCGTGGTTGCGATCAAGGGTGCGAACCGCGTCGCGCTGGTCACCGGCGAGGAAAAGATCGTGCCCCCCGATGCGCGCTGGTTCCTGTGCACCGCGGAGTCGATGCCCGACCGCGACGTCGCGTTTGTCGGTCTCGACGAAGCGCAGCTGGGCGCGGATCCCGAGCGCGGCCATGTCTTCACCGACCGGTTGCTGCGCGCGCGCGGGCGCGAGGAGACGATGATCCTGGGGTCGGAGGCGCTGCGGCCGATGATCAAGGCGCTGGTGCCCAAGGCGGAGATCGTCAACCGGCCGCGCTTTTCGACGCTGACCTATGCGGGCGCCAAGAAGATCAGCCGGCTGCCCAAGCGATCGGCAATCGTCGCCTTCTCGGCCGAGGAAGTCTATGCGGTCGCCGAGATGCTGCGGCGGCTGCGCGGCGGTGCCGCGGTCGTCATGGGCGCGCTGTCGCCGCGGACGCGCAACGCGCAGGTCGCGATGTTCCAGGCGGGCGAGGTGGATTATCTGGTCGCCACCGACGCGATCGGGATGGGGCTCAACATGGACGTCGCGCATGTCGCGTTCGCCAGCCTCAACAAGTTCGACGGCAAGCGGCAGCGGCGCCTGACGGTGGCGGAGATGGCGCAGATTGCGGGGCGCGCGGGGCGGCACCAGCGCGACGGTACGTTCGGCGCGCTGTCCGACGACGGGCCGGGCGCGTTCCTGCCCGAAGAGGTGCTCGCGATCGAGGAGCACCGGTTTCCGCGGCTCGAAAATCTGTACTGGCGGCAGGGCGCGCCCGATTTCGCGAGCATCGACGCGCTGGTCGCGAGCCTTGAAGCGCGCCCGCCCGCGGGTGTTTTGCGCGCCGCGCCGCAATCGCTCGACCTGGGCGTGCTCAAGCGCTTGGCCGAGGAAGGCTGGGTGCGCGAGCGCGCGCGGCATCCGGCGATGGTCGCGCGGCTGTGGGCGGCGTGCGGCGTGCCCGACTTCCGCAAGGTCGGCCTCGATCCGCATGCGCGCTTCGTCTCGCGGGTGTTCGGGCATCTGAGCGAGGGGCGGGGGCATATCCCGCACCAATGGTTTGCCGACGAGATCGCGCGGCTCGATACGGTCGCCGGCGACGTGCCGGTGATCGCGGGGCGGATCGCGGCGACGCGGATCTGGGCGTATATCGCGCAGCGTGCGGACTGGCTGGCCGAACCGACCTTGTGGGCGGCGCGGACCGCAGCGCTGGAGGAGCGGCTGTCGGATGCGCTGCATGCCAGCCTGACTCAGCGGTTCGTCGACAAGCGCACGACCGCGCTGATGCGGCAGATCGGCGCGGATGCGGGCGCGCTGCCGGTGGTGATCGGGCCCGAGGGCGAGGTGATGGTCGAGGATCATCCGATCGGGCGGCTCGACGGGTTCCGCTTCACCGTGGCGGCGGATGCGCGCGCGAGCGACAAAAGGCTGCTGCTCGCGGCGGCGGAAAAGCGCCTGGCGGGCGAGCGGTCGCGGCGCGGGCAGGCTCTGGTCGACGCGGCCGATGCCGATATCGCGCTCGACGATAGCGCGCAGATCGTCTGGGCGGGGCATCCGGTGGGCAAGCTGGGGGCGGGGCCATCGTTCGCACGGCCCAAGCTGATCCTCGACCGGTCGCTCGACTGTCTCGACAAGGTGGCGCGCGAGCGGATCGAGGCGCGGCTGGTGCGGTGGCTCGCGACGATGCTCAAGCGGCGGGTGGCGGTGCTGGTCGAGCTTGCCGAGACGAGCCGCGACGCGACCGCGACGCCTGCGCTGCGCGCGGTGGCGAGCGCGATCGAGGAGGCTGGCGGGATCCTGCCGCGGCTGCCGATGCGGCTGGCGCTCGACGCGATCGATCCCGATGCGCGCAAGCGTCTGCGCAAGACCGGCATCACGATCGGCGCGCTCGATTTGTTCGATGCGCGGTTGCTGAAGCCCGAATCGGCGCGCTGGCGGCGGGTTCTGGCCGCGGCGCGTGGGAGCGTGATCGCGGCGCCGCGCGATGGGGCGACCGTTCTCGCGCGCGGCAGCGACGGCGCGACGCTCGACGCCGGGTTCCGCCCGCTCGGGCTGCAGGCGGTGCGGGTCGACCTGATCGAGCGGATCGCGCGCGCCGCGCATGATTCGCGGCAGGGGCGCACGCCGTTCGCGCCCGATCCGGCGCTGGCCACGTCGATCGGGGTCGATCCGGCGTCGCTCGAGCGGTTGATGGCCGAGCTCGGGTTCAAGGCGCTGGCGGGCGACACGCCGCGCTGGGTCTGGCGCGGTCGCCCGCCTGCGCGCCCGGCGCCGCCGGTTGCGATCGATCCGTCGCGGCAGAACGCGTTTGCCGGGCTTGCTGCACTGGTTCGCCATGGGTGAAGGCGCGATGCGGATCGACCGGTTCCTGTGGTTCGTGCGGCTCGCCAAGACGCGCAGCGCAGCACAGGCGATCGCCGAGAAGGGGCGCCTGCGCATTGACGGGCGTCCGATCGACCGGGCGCATTGCCCGGTACGGATCGGCAACGTGCTGACCTTTGCCGCGTACGACCAGGTTCGTGTCATTCGCGTGGAGGCGCTGCCGACGCGCCGCGGGCCGGCTCCGGAGGCGCAGGCCTGCTATCAGGATCTGGTCGCGGGCAGCACGCCTGTCGGGGCGGTGCGTGATCCGGCGCAGGGCATGCTGGAGGCGGACATCCGTCATCGTGGCGACAGTCAGGACCCAGAGCCAAGCCGGGCAGCCCTTCGCAACTCTGGGTCCTGACTTTCGTCAGGATGACGGTGGAGGGGGGAGGATCAGCGGGATAGCTTGATAACGTCTCGCAGAAGGCTTGCTATGATTGACGCGAGGGGCAGGCGGGCATAGTCGCTGCCGCATTCGTCGCCGGAAAGGAATCCGGCCCAGGAGTTCTCATAATGACCTACGTCGTCACCGACGCCTGCATCCGCTGCAAGTACATGGACTGCGTGGAAGTGTGCCCGGTCGATTGCTTCTACGAGGGCGAGAACATGCTGGTGATCAATCCCAGCGAGTGCATCGATTGCGGCGTGTGCGAGCCGGAATGCCCCGCCGAAGCGATCCTGCCCGACACCGAGAGCGGGCTTGAGCAGTGGCTCGAGCTCAACACGACCTTCTCGGCGCAATGGCCCAACGTCACGCGCAACGACAACCAGACGCCCCCCGACGCGGACGCGATGAAGGGCGTCGAGGGCAAGTTCGACAAATATTTCTCGCCGGAACCCGGCGCAGGCGACTGATATCGCATGCGAATTGCCCGATGGGGCAAGCCGTCTGCCATGTTCGGCTGGTAATTTTGTTGCAAAGCTGCTATTCGGGTCCGTGACGGGTGCGATGACGATAGTCGTGCGCCTGGCGTGAGTTAGACCTATCCCTCCCCCCGATGCAGCAGCGACGAGCCCTTCGTCGAGGCGTCGCGTGGAGGCCTGATCCGGAAAGGCCCCAAATGGCTGCCAAGGCACTGTCCTTCGATGTCGGTGATTTCGTCGTTTATCCAAAGCACGGGGTCGGCCGTGTGATCGAGCTCCAGCGCTCGGAAATCGCCGGCATGACACTGGAACTCTACGTCCTGCGGTTCGAGAAGGAGCGCATGACGCTCCGCGTGCCGACCAACAAGGCCGAAAGCGTCGGCATGCGCAAGCTGTCGTCGGACAAGACGATGCGCGAGGCGATGGACACGCTCAAGGGCAAGCCCAAGGTCAAGCGCACCATGTGGTCGCGCCGCGCGCAGGAATATGAGGCGAAGATCAATTCGGGCGACCTGGTGTCGATCGCTGAAGTGGTTCGCGACCTGTTCCGTGCCGACGACCAGCCCGAGCAGAGCTATTCCGAGCGCCAGATCTTCGAAGGCGCGACCAGCCGCCTCGCACGCGAACTGGCCGCGATGGAAGAGATTGACGAGCCCAAGGCGCAGGAGAAGATCCTCGACATCCTCCGCGCGGCGGCTGCGATCTACAACAAGGACAAGGTGCCGGCGTAACGCCCGCGCATCTTGCCAAGACGAAAGGGCGGTCCTGCGGGGCCGCCCTTTTTCGTTGTGCGCGGCCTTTGAAAGTAGCGGCGCGGGCCGGGGTGGCATATTCAAGTATATGTCCGACTCGGCGAGTCGATAACTGCTTATCTGAACCTAAGCTTGCTATAGGCAAAGAAAGCAACCGTCAGACTCGTTGCACCTGCAATGCTGTCCTAGATGCCGGTGCCGACCAACTCTCACCGCACGGTACGAACGTCTCGCCGGATATCGATTGTCATTCCGCCGACTCTCCGCTGACTGACGCCATCCAGTTTTGGAAGGATAAGTTTATGCGTTCGAATCTCCCGAAATACCCGACGGTTGCCCTGATCCTGATCGCCGGGATCGGCCTGAGCGGTTGCGCCACCAAGGGCTTCGTCCGCGAGCAGATCGCCGTGGTCAACACGCGCATCGACGGCCTGGACGGCCAGCTGCGGACCGTCGAGGGCACGTCGGGCCAGGCGCTTGCCCAGGCTCAGGCGGCTGCCGGCCAGTCGCAACAAAACGGCCAGCGGATCGACCAGATCAACAGCCGCGTCGATGGCCTCGACCAGCAGATGCAGATGCAGGCCAAGCAGCGCCAGCGCAAGCCGCGCGGCTAAGCCATCATCGCGAACGCCTGCATCGACGGACGGCCCGGTTGGACATTCGCATCGTGATGTCTGCCGGGGTGTCCCGTCGCGCGTGTCGTACAGGCTTCGGCCTGGCGCTATCGCTCGCCCTCGTCGCGCCGCAAGTGGCGTCGGCGGGGGCAGTGATTGCCGCGACCAAGTCGCGCAAAGCCAAGCCGAGCGCGCAGCCAAAGCGCGCGCGCGCCAAGACCGCCAAGGTCGTGGCGCCGCCGCTGGTGTTGCCGCCGCAATCGGAGCCGGCGAGCCGCATGATCGCGTGGATTGCGGCCGAGCATGACAATGGCGGGCTGCCTTATGTCGTGATCGACAAGCAGGCGGCGTCGTTGCTGCTCTTCAGCGGCAAGGGCGACTTCATGGGCGTGACACCGGTCCTGCTCGGCGTCGGCATCGGCGACGACTCGTCGCCGGGTATCGGTGCCAAGGACCTGGCCGATATCGGTCCGGCCGAGCGGACGACGCCCGCGGGGCGGTTCGTCGCGAAGTTCGGGCGTGCCTTTGGTCGGCAGCGCGTGATCTGGGTCGATTATTCGAATTCGGTGGCGCTGCATGCGGTGATCACCACGCACAAGAGCGAGCACCGGGTCGAGCGGCTGTTGTCGCCGTCGCCAGACGACAACCGGATCAGTTTCGGCTGCATCAATGTCGGTACCAAATTCTATACCGGCACGCTGACGCCGGCGTTCCAGAAGAAGGGCGGGGTGGTCTACATCCTGCCCGACACGAAATCGCTCGACGACGTGTTCCCACGCGTACGCCTGCTGCCCTATGTCAGTGCCGCCGTCGCGCGCTGAAGTGCGGTCCGGCGCGAAGGGAAAACGATGATCCTGCTGATGCTTGCCGCACTCGTCGCGGCCGATCGAGTTCCTGCTCGCAAGACGGATGGGGCGGCCGATCGACCGGTGGTGGTGAGTTCGCTCACGACCCAACAGCTGCTCGAATTCTGCCAGGGCAAGGACAGCGATCCGAGCGCGAATTTCTGCACCGGGTACATCCTCGGCGAGTTCGACGCACTGTCGCTGACGGGCGACATCTGTCCGTTGCCGGCCAGTGTCTCGAACATCAAGGTCGCGGCCACCGTGCGCGGCTATCTGCGCGCGCGGGCCAAGAAGACGGGCACCGGTGCGCCGTCCTTCGTCGTGCGCGATGCGCTGCGCGACGCCTATCCGTGCAAGCGCAAATAGCGCGACGATCGGTCCTGGCATCACGCCCCCAACTCGGGCGTATCGTCACCATTCCCTATAAGCCTCGCACGCAAATCCGCTTGGCACCGCTTTCGATCAGGTGTATTGTTCTAGCAACACACAGGAGGATGCGATGAACTTTCTTGCGCTTGGGCTGATCATTCCTCTCGCGGCCTGCTCCTTCGGCTGGGACAGCGACTCGGAAGGGTCGGGTGTCGCCGCCTCGGGGTCGGGCACCACGCGCACGTTCCAGATCGCCGATTTCGACCAGATCGACCTGCGCGGTTCGGACGATGTCGACGTTCGCGTGGGGACGGGCTTCTCGGTCCGCGCGGAGGGGCCGACCGAGCAGCTCGATCGGCTGCGTATCGCGCGCGACGGCGCGACGCTCGATATCGGCCGCAAGAACGGGACGGGCTTTGGGTGGAGCAAGGGGCCCAAGGTCAAGGTGTACGTCACGCTGCCGCGGCTGAGCGAGGCGACCGTCTCCGGCTCGGGCAACATGGCGATCGACCGGGTCGAGGGCAGCGCATTCGAGGGCGGGATCGCGGGCTCGGGCAATCTGACGATCGCCGCGGTGCAGGTGGAGGCGGCCAAGTTCTCGATCGCGGGCTCGGGCACCGCGCGCGCCAGCGGCACCGCGCGCGACCTGAACGTCGAGATTGCGGGCTCGGGCGATGTCGACGGCACGCGGCTGCAGGCGAAGTCCGCCAAGGTCGAGATCGCAGGCTCGGGCAGCGTCCGCGCGGTTGTCGACGGCCCCGCCAAGGTCGACATGATGGGGTCGGGCGACGTCGACCTCGGCCCACGCTCGCGCTGCACGATATCGAAGATGGGCACGGGGAGCGTGCGCTGCGGGAGCTGACTTGCGTGATGCGGCGGGAGCGGCGACGGTGTGGGCATGAGATATCTGCTCGCGCCGCTGCTGCTGCTTCTGTCTTCGCCGGCGTTCGCACAGCCCTCCACCGCCAGCCGGACCGAGTCGGTCGGCAGTTTCGACCGGGTGCGAGTCGAGGGGCCGTTCGAGGTCCGCGTCACGATCGGCTCGCCGCGCGCGACGATCACCGGCGATCCCCGCGCGACGCAGGCGGTGGCGGTGCGAGTCGACGGTACGACGCTGTCGGTGCGCAAAGGTGCGGGTGGCTGGGGCGAACAGCCGCGGGGTGAGCAGGGGCGGGGGGCAGGACCGATCGTGGTCACGCTGTCGACGCCCGGGCTAACCTCGGCCAGCGTCGCGGCGGGAGGGCGGCTGACGATCGCGAAGATGCGCGGCATGCGGGTCGACGTGACGGTCAGCGGCAATGGCAGCCTGTCGGTTGCTGCCGCCGACACCGACCAGTTGAACGCGACGCTGATCGGCACGGGCAAGATGACGCTCGCGGGTCGCGCGGCGCGGGCGCGGCTGGTGACGAGCGGGCCGGGCGCGATCGACGCATCGGGGCTGGCGGTCAACGACCTGACCGTCCATCTCGACGGGGTCGGCGAGACGAAGGCGGCGGCGCGCTACACCGCGCAGGTAACGAACAGCGGGTTGGGGACGGTGACGGTCACCGGCGCTGCGAAATGCCGGGTGGATGCCGCGGCGGGCGGCCCGGTCGTGTGCGGAAAAGATGGCGCGCCTTCCTGAGACCAGACAGGCGGGCCGCTCAGATCAGCGCGAGTTCGGCCAGTTTCGTCATCAGCGCGGGTGGCATCACGTCGAGCCCGCTCGCGTCGCCCCCCAGATCGAGCGGCGCGTCCGCATCCTCCAGATAGCGCCAGCCCTGATGCGCGCGCTTGGGGCGGGCCTGGACGAGCACGAGCTTCGGATCGATATGGATCGCGACGCGGCCGCCCTCCGCCTCGCCGAAGCCGAGGATCGGCGAGCGCGCGATCAGCTGGTGCTTCAGGATCCAGAACATCGATCCCTGTCCCGCGACCTCCTCGTGCCGCTTGGGCAGATAGCGCGTGGTGAGGAACACGGGACCCTCCTCGCCGCGCAGGCGAAGCCGCTCGGCGAGATGGTCGACGCTGTCCGCGCCGAACGCGACTTTGGTGAGGTGAAGCGGCATGGCGTTGGAAATGGGCCTTAAACCGCGCCGATCAACCGTGCAGGCCCCATAACGACGCGAGGCCGAGGAACGAGAAGAACCCCATCGTATCGGTCATCGTCGTGACGAACACCGCCGACGACACCGCGGGATCGATCCGGAACTTGTCGAGCGTCACCGGCACCAGCACGCCGCTCAAGCCCGCCACGATATTGTTGGTCAGCATCGCCGCCGCGATCACGATCGACAGATTGGGGTTGTGGAAGATCACATAGGTGCCGCAGCCGATCAGCGTCCCCAGCATCACGCCGTTCGCCGCGGCGATGCGGAATTCGCGGCCGATCATCCGCGCGGTATTCGAACTCGTCAGCTGGTTGGTCGCGAGCGCGCGCACCACCACCGCGAGCGTCTGCGTGCCCGCATTGCCGCCCATCCCCGATACGATCGGCATCAGCACCGCGAGCAGCGCGAAGCTCGCGATCGTCCCCTGGAACAGCCCGACGACCGACGACGCGACCATCGCGGTCCCCAGATTGACGACCAGCCAGGTGAAGCGCGTGCGCACGGTCAGCCGGATCGGCTCGTTGATGTCGCCATCGCCGGCCCCTGCCAGACGCAGCGTATCCTCGCCCGCCTCTTCGGAGATGATGTGGACGATGTCGTCGACCGTGATCATCCCGACCAGCCGGCCGCCATGATCGACCACCGCGGCGGAGATCAGCGCGTATTTCTGGAAGCGCAGCGCCACCTCTTCCTGGTCCATGTCGACCGGGATCAGCGTCTGCTCGCGCTTCATCACGTCGGCGATCGCGATCCCGCGCGGCGTGCGCAGCATCCACGACAGCTGGCACGTGCCGATCGGCTTGTGCGCAGGGTCGACGACGAAGATCTCCCAGAAATCGGTCGTCAGTTCCTCGTGGCCGCGCAGATAGTCGATCGCGTCGCCGACCGTCCAATGCTCGGGCACCGCGATCAGCTCGCGCTGCATCAGGCGACCGGCGGACTCCTCGGCGTAGCTCAGCGCCTCCTCGATCGCCGCGCGATCGTCCGGATCGAGCGCGCGCAGCACCGCGCGCTGCTCGTCCTCGTCCATGTCCTCGATGATCGCGACCGCGTCGTCGGTATCGAGTTCGGAGGCGAGATCGGCGACCTGGTGCGGCTCGAGCGCGTCGATCAGATCCTCGCGGACATAATCGTTCATCTCGGCGAACACGTCGCCGCCGAGCAGGTCGGTGACCGCCCGCGCGAGCGCGGCGCGATCCTCCTGCGGGGTCAGCTCGAACAGATCGGCGATGTCGGCGGGGTGCAGCGGCTCGACCAGCGCGCGCGCGGCCTCGTCGTCGCCGTCCTCGACCGCGTCGAGCACCGCGCGGACGAATTCGGGCCGCAGATGATCGTCGCGATCCAGCTGCGTTTCGGGTTGGGTGTCGGTTTCGACCTCGGGAAGCTCGAGTTCGCTCATGGCTGCCTCCCTTAAAAGATATGCGCTTGGGCCCTAACGCGACGCGCGTGCATTTGCCAGTCGGAGTGCGGCTCCCTATCTGCGCCTCATCAATTCAGGAGAACATGAATGGCTGACACCCCCGAAACGCTCACGCTGACCCTCGATGGCGGCGACGTCACGATCAAGTTCCGCCCCGATCTCGCGCCCAAGCATGTCGAGCGGATCGCCGAACTCGCGAACGAAGGCTTTTACGACGGCGTGCCTTTCCACCGCGTGATCCCGGGCTTCATGGCACAGGGCGGTGACGGTGGTCGCGGCGACGGCACCGGCGGGTCGAGCAAGCCCAACCTCAAGGCGGAGTTCTCGGCCGAGCCGCATGTCCGCGGCGTGTGCTCGATGGCGCGCACCAACCAGCCCGACACGGCGAACTCGCAGTTCTTCATCGTGTTCGACGACGCACGCTTCCTCGACAAGCAGTACACCGTGTGGGGCGAAGTCACCGACGGCATGGACCTGATCGACGCGCTCCCCAAGGGCGAGCCGCCGCGCGCACCGGGCAAGATCGTCAAGGCACGCGCAGCCTGAGCTAAAGGCTGCACCGTCGCAGCAAAGGCTGCGCCGGAGACAGCCGAAGCCGGCCGGCGGAGTGAAACTCCGTCCGACGGCGCGGCTTCGCCGCGACGCGCTTCGAGACAGAAGCGCGTCGCAGTTGCTGTGTTATCTTTCCTCCAACCCACCACCACCATCAACCCAAACCCCACCCGTCATCCCAGCGAACGCTGGGATCTCCCGGTTCGAGCCTCGCCGCTTCCCAACGGGGAGACCCCAGCTTTCGCTGGGGTGACGGGCGGGGGGCTCGCAGCTCGGGGCTGGGGCTGGAGCTCGGGACGAAGGCGTCGGGTAAGCATATTCCCCTCCCGCTCGCGGGAGGGGCTAGGGGAGGGCACGACGTACGTACTGGCGTCCGGCCGGTGAGGCACGCCCCTCCCCCGCCCCCTCCCGCAAGCGGGAGGGGAGTAGCGGTCAGACTTCCGCCAAGGTCCGGATCAGCCAGTCGTGGAACAGCTTGACGGGCTTGGTTTGCAGCGCCCGCGGGCGGCAGACGAACCAGTAGCTGTACGGACTCTCCACCTCGATATCGAACAGCCGGACCAGCCGCGGATCGTTGGCGTCGGCGAAATGGCTCGCGTGCATGAACGCGACGCCCAGGCCCTGCGCCGCGGCCTCGAGCATCAGCGCACCCGAATCGAAATGGTCGATCGCCAGCGGCTCGATCTCGTCGAGCCCGGCCGCCGTCCGCCACGCCGTGAAGGTATCCGTCATGTCGCGGTGCACCAGCGCGGTCAGCGTCGCGAGCTGTTCGGGCCGCGTGACCGGGTCGGCACGCTCGAGCAGGCTGCGCGCGCCGATCACATAGACCGAGTTGCGATCGAGCCGCCGCGCATAGAGCGACGGATCGATCTCGCGCGACAACGCGATCACCGCATCGAGCCCGTCGCCGAGCCGCGACACCAGATGCGCGGCGGTATCGATGTCGAGATGGAGCTCGGGGTGCGTGGTCCGCAACTCGCCGAGCCGCGGGAAGAGTTTCTGCGAGGCATAGAGCGGCAGGATCCCGAGCCTGAGCCGCAGCACCTCGGTGGTGCTGGTCAGCGATTCCACCGCATCCGACAGCGAGTCCAGCACCGGCGCGATCTGTGCCAGCAACCGCTCGCCATCCGCGTTCAGCACCATCGCCTGATGCCGGCGCGCGAACAGCGGCTTGGCGATGAAGCGTTCGAGGCTCTGCACGCGCCGGCTGAGTGCGGGGGCCGACAGCGCGAGATCCTCGGCCGCGGCCTTGATCGACCCCAGCCGCGCGACCTGCACGAACGCCTCGATAGCCCCCAATGGCGGCAGCCTGCGCATGATCCCTCTTTCGACTCGACGAGTGTGACAACAACCGCTGGACGCATTCAGACATACGATTGCAGTTAGCGCAATCGTAGCTGATCCCTTCGCACTTGCAACATCAACCGTCCCGACGCAAAAAGACCTCGCCTTTCAGGCATCCTCTCCTAAAAACTTTCATGGGCTGGCCTTCATTGGCCGGCCCTTTTTTTGTGTTTTCAAGTCCTCGAACCATCGGAACCGGCGCCCTATCTCGGGCGCTAGGAATGCGAATGGAGTCGACATGGCCGATAGCGAAATCCCCACGCGGAAAATTCAGGTCGCCAATGCGCGGCCCGAGGATAGCGGCCGTGGTCTGGCGCATCTGCCGCGCGCGCTGATGGCGACGCTGGGCATTGGCGAGGGCGACGTGATCGAAATCCTCGGCAAGCAGAACACGCCCGCGCGTGCCGTCGGGCCGTATCCCGAGGACGAGGGCCTCGACATCCTCCGCATCGACGGGCTCCAGCGTGCGAACGCCGGTGTCGGTTCGGGCGATTTCGTCGAGGTGCGCAAGGCCGAGTCGAAGCCTGCGACGCGCGTCGTCTTCGCGCCCGCACAGCAGAATCTCCGCCTCCAGGGATCGACCAACGCGCTCAAGCGCACGTTCCTCGGCCGGCCGATCTGCCAGGGCGATATCGTCGCGACCGCGGGGCATCAGCGCGTCGGCAACATGCCGCCGGGCGTCCAGCAGTTCATGAACGCGCCGGCGTATGCGTTGCAGGAAATCCGCCTCGCGGTGATCGCCGCCAGCCCCAAGGGCGTGGTGCATATCGACGAGAATACCGAGATCGAGCTGCGCTCCGAGTACGAGGAGCCGCAGGCCGCGCGTCGTGCCGACGTCACCTACGACGATATCGGCGGCATGGCGCAGACGATCGACCAGCTGCGCGAGATGGTCGAACTGCCGCTGCGCTATCCCGAACTGTTCCAGCGGCTGGGCGTCGATCCGCCCAAGGGCGTGTTGCTGCATGGCCCGCCCGGCACCGGCAAGACGCGTCTCGCGCGTGCGGTCGCGAACGAATCGGATGCGCAGTTCTTCCTGATCAACGGGCCTGAGATCATGGGCTCGGCCTATGGCGAGTCCGAATCACGCCTCCGCGAGGTATTCGAGGAAGCCGCGAAGTCCGCGCCTTCGATCGTCTTTATCGACGAGATCGATTCGATCGCCCCCAAGCGCGGGCAGGTGTCGGGCGAGGCTGAGAAGCGGCTCGTCGCGCAGTTGCTGACGTTGATGGACGGCATCGAATCGCGCGCGAACCTCGTCGTGATCGCCGCCACCAACCGGCCCGAGGCGATCGACGAGGCGCTGCGGCGTCCCGGCCGGTTCGACCGCGAGATCGTGGTCGGCGTCCCCGACGAACGCGGCCGCCGCGAAATCCTCGGCATCCACGCGCGCGGCATGCCGCTCGGCGACCGGGTCGATCTCGATGAGCTGGCGCGTACCACCTACGGCTTCGTCGGCGCTGATCTCGCAGCACTGGCGCGCGAGGCGGCGATCGAGGCGGTCCGGCGGATCATGCCCAAGCTCAACCTCGAGGAGCGGACGATTCCGCCCGAAGTGCTCGACGAATTGTCGGTCACGCGCGAGGATTTCCTCGGTGCGCTCAAACGCGTCCAGCCCTCGGCGATGCGCGAAGTCATGGTCCAGGCGCCGACGGTGCGCTGGGCCGATGTCGGCGGGCTCGACGATGCGCAGATGCGGCTGAAGGAAGGCGTCGAACTGCCGCTCAAGAACCCCGATGCGTTCCGCCGTCTGGGTATCCGGCCCGCCAAGGGCTTCCTGCTCTATGGTCCGCCCGGCACCGGCAAGACGCTGCTGGCGAAGGCGGTCGCGCGCGAGGCGGAGGCGAACTTCATCGCCACCAAATCGTCCGACCTGCTGAGCAAATGGTATGGCGAGAGCGAGCAGCAGATCACCCGGCTGTTCCAGCGCGCGCGTCAGGTCGCGCCGTGCGTGATCTTCATCGACGAGCTCGACTCGCTGGTGCCCGCGCGCGGCAGCGGTGCGGGCGAGCCGCAGGTGACCGAGCGCGTCGTCAACACGATCCTCGCCGAGATGGACGGGCTGGAGGAGCTGCAGTCGGTCGTCGTGATCGGAGCGACCAACCGGCCGAACCTGATCGACCCGGCGTTGCTGCGGCCGGGGCGGTTCGACGAGCTCGTCTATGTCGGCGTCCCCGACAAGGCTGGCCGCCGGCGGATCCTGGGCATCCAGACCGAGAAGATGCCGCTCGCGTCCGACGTCGATCTCGATCGTCTGGCGGAGCGGACCGACCGCTTCAGCGGTGCGGATCTGGAGGATGTCGTCCGTCGCGCCGGCCTGGTCGCGTTGCGGCGGTCGATCGATTCGACCGACGTGACGATGGCCGACTTCGACGGCGCGCTGAAAGAGTCGCGCGCGAGCGTCACCCCGGAAACCGAGCGCGAATATGAGCAGATGGCCGCGCGGCTGAAGCAGGATGCCACGGCGATCCAGCCTCTGGGCTTCGCGTTCCCCAGCAAGACCGACGACTGACGGTGTCCCCCCTCTCCCAGCCGGGAGAGGGGGCATGCCGGCGCTATTCGTCCGGGTTGGTGACGCCGAGGTCCGTGAAGGAGAGGCGACCCGCGCCCGCCTGCAGCCCAATGCGGATCAGTTGAGCGGTGCTGCTGGCGCCGGTCTTTTTCAGCAGCTTGGTACGATAGGTCTCGACCGTGCGCGGGCTGATATCGAGTTCGCGCGCAATCTCCTTGCTGGTCAGGCCGGAGACCACGAGTTCCAGCACCTGCCGTTCGCGAAAGGGGAGCTCCTCGGCGAGGACGTCGGTCTGGTGGAGCGGCGGCCAGCACCTGGCGGACGCGATAGCGCTCAGGATCGTGGATGCCTCGAACGGCTTTTCGATAAAGTCGATCGCGCCCGCGCGCATGGCTTCGACCGCGAGGGGAATGTCCGCGTGCCCGGCAATCATGATTACGGGATCGGTGCGGCCGCGCTTGACCACCGTGCGCGTGACTTCGATCCCCGAGATACCGGGCATCATGACGTCGCAGATCAGGATGCCGGGCGGCAACTGATCGAGCGCATCGAGAAACAGCTCGCCACAGCCAAACGATCGCGCGGGGACTCCATCGGTCGAGAGCAGCAGCGACAGCGAGCGGCACATCTCGGGTTCGTCGTCGATGATGTAGACGGGGCGTTCAGGCAGCATGCGTCGTGCCTCCTATCGCGGTGTGCGGCACGGTGAACAGGAATCGCGCACCGCCCAATTCCGTATCGTCGTCGCACCAGATACGCCCGCCATGCCCCTCGATGATCGTCCGGCAGAGCGCGAGGCCGATGCCGACGCCGTCGGTCTTGGTCGACTGGAAGGGGGCGAAGACGTCGTGCCGGAGCTTTGGGGGAAGGCCCGGGCCGCTGTCTTCGACCGCGAAGGTCGCATCCCCCGTCGCGGTGCGCCAGGCCTGCAGGCGGATCCGCCGATCGTCGCACCCGCGCAGCGCATCGGCGGCGTTGATGACAAGGTTGAGAATCACCTGTTGAAGCTGGATCGCATCCGCCGACACGTCGAAATCGACGTGGGACAGATCGGTCTGGAGCTCGGCGCGAACCCCCTTGGCGGCGAGTGCCGCCAATTTCGCAGACTCTTCTAGCAAGGTGCGGACATCGACCTGTTGCAGGACGGGAGGCTTGCGGCCGATGAAGTTGCGCAGCCGCTTCAGCATCGTCGCGGCGCGAAACGCATGCGCCAGCGTATCGTCGATCGCTTCGCGCGCCGCGGCAAGGTCCGGCGCGTCGGCCGCCAGCACCGCACGCGCTACGCCCGCGTAATTGGCGATGATGGTCAGCGGTTGGTTGAGTTCGTGCGCGATCGACGATCCGAGTTGCCCCAGCGCGGTCGCGCGGGAGATCTGGTACAGCTCGCGTTGCGCCATCGCGAGCCGTTCGGAGGACAGGACGGCCTTGGTCTCGTCGCGGACGTAGACGATCCTGAAGCGATGCGTACCGATCAGCAGCGACGTGTCGCGAATGTCGAGGCGCAACCGTTTTGCGCTGGGCAGGATGACCGTGTGAAGCGCGTTCGTCTTGAGCGCATGCGTCGGAACGAGCCGTTCGAGCCGCTCCCCCATGAACGCTTCGCGCGGTCGCTCGAACAGGCTGCACGCGGCCTCGTTGGCATCGACGATATCGCCCGACGAATCGATGATGAGCATGACCGCGGGCGAACCATCGAAGATGATCCGAAGGATGCGCTCGCGTCGGCAGGCGTTGATTGCGGCGTATTGTTCGCGACGCCGCAATCGCTTCATCGATTCGCCGCCGATCGAGACGATGACGCAGAACAGCGATACGAGCGCGACGCTGCGCGGGTTGACCAGCGCATGGCTCCATTCCGCGACGAGCATCGTGCCGGCGAGCGACAGCACCGCTGCGACAAGGCCCGCGATCAGGCCGCGTCGTGCGGCGTTGGCGATGACGGCGGCAACACAGAACAGGAATGGCAGGTTCACGGCGATCAGGGTGTGTGCCAGCCAGGTCGCGCTCAGTGCGGCAACGCCCGAGGCCGCCGCTACCAACCACCCCGTTTCGGGATCGGCAAGCGCGGCGTCATCGTCGATCATCTCCCAGAAGCGCTGCATTGCCCACCTTGGTCCATTTCGGTTCTATTCTGTGCTTAACGCGTGGTTATTCAATAACGTCGGTGGGCGGCGTCATGTCTAAAACGTTCAGATTTGGGGCAAACGAAAAAGTTCGACGCGCGCGCGGCTGGGGCGATCCCCTCATTTTGGGGGAATAGGGACGTGATTATTGACCTTGGTTAAGTCATGGGCGGCGATTAAAGCCTCCAATACTGTGCGTATGGACAGGCTTGCGCGGCGTTGCTTGCTGCTCGGCCCGACCCGCGCGGCTCCGGGCTAGGCGTCCCTGGCGTCCTTGAGCGCGACATAGGCATAGCCGATCATCACGACGCACGCCGCGCCCGCGACCAGATAGGGCAGCGAATGCTGGGCCTCGTACAGACCGACGCCGATCGACGGCCCCAACACGAAGCTTGCGCCGTTGATCGACGTCACCTTGCCCGCGACCGAGCCCTGCGCATTTGCGCCGACCGCGAGCGACGAGCCCGCGGTGAAGCCAGGTCGCGTGAAGCCGAAGCCGAGGCTCGCCAGCGCATAGGCGGTCGCGATTGTGTAGAGCGACGTCGCGATCCCGGTGAGCGCGGTGCCGACTGCGGCGAGCACCAGCCCGGTCAGCACCAGTTGTCGCGGCGTCATGTTGAGCCGGGGGATGATTCCCCATTGCGCGAGCAGCGCCGCCCCTGCGCCCATCATCAGGACGATGCCGGTCGGCTCGAGCGCCAGCGCGGGCGCGAGGTGGAGGCGGTCGATCACGAGGAAGCCGATCGCCTGCCCCGTCATCGCCTGAGCGTGGCCCATCACCAGCCCGGCGATCATCCACGCACGGATGCGCGGATCGGTGTAGCCGACATGCTCGACATGCGATCCGGTCGCGGCGGCGACCGACGCCCCCGTCGGCGCGCCGCCGATCGAGGGATAGGCCGAACTCGCGCCGTGCGTCTCGTGCGGGGGCACGATCTTGTCGTCGGGGAGCATCCGCCGCACCGTGATCCACACCGCCACGCCGAACAGCGCGAACAGGAAGGCCGGACCGGCAAGCCCGATCTCGACCCCGCCGATCGAGCCGAGGATCAGATACGGCGCGATCGCCGGGCCGAGAATAGTGCCGAGCCCGAAGGCGGAGGCGAGCAAGGTCAGCGCCTTGGTCCGTTCCTCGCGAGTCGTCTCGCCCGCGACCAGTGCCTGCACCGCGGGTGGCGCGGCCGCACCGAACGTCCCGTAGATCAGCCGTCCGCCGATAAAGCACAGGAACGCCGCCGTGCCGCCGATCCAAGCGTTGATCCCGGCAAGCAGGAACACGCCGCATAGCGCGAGCGAGACGCTGAACCCGCCGACGCCGAGCAGGATCATCGCGCGCCGGCCGTGGCGATCCGATCGATTAGCCCAGAATGGCGCGGCGATCACCCACAGCAGCGCGGAAACCGAGAACGCCGCCGCGACCGCGCTGTCGGCGACGCCCAGCGATCGGCCGAGCGCGGGCAGCACCGATTGCAGCGCGGTGTTCCCCGCCGCGATCGTCAGCATCACGAGGAACATCAGCGCGAATCGCCGGTCGATCTTCGGTGTGTCGGTAGTGGGCCCTTCGGCCGACATCCCGGTCATGATCGCGCCCAGGCATAGGCGCGCTCGACCCGTGCGACGGTCACCGTATAGCGATCGTACCAGAGCGCGCGGCCCCGGTCGCGAATCGCGGCGTGGTCGGGATGGTCGCGCCAGGCGAGCGCGGCTTCGTCGTCCGCCCAGTAGCTGACGGTGATACCCATGCCGTCAGCCTCGCGCGCGCTGTCGACTCCGCGATAGCCCGGCTGCTCCGCGGCGAGCGCGTCCATCGCCGCGGCGGCGTCTGCGTAACCGGTCATGTCCGCATCGTTACGGAACGACACGAAAACGACGGCGACCTGTCCTGTCCGATCGTCCTGCATGACCGGTGTTTAGGGTAAGCGCGGCGCTTGGCAAATCCGCAGAACCGATTGGCGAACCATGACATCCGGTGCGGTTCGTCGCCCGATGCAACCCGCGGCCCTTGAAACGCGTTCGGAATTCGTGCGACGGGAGGGCCAAAGCCTCGCCAACGTGCGGGACCCCTGACCGTAAGGAACGCGATGCCCAGTTCGACCACCGCCACCCGGCGTGCACGCAGCCGACCCGCTGGCGTGCCGTCCCCGTGGCAGATGTTCTTTTCAGGGTTCCTGAAACATCCGGTCATGGTCGGATCGATCGTGCCCTCGTCGGACAAGCTGATCCGCAAGATGCTCGACCCGGTCGACTGGGCGAACTGCAAGCTGTTCGTCGAATATGGCCCGGGCGTCGGCACCTTCTGCCGTCCGATCCTCGACCGGATGGCGCCCGACGCCAAGCTGGTGGTGATCGATACCAACCCCGAGTTCATCCAGTATCTGCGCCACACGATCACCGATCCGCGTTTCTTCGCGGTGCTCGGCTCGGCCGATGCGGTCGAGTCTATCGTTGCCGATCACGGCTTCGAAAAGGCCGATTACGTGCTGTCGGGTCTGCCCTTCTCGACGCTGCCCCCCGGCGTCGGTCCGGCGATCGCGACCGCGACGCATGCGGTGCTGCGCAGCGGCGGCGCGTTCCTGGTCTATCAGTTCTCGCCCAAGGTGAAGGACTTCCTCACGCCGCACTTCGAGTCGATCGATCACGACATGGAGTGGTGGAACGTGCCGCCGGCGCAGCTCTACTGGGCCTGGAAGGACTGACGCAGCCGCGCCCACGCCCGCGCCGGTGCGCGAAGCGCAGCGTCAGGCCCGGCCGGCGGGTCGGCTAGAATAGTCGAACCCGTCCGACGGCGGCTTTGCCGTCGGCGCTGCTATTGCTCGAAGTTCGGCTGTCATCCTGACGAAAGTCGGGATGACGTAGAGGGGCGGAAGTCCTTCGACTCCGGCTGCCCCTATTCGTCGATCCCGAAGTTCAGCCCGCGCGACAGGCTCGGGTCGACCACCGCGACGGCGAAATAGGCGGCGAACTGCTTGATCCGCTGCATCCACCCGGTGTTTGCGCGGTAGAGTGCGGCAGTCACCTCGGTCGACTTGGCGATCTCGCCGTCGACATAGCGGCGGACATGCGCGGCGAACGCGGCATCCTCGATCCGCAGCATCAGCTCCATGTTGATGAACAGGCTGCGCATGTCGAAATTGGCCGAGCCGATATGGAACGCGTCGTCGATGACGTAGAGCTTCGTGTGGAGCTTGGTCGGCTGGTATTCGAACAGGCGTACGCCCTTGCGCAGCAGCCCTGCATAGGTGAACCGCGCGGCGGCGATCGTCGCGTTGTTGTCCGATTTGCTGGCGGTGACGATGCGGACTTCGGCCTGTCGCCGGCCGGCCTTGTCGAGGCGCCGCAGCAAGGTGGGGCTCGGCGTGAAATAGCCCGCGATCACGTCGATCCGCCGGCCGCGCCGCATGTCGTCGCGCACCGCGCGCGCCCAGGGCGACAGCTTGCGGGTCGGTCCGCCGATCAGCCAGCGTGTCGCGCCGCGCGTCTCGCTCCAGTGCGACAGCGCGGCGTTCAGTTTGCGCAGCTTGCCCTTAGGTTCGTGGATCCAGTCCTTCAGCGCGTCGAAATAGCCGGCGAGCCGCCCCGCCGCCGGCCCTTCGACGAGCAGACCGAGATCGCGCCAGGCCTGGTCGGCGGCGGTCCCGAAATAATCGTCCTCGATATTGAAGCCGCCGATGATGATCCGGGCTTCGTCGGCGAGCGCGAGCTTCTGGTGGTTGCGCAGCAAGTAGCGGCGGCCGAACCGCGCGGAGAAGCGGCATACCGAAATGCCGGCGGCCTCGAGCGGTTCGAAAAAGGCATGTGGCGCGTCGTCGCTGCCGAAGCCGTCGACGATCAGCGCGACCGCGACGCCGCGGCTTGCGGCGGCGATCAGCGCGGCGTTGACGCGTTGGCCGGACTCGTCGTCGGCATAGATATAGTAGAGCACGCGCAGCGACCGCTCGGCGCCGTCGATAAGGGCCAGCACCGCGTCGAGCCGCCGGGGGCCGGTGTCGAGCAGGGTCATCTGGTTGCCGTCGACGGCAAAGGTCGGCTGGTCTGCGGGATCGTCCATGACGGCTGTGATGACCACGCGGGGGCGGCGGTGGCAACCCGCGGCGGATTTCTTGACTTTGCAGGCCATCGCCCGTAGGCGACGCATTCTCATTCTATCGTTGTTACGAAGGAAGCCGCATGGCGCGCGTTACCGTCGAGGATTGTGTCGACAAGATCCCCAACCGGTTCGACCTGGTGTTGTTCGCGGCCCAGCGTGCGCGCCAGATCTCGGGCGGCGCCGAACTGACGCTCGACCGCGACCGCGACAAGAACCCGGTCGTCGCGCTGCGCGAGATCGCCGACGAGAACGTCAAGCCGGCGCATCTCAAGGAACAGGTCATCCAGGGCCTGCAGAAGGTTCGCGTCGACGACGACGACGAGGTCGATGCCGTCGGCAGCCTGGCCGCGTCGGCCGAGGCGCTCCGCCTGACCGCCGCTGCACCGCCGCGGAACCAGAATCTGGGTGCGGATTACGAGGGTTGAGGCAGCGGGATTAGCGAAAGCTAATCCGCGGCTCGGCCGAAACCCCGGCCGGCGGGCATCGCCCGACCGACGACGCGGCTTTGCCGCGGCGCGCGAAATAGAGAAAAGCCCGTGGACCCAGGTCCGCGGGCTTTTTCTTTAACGCGTTTCCCCAGAGTGACCTGCGGCGCTCGCAGGCGAGAGGCAGATGCCACGCGTGGCCGGCTCCCCTTGTTCTCCCGCGAAGGCGGGAGCCCAGGCTGTGTCCCCGCCTTCGCGGGGACACATGCTTTTGTGACGAGCCGGTGCGGTTGGTATCACCCTGAGGCAGAGCGCCGCGGCGAAGCCGCGTCGTCAGTCGTCGCTGCGCGAAGCTGGCCGGGGTCGGTCCGCGACGCGGATCAGCGGGGCTGATCCGCTGACCGACCCTTAAACCCCTGCGCCACCACGAACCACTCGACCGAGCCCTTCCGGCTCGCCGGCGGCTTGGCGTGCTTCACGGTCTTGAAGTTCCGCTTCATCTCCGCGACCAGCTCGGAATCGGCACCGCCGGCGAACACCTTCGACACGAACGTGCCACCCGGCTCGAGCACTTCGCACGCAAAGTGCAGCGCGGTCTCGACCAGCGCCATCGTCCGGAGCGCATCGGTCTGCGGATGGCCGACGGTGTTCGCGGCCATGTCCGACAGCACCAGGTCGGGCGCGCCGCCCAGCGCTTCGATCAGCTTGCCGGGCGCTGCATCGTCGAGGAAGTCCATCTCGAAGATCGTCACGCCGTCGATCGGATCGACCGGGAGCAGATCGATCCCGACCACCGACGCCTTGGGGATCCGCCGGCGGATCACCTGCGCCCAGCCGCCCGGGGCAATCCCCAGATCGACGACTCGCTTGGATCCGCGGATCAGCTCGAACCGCTCGTCGAGCTCGATCAGCTTGTACGCCGCGCGGCTGCGATAGCCGTCGGCCTTGGCGCGCTTCACATAGGGGTCGTTCAACTGGCGTTCGAGCCAGCGGGTCGACTGCGCGGTGCGCTTGCGCGCGGTGAGGACGCGGACATGCCCGCCAGAGCCACCCCGGCTCATGCCGCGACGCTCGATGCTTTGCCGGGCTTGCCACCGGGGCGGGGTGCCCCCATCAGCCGGCGCAAGATCCCCTCGCGAATACCGCGGTCGGCGATGCCGAGCCGTTCGGCGGGCCACAAATCCATGATCGTCTCCAGAATGGCACAGCCCGCGACCACCAGGTCGGCGCGCTCGTTGCCGATGCACGGCAGCTTGGCGCGCTCCGTGATCGACATATGGGAAAGGTCGGCGCTGATCCGCCGCATTGCCGACGCAGGCACGATCAGCCCGTCGACCACCGAGCGGTCATAATGGCTGAGCCCGAGATGCACGCTGCCCAGCGTCGTCACCGTGCCGCTGGTGCCGAGCAGCCGCGGCCGCGCGATATTGCGCGGCAGCCGTGCGGCGAATCCGGCAAAGCTGTCCGCGACGACGGTGCGCATCCGCGCATAGGCGGCGCGGCGACCGGCCTCGCCTTCGCCGCCGCCGGCATGCTCGGTCAGCGACACCACGCCCCAGGGCGCCGAATGCCAGTCAAGCACGGTCGGGATCGGCGTCGAGGTATCGACCAGCACGAGTTCGGTCGATCCACCGCCGATATCGAACACGAGCGCGGGGTCCTCGCCGGGCTCGATGAGCGCGTGGCAGCCGAGCACCGCCAACCGCGCCTCCTCCTCGGCGGAAATGATGTCGAGATGGATGCCGGTCTCCGCCAGCGCGCGCGCGATGAAGGCGGGGCCGTTCGACGCCTGTCGGCACGCCTCGGTCGCGACCGACCGCGCCAGCGTGACGTTGCGGCGCTGCAGCTTGTCCGAACACACGCGGAGCGCCGCGATCGTGCGCTCGATCGCCGCGTCGCTCAGCTCGCCGGTCGAGGCCAGCCCTTCGCCGAGCCGGACGATTCGCGAGAACGCGTCGATCACCGCGAAGCCGCCCGCCTGCGGTCGCGCGATCAGCAATCTGCAATTGTTGGTGCCGAGATCGAGCGCGGCAAATGCCTGCGCATCGGCCCACCGCCCACGACTGGGTCGGGTCGCCGCCGGACGGGCAGGACTACCCTGCCGGAACGGCATTCGGGCGGAAACATCCCCCATCGCCGTAAAACTCGCTATCTATGTCTGCCGCCGCGGGAAAATACCCGCCCGGTGCTTGGACACGAATGTAGCGCAGCGGCGCGATTACGCAAGCGACGTGGCACATCGGCAACATCTTGGGCGTTGACAGCGGCAAACCGCCCGCCTAGAGCCCGCCCTCGCTGATGCCCCGTCGTCTAATGGTAAGACTGCGGTTTCTGATACCGCCTATTGAGGTTCGAATCCTCACGGGGCATCCAGCGTTTCCCATTTTATGCTGCGATCTCAAGAGCTTGGCTTTCTTTGTCGGCTAACCTTGAGTTTTGGTTAGCCATTACCTTCGTCATTGCAGCGTCAGCACGGTCGCCGCGCGCGTCGTCGCCAGCATATCGATGGTACTCGCGAACGCTCTTGTGGCCGGTGATCGCCATGCCTTCCTCGTCGCTGCATCCGGCTTCACGGCATCGCCGCGCGGCGGATTTGCGCAGGCCGTGAGGCGAGCAATGCGGGATGCCTGCTGCAACACACGCCTTCTTCATCAGGCCATAAAAGCCCTTGGGCGTGAACGGGTCGCCGTCCTTCGTTTCGATCAGCGTGGACGCGCCGATCGGGCCGGCCTTTAGAGCCTGTTTCAGCGGCTCGACGATCGGCACGTCGACGGCATTGCTCGTCTTGCTCTGGTCGAGGCGGATGCGGCCGCCTGCGATCGTCTCGGAAGTCATGTAGCGCACGTCTCCGCTACGCTGCGCAGCGTACAGCAGAAGCGCGAAGGCGAGGCGGGGCTTGGTGCCGAGGGGGTGCTTTGCCTCAAAGGCAGCAAGCTCGTCCTCGGTCCATCTATGATAGCCTCCGCCGGTCGCTTTGGGGGGTTTCGTGTCGCGCACCGGGTCAAAGCCATGTGGCACGATCTTAGCGCGGCGGGCGATCACGAACAGTTGAGCTAGGAGCTTGCGCAGACGTGCGGCAGCATGCGGCTTTGCGCGCATAGCGGTCATAAGGCGCGAGATCAGCTCGGCATCGAACTTGCGAATTGGATCGTTGCCGAATTTTATCCGGAAGCGCTCTAGGACGCCGCGGTAGACCACCTGGGTACTGGGACGCAGATCCTGAAAGGCGTTGTCCGCATAGTACCGTGCGACCACGTCGGACACGCTGCCGGGCGCGATCCGTCCTGCCCCGACAGGTGCAGGCTCTGCTTCGAGGCACGCGGCATACTCGCGCTCGAACGCCTTCGTTCCATACGGCTCTTTCAGATAGCGATCGGGATACCCCTTTCGGCGAAAGCGATACCGCATTTTGCCGTGCCGATCTTCGAAGCCCTTGCCGACGAATGGATACTTCTTCGCCATCTTACATAGCTCCAAACGCGTCCAGACGGGCGCGCAAATCGTCGTTTTCGTCATGAGGCACAGGCGTTGCAGGGCTCATGTGGATCGTCACCACGCCCAACGTGTCTATTCGACCGTGGATCGCCACGCCTTCCTCACGAGCGACCCGCGCCCAGCGGCGCAGGTCGGCTTCGCGTATGAGGGCTTTTGTCGCCATCAGACGGAAAGCCGGCGCAGCGGTCTGATGAGGCGCAACGCGGCCTCGGGAGTGTCGGCACCGTCCTGGCGCTCATCATACGCGGTTGCGATCTGGCATAGGATCGCCAGCCGTATACGGGCGGGCACCTCGTCACCCGGAAGCCAGTCATCGCGCGGCTTCCAGTCGTCCGCATATTCCAGAACGGCGTCAGTCGCCGCCTGTATAATAACCTCAAACAGCGAGTCCTCGTGGTCATGGTCGACACGGACAAACAATTTGGCCTCTTCGAGGCTGACGATATCAGGCGTCATTGCTGATTACCTCCCTTGCGGCGGGGCGGGGGTTCCAGCCTTCGATCTGGCGCACTTCATCTTTGTCGAGCACGCCGGCATCGATCGCGATCTTGTGGTTCGCCCAACGGGTTTGCGGATCGCCGCGAAGGAAGCCGGAAAGATCCAGTTCAAGTTCGAAACCGCCGTCGCTTGGGAAAACGCTGCGAGCGAATTCCGCCTCGATCTTCCGCGCCATCGGCGACAAGGTGAACATGGCGAACCACCGGCCCGCCGTCTCGCTGTTGGTGAAGGTGTTGTGGCTGTAGTCCTGCACCAATGGGGGCGGCACCTGGAATAGCCGGCAAATTTCCTCGACGCCGAACTTACGCGTTTCGAGCAGCTCGGCGTCTTCGGGGCTTAGCGACATCTTCGACCACTTCATGCCGCCATCGAGGACGAGCGTGCTGCCTGCGTTCGCGGCGCCGCTGTGGCGGTCCTGCATCTGTTTGCGGAGTGCGGTGCGCTGGGGTTCCGTCATGGCTCCGGGAACCTCAATAGCGCCGCTTGGGGCGGCTCCACGGTCAAGGAACGATCGCGCGAACAGGTTGGCGGTGGCAACGCCCGCCACGGTCTCCGCAGCGCGGCTCAGACGCGAGCGGCCGATGAGCCCATCGTCGGTCCTATCGCGAAGGTGCAGGACTTCGTTCTGTAGAAGCCGGCGAGTGCCGCCCCGGCCGTCCGTCACGTCATAGGCGAGCCGACCGCTGGACGGGTATTGGACCGTCACCATGCCCCAAGGTATGAAGCGGAAGCCAGTGAGCTGCCCGCGATCGGAGCGAACGATTTCGGCTAGTCCGTTGCCGGTCAACAGCATCGAGACGACCAGATGTTCGAGGAAGTCGGGCCATCCCATCTGTTCGTTGACTCCTACGCGCGTGATGCGGCGTAGCGGGTGCGTCATGGCCTCAAGCCGATTGTCGCCTTCGCGGCGATATACGAGAGCCGGAATGCTCGCGAGCGAGCTGGCGATGACGGTCGAACATGCGAACACTGCCGAGAGGCTTTCGGCAGCGTGTGCCGACATAGCCCCCGGCCATCCGATACCTGGGGCGATAGCTGCCCATGACGGGTCCGTTGCATCGTTCCGCTTTTCGAAGCCGGCCCAGCCGGCGATACGATCCATCACGCCCATGCGCCAAGCTCCGCGAGAATGAGACGACGACGCCGGCCGTCCTGTCCAGCGTCACGCGCGCGGAGCGCCAGCGACGTGTCAGGATATGCCGGCCATGCCGAAATGATGCTGATTTCCTTGAGCCCGATCGTTTGAAGCGTGCGGCGTTCTCCCACCCAGCTTTCGCCGCCTTTGGGTACGAGGAACCCGAAGGACATGCCGCCAAGGTCGTTCCGTTCCGCCAGCGCGAGCGCATCACGGCCGGCAGCGGTGTCAGGAAGGTCGAGGGAGAACGCCAAGCCGCGCGTATCCTCCGACAGCCGCAAGGTGCCGGAGCGCGTGCGCCCCAGCACCTTGCCGGTGTCGTGATCGAGTAGCGCCAGCACGTCGCCGGCCAACGCCGACCGGAATGCACCTGGCAGGATCGTCTCGATAAACGAGCCGATCCGTGCCTCGGAGTTGAACGTGGCGGCATAGCCCTCAAGCCGGCGACCATTGGTCCGCAGCTCGGTTGCCTGCCGGCGTTCGAGGGTGCCGCCCGTCATCGTCAGGCGACCTTGATGCCGCTGGCCTTGACGAAGCTGGCGGGACGGCGAACGCCGAAGTCCACCGTCGCCATAGCGCGGATCAAGATGTTCCCCTTGCTGTAAGCCGTCTCGGCATACGGGTTTACGAGAATATCGAGCTGCGACCAGATGCCGATCAGGAAGTCGGCCCAGTCGCCATAGACGAGGCCGTGCTCGTCGTTCGTCGCACCAAGCACGTTCGGTACCTGATTGGAGAAGCGCGCCAGCTCGTTGTGGAACGTCTCGGTCAGAGGGATCGCCCGCTCGTTGGCATCCCGCAGCTTTGACGCGTCGGCCTTCACCCCGTTGGTCCCGAGGAAGCTGCGCGTCGTGCCGATGTTCGCGAGGTCGGCCGCTGCAATCATGTTGGCGGTCGTCGTGAACAGGTCGGTCGAAAACGGCACTGCGTCGATATCCGGATCGTAGAGGATGCCGCGCGGCTCGGCTCCGATGCCCTTGCCTGTGATGGCGGCGCGGTCGATCTCGAGAGCAAGGTTGCGCGACAGCATTGCTCGCAGGATCGCGTCCGCAGCCGGGTTCGCCTGCATGATGAGCTGGCGGCTGATTTCGGCGATTGCTCCGACGTGGTGTGGTTCAAGGCTAAGGCTATCGAACGTGGCGTTGCCGGTCGGCAGCGCTTCGTTCTCGTTCACCCAGCCGACGTTCGGGCTTCCCGTCTCGCGCGGGATGATAACGTTGCCGGAAAGGCCGGTCAGCACGGTTGCGCCCATCGTCTGCATGACGGTGGAGGCCGTGAGGGCCGACGTGAACAGTTCGGGGCGGAAGTCGTCGGGGACGATCGCGGCGCTGTTGGCCGTCACTTGTACGGCGCGCGTCTCGAAATATTCGAGCGGTACGCGGATGCCCTGCGCGGTCTGGCCCGAGCGCCGCGCGAGCTCCTGTTCGATTTCCCGTTCGCGGCCGGCGTCGATCAGCGGATCCAGCGAAGCGGCGATGCGGCGGGCAAGGCTATAGCGCCGAAATTCGGGAGTGTGCTCCTGATTGAGCGTCGTGCCGGGGTCGGCGCGGTCGGCTGCGTCGAGCGCGCGGGCGCGGGCGATCTGGCCGTCCAGTGCGCGCAGCTCGGTTTCAGCCGTGGTGAACGCTTCGCCTTCGTCGGCGGTGTGTGCGGTCGTCATGCGAGCGACGATCGCCGTCCGCTTTTCGAGAAGGTCTGCCAGCTTGAACATTATTCAGTCCTCAAATTGGCCGGGGCGCTATGCCCCGGCGCGGTGATTGCCGTCTGTCTCGCGACGATGGTGGGAGCCGTCAGTCTCACGACGATGGGTGTTCGTGCGATGTTGTCGGATTGTGCCTTTTCATGCGCGCTTGCGGACGCGTCCGCCCCAGGCATCCGACTTCCCGTTTTTGGCCTCATCGCGGAGGCCTCAATGCGTGGGGCGGAATCCATTTACTCGCCGTCTTCGCCGAGCATCTTTTCAACAGATGCTTCATCCCAAGCGGGATGGTCGACCGGGCGCAGGAAGCCTTGGCAGACGCCGCGCACATAATGATCGATGTTGTTAAGAAACACGATCGTCGGGGCGGCGCGAACCGGATATCCGGTGGCGAAAAGGTCGGAAAACTCGAATGGCAGCGTGCCGGCTTGCCGGTTCACACTGACGACACGCGCTTCCGCGCCATGCGAATGAATTAAAAATGTCCAAGCGGGATCGGCAAAGAGCCCGGCCGGCTCCCTCACCAGTTCCGGCGCTGGTTCGTTCGCCCAAACTGCGGGGCGATCGAACGCGCCGATATGGACCCAGTTGATCGCAGCGGTATACGCGTCTTTCACGGTCACGCCCTTGGCGATCAGCCGCGCGGCAGCAGCAATATGCAGAGCGGTACGAAGCGAAAAACGATGCGCGAGGCCGTTGCCTTCTGCCTTGTCGTTCGAGGTCTTGCCGTCGTCCCAAAGGCGGAGGTCATCGCCGTAGCGGACAATCCATTGGCGAAGTGTGGCGGGAGCAACCAGCGCTGCCTGCGCTACAACGACGAGTGGGAACAACGGGGTGTCCCAGTTTTCCAGCTTCGTGAGGTCCGTCATTTCCATTCCTTAGACAGGTGTTGAAGGCTGTATGCTTCGACGCCTGTCCATAGTCAACTGTCTAAGGTTAGCCATCAGTTCGTGGTTTCACGCCCAGCGTTCGAGCTGTCCCAGTACCTGTTCGACCAGCTTGTCCCCTAGGTCGGTGCCATTCATTTCCAGTGCGTAGCGCAGCTTTGCGGCAAGTCCCTTCCCGGTACGGGCCGGGATCCACGCAAGGCGATGCTCGGCTGCATGTGACCTTGCTAGCCACGCCTCGTGGCCCACCTCGTCCTCATCGGACATGATGCACTCGGTGTCGATCTGCCGGCACACTTGGACAGCGCGGAACGCTGCATCTTCCTCATGTAAGCTGAGAAGTAGTTGTTTGATTTCCTGCATTCGTCCGTCGGCAAGTTCCGCCAGCATTGGTTCGGCCGAATTTTCTTGGCCGGCGCGTACAGTGAGTTGGAGTAAGCAATGACCGTCCAATCGTGCGCCACAACCCAAGCGGTGCCAACGATCGAGCCATCTGCCAGCCGACCATTCGGGAGCAACACAAGCGATCGCCGGGACACTCACGGTCGCGATCGTCAGCGCGGCTGCTGTGAAGCCCATAAACGAGCGACGGCTGGGTGTGGGAATATTAGAAATATTTTCCGGTGACGTGCCGGTATATGCGCCGCTATGGGCGTAAGTAGCCTGTTGCATGGACTAAGCCTCCTGCGATGGGTCAGAGCCGGTGCGGTCGTTGGTAGCTTCCGTCCGGCTCGCTTTGGTGTTATCGCCAATGCATGGCCCGGTCAATTCGAGTTTACACGAAAACGCAACGCCCAGAGGCTCCCGGCGTTATGGTTGGGGTTCGACTCCAACCTGAACAGCTGGCCGCACTGGACATATGGATTGCGGGGCAAGCATCCTCGCCCTCGCGGCCGGAGGCTATCCGTCAACTTTTAGCCGGAGTTTTAAATGGCAAACTTTGAAGAACTGGCTCGGATCGCGCGTGAGAAATCGAATGGAATCGTTGCCGCCGCAGATCACGCTCGAAAGGTAAAGGAGGAGGCGGAAGCAAATCGACTTGAAAACGCGGAGCGCGTGCTTCACGAGCACGTAGTGCCTATTCTTAATCAGGCGAAGGAAGCATTCGCTGCTGACGGCATTAAAGTTAATATTGAAGAAGCTGAATCTTTTAAGATTGAGCCGGGCCGGCTAGGTAATTCAATAAAGATAAGAATTGTTACTTTTCATTGCTTCTCTCGGTTAGAGGGTCACCCATCGGGTATGCAATCCGTTATGGGCGCCAAGTACGTGTTTGAGCATGATGGAACGACAATAACAACTAAGCGCTATGGCGCGTCAATATCCGACAAGACTTTTCAGGGTGGTACGTTTCCTGACTTCGTGGCCCCGATCGTGATGGAGGCTCTAGATTCGTACTACGAACAAAAGCGGATCCGAGGCTAGATCCACATAATACCGTCACCTCTATAAATTTCCGGGCTTTCGTCTTTCCCTGCTAAACTGCATGCCATGATGGCCGCAACTATGCCGTCGATACGATCGAACGACTTATCTTTCATCGGTTTGCGGTTGCCGGCCGGATCGGGCTTCACCACCACGTTGCCGGCCTGCCATTTAAGGATAGGTGAGCCGTTGTGCTGCATTCGCTTTTCTAACACCGCCCGTTCGAAGGTGTCGATCGCAGCTGCATAGGAACGAAACCCCGGAACGAACTCGGATAGCGGAAGCTCAATGCCTTCATCGTTGAGCAGCTTCTGCAAATCCTCGAATCGCCAGCGATCGAAGGCGATCCCCTGCACGTCGTACATCGATCTGATATCCGCGAGCCGGAGGGCGATGGCGAGACGGTCGGTTGCGCGACCTGGCGTAGTTTCAATCCAGCCATCCGCCGCCCACTGATCGTAGGGGACTCGGTCCCGTTCAGACCGCTCGCGCATCGTGTCTTCCGGAACGAAATGCCACACGAGCAGCTTTCCGGAGTCGGGAAACCACAGTGCCAATGCCGTGAGATCACGGGTACTGGACAAGTCGAGGCCGCCGAAACAGCGCTGTCCCTCGAGCTCGCCCGGATCGAACGGAGTGCCATTCGCCATCCAGTCGACAGGGTTGAGGAACGCCGCCTCGCCATCAATCCGTTGGTTTAGATTAAGCAGCCGAAAAGCTGGCTCAAACGACTGTGAGCGCATAGCCATCGCGGCTGAGTCCGCGAACTCATCCTCGTTGAGGAACGCGCCCAGCGCCGGGTTTGCGGCCGCCCATGCAGAACGATCGTCGAGACGGCAGTCAGCCGGCGCGGCATGCAACTGCGTGTAGAAACTTGGTGCTGGTTCCGCGTCGAGGATCTGCGACCAAAAATGAAAATCGTCGCGGGCCTGTGTCGATATCGTCACGCCAAGCGCATTTCGGCGTTTCGCCATGCCGGTTTTCAGATTGTCCCACAGCTCGCGCGACCGCCACTGGGCAACTTCGTCGGCAACCCAAAACGATGGAGCGAGGCCGTGAGCCTTACGGGCATCCGAGGTGAGCGCCCGCCAGATCGAACGCGTTTCCTCGTCGGTGATTTCCTTATGCCAGTCGCGGATATTTACCCGCGCCGCCATCCACGGCACCGCCTCGATGTATGCACGGGTCATATTGTACAGCACGCCGGCTTGCTCGCGATCGAGTGCCGCTGCGTAGCATTCGCCATAGGGTTCGCGCATCGGTCCGAGGAGGTGCGCCAGCGACAGGCCCGCGAGGAGCGCAGACTTGCCGTTGCCTCGCCCGACTGAAAGACCAGCGAGGCGCACGATGCGGTTGCCGTCCGGCCGCAGGGGTTCGTACGTGCCGCGCACGAATTGCTCTTGGAACTCAATCAGCTCCAACTTTTCACCGGCCCGCAAGCCTGAGACGATCGGAAGGTCGCGCAGGAACGCCAGCACTTGCTCCACTTGAGGCATGCCCTCCTTTTCCCACGGATGACTGAGGACAGCGGCGCGCGGAGGCTGAAACCCCGCGAAAAGGGTGTCATCCCACACCGCCTGGGGAACCGGCGCGCCAACTGACGCGGCCCTCAATCGTCCCGCGCCGGGGCCGCGCTTACCCATCTGTTAAATCCCTAACTAATTGAGAATGAAGGTAGACCATCGGTCTTGTCTGGTCAGCTGCGAGCGATTTTTCGTGCCACGGATGGGTGGGATCGAGCGGCGTTCCGTCTGGCTTGCAGCCCCGGCGCGGCTTGCTCGTCCGGACCGGGCCGGCCTCCGTTCCTCGGGCGGTCTTCGCGCCGTGGCATGGCGGGCAATAGCTCGCCAGTCCGTCATGGCCGGGGAACGGCGGGCCTCCATCTGCGATGGCCGTGATGTGATCGACGGTGTTGGCAACGGTCAGCACGTTGCGCGCCTCGCATCCGACACAGAACGGGGACAGCGACAGGTGGGCAAGACGCAAGCGCTTCCAATTTGCGGTGTTGTAGGGCCAATCAGCCATGCCGCCCACCTTCCTTCACATCATGGGCCAGCGTGCGAAGCGCGCGTTCAATCTCGCTGCGTTCTTCGAAGTACCGTTCGGGGTTGTTCCAGTCGGGCCGCAAGCGTCCGACTCGCTTGGAGATGGCCGTGAGGCGAGCAGCAGGGGTCACTCGCCTTCCCCCCAGATTGTGTCACTTAAATCAGAAGGCGCGGCGGGCGACCAGCCCGCCTCTTTATACGTAGTATAAAGGGGGTTAGCGCAGCGCGGGTCGGCGCGCTGCTCAACGAGAGGAGCCGCTTGGGGTTGGCGCGGGGTCGGCGCAGGGGTTGGCGCGGGGGTTAGCGCGGGGGTTGGCGCACTTTCACCGGGTTGGCGCGCGAGCTTCATGCCCCGCTTCCAGTGGCGGTTTTCGCCCTTCCAAAGCTCTTGATCGAGTAAGACCGTGCCATTGTGGATTAGCCTTTCCATTGCTCGTTCGAAGGCGGCTTGCCCCGTCGCTTTCGCCTCAATCATCTGCGAGAATATGCGCGGCGCGTAGTTGATGCCGTTGACATGAGAGACAGCGCGGCGGGTTTCCGTGCAGCGCGTCAGGCAGCGTAGGAAAGCGTCATTGACGGCATTCTCTTGGGCTACCGCTGCGATCTCCGCATGGACGCCGGGGGCAAGGTCGGCTTCCTGTACGAACGCCCATTGATGCCACCGGAAGGCCAGTGTCTCGCCGTTGCGGGCGTAATTGGCCTTCACTCGCGACAGTTGCCGTGCATCGGGGTCCAGCGCCTCTCCATCGGCGTCCCGGGGGCAGTCTAGGAAAATGCGGGATCGCACCTGATTTTCCCAAGCCGTCGAGCCTGAGAAGTTATCGCCCGCCTTGTTCGGGTGCCCGATAAACAGCACGGATGCGTCAGCATCGGCCGCGAGGCGATTAAGCAAACTACAGAACGCTGCCACCTGATTGCGGATGTTCTCGTTGCCGGCGAATAGGTGCGCGACGTTATCGAGCGCGACGAAGCCCGCGCCCGTCTGCATCACGGTCGCATGCAGCATGGCCCACGCCTCGGTAGTTCCCATGCGGCCTTGGACATCGAACACGGCCAGCTCGTTGCCGATCGCGCCCGCCAGCGACACAAGATGCAGCTTTCCAGATAGCTCTCGCGGCTCGACATTCATCGCCGCGCAGATTGCCGACTGGCGGCGATGCAGCTCGTCGGCATCATCCTCGCACGTCAGATAGATCGCGTTGGCCTGCCGTGTCTCCACGCCCAGGAACGGTCGGCCGAGTGCGATGCACGTCGCGAGCTGTTGCGCCATCAAGGATTTGCCGGCGCTGCCCGCTCCCGTCAGATAGGTCGCCTGCCGTGCCGGTATCCATTCGTGCAACGTCCACGCGCGAGGCGGGGCTGGCTGCCCCTGCCAAGAACTAGGATCGATCAACGCGAACATCGGCGCGCGTTCGGGCTGCACTACCTGGGGGCGGTCAATCGCATCATCCGTGAGCACGCGCAAATCGTCGGCCGTGCCGTGCCAATCGATGATATCGCCCTTTGGGGGCAAGTCTGGCAGCGGAAGAATAACGGGCCGTCCGCGTGCCGCCTCGATGCTCTTCGCTGCACGATCCGCGAAGCCGCGTCCCTCATCGTCGTTGTCGGGGAGGATGACGACGGTTCGGCCGGCGAGACTCTGTGCGTATGCGTCACGCCAGCCTTTTGCTCCGAACGCGATCGCGGTCGCGACGAAGCCCCATTGCGCGAGCTTGTCGGCTTTTCGTTCGCCCTCGGTCAGATAGACGAAAGCGTGCGGATCGGCGTTTAGAATATCGGGCAAGCGATAGAGGATGCGAGGCGCGGCCTTATCAAGGCCATTGATCCAGCCGCCACGACCGTCGGGACGTTGCGCGCGGAATTGCTTGCGCTCGCCCGGTTTCTCGATCCGCACGGTTCGATAGGCAACAGTGCCATTGGCATCGACATACTCATAACAGCCGGTTTGCTGCCACTTGCCGCCGTGAGGCCGCTCGCGTTCGGGTAGTAGCCCGAGCTGGCGGCACTCGTCTTTCAGACCCTTCCACGCGTCATCGTCGCCGTTGTGGCAATGGAACACGACGCCGCCACCGTCAGCGTCCTTGACAGTCATGCCGCGATCGGACGGGCTATGTCCCGGCGTCGGGAACGCACCTTGGTGGCCCTGCCAGTCGCCACCGTAATGGCGGGTAATATTTTGAGCTGGAGTCACAGAATGACGCCGGAAAGGTTAGTCATTCCCGTTTTTGCACGGAGGGGGGTTTTCGAGAACGTCGAGCAGTTAGCCAGTCTAAGCCATTGAAAACAAACGGCGCAGACTATCCTCACGGGGCATCCAGCGCTCTATCCTTTGACACCGAAACCGGACCTCTGTGACAGGAGTACGCCTTGGGCGTGCTTCCCCTTGTTGGCTCGAGATCGCCGCGTTTCTCTGGGATGTGGGGCTGAGATGGCTGGTAAGAGGTAAAGTCGCTGGGATGAAATGCGCGCTTCGCCCCGAGAGAGATTCCTACAAGATCATATGCGGCGGATTAGGGAGCTGTGCGCCTAAGACCCATAACCGGTCGTTCATAGCACCCTGCGCACTTCCCAACTTCAGACATTCATTCATGTCTGTAACAGAGGCGATGCCGCCGACATTCCCTCGCCTTCAACGGACTGCTCGCTGCATTTTGCAAGCAATCTGACGCGCGTTTCGGTTGACCGGATCAACCTCTGTTAGCTTGGCGTCCAATGCCGCAAATCCAGATAGACAGCTGCCATTCGACGTGTATTGTTTGAGCACCACACCAAGGAGACCTGCTGCATGCTGCTACCCATACTCGCTGCGGCAGTAACGCCTGCTGTCACCGCTGCACCACAGCAACCTGTCCAAGTGATGGTGCTGGGTAGCTATCATTTCGGCAACCCTGGTCGTGACAAGGTGAATGCCCACGTCGACGATGTCACCACGCCGCAGCGCCAGCGCGAACTGGAAGCACTGGCTGATGCCATTGCAGAGTTTAGACCAACACGGGTCATGGTCGAGGCGCAACGCCCGGGCCCGACCTACGATGTGACTGACTTCGCAACGTTTTCCCCAAACGTGCTTAAGACCGACCGGGACGAGACAACCCAGATCGGCTACCGCATCGCTGCTCGCGCCGGCCTACAGTCCGTTCAAGGTATCGACGAGCAACCCGACAAGGGCGAACCAGACTATTTCCCGATCGGCCGGGTCGAAGCTTATGCAAAGACTCACGGGCAGCAGGCCTATCTCGACGCCGCCTTTGAAACGGTCCAGGCGTCTGCCAAGAAGTTTGAGGCTGAGCAGGCAACCACCAGCATACCGCGGATGCTGATCCGCTATAACGACCCCTCTACGCCCATGGGTGGACAGGATTCATACTACTCTCTGCTCCGACTTGGTGACGGTAACGAGCAGCCCGGTGCAGATCTGAATGCCATGTGGTACCTCCGCAATGCGAAAATCTTTGCAAAGCTCATCAATGTGGCCAAACCAGGCGATCGCATCCTCGTCGTGTATGGGGCTGGTCACGGGTACTGGCTGCGATACTTCGCCTTAACGACGCCGGGCTACAGTTCGGTTGATGTCAGGCCCTATCTTGAGAAGGCAGCGAGCAAACTGGCGGCGCCGAGATGAACCTGTCGCTCCTTGCCATACCAACGGCGGTTCTGCTGATCGGTGCGACTAACGTGCCTCGCGACTGGGCAGCAACTTTGCGAACGGACGCTCAGGCCTATCACGACCAGATCGCCGACAATCATCCTGGTCCCTATAACAAACTCGACCCCGACTTTGCGCGGCGCAACGATGCCGGTCTGGCTTCAGCCCTGCGTCGCGCTGCTACCGTCCGAGACTACCCGGGGTATCTGTGGGCGATGCGCGGTTACGTGGCGAGCTTCAACGATGGACATGTTGCGCTCGACCTCGACCAGCCAGCCGCCCTGCCGATCCGCTGGCCGGGCTTCCTGACAGGCTTTGACGGCACCGGCCGTCAGGTCGTGATGACCCGAGCAGATGACGCTCCCTTACCGCTCGGAGCAGTACTCGTAAGCTGCGATGGCATTGATGCCGAACACCTGGCTGCCCGCAACGTCGGCGCCTTCCGAGGCAGGTGGGAACTGGTCAGCCAACGAGCGACTAATGGTGGTCGGTTGTTCCTTGACGCCGCCAACCCTTACATCAAGCGTCCAGTCCGCTGCCGCTTCAAGGTCGATGGCAAGCTAAAGGACGCGACACTCAGCTGGCGCGATCTGCCTGATGCAGACTTCGACACACGTTTTGCTGCAACTGCGCCTCGGGCGCGTTCGGAGTTCGCGGCTCGAACCCTTGCTAACGGCACGCGCTGGTTCTCGCTGCCTGGCTTCAACGGTGACCCCGAAAGCGCTGATGCCAAGTCCCTTACGCCAATCATCAAATCGATGAGGATGGACGCCCTCGCGATCGCAGCGGCACCGCGCGTCGTGCTCGACCTTCGAGGCAACGGCGGTGGATCGTCCGACTGGTCGTATCAGATTGCTGCCATCCTATGGGGCCAGGCTGCAGTGAATGCGCTTCCATCAGGATCGGAAGCGGTGGACTGGCGCGCTTCGGCTGGAAACATCGCCACGCTCGAAGGCTATCGTACCGCTTGGCAGAATTCCGCGGACGTCTCGCAGGCGGCGAAAGACTGGGCCGCTCGTACAGCAAAGGGCATGACATCTGCCCGCGCGCTCGGGCAGGCGCTCTGGCATGAAATTGATGCCGACGAAGCAAAAGCAGCGGCGACTGGCGCTGCTCCCGTGCTGAAAGCGCGGGTATTCGTGCTGACGGACTGGGGATGCGGATCGGCATGCCTTGATGCGGTCGATCTATGGACCGCGTTAGGCGGCATTCACGTCGGGCAGGAGACGAGCGCTGACTCGCTTTATATGGACGTACGGCAAGTCGCTCTGCCCAGCGGTTTTGCCCGGGCCGTTATTCCGATGAAGGTGTATCGTGGCAGGAAACGCGGTTCGAACGTCCCGGCCAGGCCGGTACATGCTTACACCGGCGACATGCGCAGTACCGATCAGCTTGAGCGCTGGATCGCCGGCCTTTAGCCTGAACAGTAAAAATCAGCGTCTATTCGATCGCTAAGATGGGCGAGTATCGTACCGCGAAAAGGGCATTCATTTGAAAAAGCTATTATCGGCCGCGTTGCTCATTAGTGTGGCGTCTGGAGCCTATGCTGCCCCAACGAGTCCGGTGCGGCTGCCGTTAGAAAGCTACCGCAAAGGCGTAGCGGCACGAGTGAAGGTGGCCGGACGGGAGCGGCTTTTTCAACTCGACACTGCAGGCGGACTGACGGTGATCTCACCAGCGCTGGCAAAGGAGATGGACTGCCAACCTTGGGGATCAATCACCGGGTTTCATATGACCGGCACGAAGATCACCGCCCCACGTTGCGACAATGTTGCAATCCACTGGAAGAACCAGACCCTACAGAGCCCTGTTGCAATCGTCATGGACGTGGGGTCTCCCGACACACCCATCGATGGTCTGCTTGCCCTCGACGCATTCGCCGGACGCACTGTAACCATCGATTTTGCAGGTCGCGAGCTCACGTTGGAAACACGTGAAAGCGCGGCCGGGCGCAAGGCGAACGCGGTAGAGCTTCCTGCTCATTTGGCTCGTGAGATTGGCGGCCTGGCGCTGTCTGTGTTCATTGACGTCCCCACCGAACGTGGACTGGCGCGCCTTGAGCTGGACAGCGGCAATGGCGGCACGATCCTGGTTGCACCAAAACTTCTTCCTCTACTTGGCTTGAAGAAGGTTACCGGCGAGGGCCCCCAACAGGGCCGCTTCCAGATCGCCCCCAGTGTCGAAGCGTCCGGGATGATCTTCAGCCCCGACATCGTGATCGATGGAAACCTTGGCATGCCGTTTCTCAAAGATTGGGTGGTCACCATGGATCTCGCTCAAGGACGGGTTTGGCTCAAACGCAGTGCCGTTGCAGCACCCGCCGGCATGGGGACCCCGCCGCCAGTGAAGCCCGTGGGGTAAGAAGGATCGGCCTTCAAAGCTTTTCAAATTGGCGAGACGCAATGACTCAGTTTCCCATATTCAATCAGGTCAGCTTCTCTGAACAAGCTGCGCATCGACATGAGTGAGCCAGCGCGGAATGACGCCCGCTTCGCCCGCCCACCCTACCTCTCCGGCGTTGAACTCGTATCCGTCGAGTATAGCGAGCGAACCTTTCCCGAACACAGCCATGCGGAATGGGTGGTCGGCGCGGTCATGGCAGGCTGTGAGGCCCTGACTGTTGGCGGCAAAACGTACGAGGTGCAGACAGGTCAGGTACTGCGTCTCCATCCCGATCAGCCGCATGCCAACAGAACGACGGGAGGTGAGACCTTACGCTATCGCGTTGCGTACATTCCCGACGAAGCGATACGTCCGTACATCGCCGAGCGCCTGAACGCGCCGCGGTTTGACTCTCCTGTATTGGCTGGCGATCGGTCTCACTCCATCGTTGCTGATGCGCACGCCTTGTTGTGTCGCGACGACGCGGGGCGTTTGGAACAGGAAAGCGCGCTCGCAGAGCTGGTTGGGGTCCTGTTCGCCGACCAGGTAAAACAATCGTCGGATGACACCCGCGTATCCAGCGATGCCGTTGCGCGCGCTCGAAGCTACATCGACGCCCACTTCGCCGACGGCTTTGGGCTGGGCACGCTCTCGACCGTATCAGGGATCAGCGTCTTCCATCTTGCGCGTAGCTTCCGCAAGGCAGTCGGGATCACCCCCCTCGCGTACCGCAATCAGTGCCGCATCGTCGCAGCGCGACGCCTGCTGTTGGCGGGCCAGCCAATCGCGGAGGTTGCGCTTGATGTGGGCTATGCCGATCAAAGCCATCTCACACGTCAGTTCCAGCGTATCGTCGGTGTATCGCCGGCACGCTACGCAAACAGGTAAGCTCGCACCGTTCGCGCGACAGCAATATCGTTCAAGGCGGCGAGATTTCCTTCGGCTAACCACGGACGACCACCAGCGAAAGCCGATCACATGCACCACCCCATGACCCGTCGCTCGCTGCTTCATGCTGGTATTGCCCTGGGTACGGCTGCGGCATTCCCGCCGGGTATAGCCCAGGCGGGCGAGCCGGCTCATGACGTGACCTATGTCGAGGACTTCGACGAACTCTGGCGGACACTGGACGAGCGCTACTGCTATTTCGGGGAGAAGCGCACCGATTGGAGGGCAGTAAGGCAAATGTATCGCCCGCTCGCCGCTGCCGCCCAATCGTCTGAAGCGTTCGCCGGCATTGTTGGCCGGGTGATCGGCGAACTGTACGACGCGCACACCCACTTGAATGATCCGGCACCGGATGCGGCGCGCGGGCCATATTTTGATCTGTGGGTCGAACCCAACCGCGATAGTACGGCGTTTGTCACAAGCGTTCGCGATGGGTCCCCCGCAGCGGATGCGGGCATTACGCCTGGCCAGAGCGTGCTTGCGATCGACGGCCGCCCGATTGGACAGATCGTCTTGGACACAATGCCGCGCTGTCTTAGCCGTCCAGATCCAGCGGCAACGGCGTTTGCGCTTAACGTGGCGGTATCGGGGCGGCGCGGCATGCCAAGGACGTTAACGGTGCGGTCGACCCCAGGTTCGGAACACGTCGTTCCCGTTCGCGTGAAGCAACCTGTTACGCTCCCCAATGTCGAGAGCCGGATGTTAGCTCATGGCATTGGTTGCATCGTCGTTCGCAGCTTTGCTGACGATGCGGTTGTGACGGCCTTCGACGCGGCGCTGGCAAGTTTCCGGAATGCACCCGGACTCATCATCGATGTTCGTCAGAATGGCGGCGGCGACACCGCGGTCGCCCGCCCGATCATGGGGCGATTTATCACCGAGACGATGCCCTATGCCCGCATGCGCAGGCGCGACGGCAACCGACTGAGTGCTGCCTGGACAGAGACCGTAGAGCCGCGGGGCCCCTTTACCTACACCGGTAAGGTCGCTGTCCTCACAACGCGGTGGAGCGCCAGCATGGCGGAAGGCTTTCCCATGGGCATGCGTGGTCTCGGGCGTGCGGCTATCGTAGGAACGCCAATGATGCGGGTAGGTGCCGCGGTCTTTCCGTTACGGCTCGACCGCACTGGTCTGGCGCTGCAATACTCAGCAGAGCCAGTTTACGACGTCCAGGATAAACCCAGATGGGAACTGGAACCCGATGTACCTGTCCTCATGGGCGACGACATTTTGGAGGCTGCGATACGCTATCTGCGATCAGCGTGACCCATCCCGGCCACTGGGAGCGTCTCGTTCATACTTCAGAAGACGACTGAGACGCGCCGGGTGACAGGGTTGCGACCTTAAAGCGGCTGCCTTTTCCATATCGCAAGCAGACGGATGGGCCGGCGGAGGTCACTTCAGCCAAGCGAACGCATCGAACTCGCGTGCGAAGACAGTGCGGGCAGCACGCTCGTAAACTTTGCGCCCAGCGTCGCCGTTGGTGAGCACCACAACCGCTGCGCCCGATACGAGGTCCACGACAAACAGGTTCGCGACGCCGTCGTTCGCACCCCAGTGCCAAGCGAAACCCCGCCCGCCGTCACTCTCCATCCCCCAGCCTAGTCCCCAGTCGAGCGCTCCCTTCACCCGAGTGGTCTTCGTTGAAAGCGCCGGATAGCGCTGCGCGAAAGCCAGGAATCGCGCATAGTCGCTGGCGGTGGTCCACAATCCGGCCGCCATGTTGGGCGTCATGAATATTGGCATCGCCGGTTTGCCAAGTGCGATGGCCGCTTTCTCCCGTTCGCCTAGCGTCCACCGGTCGACTGGTTTCAGCGGGCCAGCATCGCGACGCATCGCATAGCCCGCCGGGCCTTTGTCGATGAGTACACCTCCGCCCCCGTCGTGCGCCCACGCGACTGCCGGCTCGGTGCCCCTTGCCCAGCCATAGATGCTTCGGCTCATTCCTGCCGGTCGCAGGACCCGCGTTTCCACCACCTGCGCGGCGGTCTGGGCTGTAACTGCCTCGACCAACCGGCCAAGCAGGACGAAGCCCTCGCCAGAGTAGCGGAATCGCGTGCCGGGAGGGAACGCGGCTGTTAACGGCTCGCCCGCTTCGTCGCGCCAGTTAGGCAGGCCACTAGAGTGGGAGAGCAGGTGGCGAGGCGTAATCGATCGCGTCGCAGGATCATCCGTGAACGCGACATGCTCTGCCACCGGCCGGTCGAGGTCGATCAGGCCTTCCCGCACCATGTCATGGACCGCGACCGCAAGGACCACCTTGGACAGCGATGCTGCTTCGAACAGTGTATTGGGTGTCGCGAGCACCGCATTAGCCTTTGCATAGCCGACCGCACCAGACGAGATTGCGCCGGACCCGTTCAGCATTGCCCAGCTCGCGCCCGGTACGGACGCCAGGTCCATCCAGGTCGACAAGTTGGCAAGGGTGCCGAGCGTCGTCGCGGTTGTTGCATCTGCCGCCACGGCTATGGCGAGCGTCCCGAAGCAAGGGGCAGCGAGCATCGTCCGCCTGGACACCAAATCCATTATCAACTCCCGTCAGCGACCTACTTACTGGCATACAGGTTCGGCGCGACTAGGCTAGCTGAGACCAGCGCTGCGGGAAACCGACGACCGATCCGCGTCAGCGAGGACCCAGTTCCGGACGTTGGGGCGGGCCCATCGCATTCCCGAAACCGGACATCCGTTCATCGAAGCCGACGACGGCAGGTAGGCGCCTTATAAGCCGCCATTAGGGTGCGACGCAGATGATCTCGAAAGCTGCCGCCTATTCGACCTTCGAGGCCGCCACCACGGGAGATGTGATCATTGCGATCGAGCCGGTCGCCACGTCGCGGTATCCAGCCATATGGCTAGACATCGATGTCCTACGTGTCGGTCCCCACAGAGCCTGGCGACCTCGACCTCAGCGGCGTGGGTGCAGACACTTTGCCCCTCGCGTTGGTGCTCAGCTCAGGCTGGCAGAACGCCTACGGGCATCCACCCGCGCGAGGTTGTCGAAAGGCTGCTTCCCTTCGCCCAGTCCGTGCCGGCCCACGCGTTCCGGCACTGGCGCGCGGGCGAGGCACCCGGTCCGCGCTACGTCGTGCGCGACGAGCCCGCGATGACGAAAGCGGTCTACGCCACGGCCTCAAGCAGGACCATCGTCGTGAAGACGTCGGGGGCTGAGTTCTCCACGACGTTCGGCAATTAGGACCCGCCTTCGTCATCCGTCGCGAGCATCAAGCCCTCAACGGCATCGTTGAACGCCAGATGGCGGACCTCGCGAGCGATGTCGGCAAGAGTGGCGTTCCACCTGCCGGGCGAACGATCGAAGAAGATCCGGACCTTCACGATCTCGTGCACGACACGCTCGACCCCAAGGCGCTCGATGCCAGCCTTTATGATGTCGACCAGGACGCCGCCGGCCTCACCACTGGCGCGAGCCGCCCGGAGCAGACGCAATGAGAGGATGTGCTCGACGAGCTCAAGATCCGGGCACTCGCGCGCGAAGGCGCGGGCGAGCAGATCGGCGTGCGCAAGTCGCCCACCGGCGAGGGCAGCGTTCTGATCGCCCGCGAAGTAGACGATAAGCTCGGACCCCGAACCGGCCCTGATCGCCTCCAAAGCCAGATCGACCACGCCGACACGCTCCGCCTGCTCCGGCGAGAACTCGTAGAGCAGACCCTCGATGACACCGCCCAGACGCTTCGAGAAGCCCTGCGCCGAGATCACATCGGTGAGGATGCCCATCCTTAGGGCAGCAACCTCGTCGCTGACGGCGCCGGTCGGGAACATCGGCGACCTCGCGAGGTCGATCATAATGGACCCGTCCTGGGTTGCGAACGCCTCCGGTCGCGACGAGCCCAGGTCCATGACTTCCGCGGACTTGTGTGTCAGGAAGGCCCGCAGCGCGGTCGTCTCCGCGCAACCGGCATCCACGAGTGCGAGAAGCTGGCGCCAGGCCTCCTCGCGCAGGTCGGTCGCCGAAGCACACCAGGCGACGATCTGGTTCGCAAGATCGTTGTCCTCAAGTTCTGCGACGCGCTTCAGCCCGAGTTCCATTGAGGCACGCACATACCGATGCCGCAGATCCTCCCCCACCTCGTCGGCCATATTCCGAAGGGCGAACAGCGCTGCGCGAAACCGACGCTCCGGAAGGGCGGTGGTGTCCGCAAGCTGGTTGGCCAGGCGGAGGAGGCGCTCCGGATCGGCAAGGGCCAGGCCGTGGAAGACCGAGCCCGCATGCGCGGGGGTTGGCCTTGTGCCTCGCGCGATAAAACGGGAAGGACCACCGATAAAATTGGAACAGTTTGGCCCGATCGCCTTGGGCCATGGTCCAGAGCTGCTGGGGGAAAATCGTGAACGCGACGTCCTCGACACTCGTTTTCTGCTTCTTAGCCAGTAAGGCGTCAAGCGTGCTGCGCACCGCCGAGTCCTCCGGTACTGAATAATCGGCGGGAAACCCATCTACGGTCAGGACGAGCGGCGACACCTCCAAGCCCGGATTGTTGGCTATATGAAGAAGCAATTTGCAATAGGCTTCTGAGACGTTGTCGCCCTCGATAAGCAGCGGAACGCTCGCTCGTGAGCTAGTTTTAGTCATCGGCGTCATCCTCCAAATGGCGAAATTCTGCACGCCCGACATAAGCGGTGCGCGCGATACGGCCGAAAGCGGCCCAATCGGTTCCCGGCCGGTCAATGCGGACCAAGCCCGGGCGCTTCGCCTCGAACAGACTTCCGCTCTCCAGATCAGCCACCGGTGAGATGGCATCGCCATGCGCGACCGTGCCGGACGGAAGCAGCAATAGATGCCCGACCTCAGCATCAATCGCATGGCCGCCCCAAACCTCGTCGGCGACGATGAGCGGATTCGGCGTCAGCGATCCCAGGATGTGAGCGCGCAGCGTGCGCGGCGTGAACTTGCGAAGCGCATCGGCGCGTGCCCGGCTGATCATCGCTTCGCCCCACAGAAGGTGCGTGACCAACGTCGAGTAGCCGACGCCGAACAAGCAGGCGATCCGGTAGAGCTCGATCGGGGTTGCGGTTTCCGGTTTGAGGCCGCGGACGGCAAAAGCGTGGCGCAGGCCTAGCGTCGGTATCAGCGCATAAGCGGCGAACGTGTCGGCGCTATATTCCTCGGGAACGTCCCACGGTCGCATCAGCTGATTCTCGCGCAACTCGTCGATCGACGACCCGTGACCCAGCAGATGATGGCCAAGCTCATGTGCACAGTTGTAGGTACGGCGGGGCAGCGGGCGCTTGCTGGAGAGGTGGATGCGCGGCGGCGAACCACGCTGATACATTCCTTCCATGTCAATGTCGTTGAAGGTCACGCGAACCCCGTGCGCCTCTGCAATCGAATAGATGCAGACCGGGCTGATTAGGTCCTTGCCGGCCTTCAGCCGCGCTGTGATCGCTGACTTCATTGCCTTGTCTGCCAAGGCGCGGCGGTTGTGCATCATCGTCTTGGCAAGCGCTTTCATGGGTTAGGCCCCCTTCTCGTCATCGTCGGACTTCATGGCGGCGATGAGCTTCAGTAGGCGGTCGAGGTCATCGGGTTTGAGTTTGCTGAGCTCGCGGGCAGCGAGCTGCAACTTGGGATCATCAGTTGCGGCGCGCTCGGGCGCACGGCACCGACGCCAAGCAAGCCGGAGGAAGTCCTTCGCGAGATATTGGATCGTGATCGCGCAACTCTGGACCGCGCGCGTTTGCCGGATAGGGGTGGGCCAGAGCGATGAGCACGGACCAGGTAAGCGTTGCTCTGGCAGGCGTTCTGGACGCGTTGACGCTCGTGCAGGAGCAGCTCGATGCGCTGACCGAAAGCGGCCAGCGCATCGAGGCGACACACAGAGAGATCGTCCATAGACTCGACACGATCGATGCAGGCCAAGCCGCGGTGACGGATCTGACGCCGATCCTCGAGATGATCCTAGGGCGATCGATCGACGATCGCGAGATCATGAAGACGCAGCTCGGTACGATTGCGACGGCGATCGGCTTTGCCCATGCCGCGGCTAACGGTAACCGGGCACCGCTGCCGGTCGCAGTAGCCAGCGATCCACTTCTAGAGCGCTTTATCCTGGCTCAGCCTGCGGATCTGGCATCGGAGGAGCGCGCTTTGACGGACTGGCGCAACGCCACGTCGTCCATCACCACCGGGGAGCTTATTTCTTTCCTGACCCATCAGCAGCACCCCTCACCAACGGATACCCCGGAATCCCGGGTCCTCCGCTACCGCCTGGCGGCAATTACACGGGCCGAGATCAAGGGGAGGGGGACCGCGCCGCCAGGACCACCGGACACCACGGTTGCGGGCGATCGAACGGCCTCGGCTTGCATGATCCGGTCCCACCAACTTGCCGGCCTATGGCGAGCAGGGGAGAGCGCAGCGCTCTACAGTGAACCCGAACTGGCAGGCGCAATAGATCTCTTCGACGATGCGGAGCGCAGGCTGGGGTCTGCGGCTGGCGTGGATTTTCCACCCGAGCTCGGCTCGCTTCACAGCGATCTAGCAACCCGCATCGAGGCAGGCGATCGGCCGAGCATTGTTGACAGTGGCCCAGTTTACAGCAGCGAACGTGCGACTACGGTCGAAGCCAGCAGGGACCGTTAGCCGGCGTCCGGTAGAGTGAATCGGCGGCTTCCGACCAACTCACGCTACCCACCAGCAACGGCGTGAGGGCGGCTTTTCGCGTAACCTGCCACTCACGCTGCGCGCTGCGCGGGACCAATGCTTGGCGTTGCGACCCATCTCGGCCAACCCCCGCTGAGTCAAAGGGGGCGGGACCTGCCGTGACGGAAAACACCTGTTTGTCGCACAATGGTGATTACGACCGAGTTTTCCACACATCGGGCCGCTCAAAGGCGACAATGGGAAGGTAAGCGGATTGGCGGCTATTGGAAAAGGCAGATGGCGTTAGCGGACGTAGGCTGACGCTGCGGCCTTTCTCGAAAAGGATCGTTTTTGATGCGCCATCATGTGAGAACCTTTAGCAGTCGATGCCAGCGTCTCAAAACACTTTCGCGATTGGAGCTCGACATGATAGGCGTCGGACATGAGTTCTGAGAATGCTTCATGCTGATCGGCTATGCCCGAGTGTCGACCCCGGAACAGGATCTGACCCCGCAGCTCGAAGCGCTGCGCAGTGCGGGTTGCGAGCGAACCTTCTCGGATAAGGCCAGCGGAGCAAAAGCCGACCGCGCCGGCTTAGCCGACGCGCTTTCCCATGCGCGAACCGGCGACATCCTTGTAGTATGGAAGCTCGACCGGCTCGGCCGTACCATGAAGGGACTGATCGACCTCGCGTCCGATCTGGCGGCGAGGGGGATCGGGCTAAAATCGATTACTGACGGGATCGATACCGCAGGCACAGCTGGGAAACTCGTTTTCCATATCATGGCGGCGATGGCCGAGATGGAGCGTGACTTGGTACGTGAGCGCACGACGGCTGCGTTGATCGTCGCCCGGCGTGAGGGCAGCATATCATGGCGGCGATGGCCGAGATGGAGCGTGACTTGGTACGTGAGCGCACGACGGCTGCGTTGATCGTCGCCCGGCGTGAGGGCAGGGTAGGTGGCCGGAAGACAGTAATGACACCCAAACGCCTCGAGGCCGCGCGGAAACTTTTATCCTCGGGGATGACTGCCCGCGAAATAGCCCCAACCATCGGCGTCTCGATCGCGACGTTATACCGGCATTTGCCAGCACCAGAACAAGAGGCAATTAGCGCGGAAGAGAATGTCGCTTAGCCGCATGCGGCTGATCTACACGCACCATAAATGGCTGGCTCCCCGTTCCCTGAGAAGCCAGTCCCTAGATCATTCCGCCGCTGCTTCTTCGGTCTTGCGCTTGCGCGGAGCCGAAGCGGGCTTTGCGTCTGCCTTGGCTACATTCGTCTGGCCAGGCTTGCGACCCAGTCCAATGCTCTTGGCCATCGTACGACGTGCTTCCGAATAGGTAGGAGCGACCATGGGGTAATCAGCCTTCAGGCCATAACGCTCGCGATACTCCACGGGCGTCATGCCGTTAGTCGCGAGGTGACGGCGCAGCGTCTTATACGGCTTACCATCGATCATGCTGATGATGTGATCAGGGCTGGCAAGCGACTTACGAGCCGTCACTGCCGGGGTGTATTCTTGAGCAGATGCTTCGGGTTCAGCAGCGGTCACGTTTCCACCGACCAGCACCGAAACAGTTTCATACATCTTGTTCAGGAAGGCTGGAACGTCGTCAGCATTGGTACGCGTGTTGGGATTGGCCAACCAGGCGATTGTCAATTCCGTAGCGAGTTCAACGGGGTTCAGGTCGAGGGTAGTGTCGGGCATAGAAGTCTCCGTTTCTGGAGGCGCATCTAGGTACTTGATTGGTCGCTGGCAATATCAGGTCGCGCTAAATCATCTATTTGAGATTGATACATAAAATGAACCCGGGAATACGCATTCCTAATTACCATCCGAGACCTTGGCAAATTTGCTCCTTCGCTGACGCCGACGCCAGCGACCGTTTGCATCTTGCCGGACTTGCTCCAAACTCCTGATCGACGATAATTAATCAAGCTCTCATGCGCGGAGCGGTCACCGCTCTAACCGTATCCGTCGCGGGGCCTAAGCACTGGCAAGGTCGCGCCGGAGACGCAAAACACCTGTTTGTTGTACAGTCGTGATTGCGACTGGTTTTTCACACATCTGACCGCTGAGGACACTCTGCAGGCCTATATCGAGCCGAAAGCTAAGCCGTTGCTTCCAGCTCGCGTAAGCTGCGGCCCCGCGTCTCTCTTCCTGCGCGCCCGATCAGTACCGCTGACAGCGTCATTGGTACAATCAGTGCGATTGCCGCGCCCCCCATCGTCGGGATCAGCCCAGCGAAGGCGCCCAGCTGGACAGCAACGCCACCAAATTTGCTACTCCCCGCGATAAGCCCTGTGGCACGTCCACGGACGCGTAATGCGTAGTTTTCGGCTGCATAGGGGAGTAGCACGGCGATCAATCCGTTTGTGCCAACCACCAGCAACGCGATCACAGCAATGAGCAGTGGCGGCCAAGCCAGCGTAGGCGCCGGCAGGAGGGCTCCGGTAAGCCCGGCGAGTGTGAGAAGTACAGTGCCGATCAGGGTGCGCTTGCTGCTCCACCGGCTGTAAAGGAAGGCCGCGATCATGATCGTGGGCAGGGCAACGAGTGCTGAGCTGGCGATGATGCCGCTCGCAATCTCGGCACTGAAACCTCGATCCTGCAGATCGGAAGGCAGCCATAGCAGCAAACCGAAGTTGACGAAGCTCCACGACAGGGCGGTTATGACCAAGGCAATGGTCAACTCGCGTTGGTGCGCCGCAACACTATCAGCATCCGCTGGAGGAGCTTGAGGCGCACGCCTGACAATACCGAACTTCCGGGCCATATCCGCCAGCTCAGTATCCATGCCCCGTTCCAACAGGAAACGCGGGGACTCAGGTATCCACCTTGCCATCGCAAGCAGCAGCAAACCGGTTGGAAAGCCCTGCAGCCACAAGCTACGCCAGCCGAACAACGGCTCGAACAGATGAGCGGCGCCACTAGCCGCGAGGTAGCCGCCAACCAGCCCCGTACCGCCAACCAGCACAAGTACCCAGCTTCTGTGCCGCGGAGGCATGATCTCTGCCAACAGCGTGTAGACGACGGGCAGCATGCCGCCGGCCGAGCACCCCATCAGAAAACACATGACCAGGTTCCAGCTGTAGGAAGGCATAGCTCCGCAGATAGAGGTCGAGACGAACAGGATCGTCGACAACAGGATCGACACACGCCGACCGTAGATATCCGCAAGCCACCCCCACAGAAACGAGCCAACTGTGGTCCCTGTAAGGGCAACGAACGGAAGCAGGGCAACGGTCGATTTGGCGAGCCCATACTCGCCACGCATGCCGGGGAGCACGAAGCCAAGCGTTGCTGGCTTCATAGTGTCGATGATGAGCCCAAGGGTAAGCACCAGCAGAACGGCAGCATGCGAGCGCGTCAGAGGGGTATCATCGGGCGCTTCATATGCGATGCCAACGCCTGCCCTGTGATCAGGCCGTTTCTTGGGTAAAGCGCCAAATATAGCTGCCGGCACGCCGATGCCGATCAGCGCCATGCCCAGGTACATCCATCCGTCCATGGGCATACCCGACAGGTGATTGCCCATCCTATGGGCCATCGCGAGCATCGGTAAGTGAAGGGCAACTCCAACGCTGATCGCCGCACAGCCTGCCCAGAAGAGCGGCCAGCGCTCGCCGACCACCGAGTTTCCGCGGCTGCTACTGCCATTCGCCATTCATTTCCCCCCACCAGCAGTAGCGACATACGCTGCACGGCTTGCCTGCCGCAAGCAGAGCATCTGCCGGCGGGGCACGTTGCGGCTCATGGCTTGCCGATTGGCTTTCAGGCTTGCGGCTCGCCAAACTGAGCGTCCAAAAGTGGGCGTTTTTGACCGATTCCTCTTCCCGATCGGCGTGATGTTTTGGAATGAGAAGTGCGGCAGATTGAGCGCAGACTACGGTCGTTATCAAATAGTGAAACCGCTTGATCACTGCGAACCGTGTCCTATCTAGAAAGCGCGGGCCGGGCCCCTCTGACAATTTCCCTCGGGTGATTGTGATGTCGGACCGCATCGGGTTATCTCGATATAGGCCTGGCCGCTTTGCCTCCTGTCGTCGTTGATGATCCGAGCTTTCGATCACCGATTGAAAAGAGGCTCTGAGCATGGAAACGAACAGACCGGCACAGCTCCATCAGAAGTTGGACGAGCACGCGCGTATCGCGATGGCGCGCCGAACCCCGGCTTCTCCAATTGCGCTGCAATTGTAGCGCTTTGAGTTGGGCCTGAAAGGTCGCTTGTGCGCGCCACCCGCGAGATACCTGCCCTCCTGACCGCTAATTCCGCCCCACGTCATCACGTTTGTTAGAGGTCCCCATGCCTGAGCTGCTTTCCTTGTTATTCCTCGGTACGCCTGTCTGGATGTGGCTGGCATTTCTCGGCATCGTCGCAACGTTGCTGATCCTCGATCTGGGTGTCTTGCACCGCGGACAGCGGGAAATTGGGGTACGCGAGAGCCTTGCATTGTCAGCAGGTTACATCACGCTGGGACTGGCGTTCGGCGGGTGGATTTGGTGGTATATCGGGCCTACTGCCGGCCTTAACTACGTGACGGGCTTCGTCATCGAGAAGAGCCTTGCGATGGATAACGTGTTCATCATCGCCATGATCTTCGGCTACTTCGCCATCCCCCGCATCCACCAGCACCGCGTACTGTTCTGGGGCATCCTGGGTGTCATTGTCCTGCGTGCAGTGATGATCGGTTTTGGCGCGGCATTGGTCGATCGGTTCGAATGGGTATTGTACGTCTTTGCTGCCTTCCTGGTTTTCACCGGTATCAAGATGTGGCTGACTGCCGACACGGAATATGACGTAGCCAGTTCGCCCGTTTTACGCTGGATTCGCCAGCGCATGCCGGTTACCGACCAACTTCACGGGGAACGTTTCTGGGTAAAAGAGCAGGACCCGGCGACTGGGCGCATGCGCCGGATCGCTACGCCGTTGCTACTGGCTCTGGTCATGATCGAATGCGCTGACGTCATTTTTGCGGTCGATTCTGTACCGGCTATCTTCGCGATCACAACGGATCCATTTATCGTCTACACGTCGAACATCTTTGCTATCCTTGGGTTACGCGCACTCTATTTTGCGCTCGCCGCAATGGTCGACCGGTTCCATTACCTGAAATACGCCTTAGCCGCGTTGCTGGTGTTTATCGGCTCGAAAATTTTCGTTGCCGACATGTTCGGGCTCGCCAAATTCCCGCCCGCAGCGTCGTTGGCGGTAACCTTTGCGATACTGGGTTGCGGCGTCGGCTGGTCCCTGTGGAAAACGCGAGCGGCTGCTTCGGCCTGAGTTTGAACGCGTCCGCCGGCATTGAAAGCGGACCGGTCATACGCTGTGGGTATAGCCGTACTCCATTTACCGAGACTGGCGTTTACGACGCACAGGGATAAGGTGGCTGCTGATTATGACCGTCCGGCCGTCCACCAACATGGTCAAAAAAAGGGATCAAGATGCGCGCCGTTTTAGCCATCATCGCGCTAGTCTCTGCTCAACCTTGCTTCGCGCAAACTGACCCGAGGCCAGGCCCGCCTGCAGGTAGGCCTTTGGAGGCAGGCACTGCCGGATGGAGCATTACCGTTGGCGTCGCGCCAGTCCTCAGTCCTGCATGGCAAGGCTCGCGAGACATGGCCTTGTCGATTTTTCCCGACTTGCGGCTCAACTACAAGGACGTGATCTTTGCCTCGATTCCTGACGGTTTGGCTGGAATGTGGTGAACCACGACGGGTGGAAGGCAGGACCTCTGGCCAAACTCCGCTTCGGGCGGGATGAGGAGCGCGGGGGATCGCCGTTCCTCATTACAGGCGGGAGTGACGCGCTACGCGGCCTCGGCGACGTAGATGCAGCTGTTGAGGTGGGAGGCTTTATCGAGAAACGGGCTGGGCCATGGCGTGGACGGATCGAGGTTCGTCGCGGCTTCGGCGGACATGACGGCGTTGTCGCCGACGGGTCAGTTGCTTACCAAGCGCGCCGGGGACGGACCATCATCAACGTCGGGCCTCGCGCAACGCTGGCAAGCCGCGAGTATATCGAGACGTATTTCGGCATCGATGCGGTCCAGTCGCAACGGTCCGGGCTTAGACCGTATTCTGCGTCAGGCGGACTATTGTCCTACGGTGTAGGCGGTACCGTAATTCGTCCCCTGAGCCGGCGAAGCGCCGTCACGCTTTTCACTGGCCTGGATCAACTAGGTCAGAACGCAGGCGATTCACCTCTCGTCCGCGAACGTGGGCGCCGGACCCAATTCACCCTAGGTCTCGGCTACGGATTTAGGTTCAACCTCTAATCGAATCAGACGCATATACCCTACGCCGGTAGCCAGCGACCAAGCCTGAAATAACGAGGATCGCGGCAGCGCCGGTTGCTACGGCAATAGGTCCTGCAGCTTGGCCACCTGCAGCGAAGATAGCAGCAAGAGCCCAAAGGAAAACAGCTGCGTACGGCAGATTGCCACGTCCTCGGACCATCACGGTGGCCGCGATGAGTCCAGCAATCACGATCACCGCTGCACCTATTACCGGCGCGGCTGCACCGCCCTCCATGCCGTGATACCTCAGGCTAGCTGCGATGTTGACGGTGGTAGCGACGGTCAACCATGCGGCGAGCGCGCTCAACGGAAGGTACGCACACCACCACGCGGTTTTCGACACCGCCGCATTCGACAGGGCACGATAGGCAATGATCAGGCACGTCAGCGTGAAGGTAATGATCAGAACCGATACGAAGCTTAACCCGTAAAGCTGTGTGTAAGCAGCCCAGAGTGCGTTCCCCAAAAATGCGCCCGCTGCCGGCCAGCGCAGGCGATGAAGCAATGCATTTTGGCGCTGTGCGGGCAGGGCCTGATAAACAGCAAACACCGTGGCTCCGAGGTAGAGCGCGCCCCAGATCGAGAATGCCCAGCCTGCCGGGGTTATCGAGGTTCGGACCGCCAGCGACCGGGATCCGATAGGCTCACCGATCCCAATCTGCGGTAAAAGAGGCGTTAGAATTTGAAGCGCTGCTGTCAGCAGCACCGCGAGATGCGGCAGATCGAACGCGGTCCGTTGGGGTAAGGTATTCGTTGCCATTTTTCCACAACGGCCGATCAGCTTACGCGTTGCAATGTCACAAAGAAACTCGCTCGCATTCAGCGCTATCGTACTTAAACGGTCCTCGGGCGCCTGACATATTGTCATTTACCCGAGGCTTCAGTGGGACGACCCAGAGGCCTTTATCCACGATCCCGGTTGCGACGCGAAGGCGGTATCTTATCGTGTTCTAAAGTGCAGAGGATAAGACGCAATATACCAGCACCGGTACGCCAACCAAAACGATTAAAAGTAACAGGTTGAGCTCCATAAGTCGGCTCAGCCAGTCCTTACCTTCATTCTGCCGGGCTTCGGCATCAGCCTTAGAATAGTCTTCTACAATCTCCAGATCGAATTTGTTCGAGAAAAAACTTTGTGGTCGCATCCGCAAGAAAGGCTGAGGTGCTGGATTGGCAGCTTGATGCTGACGGTCATCCTGACACAAATCATCGGATTTCGAGACTTGGTTTTCCACTACACGGTTTCCACTTATTCGAGATCATGGGCGCGTAGAACGCGTCCCAAAGGTCAGATCGAATAAAGCCCGAACTCGAGCGGCAGTGGCCGCGAGCTCGGGCTAAGCGCGTGCGGCGAGTTGGCCGGCGTGGTCGCGGAAACGCTTATGTGTCGCAGGAGCGTACATGCCAGTAACATCGGGGACCCGTGTCCTAATGTCAACTCGTGCAAATCCATTTGCTCTCCTATTGACCTTGACCGGCTAAACCCTAGCTTGAGGGAGCGGGCCGGGCCCCTCTGGCGGTCGTCTCAGGACGAACGTGATGTCGGACCGCATCGGGTTATCTCGATGTCTAGGCCTGGCCTGTTTGCCTCCTTTCATCGCGACTGATCCGATCGTTCAATCGTTGGTTGGAGAGCGGCTTTGCCTATATTTTCTCACAAGTTGACCCAGTTGCATGCCCGGCTGGATGAGCAGATCCGCGTCGAGATGAAGCGACGCATGCCCGATACCTTGCGGCTATTTCGGCTGAAGCGGTTGCGTCTCGACGTGAAGGACCGCCTGCACGCACGCGCCTTGCGGCCGCAGTTCAGCTGAACCGACACGCTGAACCATCGTTGTAGAATCATCGTCCGTAAGGATTGGCTTCACCGATCAGAATGGATCGGGATGGCAAAAGGAGAACGAATATGGCCTATTTTCTAACCGCCGGCTTGGTGCTTGCTGCTACCGGGGCGGCCCTCGGCATGACTGTCGATCATCAGAACCAGGTGGATCACCGCAGCGGTCCGGTCGCCGTCAAATATCGCGGTGACGTTGTCATCACGCACAAGCAGGTGGGCGCGGTTGCACCCGGCGGAAGACCGTCGTCGCTACGCTGCGACTGGGCGGCGAGCATGTCAGTGGCACGGCACGCGGTCGCGGCGTCGGGTACCAGGCTGGTGCGCAGCATCGACAGCGAACCGGTGATTTCCGGCACCCGGCCCGGCTGGTGCGTTGCGAGCCATGGCGCGATCAAGAAGGAGGTCGCGACGAAGTCCGCGGACATGCAGCAGCATCTGGTAAAGCTGGCGCAGGAAGACGAGCAGATGCTGCGCGTCGAGCTCGACCGGATCCACGGTCCGCAGCGCGCAGGATGATCCGGCGCGTTCGATTGGCGGGCGTGCTCGGTGCCGCAAGTTGCGGCCTGATCACGCCCGCGTTTGCACAAGATGTCGGGTCGGTAACCTTGGAAATGATGAGCGAAGAGGAACGGCGCGGGCTGAGCTGGAGTGAGGGACGTGCCGCGCTAGCGGGCGATATTCGCGTCTCGCGCGGCCGGCTCGATGCATCGGCGCGCGTGGTAACGCTTCGGAACAGCGTGCGACACGGTGGCGCCGATGCGGTCGTCGACCTTTCGGTGGGAACCGACTGGGATCTGGGTGCGGTGCGTATCCGTACCGACGCCACCGGCCACGCATTCGCGGGCGCGCGGGGCCGCATGGACTATGTCGAGGCCGGCGTATCGGCAAGCTATGCCTATGGTCCGCTCTACGCCACGGCCGGCGTGATCGGCGCGCCGTCGCAGCGCGCGATCGGTGGCAGCAACGTGTATGTCTATGCGAACGCCAATGCCGGTATTCCTGGTACGCCGCTGACGATGCTGGCCGAAGTCGGCCACTCGTCCGGCAGCGTCCGCGACCCCAGTCGGGTGCAGCGTCTTCGTCCGGGCGGCAGTTACATCAACTGGCGGCTGGGTCTCGAGCATCGTCGTGACCGTCTGACGATCGGCGTCGATTATATTGGGACTGACGTCTCCCGCACCGCCACTGCCAGCAGGTTTGCCGATCAACGCAACGCCGGAGACAGAATCGTAGGGCGCGTACAGGTTTCGTTCTGACGATTACCGCGGTCAGTGAGTGCCCATTAACGCTGATGTGTATACGATCTGCCTCGGCAGAACCGTCTGTATATGTTAAACAAACGGCCGGTGCGGTTGAAAAATAGCCTGACGTCGCGCTCCTGATCGTATCGACCGGGATCGAGTCCGAGAACGCCCTATCCGTCTCGATCATCGTTCGTTTGCGGGATTAGAAGTCGCGGATGGTAAGTTTTGCTGGCGAGCGAACTTGTTTGCTGCCGCCTTCACGATATCGGGCTGATTGCTATTAAAAAGGCCGTGACAAACTATCGGGAATAGCACGCAACGCGATTGCCGTTCGAAGGCATTTATGAAGATGCGCGCCTACCAACGGTTGGTCACCAGCATCCGCGACCGCCAAAGCCTGACCGATAACCGTTATTAGACGTTCGAGGCGCTGAGCGGTTGTTTCGCCGTCCATCATGGCTTCAAAGCCTTGATCATTTTGGCGTACCCGGCAGCACGAGCCAGATGAGCGATGCGAGCTGAAACGTCGTTACTGGCTTCGGCCTGTTCCCGCGCGCGCGCTTCGTTACGAACAAGAGTGCTCAGATCGCTCGAGTTGGACACGTTTATGCTCCTATCAAGCGGGAGCGCTCCAGCGTCTCTCAGTCGCCGCCATGCCATTAGCGAGTCGCGGCGATGTACCGACCCTGTACATGCCGTTAACCCGATGCCAACCTCATTTATGCTACCGTCCCCCATGGTAAACCTAACCGGCATAGTCGACGAGGTAGCGCGGCTGGACGCGCTTCGTGCTCTCGATATGCTCGACACTCCCCCTGAAGCCGAGTTCGACGCCATCGCTGTAGGGGCGCGGCACCTCTTTGGCTGCAAGTTCGCTTTCGTTTCGTTAGTTGACGCGGACCGGCAGTGGTTCAAGGCAGCGTGCGGCCTTGAGGCTAGCGAGACACCACGAGATGTGTCTTTTTGCACCCATACGATCGCTGCCGACGATCTGCTCGTCATTGCGGACACGCGCGAAGACCCGCGCTTTGCAACCAATCCTATGGTGGTGGAAACACCCTTTGTGCGTTTCTATGCAGGCGTGCCGTTGCGAGTGACACCACCAGGAGGAGGTGCCGCGCTGCCGATCGGCACCTTGTGCGTGGCTGACGACAAACCGCAGGATCCGACCCGCGAAAAGCTGGAGATACTCGCCGGTATGGCGCGGGTCGTCGAAGCGCTGCTTGAGGCGCGCCGGACCAGCAAAGAGAACCTACAGCTGGCGCTTGATCGCCAGGAGGCCCTCGGTGACATGGCCCGCACGCACAGACTGCTCCAGCACGCCGAACGCATGGCAAGGATCGGGTCGTGGCGCCTCGAGCTTGAAGGCGGACGGATACACTGGTCCGATCAGACCTACGCGATCCACGGCCTGGCACCGGGCTCGCAAGCGCAGCTTGCCCTAGCTATGCAGTTCTACCCCGAAGACGATCGTGCCAAGTTGGAAGCAGCGCTAGACCGCTGTGTGCGGCAAGGGACTGCATGGGATCTGGAGCTGAACTTCACAGATGCGCAGGGGCGGCCCCGTCGCGTGCGCACATTGGGTGAGATCGATGAGCGCGCCGGTAAGCGTGTCGCCGTCATGGGAGTGATCCAGGACATCACGGACCGGTACCAATTCGAGCGCCGTCTGGTTGCGGTAGCTCGAACCGACGAACTGACGGGCATACCAAGCCGACGCGCTTTTAACGAAGAATTGGAAGCTGCGCTCGATCGCGCCCGGGAAGGCGCACCGCTTGCTATCGCAATCATCGATCTGGATCGGTTCAAGGAGGTCAACGACCGGCTTGGCCATGCGACAGGGGACAAGGTTTTGCAGGTGATGGCCGCCAAGCTGCAAGCAGTACAGTATCTGGGCGATCACTCCATCGCCCGACTGGGCGGGGACGAGTTCGTGCTGATCCTACGCGGACGGCGTACGCACGAAGAACTCGTCCAAGACATCGCGCGATTGCTCGCAGACCTACGCTACGCCGTGCCTGACGACCGTAGCGTTATAACGGTGTCTGCGACGATCGGAGCCTGTGTCTATGGCGCAAGTTATGTCGATCGGGCTTCGTTGCTTAAAGAGGCAGACGAGGCTCTGTACCGCGCGAAGCGGATGCAGCGAGGCACGGGCGCTATTGCAGGCAACAGCGCCCATATCCAAAGTTTGGTTGGTGAGCCGCGATAATCTGCTTTGACCCCGGCACCTGGTTGGCGAGAATAGGATTCAGGCATTTTGCATGTGACAATGAGCCGATGAGCACCGGACTGATGAAGATCCCCGTCTTGCTGGTATCCGGTGTCCTGTACTGGCTTTTCGTCTGCTGGGTGACAGGCGCGGCGGAACCCTGGGATGCCGACGCCTACTGGCGTCTCTGGTACCCGTCCTCGTTGGGCCTAGCTGCGCTAGCAGGGGCAGCGTTCAAGACGAGGGGGTGGATGGCAGGAGTTATCCTGACGTTTGCCCAGCTTCCTGTGATATGGCTCAACGCTGGGACTATCTCGCTCTGGGTAATCGGCCTGGCAATGTGCTGCGTCCTCGCTGTGCCGGCTGTCGCAATCTCAGCTTTTACCGGCTGGTTTGCGGCTCGCTCACGACCGTTGTGACAGGTCGCGAATGGATCCGCCTGTGCATCAGTAAAGATCATGGTAGGACCTGTTCGCCCGCGCTGGACGGTGCCCTTACCGTGTGCAGCGAGCCGGAGTGTCGACCGGAGGATGGATCGTGTTGAAGCGAGTTGGACCGGCGGTGGCGGCGATGGGATTGCTAGCCACCGCCGCGGCATCTGCCACGATACGGTCGCCCGTGGGTCTGCAGTGTACGGCGGTAACAACCTGGGCTTGCGCGGAAGCGAAGACCTGCAAGCGACGCGAAGGCGAGGCCAAGGAAAGCTACAGCTTCGACTTGGTAGCGAAGACGTATCAGGCACCGCATGATCGAGGAGCGATCACCGCGTTCGAAACTGACGACGGCGGCTTCATGACCTTCCTGCTCAGTGGCGGCCCACGTTACGTCCACAAGAACGTCGACGCCGGCGATCCGATGACGTCGTTCCTGTACATGTCGTCGATGGATATGCGAGAACTGCGGTGCAATGCACGCTACGCGCCGGATGCATCAGCGGTTGCATCCGGCGCCAGTCGCAGTCTTACCGGTCATTACCACCTGTTAGGTGTGATGGAGACGGGATCGGAACTGCTGCTACGTCCAGATCAAAGCTTTGTCTGGTTCATGAGCTACGGCGCCGCGGATCAGGCGGCGGAGGGCAAGTGGCGGGTCGATGGCGACGCGGTCCTGCTGGAGGCCGGAACCGGACCCGGCGCTGCCGCAGAACCGGCCTTCCGGCAATTGCGGTTGCTGATTGACCATGGTGCGCTGCTGCTGAACGGCACGGATAAAGGCCGGTACGAGCGGCATGCGTAACGCTGGAGTTGATCCTGCGTACTGGCGGGGTAGTACCGCGAACATGGATCATCGTCACCACCGCGCGACCACGTCGCCGACGCGCTTCACCCTGAGGCGGTTTCCGGTGCGAGCGATGGTCGCCGTCGCGGTTGCCAGCGCGTTGGCGGCATCGCCAGCCGTGGCCCAATCCGAGCATGAGGTGCTGCCGACGCCGGCATCGCTAACGCAGGTCCTGTCCTGCCAGTCGCGCGACGCGCTCGGAACCTTCGCCGAGTTGCTTTTCCTGCAGTATCGCCCGCCAGCGTGGATGCGCCCGAGTAAACTTCCTAAGGCGCTCGACGGCATGATCGGGTTGTATGGCTTCGCGGTCGAGGGCAACGTCTCGGTGTTCGAGGAGCCGGTCGACCACGTCTATTTCATGAGCGACTGGGTCGTTGCGCTGCTACCCCGCGCAAGCGCCGAGCGGGTGATTGCTGCCCAGAAGATGACGCGGGCGCCGATCGCGATCACGGAACAATATTACCGCTTTGTCGATCCCGAAACCGGGCCGATGATCGGCGGGTTCGCGCCGACCGTTGATGCGATGGCGAAAATGTTAGTCGATGCCTTCGGCGGCGATCCGGCCGCGAAGTCTGCGAAGGTGCCGCCATCGACGGATCCGAAAATGCTCCTGGTCGGGTGCAATTACGCCGTGGCGTCGCAGGAAGATTTTCTAGATGCGGCACGTGGCGCCGAGGATACCATGCGCAAGGCAGGCGCGGATATCCGGCGGATGGCCGAAGAAGGTGAGGCTCGCCCGCCACGGTGATCGTCTTGCGGAAGGCGCAGCCGGGAGTACCGTAATTTCAGTGCGACCTGGCAGGATGCCTTCGGATTGCGCAGACCTCCCAATCGCCGAAAACCCGCATCCACGGAATGCATCATTCCGACCGTCTAGTCGACGGGAGTTGCCATCTAAAACACGGCGCGCCGATACGTCGAAGACTTTTACCGCTGTCGGACGGCCGAGAAACTAACGAAGATACCCCGAACTATTCCTGTCGCCAAGCTCGGGCGAACGCCCAAGAGCAACCCTGACTAGTATCCCGAATCTTCTGGTATCCTAAACTCTCTTTAGACAGAGCAATAGCGTCATTTTCCGTCTACTTCTCGAATAATGGTGTGAAGCCACTTTAGCAGAAGCGTTGCTGACAAAATGGCAACCCAAGAAAATATAGGATCCGCTTCTTGGACTAAACCGACCTGAGCAATCCAAATTGTGGCGGTCAGTATTGCCATTGTAAGCGATGTTAACAATATTTTTTCCGCTCTCGCTTCCGATCGCCAGAGCAAATCGCAAAGCAACGCTATAAATAGCGCAAGAAGGATATTAATAGATTCTATAATCTAAAAAACTCCCGTTTGCATTACAAATATGAATTCAAAGTCAAGTTCGTGGGCGCCTGTCGAGAATTCCGCTTGCCGCCCGACTGGCCGCGTGGAACTCAACACGCCGGAACAGCAGGTCGAGGTCTTCCCGGCTCACATCGAAGGTTTCTCCGAGATCCGCGAGCGCAAGGTCGATGTCTAGGGGGTGCGGGATGCTTAACTCGGATGCAGCAAGCTTGTGACCTACTACCGGGACTGCGCGGTGCGGGTAGGAATGGCCCGAAACCCGGTGGAACGCGATGCCAGCCAAGATTAGGATCAGTGAATTAACGCCGACCGGGACGAGAGGGAAAGCGTAACCAGCTTCCAGCACTGAAGGCCCACCGATCACTGCTGTCAACGCAGCAGCCCCGCCGGGGGGATGCAGGCAGCGTAGGAGCGACATGACCAGAATTGCCCCGCCCACAGCAACCCCTGCCGCCAGATACGGTATGGGTACGAAGCGGGCCGCTGTTACGCCGACCAGCGCCGATATGATGTTACCGCCGACCACCGACCAAGGTTGTGCCAATGGGCTCGCCGGGACGGCAAAAATTAGCACTGCAGAAGCGCCGATCGGCGCCACCAGCAACGGGAGCGGCTCAGATCCGTGCAGCGCCATAGCGCACACGAGGCTCGTCAGTGCGACCCCGATTACCCCCCCAATACACGCAAAAAGGCGGTCACGCAGGGTTGCACCAGCAAGCATCATGGGGAAAAATGGCCGTCTCATATTCTCAGATTACCCACAACGATGGAGACCAAACCGCGGTAACCACATCAACTACAACTGCTCAATCGTTAGCAGAATTGCCAAGCTCGGTGTATCGGATATGGCAGGCACGCGACTGAGCCTCCTTACGAACTGAGCTTACGCCGAACCGGACCCTGCAACGTTCTACCGATCCCTGTGCCATGGGGGCATGATCGCGGTCCACGCTGAAGGCGTGACATTAGAACGACTACCCTGTGGCGCTTGGGCAACAGAACCTGGAGCGATCATCAGGAATGCTTGAGTGCATGTACCATCTGCAATGCATCCGGCTTGAAATCGGCCCCGATTTGCGTCTTCTTCCGCGGTAGGTAGCGGCACCGCGGACACAATCGACAATCGATCGGCTGGCTGGCGCATGGGGGGGACATATGGCTCTATCTGAGCTGAGCGTAGCATTCTTTTTGCAGGTCTTCGTCATCGTCGCCGCATGCCGTGCGATGGGCTGGATCATGAAGCGCTTCTTCGATCAACCGCAAGTCATCGGGGAGATGATCGCCGGCGTCATCCTGGGGCCGTCGCTGCTCGGGCTGCTTGCGCCCGACGTCCAGGCGATGATCTTCCCCAAGGATGCAAAGCCGGTGCTGTATGTCTGTGCCCAGCTCGGCGTCGGGCTCTACATGTTTCTCGTCGGCCTTGGCTTCCGCACCGACCATTTCCGATTGAACGCAAGGAGCGCGGTTGCTGTTTCAGTGTCTGGCATGGCCGCGCCTTTCCTCGTTGCCGTGGCGCTCACGCCGTGGCTCCTCAACCTCGATCTCTTCGGCAAAGGCATAACCAGCGTCCAGGCGACGCTTTTCATGGGTGCCTGTATCTCGATCACCGCGTTTCCCGTGCTCGCGCGCATCATTCAGGAACGCGGGCTGACGAAGACGCCGCTCGGTTCGCTGGCACTGTCTGCCGGTGCAATCGACGATGCCGGTGCGTGGACGGTGCTCGCGATCGTCCTGGCGAGCTTTGGCGGAGGTCCGGAGGTCGCCATCAAGGCCATCGTTGGCGGCGGTCTGTTTGCCGCGTTCATGATTGTCCTGGGTCCAAAGCTGCTGGCGCCACTTGCCCGTTGGGCGGAGCGTGAAGGTAAGGTCACCCCGCAAATCCTGGCCGTCGCGGTCATGCTGTTTGGGTTGAGCGCTTGGGCTATGGACGCTGCCGGACTGCACTCGGTGTTCGGAGGCTTTCTGCTCGGTGTGGCAATGCCGCGTGGGCTGCTGACCCGTGAGATTAGAAAGCAGGTTGAACCGTTTACCACAGCGCTGCTCGTGCCGATGTTCTTCGCCTTCTCAGGGCTCAACACGCAACTCACAATGGTCAACAGCCTCAACCTGGCTGCCATCGCTACCGTGATTCTAGTGGGTTCGGTTGCGGCCAAAGGGTTGGCATGCTGGGCGGCAGCCCGTGTCACGGGTCAGGACAATGCGACCGCCATGGCGGTCGGCACGCTGATGAATGCACGCGGGTTGATGGAGCTCATCATCATCAACATTGGTCTGCAAAAGGGCATCATCGGTCCTGCGCTGTTCTCGATGCTGGTCGTCATGGCCATCGTGACGACGCTGATGGCATCGCCCCTGTTCGAGCTTGTGTATGGTAGAAAAGCGCGGGCGTCTGGCGAGCTTGGCCAGCTTAATGAGGCAGACGATAACGAGGACATAGTAGCCGCCCCTGCCAAAGGCCTCGCCTGACATCTCGCGTGAAGTACATATGAGTTAGGGCAGCGCCACCCGCCAACCAGCGAGCTGCTGCGATTCAAATCGGACCTTCGATTGTTCATACGCCACAACAGACGATGCTAATTATAAGCTGTCCCGGCTCAATCATGCGGTGGCTCAAGCTGCTACCGGGTGTTCTGATCTTCATGCCCGCGGTCGGCCAGGGGCAGCGGGCTGGATTATGGGAGACCCGGGTCAGCATCGCCGGTGCTGCGCAAGTTGCACCAGTCCGATGCTGCGTCGCTGCCGATGCACCGTTGCACTCGCTCAGTTTATGGCCTGCGAACTGCACTGCCGCCAAAGTCAGGAAAACAACTGCCGGGATCGTTTCCAGGGTGGAATGTGAAAGTGGCCAACCCGGTACGCTGCTGATCATACAACGGGAGCTATCAGGTGATCTGGCCCGCCAGTATCGGCTTTCCACCGAAACCTTGGTGGCACGGGCAGGCATGCAGGCGGAGTTGGCTCAGTCCTTCGACACGACAAGCCGCTATCTGGGGCCATGCCAGGGGGACGACCGCGAAGCGGTGTCCGACGAAGAAAAAGTACCTGAAACCACGTGGACAGCCCTGGGGTTTGCGCTGGTCTTCGTCCTCCAGGGGATGGCGTTCGTCGGACTGGCATATGCGACGTACCGCGGGATGGCCTGGCTGTCGTCGCGGCTGGGACGTCGCGCCTACGAACGAGCCGTGGTTGCTAACATCACTGTCGACGGGGCAGGCGCGGCAACGATACCCGTGCTTGCGACCTTCACCGGAGTCCGCGGTCTGCCGTGGTGGTATGCGGTCGCGTCGAACAATGCCAAACCGCTGTTCGTGATCGAACCTGACGGCATTCGTTTCCGCGTCGCTCGCCAGCGGAAACGTCGTTATGCCGAAATCGAATGTGTCGATGTCCGGCAGGGCAGGGGCACCGTCAATCTTGACTTCACCTTCTACGGATCGCTGCTGAACTTCACGGCCAATCTCGGTGCCGTGCCGCTGGCCGCCCATGTGCTAGCTTTGCTGCCTGGAGCCGTGCCGCTGTCTGCGCGCGCCCTCGCCGTGAAGGGAATCGGCATATGAACGGACTTATTCTGTCCATGTTCGTCAGTACGATCCTGAGCGGCGTGATTGCCACTGTGAGGGATCGTTCTGTGATCCTGTGGACGATCCTAGGCGCGCTCACCGGCCCCATTGCCGTCGCGTTGCTCCTGTGTCTGCCATCGCGAAAGGCGGTCGTTACACCGACACCGATCCGGTCACTCGCTAGCGAAATTCGCGAACTACAGGAACTGCGGGAGCGAGGTCTTATCTCTGACGACCAGTTCGAGCAGGGCAAGGCACGGGTGCTGGCCTGGCCGGTCGGATCGACAGACCCACATGCGCTGGGATCAGCGCGGGCCTTGGCAGATAGCGGTTGGACATGGGCGAGTTATCACCCAGCCGCCCGCGCCGCCTTTGTCGATCTGGCGCAGCGACATCATCTTGATCTGCAATGGCCGGACGACGTGTCTTTCGAGGTCGTCTGCACCCTCCCCGTGCAGCCGGGGCTTTCCTTCGCGGTCACGCTGGCGCTCGAGAAGGGCTCGATCCATTGCTGGGGCGATGGGTGGGCGCTTGATGGGGCGGCCCCTGGAAATCCGGAAATCGGCTTGCCGGCTGACCTCGCGGAAGGGCTTGAAGCCTTGATAGCTGGATCAGGCCGATTGCTGGTGCGAACGGCCTACCGCGATACGTCGCCGTTTTGGACATCGTTGCAGGTGCAGCGGAACGGCCGCTGGCGAACGGTTGGGTATCAGGCGGGGATCCCCATCCTGCCATTGTGGCGGCGTATGATTGTCAAAAACGAAGCCGCCCTGACCATGCCGCGACAATGAATTCCTAGCGCAAGTTCTCGTCGCTGACTGTTTGGGCAAGCAGGAAGCGGCGACCATGAACAACCACGCGGGTCTCCGCCGTCGTTAGACGATGTCACGACGGCGGCATGCTCGTCTGTTTATGGCTTCAGGTTATTCTCTTTGAGCGTTTTGCCATCGGTGGCGAACTCAGCGTAGTCGCTTTCCTTGATGTCATTGGTGGCGAGCTGCCCGTCGAAGTCGAGCCGCAGCACATGGACGTTGCTGAGCGCGCCCGGCGACATCAGCCGCACGCCCGACCACGCGGGGCGCTGGCGATTTGATTCAGTGAACCTGCGCCCGATCTGCAAATTAGACCGTTGCGTTCATAACGTCCCGGAGCCGTATTGGAGAAGTGAAATGGCACTAGAAAACATTGTTAACGCGGCCAAGTCTGCTTTGAAGGATGTCGTCTCGTCGCCATCTGCTGACCCAATTTCCGACCGTGACGAGGTTTTGCAGGACTTACATCTGGCCGAAAAGGCATGGGCGACCGACGGTGTTCATTCAGGAGTATGGTTCGTCCGTGACGGCGAGCATGTTGCCTTCACGCCCACGACGCGAAATGGGGCGACACTGACGATCGGTGGTCAAACGACGAACTTCATTCCCGCTGACCGCTTTGCCGACTACCTAGTGAACATGCGGGCCGCTATCGAAGCAGGCGAATTTGATCGTGAGATAGCAGGTGCGCTCCATGGTTCGGCTAACGTCGGGGGAATTGCCGAGGTTGCGCTTCCGCCGGCTAGAGAAGGCAGTCCGCAAGATATCCGGCAAGTGCAACAGGATGCTGTACTAATTCGTGAGGGGCGCAATCCGGACGGATCGTTATCTGCAGTCGTGAGCAGTGGTTCTTAGCAACTACTGCGAACAGAGGTGGCTCGGCAGAACTGGGGAGGGGCCTCTGTCTCACCTGTCCATTTTCCAAAAACTGTTCCCGATTGTACCGATAGTCGTATTGCCGCACGCGACCGTTATGCCACCATGTTCGTTGCAACCGCTTGGGCAAACTTTCATGGCCCCACTTTGAAGGAGCAACACGATGTCGGACCTCAGCCTACACGACCTGTCAAAGAAGATGGCAAAGTTGGACTTCACGATGATGGCCACTCGCTCACCCAATGGCACCCTGACAGCCCGCCCGATGAGCAACAACGGCGATGTAGAATACCAAGGCGACAGCTACTTTTTCGCCTACCAAAACTCGCGAAAGATTACTGACCTGCGTGCCGATCCGCACGTCACGCTTAGCTATACCGGTGCCGTCGGTATGCTCGGCGGTCCCCCGCTGTTTGTAACTGTCGAAGGCGCCGCTGCGCTGATCGAGGACAAAGGCGCGTTCGCCGATCACTGGACCAAGGATCTCGATCGGTACTTTCCCGAGGGCATCGACACACCCGGTATCGTAATGATCCGTGTCGATGCAAAGGCGATCCGCTACTGGGATGGTAGCGATGAGGGCGAGATCACAATCTAAGCAAGTCACCTAAAGCCCGTATCACATAGGACTTCCGCGGCATTCTCGCGGAAGTCCTAACTTTCGCGACAGCAGGACAGCCGATTGCTGTGTAACCGTCGATGCTGATCGGCGCGGCTTGTCAGCGCTACATGCGACCCGCCCAAGTGTCGCAAAACACCTGTTTGTCGCATAATCGTAATTGCGACTGGGTTTTCCACATAGGTGCCCACGAACTGGCGTCATCGTTCAGACAGTGCGAAGGGCGGGAGACTCCCGTCCCAGCCAGCGCCTCGTTCGAGGGAAGCGACGCAGCAGGTCCCTTTCAGTTATCGCTACGCTCAACACTCCGTCCTGAGTCATGCCGTGTTAAAAGCTGTAACTGCCGCGCATGAACACTGATCTACCGTTGAATCCGAACGGGGAAACGGCGTTGTAAGGCTGGGTGCCGGCATTGTCGGCGCCATTGCTCCCGACCGCAACGCTAGAGACCGTTGAGGCGATATTTTCGTCCGGATAGATGTTGAAGACGTTTTGCGCTCCCACGCTGAGCCTAAGCGCACGGGTCGCCTGCCAGCCGACATCGATATCCGTCAGAATCTTGGCACCAAAGCGCTGGATGATGTCCGAGTTCGCCGCACTACCTACCGAGGGAACCAAGCGAACGTCATAGCCCTGTACCAATGCTGCGACTTGAGCCGGCGTACGATTGAGCAACGCTACCGTCGCGACGCGACCATACCGGGTGTTGGTGACGGAGAACGTAAACGGCCCTCGCGCATAGTTCAGATCCAGCGTGATCTTGTCGCGCGGTAGGCTGTCAGAGAAGCGGAGCTGCTGGGTGAGATCAAAGAGTGGCGTGGTGATGCCCAGCGCCGCGATCGGTGCCGGGGTGCCCGCGATTCTGTCGAACGTCGTCTTGTTGTAATTGCCGGCAAGCGTGGCTGTGATCCGGCTTCCGCCTCCAAAGCGATGTCGGTAGTTCATGACCAGATCGATGCCCTTTGTCTCCGTGTCGACCGCGTTGGTCAGGAACGACAACGCAGCGAAGCCAGACTGCCCGTTGGCTGCCAAATAGCTGGTCAGGCGGGCGTCCTGAAAGGTCGATGAGATGGCGATGCGGTCACGCACCTTGATCCGGTAGGCATCGAGTGTCGCTGTGAAACCGCCAGCCTCGAAGACGGTACCGATAGATACGTTGCGTGACTGTTCAGGTTTCAGGTCAGTCGCGCCTGCCAGCCGCGCTGCAGGATTGTCGACTGCCGCCACTCGTACGATCGCCTGGGCACCGTTGAGGATCAGCGTATTCGATGCGTTATAGCCGGACTGTGCCAGCGCAGGCGCACGAAAGCCGGTGTTGTAAGAGCCTCGCAGCGCAAGCCCGCCGAACAGACCGAGCCGCCCGGCAGCCTTGAAATTCGTGGTGCTGCCGAAGTCGGAATAACGTTCGTGCCTGGCCGCACCTGACAGCAACAGCCGGCCAAAAAACTGCTTTTCCACTTCGCCATACATCGCGACGCTGTCACGAGTGATCGAGGCACGATCATCGGGTCCGTTGCTCGGTCCGGGTTGCGAACCTATCGGCCCTGGACGACCGGCGTTGGGGCCATCCGGGATCAATACGCCGCCATTGCGATAGCCATCGGGCGCCCCCGAGAAGAGACGGTAGGCTTCCTCGCGATACTCGGCGCCGAAAGCCAGTCTAAACGGCTGATCGTCACCGACCGGGATCTCTCGCGTGAAATCGAGGTTCGAGGTCCATTGATAAAAGTCGCTACCGCCGCGGTAAAAGCGCGACGGGGAGGCAGCCCCCAAGGACACGTTGACGCTGTCGACGTAAGTCGTGCGGACGGTGCTGACGCCATAGACGGTCGACAGGTCCCAACCGAACCCTGCCAGATCGTCTCCACGCAGACCGATCGCGGTGGAGAAATTCTCCAGCCTGGTGTCGAGGCCTGGGCTGTAACCGTCCGGGTAGAGCGCGCGTACCGTCTCGTCCTGTCCAGGACGGCGGAAGAAGTACTGGATGTCGCCGTCGAGGCGATTGTAGCCACCGAAGCTGTAGAGTTCGGTGCCCCCTGGCAGGGGCGCGACGAGGTTGTAGAAGAGCTGGTAGTTTCGGTTTGGCTGATCGCCCTGCTGAAATACGTTCCGGTCGAACCTGGCTTCCCGCGGGTCGAGCGTCCCGTTCGATGGTGTCAGTCCAACACCGGAGCCATAATTGCCAGAAGGCGCGACCGGCCGACCAGCGGCGTTCGTCCCGAAATACTGCTGCCGCGTATCTGCCCGCGCACGATTAGTGCCGTCCCGGTCTTGGTAAGCTGCGGTCAGGCGCAGGACCCCGTTCGCTCCGAGCGGGATGCCGGTGGAGGCGCTTGCCTCGTAGGTGTCACCGTCGCCCTTCGTGGTCTGCACATAGCCTGCCTGCGCGATGGTGCCGAGCGAGCGGTCGAGGATCATGTTGATCACCCCCGAGATCGCGTCCGAGCCGTATTGGGCGGCAGCACCGTCGCGCAGCACTTCGATTCTCGACATGGCAAGGGTCGGAATGGCATTGAAATCAACCGCGACGTCGCCGCGACCGATGCCGTTGCTCGAATTGAGGTCGGCTGTGGTGTGGCGACGTTTGCCATTGATCAGCACAAGCAGTTCGCCGGCCCCTAGTCCGCGCAGGGAAGGTGGCTGGATGAAATCGCCGACACCTGATGCCAGCGGTCGCGGGGCGCTGAAGCTCGGCACCTGAACCTTCAGCATCTGGATGAGATCGACACGCCCACTCTGTTGCAGCGCCTCACGCGATATGGCGTCCACTGGCGTCGACGATTGCGTTGTCGTGCGGCCGCCAAAACGACTGCCCGTAACGACGATCTCCCGGGCCTCATCATTGTCTTCGACTGCGTCGGCTTCCCGAACGACCTCCTGCGCAAACCCAGGCATCGGCATCGCAGCTGTGGCGGCAAGCGCTATCGCAAATGAACGCATGTAGACCCCTTAAGTGATGTTATTCTATTATGTTGCTCAGGCTGCCGATGGCCGTGTTTTGATCAGCGAACAGCCTGATAGCTCCGGGTGAGCCGTTCACCGCCGTAAAGGGTGGTTTCAGGGCCGGTCAGCGGCCTCGTTTGATCCACCCGCTGTATTCATGCGAGCGGCAAAGATCGGTGCCCGACCGAAGTCGACCCTGCCAAACGGCCGGTCGCGAAACAGATACCCGTAGTAGAAATTGCGCAGCCTGGCGTGGAAGGCACGCACTCGGTCCTGATATGCCAGCTGTGCGCGCACGTCGGTATCGGCCAGCCGGGTCAGCAAAGCCTGTACTCCCACCGAAGGCAGCACCCACCCAAGCATGCGCGCAGCGGCATCGCGGCGTTCCAACCCGCTTCGATAGGCGCGGACCTTGGTCGCGACGCTTTCGTCACCAAGCTGATGGAAGGCGAAATACCATTTGTAATGGAAGGCCGACCCGAGCGGGGCAGAGTCCGCCCATTCGGGATGACCGGCATAGAAGCGGCGCATCGTCGTTTCGCGAGGAATGTCCCAGGCGCGGTTGACCATCTCGCGCTGGGCAAGCGCGATCTCTGCGCCCTGACCGATCGGCACGGCGCGGTTGATTGCGACGTGCGCCAGTGTCGGCAGGACGAGCACCAGCACAAGCCAGCACGCTGCGAGCGTTGCAGCGTTTGCAACCGAGCTCCAGCGGAGTCTCGCGACCAATGCGGCGAGCGCTGTCCAAAACAGGAGGTAAGCGAGGATTACGGCGAGAACCGCAAAGATCGCTGCGCCCCCGACACCGGACGCTACCGCGGCAACGAGGAAGGGCACGGCAAGCGCCGCCCATAACAGCGCGATACGCAGCAGCATACGTCGACGCAGCAGCTTTGCGCCACCCCGTGGTAGAGCATCCAGCATCCGCAGCCGCCCAGCCTCGCGTTCTCCGGACGTCAGATCATGGAACAACGCGACCACAAATAACGGCGCGAGGAAGACGAGGACGAACGCAAAATCGAACCGGCCTGGCAAAGCGAGTTCAGGATTGAAGATGTCGCCGTCATAGATCTGCGCTTCCAGCCCCAACGCCCGGACTCGCAGGATGTAGGGCGAGACGTCGCGCATCCCGAGTGCGGCGAAGGCTAGGGGGGACGGTGCGTCCCAGGTTGGGTGGAAGCTGTAATAGCCCGCACTGCCCGCGTCCTTGGTCCGGTCGACATAGTCGGCAACGGCCGCGATATCTTCGGATTGCGCGGCCGGGATTGCGGCGATCGCGGTACGCTGCCGGGAAATTTCCACCATGCCTGCAGTGACCGCAGCAGCGGTGAGTATGGCCATCAGGATCAGTGCCACGACGCTTAACCGCGCACGGAGCAGCAGGCGCAGTTCATGCATCCACAGGGTCATTGACGGGCTCCCAGAAGGCGAGTCACCCGCGTGAGCAGCAGGGTGGCGACTGCCAACCACAGTCCCAGAATACTGATCCCGGGCAGCGCCGCGGCCGCAAGCGCCGAGGCACTTGGCGCAATGAAGGCGAAATCGGGCATATGCTGCCAATTGTCCGCTGCAATTCGCTTGCGGCGATCGGCACCCGCATCCTCGGCGATATCGTCGGCGTAGCTGACATTCTTCGCCTCCATCCGATTAAGACGCTGCACAAGGGCGTAGCGATACGTCTCTGCCTGTTCGAGGAAGCGACGATGTCCGGCAAAGTCGGTGTCCGCCGCAGCCATCGACAGCGCGCGGATCGCGATCGTTGGGCTCAGGACACCGATCGCATCGACCAACCGGTTCTGAGCGGTCTGCGCCGCGAAGCTGGCACCTGCATAGCGATCGAACAAGCCGGACGTCAGCCGCTCCCCCTCCATTGCCAACAGTCCTTTGTAATTCACCGGCAGATCCTCGACCCGGGTTACGCCATAGCGTTGCAGAACCGACTGCTTGAAGGCCGCCAGATGCGGATCGTCGGGATTGTGACTGTCGCCCAGCTGGCGCAGGTCGCGCGCGATGGCGACATCGGTCTGAAGACGGTTCTGGAGCGGCACCGCGGCCCCCGCAATGTCGGGGGCGATGCGCGGCACCAGCACGACCGCGACCGTCCATATTGCCAGCAGTGCAAGGAGGGCATCGCGCCCGCGCCGGGCAAAGCCCGACGCGAGCAAAATCAGGACGACCCACAATGCAAGATACAGCGCATAGCCTAGCCCGATGGCTGCCATTGGTAACGCCAGCGTACCGGGTTGCGCGACGACTGCGACAAAACCGACCATCGCCGGCAATCCGACGATCAATGCCACGATCCCGAGCGCGGCAAGCTTGCCACGCACGAGCTGTCCGCGCGAGACACCCTGCAGCATCAGTAATCGCAGTGTTCCTCGTTCGGTCTCGCCCGCCAGCACGCCGAAGCCCAGGAAGATCAGCAGCAATGGGGCGACTACCTGAAGGACGAAGGCGGGGGTGAGTTGCCCAAAACGGACCAGCAAGGAGCTTTGCCGGACGTCGCCGAAATTGGCGCTGTTCTGGCGGTGGCCTTCGAGGAACATGCTGTTGCCCGTGAAGGCGTCGACACCGGGATCGAACGCGGCCAACGCTCCCAGCGGACGATAGATGAAGGTGCCGTAGTGGACCATGCGGTGCGGGTGGCGATCAGGTTGAGCCTTGAACGCCGCAGCAGCCACCTGCTGATGCCGCATGCGCAGCTCGGCGATGCCGCGTTGGTGCGACCATGAACTGAGTACAGCCGCCAGGGTCAGCAGGACGAGCAGAACAAGCGCGATCACCGCCACGCGGTTGCGTGCCATCAACCGAAGTTCGTCACGCGCGATCAGGTGGGTCGCACTCACGCCGCACGGGTCCCTACGCCGACCTGGAATCGCGCGTGCAGGGCGCGAATGTCGAATCTTTCGGACCCGGTGGCCGTGACATCCTCGACGATCCGGCCCTGTTCAAGGAAGGCGATCCGGTCGGCGACATCGGCGGCAGATAAGAGGTCGTGCGTTACCATCAGCACCGCGGTGCCACGGTCGCGCACTTTCAGCAGCAGCGCGTTGAAGTCGGCGGTTGCGCGCGGGTCGAGACCAGAGGTCGGCTCGTCGAGCAGCAGCACCGGGACTTCGCGCAGCAGCGCCACCGCAATCGCAACCTTCTGCCGCATCCCCTTGGAGAAGCCGCCCAGCCGCTGGTCCCACGCCCGGTTCTGCAATCCGGCAGCAGCCAGCGCAGCGGTGATCGTTCCTCGGTCCTGACGTTGATCGGCGAGTGCCAACAGGTAATCGGCATTTTCGACCGCGCTCAGATGCTCGTACAGCGCGACGTTCTCGGGGAGATAGGCAATGCGTCGGCGTGCCGCGTCAGCGTCAGTCCCTGGATCGATGCCGCAGACTGCGATCTGTCCCGCATCGGCGCGCACAAAGCCAAGGAGAGCGGACAAGGTGGTGGACTTGCCGGCTCCGTTGCCGCCCAGCAACGCCGTGATGCTGCTGGCGGGAACGGTAAGCGAAAGACCGTCGAGAACGCGATGGTTGCCGTAGGCAAGTGCCAGTTCGTGAATGGCGATAGGGTTACCGTTGTTATCGGGCATAGGCCTCAATCTGCAAGCGACATGATATAGCGTATCATACGGCGTTGTTACTGCGTTGCAACATCGCATGGTGAGAAAGGGGGCTGGGAGCGCGCGACACGCGGGTCGGCGCTTCTGACGACTATCCCTTTTTGAACTATTCGTTCGACAGGTTCTTCATCGCTCTGGTGCCAGAACCAGTGGTTGTGGCCCTGGCAAGCCAGCAAGCGACTTCCGCACCTTTGGGAAGCGATACCGCGGTCACTCCTCACGGCGGACGGGATAGACGCGCACCTGACTGTTCGGTAGCCGCTCCGCGAACCAGGTCAGCCGCGCTTGCGGATCGGCGGCAAATTCCGGCTTGGCAGCGAGCTTCGCTTCGAATGCCGTACGCAGCGTTGTGTCGGCCGCGAGCATCGCTTCGGCCAGCGGCGCCGACACGAACGCTTCCGCCACTTGCGCCCCTGCCACTACCTCGGGAAAGAAGCCCCAGGCAAGGAACGAGTCCTGGCTTTCCGGCTCCAGCAGCGACGCGGCAAGCAGCCCCAGCGGCTGGTCGGCTGGCACGCGCAGGCTGCCGGCTGGCATTGTCTCGCGGACGGAAGCGTGAACAAGCCGCGTTTCTACCGGCACGCGGCCTTCACTCGGCGCTTTCAACTTCGGGTCGAGCAAAGTGGTGCGATCAAGCGTCATCGCCCGCGGCGCGGGAAGCACCTCGAAGCCGATACCGTGCAGTCGCAGCCGGTCGATCACCTCCGTCTGTGCAGGCGGCACCCACCAGGCGGTGGGTAGCCGCACCGTTTCAGTCGGCTCCTGCCCGATGATCGGCATGCGCCAGGTAACGGGCCGACCCAGCCAGCGCTGTTCCAGCCGCCCGGTCGCGGGCGATCGATACCATTCGAACGCAACTCCCTTGAAATTCTCGACCCACCCGATCGGCGTTTCTCGCGGTTTCCACTTCGTCATCAGTGTCGCCGGGCGGCTTGCCCGGTCCGCAGCCTTGGCAGCCGCGATTTGCTTCGCGTCGCGTGCCGCGACCCTTAACGCCTCTTCCAGGAGCACATAGGTGCCGAGCACGCGCTGCCGATAGGGCTTGAGCATGTGGTTCTCGACCAGCACCGTCGGCATGCCGATGAAATCGCCATAACCGGTGGAATAGCGCGGCCCTTCGGGGCTGTAGCGGATTCCGCGGGTCGGATTCCGCGTATCAATCGGGCTGGGGTATATGATCGGCGTGTGGCCGGACGCGGTCAGCGCGCTGGACACCGCCGGGCCGAACCGCGTCTGAAGCCAGTCGGCGGTCGCGCGATGGCGCGCATACGTCCCCCACCCCGCATAGGTGTAGGTCACGTCATACTGCATGTCGAAGCCTTCGCTGACATGGCAGTCAATGTAGAGGATCGGGTCAAGCGAGCGGATCAGCCCGATCATCGCGCGCGTTTCGGGCGCGTCCGCCTTGGCATAGTCGCGGTTCAGATCGATGCTGCGTGCGTTGGCATCGGTACCCTTTTGCGCCGGCCCGCGCACATGCACGAAATTGTACGCGCTGCGCTGCTCGTGCCCATCGACGTTGTAGATCGGCACGAACACCAGATCGACGCGATCAAGGAGGCCGTCCTTGCCGCGCAATGCTATGTCCCGCAGCAACATCAGTCCGGCGTCCTTGCCGTCGATCTCGCCGGAATGAATGCCCCCTTGGACAAGCACGACCGGCTTGCGCGCGGCACCCTTGTGCGCTCGGACCATCAGGAGATCACGTCCTTCCCCGCTTCTACCAAACGTCTCCATTTTCAAAAGCGGCGATGCTTTGACGAGCCTTTTCAGCCAGGCTCGTGTCTCGGCATAGGTGGGAGTGGTTTGGAAACCGGCACGTTCGGCCGGCGTGATCCAGGGGTCGTCCGCGCCCACGATCAGTCGCTCGCTCGCTCCCGACCAAGGCAACACAGGGGGCAGAACGCTTTGAACATCAACTGCTTGCGCGTGCGCAGGCGACGAGAGCGGCAGCAACACTGTGGAGAGCAGGAGGGCGAAGCGGCAAGTTCCACGCGAGGATCCGAAGAGGACACGATGAGATAACATATCTTTCCTCTTGCATGATTTGCTGCGCAGCAGCAAGAGCTGCCGATTAGTTCCACGAAGGGGGATAACGTGGCGACGCAATGGAAGATGATGCTACTGACAGGGGCGGCGCTGCTGACGGCAGATCGCGCGGCAGCACAAGCCGCGAAGGCGATCCCCGACGATCAGGCCGGGGCGACCGAAACGGCCGACGGCAATGCCGACATCACCGTGACTGGCCTGCGCCAGCAGTATCGCGGCGACGTGCCCTTGCGCGAACTGCCCCAGAGCGTGCAGGTTCTGTCCGCCGAGAAGCTCGCCGATGCCGGGATCGTCCGGCTCGATGACGCGCTCGATTTCGCCAGCGGTGTTTCGCGCCAGAACAATTTCGGCGGGTTCTTCGACAGTTTCTCTATTCGCGGCTTCGCGGGCGACGACAATACCGCGAGCAGTTACCTGCTCAACGGCTTTCCCGCCTCGCGCGGCTATGGCGGCATCCGCGACACATCGAATGTCGAGCGGATCGAGATACTGAAAGGCCCGTCTTCGGCGCTATTCGGCCGCGGCGAACCGGGCGGCGCGATCAACATCGTTACCAAGAAGCCGCAGTTCGATCGCTTCGCGGCGGGCGTGACCGCGGCCTATGGGACCTTCGATCGGTTCCGGGGCGAGGCGGATATCAACGCGCCGATCGCCGGCAGTGTCGCGCTGCGTGTGACCGGCGCCTATGATGAGGGCGACAGCTTCCGCGATTTTGTGCATTTCAAGAAATATACGGTGACGCCGTCCGTCCTGGCCGCGCTCGATCGCGACACTCGGCTGTCCTACGAACTGGAATATGTGCGCCAGGAAGCGCCGTTCGATCGCGGCATCGCGGCCGTTGACGGCGATCCGCAGGGCTTGCCACGCGGGCTCTTTCTTGGGGAGCCAGGCGACGGCGACATCGTCGTCGATGCATTGGGCCATCAGGTGCAGCTCCAGCATGACTTTAGCACGCGCTGGTCGCTGCTGCTCGGTGGCTCCTATCGCAACACCAGCCTTGAGGGTTTCTCCAGCGATCCCGAGAATGTCGACGGGCGTCAGCCCTATTTCAGCAACGCTGCCGTTGCGACGACGCCGATCCTGTCGCGCCAGCGGCGGTTCCGAAACTATGACACCAGGAATCTGGTGTTCCGCGCTGAACTGAGCGGGCACCTCGACACCGGTAGCATCCGACATCACCTGCTGTTCGGTGCTGATTACGACGAGTTTGACCTGGCCACCCGTCAGGACCGGTTCCGTCCCGGCACCGGTGCGAACGCGCTGAGTGCGTCGGCGACGCCTGCCCAGCTCGCCGGTGCGAACGCGATCAACGTCTTTGCACCCGTTTATGGCAATTTGCCCTCACTCGTGCCGTTCACCGATCAACGCGAGCGGCAGTGGAGTTGGGGACTGTATCTCCAGGACCAGATCGATATCACCGACGCACTGAAGGTACGCCTCGGCGGTCGCTACGATCATCTGGAACAGCAAGTCGATTTCCGCATCCGCAGCGGGGCCGGCGTACCAGCGCTCGCCGCACGGCAGGTGCAGCAGCGTTTTAGCCCGCAGGTCGGTATCGCCTATGTCGTGGGTGTGCCGTTGACCCTTTACGCCAGCTATGCCCGCGGCTTTCGGGCGAATGCCGGCACGGGCGCACCTGACACGCGCGGCGCCGCCACGTTGTTCCAGCCCGAATATACGCAAAGCTATGAAGTGGGCGCCAAGTTCGCCGCCCTTGAGGAGCGGCTGACTGGAACGATTGCGCTGTTCCAGCTCGACAAGGAAAATGTGCTGACCGCCGATCCGACCAATCCCGGATTTTCGCGCGCATTGGGCAAGGCGCGCAGTCGGGGTATCGAGTTCGATGCGGACCTGTCGCTGCCTGCCGATCTGCGGCTAGCTGTGACCTTCGCCTATCTCGATGCGGAAGTCAGAGCCGCGGCATCGGATCCCAATTTCGGTTACCAACTGCGTATTGGCGATCCGCTCATAAACATCCCGGAAACCAGCGGCTCCGCGCTGCTGTTCAAGGACTTTACCTTGGGTGATCGCACGCTGACGATCGGTGGCGGCGTCAACTATGCGGGTCAGCGGCTTGGCGAGACCGGGTACCGTTTTCCGGACGGTTCGTTCTTCAAGCTGCCGGCCTACACGACAATCAGGCTCCACGCTGCCGTAGACGTGACCGCTACTGTCCGGATCTCGGGTGAGGTCACCAATCTGTTCGATCGGGACTATTCGTCCAGCAGCTACTCGCGGGTGTGGATCCAGCCTGGTGCGCCACGCCAGTTTCTGGTGCGCGCCGGCTTCAAGATTTGATGGCCCCCTGTATGGCCCGCGCGTGTAGTTGTTTGTCATATGGGAGACCGGTGAAAGGATGTTCGAAAACGTACGCTAAGCTCAGGGGTGGTCCGGTCTAGCACCTCGCTACAGCGTGATCGTCGCTCCGATGCGCAACATTCTGGGTTCGACAGTACGGCTGTGGATGCCTTCGATCCCGTCGACCGGTTCACCGGGCAGTCTTGACGCATAGTAATAGTCCGCGTCGGCACGCGCGGTGTCGAAGATGTTGAGCATCTCGGCGGTCACCTCGACGGGGCCGAACCGACGTGCCGCGCGCAGGTTGACGACGGTCGTGGCAGGGGACCGGACACTGTTGTCCTCGATCAAGGGATGCGGCCCCAGGTAGCGGACGCGGACCGCCGCATTGAAGCGACCGAAGATCGTGGCGAGGCCAAGCTCACCCGCCCCCTCCAGCGCGTTGGGGATGCGATCCCCGCCCGGCGCATCGACAAAGCGCGCATGATTGGTGGCGTAAACGGCATCGATCGCCAGCCAACGCACCGGCTTGAGGTAGGCGGTGACTTCATAGCCACGCCGTCGGCTCGGGCCGGTCGGGCTGACCGTGCCGTCGTCCCCCGAATAGACCAGTTCGCTCGACGCGCGGCTCCACCAGTGATCGATCGCCAGGATCAGCGGGCCGCGCTCGAACCGGGTGCCGACCTCGTATCCGGTCGCGCGTGCCAGGGCCGGCGTCGCATCGCCGGGCGCAATCACCCCGCGAATGGCATTGGAGTGAAACCCTTGGCCATAGTTCGCATAGATCGCCAGCCCGCGTGCGACCTGTATGTTCGCCCCGGCTTTCGGTGTCGCGATAGTGTCATTGACCGCCCCGGTGAACCCCGCGCCGGCGCGGGCGGTGGTGCGGAAACGGAAATGATCGATGCGCGCGCCTGCCAGCAGGCTGATCCGCTCGACGGGCTTCCAGCTGGCCTCAGCATAGCCGCTCAGCGATGTCTCGGTCGCATCCACTAGACTGGTGGTGCCGATCCGTTGGCCGAACTGCGTATGGTAGAGACCGAGGCGGTCGATACGGTCGGTCTGGCCGTCGGCCCCGATCGTCAGCGTGAGGGCGTCGGCGAGTTCAAACCGCCGCGCGATCCGCGCACCATAGGTCCAGCGATTCTCCGCTTGCTCCAGTTCGTCGCCGCGCACCGGGTCATTCAGGAAGAACGTGAAGTTGGATAGCAGATCGAACCGGTAATGCTGTGCATAGGCCGTCGCCGTCAGATGATCGCCGGTCAGGCCTATGTTGAACACCTCGCGGTTCGTACTGCCGCGCAGGAACGGGTCGAGCGTACCGAACCGGTCTGGGATCTGGTTGCCGATCGCACGGACCGGAATCTGCTCGGTCGGGCGCCAACGCGCATCGTAGAGCGACAGGCTGGCGCGCAGGGTGCCGATGCCGGTCTCCAAGGTATATTTGCCAAACGCGCCGACATGGTGCAGCCGTTCGAGCAACTGCCAGCGCCCGTCGTTCGCCTTCACCTCGGTGGCGAGCAACAGCGTGCCCGGTCCGATATCTAACGACCCGCCGACCGCGAGCCGGTGATAGCCGTAGCTGCCCGCCGTCACCGAAGCGAACGGACGCTCGAACCGATCCAGCGTATCGAGAGATGCCGCGGCGACGAACGAGAAATCGCCATCCGCCGCCCGGTACGGGCCTTTGCGATACGCTATGTGATCGACCGTTTCCGGGATCAGGCCGTTCAGGTCGAGATAGCCGTGGCCGTGCGCATGACTACGCAGATTATACGGCATCCCGTCGATCGCGATGCTGAAGTCGGTGCCGTGGTCGAGGTTGTAGCCGCGGATGAGATATTGCGCGGCCTTGCCGCCCCCCGAATGCTGAACCGCGATCATCCCCGGCACGGCTTCGGCCAGTTCGCTGGTGCGCAACAGCGGGTGGACGCGCAGTTCGGCCCCCGAGACGACACCTTCGCTGGCGGACTGAGCCGTACCGATGCGGCGTTCGCTGCGTCCGGTCACCACGATATCTGAGTGATCGTGGTCGGGGGTCGATGCCGCAGATTTCGCTGGTGGAGCTGCTTCCTGCGACGCGGCGACAGGCGCGATCATCACCGTCAAGGCCTGTCCAAGCATTGCTCACTCCATACAAGGCTACATGATTTAGCCTCGGCTTAATTGTGGAGCAATGGCAATTCGACTAGCGATCGGCGACCAGGGTTTTCGTATGTCGGATGAAGGCTTCCAGGGTTTCCTTACTGACGTGATGCTCAATGCCCTCCGCATCCGCCTCGGCAACAGCCTCGCTCACTCCCAAGGCGCGCAGGAAGTCATGAACAATGCGATGCCGGTCCCGTGACATGGCCGCCACCTCGGCCCCGCGTTCGGTCAGGAAGATCGATCGGTAGGGCAGGCTTTCGACCAGCCCCTCCCGTTGCAGCCGCTGCACGACCTTGGCCGCTGTCCCATGGCTGACGCCGAGATGCTCGGCCAGATCGGTCAGCCGCGCCTCCCCGATCATCGCGATCAGGTCGCCGATCAGTTCGACATAATCCTCGGCGACTTCGGTGCGCTGCGCTTCGCGCATACGCCGAAAGGCGGCTGCGCGACGTGTGGCGTCGGGTAAAGCTTTTACCGGCATCTTCGGTTGAGTGGTCATGCGCTCGTCCTTTTGCGCGACAGCAGTTTTTCACCATCGGGTCTGATCTCACCTTGCGGAGTAACGTCCCGGTATAGCGTCTAACGCGTGACGCCGAGTTCGGCGCACAGGTCTGCAACCTTGGTTTCCGGCTTGCCCATCGCCGCCTGGGCGAGGCGCAGCTTGGCAGGTGTCATCTTGAACGGACGACCGCCATGCCGGCCACGTGCGCGGGCGGAGGCCAGCGCGGCGCAGGTAGCTGACGCGAGTGATCGCCGGCAGCACGGTCGGTGAAAGCCCGACCGCCATGACGAAGGCGATCAGGATGACGAGCTGAATAGGATCGATCGCACCGAGCGTTGCGGCTGACAGGCCCGCAAACGCGCACGGCATTTCAGCCTTGCCGTGGTCCCGCGACTTGCTGTGATCAGGCATGTCGCCGTGCATACCCGGCATTGCCATCGTCACGGCTCGAGGGGCGACGCCGGAACATAGCTCGATTGTGATCCGGCCGTGCTCGCTGCCGATCATGTACCCGGTCGGTACGAGCAGCTTGAGCAACAGCGTTGCCGCGCACACGAGGCCGCGAAGTAGCGTTGCGCTAGGAGGCGACGAACGGCGAACACCGAACGCGGGTAGCGCAGGCAGGCAGTCCTGTCATTGCCGTGTCGATCTACCCTGCAAACGGACGGGATCAGAGAAGGCCGAGGCTGTCTTGCCGATCGGAACCTTCCCCGGTACGCAATGTCCGTCAGGCCGGAGAAGTGTCTCCGACCCGACAATGATCGCGTTGGTGTCCCGAGAGGGACTTAATAGGGAACACGGTGTGGGAGACGCTCTCCCGAAGCCGAGGCTGTCCCTGCAACTGTAAGCGGCGAGCGAGACGTACATCGCGTCCTCTTCTGGAGGGTGCAGCCACTGGACCAACGCCGTAACGGCCGAGATCCGGGAAGGCCGTATGTCGAGCGACGACCCGTGAGCCAGGAGACCTGCCAGCGTCTGGTCGCTCTTGCTTTGGTCCAGGGGATGGTCGGGGCACGGTTCTTCCGTCTGAGCGACGAACGAGCGGCGGGGGTCGCATCGGTTCGTGTCGCGGGCGCTTGCGTCCGCCTGCCGACGCGCGCCGACCGTTCACAGCGGACGCCCCCGTCCAAAGTCGCTTGGCGCACGGGGGACGGACATGAAGAATCTGAGATTACGAACAAAATGGCTCGAATGCATAGCTATCGCTTCGGCATGTAGCACCACACCCGCATGGGCTCAGGGGCAAGACACCGAGGCTGTGCCGTCACAGGCACCAAACGACATCGTCGTGTTCGGCCGCGGCGAAGCGAAGATCGGTGTTGCGCATGCAGCGAGTGAGGGCACCGTCGCCGGGGCCGACCTTCTGGTTCGCCCGCTGCTGCGCGTCGCCGAACTGCTGGAAGCGATTCCCGGGATGGTCGCTGCGCAGCATTCGGGCAGCGGCAAGGCCAACCAGTATTTCCTGCGTGGCTTCAATCTCGATCACGGCTCGGACTTCACGACCTATATCGACGGGGTGCAGATGAACCTGCGCACGCACGGTCACGGCCAGGGCTATCTCGATCTCAACGGACTGATCCCGGAGATCGTCGCGCGCGAGGATTTTCGCAAAGGGCCATACCGTGCCGATGGCGGCGACTTCGCGCTGGCGGGGGCTGCGTACATGACCACGATCGATGGCCTCGCCCGGCCGTTCCTGTCGGTCGAGGGCGGCTCTTATGGCTATGGCCGGATCGCCGCGGGTGGCACGATCGACGGGATCGGCACCGGCAAACTGACGCTCGTCGCGCAGACCAAGGTCTATGACGGCCCTTGGGAGGAGCCTGAGCATCTGCGCCATGCCTCTGGCTTCGCGAAATATACTGCTCCAGCCGGTGCAGGCCAGATCGAAGCGTCGCTCAACGCCTACCGCGCGACCTGGCGTCCGACCGAACAAATTCCGGAGCGCATAATCGGTACCGCGCTCTGCAAGGACGTCTTCTGCTCACCCGATCCGACTGCACGCGGCGAGACCACACGGTTGGTCGGCAATATCGCGGTCCGCCAGCCGGACTGGCACGCCAATGTGTATGGTCAGTTCTACGACTGGTCGATGTATTCGAACCCGACCTACACCGATCCGGACGGGACCAGCGCGCAAATCCGCCAGTTCGACAAACGCTGGATCGTCGGTGCACGGGGCGAAAAGCGCTGGACGCTCGCGCCGACCCTCGCCGTCTCGCTCGGTACCGAAGAGCGCTACGACCATATCGGTAGCGTCGGTGTGTACCGCACCAGCGCGCGATCGTTCCTGTCATCGCTCGGCCGCTACCATGTCGAGGAAGCGTCGGCAGCTTTGTATGGCGAAGCGACATGGACGCCGGTTAAGGGCCTCCGCCTGATCGGTGGGGTCCGCGGGGACTATTATCACTACGTCGTTCGCGCGCGGGATCAGGCGGCGGTGTTGGCCGGGGAAGGCAGCGGCGACGACACGATCCTATCGCCCAAGGCATCGATCGCGTACTCGCCGACCGATCGGCTGGAGTTCTACGGCAACTGGGGACGTGGGTTCCACTCCAACGACGTCCGCGGCGCGGTAAACGTCGAAACGCCGGTGCCTGTGCTGGTCCGCGGCAACGGCCGTGAAGTCGGCGCCCGGTGGCAGTTACCCGGCATTACGCTGACCGCGACCTATTGGTGGCTCGACGTCGACAGCGAACTGCGCTTCGTCGGAGATTCCAACGCGGTCGAACCGACCGGTGCCAGCGAGCGTCGTGGCTATGAACTGGTGGCGTTCTGGCGGCCCAGGCCGTGGCTTGCGATCGACGGCAATTACACCGCGAGCCGGTCGCGGTACGACAATGGTGATCGCATTCCGAACGCCTTCGAGAACGCCGCATCCGCCGGGATCGCGCTGGTGCTCGATCCGTGGGAGGCAAGCGTTCGCGTCCGTCACCTCGGGCCTTATCCGCTGATCGAAGACAATAGCGTCCGGGATTCAGGAAGCACCGTCGTCAACGTCCGGGCGGCCCGCAAAATCGGCCGGTTCGAGGTGTATGGCGAGGTGCTCAACATTCTCGACAGCCGTGACAAGGACATCGCCTATTTTTACGAATCCTATATTCCCTCGTTTGACGCTTCAGGGCCAACGGATGGCCGGTTGAGTCGTGTGGTCGAACCACGAACCTTGCGTCTGGGTACCAGGGTCAATTTCTGACCTGGCCGAGGGCATCGCCAGCCTGGGACCCGTTCCGCGCTGGCGATGCAACACCGCCGTGATCAGCCGAGTATCTCTCGCCGCACAATTTCCGCGCCGGCACTCAGCGCCTGGAGCTTGCCCCGAGCGACGTCGCGCGACAGCGGCGCCATCCCGCAGTTGGTGGCGGGCAAGAGCTTGTCGGCATCGACGAAGCGCAGCGCATTGCGCAATGTTTCGGCAACCTGCTCCGGCGTCTCGATCGTGTCGGTCGCGACGTCTATCGCGCCGACCATCACCTTCTTGCCGCGGACGAGCTCGATCAGGTCCATCGGCACGCGCGAGTTCTGGCATTCGAGCGAGATGATATCGATCTTCGACCTTTGCAGGTTGGGGAAGGTTTCCTCGTACTGGCGCCATTCGGAGCCGAGCGTCTTCTTCCAGTCGGTGTTAGCCTTGATGCCATAGCCATAGCAGATGTGGACGGCGGTCTCAGCCGTCATCCCTTCGGCCGCGCGCTCCAGGGCAGCGATGCCCCAGTCGTTCGCCTCGTTGAAAAACACGTTGAAGGCGGGTTCGTCGAACTGGATGATGTCGACGCCGACCGCCTGCAGCTCGCGGGCTTCCTCGTTGAGGATGCGGGCGAACTCCCATGCCAGCTTCTCGCGGCTCCGGTAATGCGCGTCGTAGAGGGTATCGATCATCGTCATCGGCCCCGGCAGCGTCCACTTGATCGGCTGATCGGTCTGCGCGCGCAGGAAACGGGCGTCGTCGACGAAGACCGATTTCGGGCGCGATACGGCGCCGACGACCGTCGGCACGCTGGCGTCGTAGCGGTTGCGGATGCGCACCGTCTCGCGCTTCTCGAAATCGACACCGTCGAGATGCTCGATGAAGGTCGTGACGAAGTGCTGGCGGGTCTGCTCGCCGTCACCGAGGATGTCGATACCCGCCTGCCGTTGGTCCTTGACCGCGAGGCGGAGCGCGTCCTGCTTGCCAGCGACCAGCTCGTCGCCCTCCAGCTTCCAGGGCGACCACAAGGTCTCGGGCTGGGCGAGCCAGGAAGGCTTGGGCAGGCTACCCGCGGTCGTCGTCGGCAACAATGTCGTCATGATGCAAATACCTTCGTGTCGTGGGGATCAGAGGCCGCAGGTCGCGGACCAGCGCCGAAGCGCGGCACTGTGCGGCTTGATGAAATGCTCTTCGGCGAATTTGCCCTGCTCGACAGCGAGGCAACCACGTTCCTCGCGATCGTAGACGATGCGAGTCAGCGAATAGTCCTGATACTTCAGGCTCGGCTGATAATGCTCCGCCGCGACCGAGTTCGCATTGTAGATTTCAGGACGATAGATTTTCTGGAACGTCTCCATCGTTGCGATGGTGCTGGCAAGTTCAAGGTTGGTGTAGTCGCTGACAAGATCGCCGGTGTGATAGACGGCGAACGGCGCGACGCTGTGTGGCGGCATGAAGTAGCGCACCTTCATACCCATCTTGGCGAAATACTGATCGGTCGAGGAAAACTTGTCGTTCCGGTACTCGACGCCGAGGATCGGATGCACGTTGGCGGTCCGGTGATACACCTCCTTGCTCGACACGCTGAGGCAGATAACCGGGGGCTTGCGGAAATTGTCACGGTAGGCGCTCGAGCCAAGGAAGTGCTTGAACAAGTTGCCGTGCAGATCGCCGAACCCCTCTGGCGCACCGCCACCCCCAGCCTTCAGGTGGTCAGGCAGGACGACGCTGAAATCGTAGTCACGTACATAGGACGAGAAGTTGTTGCCGATCATGCCGTCGGATCGCTCTCCGCTGATCCGGTCGGTCACGGTCGTGTGCAGAATCTCGATCAGCGGGAAGGCTTCGTCGTCGGCACCATCCCCGAGCGTGAGCGCGGCCGAGACGATCTTCAGCTCAAGCGTGTAGCGATCACCCCTGGGATTATCCCAGTGCATCAGCGCGTTGAACCGATGGTCGATCATCACCAGCGTGTTGCGCAGATTCTCCTGTCGGCTGTCTCCGCGCGCGAGATTGGCAAAATTGGTGGTGATGCGCGTGTTGTCGGCCGGACGATAATCCTCGTCGAACGGGATACTGCTGATCGAGAATATGAACCCGCTATTCGTCATGACTCACCCTGGCTATGCGGGCGGGAGGTCAGGCGAAAGCGCGCAAGGCGTGAACAGGCCCGGATGGCGGCAAGCCACGGACCGTCGCATCAAGCGCGATCCACCGGAGGAACCCCCGTCCGAGGAACGTTATGGCGTCGAAGGCAGGTATCCTGGCTTACGGGTCAACGCAGTGGCTCCGGCCTTCCCAGGCTCCTTGCGAGAACCCAGTGACACGAAATGGAGCCGCCACTCGCCGCTTACAGTTGCGGGGGCAGCGCCGGAATCTGACCCGAAGGACACCACCGGCTTCCCGTCTTAGCCCCATCGCCATGCCTGGAATGGGGAACCTCGACGTGGCCGTTCGACACGAGCGAGCGATCATTGTCAACAAACATATAAAGATATCTTTATATGTTGATGAGGCGGCATGAGTGGAAGCATGGCGGACGGTGGTACGGCTACGCCCACCATGCCGTTCTCAGTCCGCGAAGCCACTTGGCCTTGACGTAAAGGGCCGTTTCCTGCGACCTCAGTGAGGTCAAGGTTCCTTCGCCGATTGGCCGAAGGCTAAGACGGGAAATCGGTTCGATTCCGATGCTGCCCCCGCAACTGTAAGCGGCGAGTAGAAATTCCCTCGTGTGCCACTGGCGCTTCCGCGCTGGGAAGGCCGGGATTTCGACGATGACCCGCGAGCCAGGATACCTGCCTTCGACGCCATAACGACCACCGGCGGGGTGCCCGGTCTGGCCGCTGCGTGCTGTAGGAAGAGGTGTACCTCTCCCGTTGGTCGCTGGCGTCTGGATGCCCTCGCGAATGATTGAGGACCAGGATGCCACAGGAACACCACAGCACCCCTATTCAGCTGATCGACATGGTCTTCCCCGGTGACGCCAATCACCACGGCACGCTGTTCGGTGGTGTGGCTCTGGCGCATATGGACAAGGTCGCCTTCCTGGCGGCCTCACGCCACGGTCGCGCGGCCTTCGTCACCGCCTCTTCGGAAAAGATCGATTTCGCGGCGCCTGCCCGGATCGGCGATATGGTCGAGGTGACAGGTTGCGTCGTGCGGGTTGGACGTAAGTCGCTCGACGTCGAGGTCGAACTGATCGCGGAGGCACCGGTATCGGGCGAACGACGGCTGTGTACGCGAGGCCGTTTCACGCTCGTCGCAGTCGGAAGCGAAGACCCTCTGCCACCGATGGGTGAGATGGTTCCGCATGATGCGGTGCAGCCGTTGCGAATGGTCGAAATGATTTTCCCGAACCAGACCAACCATTACGGCACCCTCTATGGTGGTGATGCACTTCGCATGATGGGCAAGGCGGCATTCATTGCCTCAACCCGCCAAGCCCGGGCGGTAATGGTTATGGCAGCATCTGACCGGATCGACTTCCGTTCCCCTATCCAGAAGGGCGAGATGGTCGAGCTAACCGCCGAAGTACGGATGACCGGGCGCAGTTCCGTGCGCATCAGTGTTGATCTTAGCGCCGAGGATTTAATATCCGGGGAACGACGACATGCGGCCACGGCTCTATCCACGATGGTTTCGGTTGATGAAAATGGTCGAGCGAAGCCGTTCGGTTGTATCGGATAGTACCGGGCCTTCAGCCCCCCAAACCTTCCCAAAAGGGAACCGCCAGTGAGACGGTGAGGGCGTTCTCGGAATCGATCCAATTTCGGGAATGTCTGGAACGGAGAGGAAAGCAGACCGCCTGCATTCGGGAAGGGGCGAGGGATAGCCGCCTATGGCTTTCTCAGATCAGCATCTTGAGGTTCAAGGTGGCGGGCGCGGCCGTGGAGCAAATCATTATCGTGAACATCGTTAGGTGGTTTACGTCCGATACCGTCATGACCCACTCTTCTCCGCCCCAGAACACCTCGCCCTGATCACGTATAAGTAGACCTGCATATTTTAGTGCGAAGCAACGGGCTGCAGCAAGCGACGGTAAATTCTCTCCGACACAGGGAATAGCCGGATTAGCATCGGCAATCTCGAAATAGTAAATTGGCATTAGAACTCCCGAAATTACGCGGGAGCACCAAGTCTCTCAGTCGCCGACAACCAACGATTTACCGTAAGCGAATACCGTAGGGCTTCGGTTCCACTGGGCGCATCTGACCTGACGGTCCGTCTGGTAGCTCATGTTTAATCGCATTTCGCTTGGTCTGCCGCCGAGGTAGACGATCAAAAAACGTCTGAAATTGGGCGAACTGTTCGGTGAGAGGTGGCTGGCAACACCCCAAGATTGTGGAGAGCTTGCGCTGCGATATTGTGGAGGACGACCACGTTGAGCTAGCTTATCAATGAGGCTGATCGGAGCATGGCGATGAACATCCAAGGCTTGTATGCGGTGGCATGTGTAACTGACATGGCTCGCGCCGAAGATTGGTATACGACTCTGCTTGCCCGACCCGCTGACGACCATCCTATGCCTACCCTGACGCAGTGGCGGAATATTGGCACGGCGGGTATTCAATTAATCTGCGATTTCGAGAAGGCTGGACGGTCCGTAGTTACGATCGTGACGCCCAATATGGGCGCGGAAAAGGACAGACTTACCGATCTGGGTCTCGATATCGGCCCGATCAGCTGGGGTAGTTTCGGCGCTATAGCCGAGATTGCTGATCAGGATGGCAACAGGATCATCATAGCGGAGCCCCCAAAGGATTTCACCGGTTGACGAAAGAGCTGATCTCACACGTCCACCATCATAATGGATACCGGACATATCCACCCGTTTAGCCCAAACCGTCTACTATTGGCATGTCACATACCGGCAAAGCCTAGAACGTTGGCCTTGTAATAACAGAACTTGTCATTTGCCCACCCCAACCTTTGCTAGAACCCGATTTTATAGGTTCGGAGCAAAAGTCGTGCTGAACCAATGTCCGCTTTCGCGGATGCAAATTACCCATCTTTGCGTCGGCGATTGGGCGATTGGGCGGTTTGGTCATTTTGGCCATTCCCAAAAGGGAACCGCCAGTGAGACGGTGAGGGCGTTCTCGGAATCGATCGAATTTTGGGAATAGCCGGGGTTGTTTACCGTTCGATCGTGAGGATCGCCGAACATCCCCAACGACTGGCCAGGGCTGTCCGCCAAACGCCACATACGTTCCAAGAGGTCGCTTCATCTTTGAGATTGTCTGGCCTCGCCGACCAATGGTACGACCACTTCGAACACCACCTCACTAGAGAAATATGAGATTTAGCTGTTCCACCGGTTTCATGCGCCAAAACACGCTAAATAAGCTGTGCGCCAAAGCTGGTCCGTGTCGGGGGCCCAACCGGTGGACCTCCTGACTCAACCCAATGTGAGGTGGAGATCGCTCGACTGCCAACCGTCGATGACCTTCCCGCTTAGTTCTGATCTATTACCCTATCCGAGATCGATAAGAATCGTATATTAATATCTAATGATATACCTGTTACTAACAAATCATTATAGGTCACTTACTAAAACCATATATTTCGGTGATAACGTCGTCAAATACGCTTCTTAGGCGAGATATCGTTTCATCTGATAAAACTAAGTCTTTTCCTTTTTCTATATCAAAAACTTGTCGGCTTTGAATTAGGTATTTTATCCAACGCGTACACGTTTCTACATTAGCGCCTAACTTATGGATTACCTCAGACTTGGATAATATTCTATTTTCTGCGTGGGCAACAAATAGGGTAAGCAAAATTATCCATGCGTGGTCATTAAACATATTACTAGGAAATAGCACATTACGATTCAGACGCGTAGATAGTATCATCTTTGCTATTTGCGCTCGCCGCTCATCACCATGCATTTGCCGCATATGATATAGATTAGTAATTTAGTATATAATCTAGATCAATTAGGTCAATTATTCGACGTAGTACGTTTTACTTTTGGGGATGCCTCTTGTACTAGTTGTCCTATAAATCTTAGGACTGAATACCGTTAATGTCCTGACGGTAAATTACCTCAGCTCCACCACCTCGATCGGAGGGAGCGACGCCACTTGGCAACCGCCAGTGAGCCCTGGCCTGCCATAGTTTTGGAGGAGATATGGTTGCAGACCCTTAGCCGGCTGGTCAGTGAGATACTCCGATTTTTCGCTGTCCATTTCGCGACATGGCATAGATTGAATTGTCGAATGTCACGCCTACGGGCTGCGAACTATGCCTTTTTGCAAGATGATCTGATATTTCTCTGCATATGTCCTCTTTGTAAAAGAAATGCTCTCGCAACTCAAAAATTAATATGTCAACGTTGGCAAAATATCTATACACCGCGGGACTGGTAATATTTGCTTTCTTAGCAAGATCACCAAGTTTTAGAGATGCAGTTCCGGTCATCTCAATAGTGCTTAGAGCTATATCTAGCAATTGAAGACGGCGCCTAACGTAGGTCATTCGTGTATGCGATCGAATACCAGGGGAAAATCTCACCATATAAATGGTCCCTCGATAAAATTACGGTATTGCGTCATCATTGCAATAAGAGTTGTATCATCTGCCCAAAGCCTCGCGGCCCAAAGCCCGACTGGCTGCAACTATACCCGCATCTGCCGCCTTACCGAGCAAGCTCCGACCGCGGATCGGGTCTTTCACGATCCCGGTGCCATTGAGGTACGCCAGGCCAAGAACGTACTCAGCTTGGGCATTACCGGCATTTGATGCGACGGTGATGAACCGGATGCCTTCCTCCGCTTTGCCATTCGCGATCAAGGTCAGCCCCAGGCGCAAGGCTGCTTCTCTGTGGCCTAACGCCGCCGCAAGCCGATAATATCTCATTGCGCGGTCTGGCGATTGATTTTCGATGCTGCGGCCGAGCTGATACAGCTGTTCGGATTCATTCAGCGTTTGGTCGACCGGCGTCGGCGTCGGTGCCTGCTTTCTCCATGTCCCGGAAGGCTTTCCGCTCGAACGCTCATACGTGCGCCAGAGGATAGTGGTACCGACCGCCAGGTCGACTTTTGCCGCCCCACTGCGCCCGCCATCGGCCATCAAAAATCGAGTAGGTATCCCGCCTTTTACCGACCTCGTAGCGGTCACAAAGCCTTTCGCCTCAAGCTGCGCGACAACGGCCATCTGATAATAGCCTTGAGGTTCACCGACGATCAAGACGGCCCCCGGCTTTACCAAAGCTGCCACTTCTCGCGCCGTGTCTTCGGCAAAGACGTGCGCGTCGACGGGGGGCGTTTGAGCCGTGCTGACCGAAACAGGTGCCGCCAGAAGCGCGGCAGCGAGGCGTAACGTGGGCTTGCACCAGGCCAAGCCGTTAGGTCCGCCGCGTCGGATCACACAACGGTTCCGCCGTCCTGACGTCATCCCGCACCTACCCGGTCGGCACATGCCGACGTCTGCCAAACAACCCGCAGCACGATCGGCCGACGGCTAGCCAGCGGCCCCTGCTGGGGAGTTCCGAAGACCACCTGCATCCGGCAGCGCATCGGGTCGTCGCCTGTTGCCGTAAGATTCAGGATGTAATTGAATGTGCGCGTCATGGTCTCGCCGAAATGCGGCGCGCCGACGATGCGGTAGACTGCGTCCTTGTCCATACCTGGCACAATCAATCTGACTATTGAAGGCTGGATGACGATGCCCTTTTTCCGATCATAAGCGGACTTTGTCTTGAACGCGCTGCCATCGACGAGTGGTCGTGGGGATGGCGCAGACATAGTGGGGACTTGGGAAAAGGCCGCGCCCTTTGGTACGAGGAGGCTCGCCGGCGCGGCCAAGGCAAGGATCAAACTGACATACTGCTTCATGATGGTTCTCCGCTGGAGGAGCGGGTCACGTGACGCGACCCGCTATTAGTCAGAACTGGTACCCGATGCCTGCGTTGGCACCGCTGTTTCCACGCGTGTCGCGGTTGACGCCGGCCTTCAGAATGGTGTGGCCGTCGTCGAAGATCCGCGAAACGCCAACTGCGAAGGCGGCCTGACCACGGTATGTACCAACGCCTCCCGCAACGAGGCTCTTGCCCGGTTCGAAGGCCTGGGGAAGCGCCGCTGAAGCCAACGCTCCGGCCGTGCCAGCGTTTGCGTCACGCTTGTAGGTCTGTAGATCGAAGTTGACCGCGTTGATCCGTACGTCGGTATACTCATTAGCTGCTGCCAACGTGCTCGCCAGTCCGGATCCCAGTTGCCCGACGTTGACAGCGTCGGTCGCCAAGGTACCTGCGGCAACGTTGCGAAGGGCGACCGGCGATCCGCCGCTGTTCAGCGTGACCCCAGTGCGCGTTGCATCATCATATTGCACTGCGCTTTGCCCAAGTGTCGCGAGCGCTAGGTTGGTGGCGGCAAGCTGGCCACCATTGACCGCCTCTGTCGAACCGGCTGCGAGTAGACCGGCTGCGACGTTCGCCAGCGTCTGTGCGGCGCCTGGGGCAGCGCCTGAAGCGCCTGCCGCCACTAAGTTAAGCCGGTCGCCAGTGCCAGGGCGCTGAACGGCTCCGATCGTGCTGCCGCCTACAATAGTGGTAAGTGCTGAGATGCTGCTGTTGGTAGCGGCAAGCTGCGAACCGTTTACCGCATCAGTCGATCCGGCAGCAATTGACCCCGCCGCGACGTTCGTCACCGTTTTCCCGCCAGCATTGATCCCCGTGGTCGTAAGGCTCGGGCCGCCAGCGATTGTGAGACCGGCTGCGTTGATGACCGTGCCACCGGTCGTCAGACTGTCAGCCACCAGGTTCGGGTTGGTCGCGATCGTAAGATCGGTACCGCTCTGACTGATCGAGATGTTGTTACCCGCCGTGATCGTCTGCCGCGTGCCCGGTGCGACGTTGGCAACCGCGGTGCCCGTCACTGTACCTGTACCCGTCTGGGCGGTCGTGATGTCAAAGCCCCGGTTTGCGACCGCTGCCGTATTGGTGATGGCGGTGGTATAGTTGTCGAACGCGCCTTGCACCGTGGTAGCGGTCGTCCCACCCGTGGTGGCGTAGGTCGGCCCGGTATAGGTACCGTCGGGATTGACGGTACCGCCGATGACGCCCGC